>CAWJDI010000009.1:0-254827 GCA_963841615.1 uncultured Alphaproteobacteria bacterium | reverse complement strand
GGAAAAATTCTCGCGTTTGCATCAGGTCTGAACACACTGCCCTCACGGCCGGCAAAAGGAAAAAATTTCAAATTGAAAACCTGATCGACGTGATGTAAGAATTTGTCAGAAATTTCTTTGGCCGAGGGTGCTGAGAATGTCCGACGATACACTGGCTGGTAGGGTTTTAATTCGCATGCGGGAAAAAAACCTTCGCCAAGCAGATATAAACCGGGCGACCGGATTCAACAGAGCATTTCTCTCTGATCTGCTAAGTGGAAAGAAGAAGTCGATCAACTACGAAGCGATTACCAAGCTGGCTCAGGCTTTGGATACATCCCCATCTTGGCTTTCGGCGTTAGATGTTCCAGGAGCGAATACTCGGTCGCAAGATAGAGAGATCGCGCGTTTAAGAGATCGATCAAGGTCTTCAGGAGATTGGGACGTCGAAACCACAGTTAGCGGTGAGCAAAATAGCACTGATGTTAGCAATAATTTGAAATCATTGGAGCGGTTTGTGCAGCCGTTCGGTGCCGATTCATTCCCTGATCTTGTAGGTACGGATCTAAGTCCGATCTTCAACACAACTGATACCCGGAACCATCTGTGGCTTTGTCGGAATCCAGGTAACGCATCCTCTAGAGTGCATGCTGAAGACTACGGTTGCCCCTCAAACGGAATTTTTGCGACTTTCAAGTTCGGCTCCACTTATCACAGGATGCGAGCTGGTGAGATTGCATATTTTGGATCCGGAATAGTTCCTTCATTCGGCGATGAGGTCATTCTATTTGAACGTGAAACCACGCCTAACCGAAAATGGGATTTGAAAGCCTTCGTCGGGTTATTTGTTGACCACACCAGCCGGGTCGGAACCAGAATTTGCCCTTACGGCACCAATGAACCGCTCGTTTTCCCGTGGGACCACACAATACGAATTTTCACTCTCAGTTCGATCTATACCGCGAGGTGGCAAAAGTCAGAAAAACGTAAGAAACGTTAGATTTTTCTTGCAAATTGAACGCTGACGATTATCTTGGCAATTGGAGTAGCTCTTTCGCTCCAGTTTTACCGGGACGTCCTATGGCTGCTAATTACATCACAGAGGCACGCATTCTCGGTGTTCTGCGTGCAATCGAACAGAGCCGTTTGCCTGTTGAGCGCTGTGTGATTTCGCACGAAAACAAGACGATGGAATTGATCATGCACCGCGAGCGCAGTGATGCGGGCGAGACTGCGGCAGTGGCCCTTGATGTGAAGAGCAGCTGGTCAGATGCCTAAGCAACGGCGAGACCCAAATTTCCCAGGCGTGACCAAGACTACGGATCGTCATGGGCAAACGCGGTGGCGTTTTCGCCGCGCCGGGAAAGAAAGTGGATACCTTCCAGGCGTCTACGGATCTGCCGAGTTTATCGCTGCATATGAAAGGATGAGCGAAAAGGACCAGCGTTCGATGACAAATAGTCCTAACCCAAAAACCATGGATTGGTTGATCGGGCGTTATTTGGGTTCGATTAAATTTACAACGCTCGGGCAGGGAACGAAGCGGACCCGAACCGCAACGTTGAACCGGCTGTCTTCTGCGCACGGACACAGGCTCCATTCGGAGCTGACGCCCGAGATTGTGAAGTCTCTAATGATCAAGGAGCGTTTGAAGAATGCCGGTGAAGCTGGGGGCAAAGAGACGCCGGAAGCAGCCAACTCGCTGTTAAAAATCATCCGACTGCTCTTCAATTTCGCAATCGATGAACTGAAAATCAAAACCGATAATCCTGCCACGAACATTCAGTTGTTTGCATCGACCACTGGCGGATACCACACGTGGTCTGAAGCTGAGATCAAGCAATTTGAAAATCGCTTTCCTCTCGATTCGAAAGAGGTGCTTGCACTCAGGCTTTTCCTCTTCACCGGTGGCACGCGCATCGATTTGGCAGGCTTTGGTCCGAAGAACATCCGCAAAACAGGTGATGACGCACGTTTCGAATATACCCGCACCAAAACTAAGGTTTTCGTGAACGTACCGGTCCGAGAAGAGCTGCAGGATGTTCTTGACCAGCATCAGGCTACAGATCGGTACTATTTCACCCACGACACCGGAAAATCTTACACTTCCGAAGGATTTGGCAATTGGTTTAGCGAGCGGTGCACCGCAGCGGGCTTGCCGCATTGCACGAGCCACGGCGTTCGGAAATTCGGCGCTACGACGCTTGCCGAATGCGGGGCGACCGAATGGCAGATCATGGCCTATTTGGGCCACAAGACCCCAGACGAAGCTCGCACATACGTTGCTCGCGCGAACCGGGGTAAGCTTGGCGATGGCGCGATGAGCAATCTGAAATTGTCCAACCTCAAACCATGGTTGGACAAATAATGTGGTAAGCTGCGGAAAGGATTGCCGTTAATAGAACGGCTGGTAGTCCCTAGGGGAATCGAACCCCTCTTTCCAGGTTGAAAACCTGGCGTCCTAACCGATAGACGAAGGGACCACAGCGAGGTCTGTCTAGTCACAAAACTTTTGGCAGGCAAGGCCGTCGGAGGCGAAAATAGCAGCTTTCTGCGAGCGTCTTAAATCCGCTCAGGCTTTCTTCTTGCGGCGGCAGCGGCGGTTCCAGTCGCGCTGGGTGCCGATGTCGATATGCACTGACTGGGTGTGGCAATATGTGCCGACACCACCGCGGCCCGGCAGGCTGCGGAGATATTTCGCCAGGGTCCATTTGGATACGCCCTGAACCTGAATATCGGCTGCAAGACAGCGCACATGGAGCGATTTCTTCGCACCGCGAATCTTGCGGTTGTAAGCAGGGCTACGATAGCCGGACGTGACGACCGGTGTTCTGCCAAACTTGCCTTCGACGCTTCGCAAAATGGTCAACAGAGCCGGGGGGAAGCAGCCGACATTCACGCCTTCGCGCTGGAGCAACAAACCATGATCTCCACGGCGGGCCATATTAGTGAGCGAGGCGACACGGGCGGCATCGTTGTCGCTCCCTGCAAGATAGTCACTTTCGCCTGACTCTTCCTCATCGATGGCGAAGACGTTTTTGATATTCACGCCGGGGAGCGCGTCCCCAGAACCGCGCTGCGCGGTGCTCGAAGACGTGCGGTTGACGGTCAGGCGTGCGACCTGACGGTTCTGGGCCGGCTTGCGGAACGTGCTGCGCGCCTGCTCCCTCTCATCTCCCACGTTGGCGCGGGGACGGTTGGTGCGGGCTTGGCTTTTTAAAAATGCCGCAAAGGGATTGGCAGCCTTTTCAGGCTGCGAAGCAAGCGCGGTTTTGGTGTCAAGGCTCGTATCCGCTTGTGCAACGCGTATTTCTTCGTCTGCTTCCAGCGCGGTGGGGGTGTCCACCGCAATGTCCGTGCCGGAGGTGTTATTTGTCGGATGTCTGTTCCGTTTCAACAGCAGCGGTTGACGTATCGCCCGATGATGCGCCAGAGTCTGGTACAGACGCGGTCTGCGTATCGGTGTCGTTTGGAAGCGTTCCGTCCGAAAGAGCGTTGTCGATCGTAGCGTCCGCCGTTGCCGCCGTCAAAGTGTCTTCCGCTTGCGGAGTGAGCAGGGAAGCGATGTTTTGCGGCGGTGCGACACCTGCATTGGTGCACGACCAAAGAAACGCAGGAAGCATTATAACGGCGAGCAGTCGAACCCCACGCATTATTGTCCCGCCCCACCGTTCGACATCGACACGTTCCCGTCCAGGTTCTGGTTCAATAGAGGCTCACGAACGGGTCGGGTGCCGGTTTTGGCTGCGATATGGTGCAAAACGGGCGCGAATATGACCGCACCCGTTCTCCACAATCGAGCCGACAGGGCTAACAGAGTGTTACCAGGATCCGGTATTTTCCATGGAGGCCCATGGTTCCTGCGACGGCAGTGCATCGCCCTTTTGCAGCAGTTCAATGGAGATGCCGTCCGGCGAGCGCACGAAGGCCATGTGGCCATCGCGGGGAGGGCGGTTGATGGTGACGCCAGCGTCCATCATCTTCTGGCACAGCGCGTAGATGTCATCGACGACATAGGCGAGATGGCCGAAATTGCGCCCGCCGTCGTAGGTTTCCGGATCCCAGTTATAGGTCAGTTCCAGTTCCGGTGCCTTTTCGGCCTTCGCGCGCGGTTCGTCTTCGGGTGCTGCGAGAAAGATGAGGGTGAAGCGGCCTTTCTCGTTATCCATCCGCTTGGTTTCGACGAGGCCGAGTTTGTTGCAATAAAAATCGAGGGAAGCGTCGACATCGGCCACGCGGACCATTGTGTGAAGATAGCGCATGGAAATCGCCTGTAATTCTGTGAAGGATTGGTGCGAAGATAAATGCCGCGACCGGAAAGACAACAGATGGAAATTTCTGCTGGCGAAATTGAACCGCTATCTGCGTTGTTGTCGGACGCGCAGCGCATTTGCATGTTCACGGGTGCAGGCATATCGACAGAAAGCGGTATTGCGGACTTCCGCTCGCCGGGTGGAATATGGAGTCGCATCAAGCCGATATCGTTTCAACGATTCATATCAGATGAAGAAGCGCGCATGGAGGATTGGCGGCGTCGCTTTCACTTCAAAGCGCAATACGAGGCGGCGCAGCCCAACGTTGGGCATGCGGCCGTGGCGGTTCTGGTCGAGGCAAAGCCGGGTTCGATCGTGGTGACGCAGAATATCGACGGGCTGCATCAGCGCGGCGGCGTGGCCGACGATGCGGTGATCGAACTGCATGGCAGCGGGCTGAAGGCTTCGTGTCTGGATTGCGGGGCGCCGATGCCGCTGAACGTGGCGCGGGAGTATGTGGAGGAGCAGGGGATTGCGCCTAATTGTGCGCGTTGCGGGGGGATCGTGAAGGCCGATGTGATCTCCTTCGGGCAGTCCATGCCGCAAGACAAATTGCGTGCCGCTTTCAAGTTTGCCCAAAGCTGCGACCTCATGCTCGTACTGGGGTCATCGCTCGTTGTGCAACCAGCTGCAAAGGTGCCGGAGCTGGCTGCGCAGGCGGGTGCGGCGCTGGTGATCGTCAACAATGAGCCTACGCCGCTGGATGGGCTTGCAACACTGGTCATTCGCGCACCGATCGGTGAGGTGATGCAGAAGGTGGCGGGCTGAAGGCGACCTGATATGTGCCAGACGAGCAGCCCCCTTGCCACCTTTTGCTCTTGCGGTGCTATGGTCGCACTACGAATTGAGACAGGGTGCGTCGCTTGTCGATGTATGGGTGGCTCACTGATTCGTGCGGTAGCGTCGATAGGAGTGGAAGCGATGGGTGACGATTTGACCACGGGGAGGGCTCATAAAATCCGCCCGTTTTCGGAAACGTCAGATGTCGGTCACGACGTGGACGCGGAAATCCTCGAAGTCACGGGTGTCATCAAGTGGTTCGATGTGGCCAAGGGGTTCGGCTTCTTCGTTCCCGACGATGACATGCCCGACGTCCTGCTGCACGTTTCCTGCCTCCGCCAGGGTGGATACCAGACTGCCCACGAGGGTGCGCGTGTGACGTGTGAAGTGGTGCGCAAACCGCGCGGGCTACAAGCTATCAACGTGTTGTCGATGGACAATTCCACCGCTTTGCACCCGTCCCAGCTTCCACCGGCACGCACGCATGTTGAGGTCGAGCCCACATCCGACACGATGCAGGCGGAAGTGAAATGGTTCAACCGCACAAAGGGGTTTGGCTTTCTGACCACCGGCCCAGACCATGAAGATATCTTCGTCCACATGGAGACGTTGCGTCGCTATGGCCTGACTGAATTGCGCCCGGGCCAGATGGTCATGGTGCGATATGGTGAAGGCGACAAAGGCCTGATGGCGGCGGAAGTGCATCCCGTTGCCGGAACGGGCCTGCCGCGCAACCATTGAGAAGGCTTCTGTCTCTCGCGGTCGCGTTGGTTTCTCTCGGCGCTATCAGTGTTTCCTACGCTGACACGGAAACGCTTTGCACCGTTTCGATAAACGGCAAAAACTGGCGCACGGAATACGTTCACACCCCGGAAGGACGCCAGCGCGGGTTGATGTTTCGCCGCGCTATGTCGTCTGCGCATGGAATGCTGTTTCGGTTCGATCAGGAACGACAGGTAAGCATGTGGATGAAAAACACCTTCATCCCCCTCGACATGATTTTCATTGGTGACGACCTCACGTATCGCCAGCGTTCACCGTGGCGCGGTGCCCCAATCGCTCGAAACCATCTCGTCGGGCAAGCCCGTGCGCTATGTGCTGGAGGTTAATGCGGGCGAGGCATTGCTGGCCGGAGTGGTGCAAGGACAGAGCGTTTCGGAAACTTGCTCGGCGCGATAGGTCGGCTGAAAGTCAATGCGTCCAAGGCACCTTGCGGTCGTAGCGGAAGTTTTCCGAATAGCTGACGACGCGGCGTTTGAACTCTTTCGGTTCCTGCACACGATAGTCGATACCGTTGCGCTTGGCGTAATCAACCGCCTCTTCGCGGGTTTCAAAGCGCATCTTGACCTGTGAAAGCGTATCGCCGGACGATGTGTATCCCATGAACGGCTCACGCTTCTTCGCCACTGTCGGCAGATGTTCCAGCACCCAATAGTCAGTCTTCGCCTTGCCGGACTGCATGGCCGTCTTAGACGGTTTGTAGATACGGGCTGACACCGGGAACGGCACTCCTTCAAGCGGGGAGATACGGATGGTCGGGGCGAGAGGATTCGAACCTCCGACCCCCTGGTCCCAAACCAGGTGCGCTACCAGGCTGCGCCACACCCCGACAATCCGATGCCGTGCATAGTCCGCATTCGCCCGTGCCGCAAGCGACGAAGCGCGCAAAATGCGAAGAAGATGGCGAACCCGGCAGGATTCGAACCTGCGACCGTCGGCTTAGAAGGCCGGTGCTCTATCCAGCTGAGCTACGGGTCCGGATCGTTCCCGTTTACCGGCGCATTACGGATAAGAGAAGCCCCGCAGAAGAATGGATGCTGTCGGACATCGCGCGACGCCATTGACGCCGGAAGGCTGGGCAGGCACCGGAAAGTCATGGACGTGTCAGCCACTCGAAAAGCAACATTCAACACGCCTGCGGACCTCGTCGGCGATGTACGGCTTGCATCTGCACGTTTGGGCCGACCGCGCCGCTCATCGCTGCCCCTGTGGCCGCGCAGCCGATTGTTCACTGTCGTGCTGCTCATTCTTGCCGGCATAGTTGCGGTGCTGTTTGCATATTTCGATGCTCCCGCCGCCCGATGGATGAATGTGAATGGAGCGCTGGTATCCACACCGTTTCAGTTCATAACGGCTTTCGGAAAAAGCGGTTGGATTCTTGTGATATCGGGTGCGGTTGTCATGTTGTTGGCGCTCGTTCGGTGGGGGGCACTCGGGCGCAGACAGCGGGCGGCGATTGCGGGTCTTCACGCCGATGCAGCGTTTGTATTCACATCAGTGGCGGTAAGCGGCAGCCTCATCAGCTTGGTCAAAAACGTGATCGGGCGCGCGCGACCACGATGGCTGGAAACGTTGGGGCCATATCATTTTGAGTTTGCTGCGTTCGATGCCAGCTTCGCCAGTTTCCCATCTGGCCATTCCACCACATTCGGCGCGCTTGCGATGGCGCTTGCGCTGCTTTTCCCGAAATTGCGCTGGGTGATGGTGATTGTCGCCATAATGGGCGGCGCAAGCCGGTCGTTCGTGGGCGCGCATTATGTGTCTGACATTGTGGCCGGAGCGGTCTGCGGGGCGGTGATGACGATTCTGCTGGCCCGCTATCTGGGCCAGCGCGGCATCATGTTCAGCCTGTCTGCCAATAGGGCGTTGCCAGTGCGGCGGCGCTACAGGGCGGCGAGCCCTTTTTCGAGATCTTTTTTCAGGTCGCTGAAATCTTCCAGCCCGACCTGAAGTCGGATCGTGGCGCCGCCTTTTGGTGCCTTGGCAACGGTGCGGTCGGCGAAGACGGGCATGACGGCAAGGCTTTCATGGCCGGCCCACGAATACCCCAGCCCAAAAATGTCGAGCGCATTCAGGAAGCGTGCGCCTTCCGCTTCGACACAATCCTTCAGGACGATTGCAAACAGCCCGCTGGCGCCGGAATAGTCCTTTTTCCACAGTTCATAACCCGGATCGTCCGGCAGGGCAGGGTATAGTACGCGCGCCACCTTCTCGTGCCCTTGCAGCCAGAGGCACAGGTCCATCGTCGTTTTCGACTGGTGTGCAAGACGGACATTCATGGAACGAAGCCCGCGCAGCACAAGATACGCTTCATCGCCATGAGCGCATGTGCCCAATGCGAACTGTGTGTCCTCGAGTTGCTTCCAGCACCGCTCGTTGGACGACACGCCACCCATCAACACATCCGAGTGGCCGCTGGGATATTTCGTCAGCGCGTGAATTGAGATGTCACAGCCATTGTCGAGCGGTTTGAAATAGAGCGGTGTCGCCCAGGTGTTGTCCATCATCACCACGCAATCCGGCTTTGCCTTGTGCGCAACGCGGGCGATCAGCGGCACATCGCACATTTCGAACGAATTGGAGGCGGGGGCTTCCAGCAACACGATGCTTGTGTTGGGCCGCATGAGCGCTGCAAAATCCGCACCGACGTGGGGATCGAAATACTCAATCTCGACACCCATGCGCGCCAGCAGCGTATCGCAAAAATGACGGCTAGGCTGATAGACGCTGTCGACGACGAGTACGTGGTCTCCCGCTTTGGCGAAGGCCAGCATAGGCACGGAAATCGCGGCCAGCCCGGATGGCACGAGGATTGTGCCTGCGGCGTTTTCCAACTCCGTGAGAGCGTCGGCCAAAGCGTCCGTCGTGGGCGTACCGCGGGTGCCATATATGTAGGGCTGGGCGCGGTCGCGCATCGTCTCATAATCGGGAAACAGTACCGTGGATGCGCGCACGACGGGCGGGTTCACGAAGCCGTGGTAGGAGTGGGGGTCGTGCCCGATGTGGGCGAGCCGTGTGTTGATGCCGTGATCTGTCGATTTTTTAGTCATTTCAACCTGTGTAACGCGCGCTTTAAGCGGGGATTGCCCCAAAATGGTGCATGTGCACACCTTGACCCCACCGCTGTAATATCATGTTATCGGCTGGTCAAAGGGGCTGCCCCTGCGGCAACGATGCTTTGCATTCTCTTGCATGGTGCCGGTGTTGCGGTGGAGGCGCGGGGAGAATGACAGGCGTTTTCGGAGTGTGAGCTCCCTGGTCGCATATCGACTTCCCCGTTCAAAAAAAGACGGCCGCGAAGACTGTGACTATCAGGACGAAATCACGGCCGGGTCTCCGGTCAAGGGAAACGCGAAAGGCATTACCCAATATGAAAACCAATTTTACCAAACTCGCTCTCGGCGCTGCGGCGCTCGCCATGGCCGCTGTGCCAGCATCGGCAGCTACGCTCGATGACGTGAAAGCAAAAGGCTTTCTGCAGTGCGGCGTGAACACCGGCGCAGCCGGCTTCGCATTCAAGGACGACGCGGGCGACTACAAAGGCTTCGACGTCTCCATCTGTGAAGCTGTTGCCGCTGTCGTTTTCGGCGACCCGAAAGCCGTGAAATACACGCCAACCACCGGCAAGACCCGCTTCACCGCGCTGTCGTCCGGCGAAATCGACATGCTGGCGCGTAACTCGACATGGACCTTCTCGCGCGACGTGGACCTGAAGTTCACCTTTGCACCGGTCAACTATTATGACGGTCAGGGTTTCCTCGTTCGCAAAGACCTCGGCGTTGATTCCGCCCTGTCGCTTTCCGGCGCAACGATCTGCATTCAGACCGGCACCACGACCGAACTGAACCTGTCCGACTATTTCCGTGCCAACAACATGGAATACACGCCGGTTCCGATCGAAACTCAGGCCGAAGCTGAAGAGCGTTATCTCGCCAAGGCATGTGATGCCTACACGACGGACGCTTCCGGTCTCGCTTCTGCACGTTCCGCATTCGAAAACCCGGACGACCACAAGGTTCTGCCGGAAATCATTTCCAAAGAGCCACTCGCACCGCTCGTCCGTCAGGGCGACGATCAGTGGGCTGATGTGGTTTCCTGGTCGGTCCGTGCGCTGATCCTGGCTGAAGAAATGGGTATCACCGCTGCGAACGCCGACGAAATGGCCGCTGCTGAAAACCCAAATCCAGACGTTGCACGCCTGCTTGGTAAAGAAGGCGAGTATGGCGCGATGATGGGTGTCGACAACGATTGGGCCCTGCGCGCGATCAAGGCAAACGGCAACTATGGTGAAATCTTCGACCGTTATATCGGTAAGGACTCACCACTCGGCCTCGAGCGCGGTCTGAACGCTCTCTACACCAATGGCGGCCTGATGTACGGTATCCCCGTACGTTGATCGGCTGACGAATACGCGCGCGTCCGGAATGGCTATTGGCCAGTTCGGGCGCGCGTTTCTACATACGCCTTGGGGGAGGTGTTGCCGGATCACGTGTGTGACAACCGGTCGGCGCAAGCCCACAGGGTTCTTCAATATTTTCCGCTGAAATGTCTGAAGGGTCGCAGATGGCTACCACCACCGATGCCCGTTTTGCGAGCAAGGCTCCCGAGCCGGAGCGGCAGAGCTTCAAGCTCTCCATGCTTCTCAACGACAGCCGGTACCGGGGCTACACGCTCCAGTTTATTACCGTGTTGCTGTTCGTTCTCGTCATCGCCTGGCTGGGTTCCAATGTGATTGCGAAGTTTGCGGATCAGGGGAAAACCTTCTCGTTCAGCTTTCTCTGGCAGCCGGCTGGCTACGATATCGACCAGCCACTGATCGACTACACATCCCGCTCGCCGCACGGCATGGCCGCGCTGGCAGGGATCATGAATACTTTCCTCGTAGCTTTCCTCGGAATTATTGGCGCTACCCTCATCGGTGTTGCAGCAGGTGTGGCCCGTCTTTCGCAGAACTGGCTCGTTGCACGGTTGATGACGGTTTACGTCGAGGTCGTCCGTAACATTCCGCTGCTGATCTGGATTATTCTGGCCATCGCCGTGTTCACCACAGTGTTTCCAACACCCCGACAGGCGTGGACGCTCGGCGGCGGACTTGGCTCGCTGTTGGAACTCATCACATTTGGTTTTTATAGCGGCGAGGCGATCGGGCAGGGCGTCGTGTTCACCAACCGTGGCGTGCGCTTCACGTCTCCGGATTTTCTGGCGGGGTCCGGTGTCGTCGTTGCAGTGTTCCTCATTTCGCTGGTGGCCGCCTGGTTCGTCCGCAGCTATGCGATCAAACGCAAGATGGCGACGGGACATCTATTCCCATGGGTTCGCGTCGCGCTTCTCGTCATCCTGGTTCCCACACTGATTGCCTATTTCGTGATGGGTCGCCCGATCGGTCTCGATGTTCCCGAACTGCAAGGCTTCAACTTCGGCGGCGGCTGGCGCATGTCCGGCGGGCTGTTCGCGCTCTGGTTCGCACTGACGATCTATACCGCAGCCTTCATCGCCGAGGTCGTGCGCGCGGGTATTCAGGCCGTTAGCAAGGGGCAGCGGGAAGCCGCCGCAGCGCTCGGTCTTCCGCAAACACGCATCATGAACCTTGTGGTTCTTCCTCAGGCGTTGCGGATGATCATCCCACCGCTGATTTCACAATATCTCAACCTGACGAAAAACTCGTCGCTGGCAATCGCGACAGGCTATTTCGACATCACCGGCACGTTGGGCGGCATCACGCTGAACCAGACCGGCCGCGAGATGGAATGCCTTTTGTTGCTGATGGCTTTCTACCTCACAGTGTCGCTGACGATTTCCGGCGTCATGAATATTTACAACTCCCGCGTCGCGTTGCAGGAGCGCTGATCCCATGTCCGATCTTCATTCCGAAACGAGCGCCTTCGTCGCCAAAAACATGATACCCCAGTCCAGCGCCCCGCAAAGTGAAGTCGGGTTCATGGGTTGGGTTCGCAAGAACCTGTTCGCCACTGTCGGCGACACGATCACGACGCTGATTTCGCTCATCTTCGTCGCCTATATCGTGTGGACCTTTGCGCCCTGGTTCATCTTCGGCGTGTGGAATGCGGGATCGTTGGCGGAATGTCGCGAGATCCTTGACGGTGTTCATGCGGCCTGTTTTGCGGTGCTCAAGGTACGATTCAACCAGCTTGTCTTCGGGTTCTATCCCGAGACCGAGTTATGGCGTCCGACGCTCGCGCTGCTGCTGTTCGTACCGGCCGTCATTCCCGTGCTCGGGGATGGCTGGGTCCGCAAGCTGATGCCTCTTTCGTTGCTCTACCCGCTGCTTGCGTTCTTCCTTGTCTGGGGTGGGCCGATCTGGGGCATAGTAGCCTTTCTTATCAGCCTGGCCGTGGGCGCGTTGGCGTTTCAGGTTGCATCGCGATTCACGTCCAGCGCGTTGGCTGCAATTGTCGCGCTGCTCGTTACCGTGTTGTTCTGGCTTTACGGCATCGAGCCGACTGCAGCGCTGCTGAATTCCATATTCGGTTTCGTCGGGTTGGAGTCGGTGGATTCCGCGCAGCTTGGTGGCATTCTGCTGGCGATGATCGTCGGTGTTTCGGGGATCGTGCTGTCGTTCCCGCTCGGCATCCTGCTTGCGCTCGGACGGCAATCCAACCTGCCGATCGTGAAGATGATCTGCGTCGGCTTCATCGAGTTCATTCGCGGTGTCCCGCTCATTACGCTGCTATTCGTTGCCTCGACCCTGCTGAACTATTTCCTGCCACCCGGCGTGTCGTTCGACCTGCTGTTGCGTGTGGTCATTTTGGTAACGCTGTTCGCCTCCGCCTATATGGCCGAAGTCATCCGCGGCGGGCTCGCAGCCCTGCCACGTGGTCAGTATGAGGCGGCGCAATCGATGGGCCTGCCCTACTGGGATTCCATGCGGCTCATCATTCTGCCGCAGGCGTTGAAGGTTGCCATTCCGGGCATCGTTTCCACCTTTATCGGACTGTTCAAAGATACGACGCTCGTGTCGATCATCGGTCTTTATGACCTGCTTGGCATCCGAAATGCCATCACGTCCGATCCGAACTGGACCGGCATATTCTGGGAATTGCTGGTGTTTGCCGCCGTCTTCTTCTGGATCTGCTGCTTCTCCATGTCCCGCTACTCCATGTATGTCGAACGCAAGCTCGACACCGGTCACCGATAGGAAGGGCTGAACCAATGGCCAAATCCCCAAATCCAATAGCCGCAAAATCTGCGATGACGCCCCCGCCAGCCATGGACCGCCCGGCCAATCCGGACGATCTGACTCGCATTTCCGGGGTTGGGCCAAAAATTCAGGGTCAACTCTACGATATGGGCGTGTGGACTTATGGCCAGATTGCGAAGTGGCGCAAAGCCGATGTCGCCTACGTCAATTCGCACTTGAAGTTTAACGGGCGCATAGAGCGGGACCAGTGGATACCGCAATGCCGTCTCATGCGCGACGAGGCTGCGAAGGCCGCCGGTGCGTCGGGTTCTGTCGCGGCCGCTGGTAAACCTGCACGTGCTGTAAAGAAGCCGGCGAAGAGTTCCGCACCTCGAAAAGCGAAGTCAGTGCCGGTGGCCTCCATGCCAGCCGTTGACACGAGTTCGATCGACGGGACCGGAGCCGAAGATCTTGGTGTTGTCGGTGCGAGCGCGGTCGCGTCCGTTGCCGCCGAACCTGCGGTGACAGCTTCTGTTGCGGGTAGTGGACACACGGTTCCCGCTGCCGCGCTCACAAGCACAATGGCTGTTTCGGACACGGAAGTTGCCATCGAAATCAACGACATGAACAAGTGGTATGGTGATTTTCACGTTCTGCGTGACATCAACCTAAAGGTCATGCGCGGTGAACGCATCGTCGTTGCCGGACCGTCCGGGTCCGGTAAATCCACGATGATCCGCTGCATCAACCGGCTGGAGGAACACCAGAAGGGGCAGATAATCGTCGATGGAATCGAACTCACGTCCGATCTGAAAAAGATCGACGAAGTGCGCCGCGAAGTCGGTATGGTGTTCCAGCATTTCAATCTGTTTCCGCATCTTACCATTCTGGAAAATTGCACTCTTGCTCCAATCTGGGTTCGCAAAATGCCGCAGAAGGAAGCGGAAGACGTGGCGATGCACTTTCTCGAGCGCGTCAAGATTCCCGAGCAGGCCAATAAATATCCCGGCCAGCTATCCGGTGGCCAGCAACAGCGCGTGGCCATTGCCCGTTCGCTGTGTATGAACCCGCGCATCATGTTGTTCGATGAGCCTACATCGGCGCTCGATCCTGAAATGATCAAGGAAGTGCTCGAAACGATGGTCGATTTGGCCGAAGAGGGCATGACGATGATTTGCGTAACGCACGAGATGGGCTTTGCCCGTCAGGTCGCCAACCGCGTCATCTTCATGGATGAAGGGCAGATCGTTGAGCAAAACGAGCCGGCTGCATTCTTCGACAACCCACAGCATGAGCGGACGAAAGAGTTCCTCAGCCAGATCCTGCACTAGCGTCCGGCACTTCGTGGTCTGCGAACGGGGCCGCGGAAATCCGCGGTTCCGTTCGACGGCTCAAGCGGTAGGCAGTGTATTGGTCGTTATAGGTGCGTTCTTTGCGTCCACACCCATTTCCGTATCGTCCGCGCCCATCAAGCATCCAGGTGGAATGGTCGCCGTCGGGGACAGCTTCGGATCGTACCGGTAGAGCGTGGAACAGTACGGACATACTTTTTCCGGATCGTCCCCCATGTCGAGATACACGTGGGGGTGGTCATGGGGCACACTTGCGCCGACGCACATGAACTCCCGAACGCCGATATCGATATGCTGCGCGCCCTGATCGTTGTGAAAATGGGGAACGATTGCCTTGGCCATTGAACGTGTTACCAGCTTCGTGAATGCCTCTCCCGTTTAACGGGCACGACATGGTTTGGGAAGTTGCGAGGTGTCGCTGGATGGATGAAATGACGATTGTCGATACGGGCAGGCTTTCGATGGCCTATTCCGATCTGCCGCCGCTTACGGAACAGACCGGCACCATTTTGCTCATTCACGGGTTTGCGTCGACCGCGGGCGTCAACTGGATAAACACAGGTTGGACGGATGCGCTGAGGCAGGCTGGCTATCGCTGCATCGCAATCGACAACCGCGGGCACGGGCAGTCGCAGAAATTCTACGACGCCACTGATTATGGGCCGGATATTTTCGCCGCTGATGCCATGTCGTTGCTGGATCATCTCGGCGTAGAGCGGTGCCACGTGATGGGCTACAGCATGGGTGCGCGCATATCGTCTTGGATTGCAGCGCACTATCCAGACCGGGTGGAGCGAGTTGTGTTCGGCGGCATGGGTGAGCACATTTTTGGGGGGCGGGGTGGCTATGAGGCCATCGCCGAGGCTCTCGAAACCGACGAACCGGACAGCATTCCCGTTGGCCATGCCAGGAACTTTCGTATTTTCGCAGACAAGACAGGCAGCGACCGCCATGCGCTCGCGGCGTGTATCCGTCCTGCAAAGCAGAAAGTCACGCCTGATATGATGGCAAGCATCCGCGCGCCCGTGTTGGTCGCGGTGGGCAGTGACGACGATGTTGGTGGCAGGCCCGAGCCGCTTGCCGCCGTGATTCCCAATGGCGAGGCGTTTGTGATTCCCGGCAAGGACCACATGAAAGCCACTGGCGACGCCGCATATAAAATCGCGGTGCTGGATTTCCTGAAACGATGAAAACGCATTCCTTTACCGGTGCTGAGGGCAACGGCCTTGCCGTCTCGATTTACGATGTCGACAGTCCCACAGCCCCGACGGCTTTGCTGTTGCATGGCGGCGGACAGACACGGCATTCCTGGCATGGCGCGAGCAGGATGCTGCGAAACCACGGCATCCGGGCCATCGCCGTCGATGCGCGGGGGCACGGGGACAGCGACTGGTCCGAGAACGGTCATTACCGGTTTCGCCATTTTGCCGAAGACCTGATCGCCATTGCTGAACAGACCGCTGAAATGACCGGCGCGCGTCCAGTTTCCATCGGCGCATCGATGGGCGGGATCACCACCATGCGGACCTTTGCGGAGCGTGACGATCTGTTTTCAGCGACGATCTTCGTGGACATCACGCCGACGATGACGGAGCATGGTGTGTCGCGGATCATGGAGTTCATGGGCGCGAAAGCAGCGGAAGGGTTCGCTTCGGTCGATGAGGCGGCGGATGCGGTGGCTATGTATTTGCCGCACCGTCCGCGGCCCAAATCGACTGCGGGTCTCGAAAAGAACCTCCGGTTACGAGACGATGGACGGTGGTATTGGCATTGGGATCCGGCTTTCGCCACCGGCGCGCATTCTATAGTGTCCGGCGGCCATGAGCAGATGGAAACCGTCCGGCAGGCCGTGGCGAAAATCGAATGCCCGACATTGCTGGTGCGCGGCGCACAATCCGACCTCGTGACGATGGAGGCCGTGAACGAGTTCCGCACGCTGGTGCCCCATGCAGAGTTCGTCGATGTGAGCGACGCCGGGCACATGATCGTCGGCGACAAGAATGATGTCTTCGCCGACGTTATCGTAGAGTTCCTGACGCGGCGTGTAGGCGGGCTGAAAGCCTAGGCGACTGCCCGCGACAGGGCGCATTGCGACCACAGGTTCGACAGGGCGCCAACGAGTTTATCAATGTCGTCCATCGTGTGCAGCGGGGATGGCGTGATGCGGAGACGTTCGGTGCCGACCGGCACAGTGGGGTAGTTGATGGGCTGCACGTAAATGCCCCACGTTTCCAGCAGAAGGTCGGAGATAAACTTCGCCTTCTTCGCGTCGCCGACTACAACGGGCACGATGTGACTGTCGTTCTGCATATAGGGGATGCCGTGCGCGTCGAGTTTCTCGCGCAATATCCGCACGTTGCGGCGCTGCCGCTGGCGCTCGAAATCCGACTGCTTCAGGTGTTGAATAGAGGCTGTCGCACCAGCCGCCAGTGCCGGGGGCAACGCGGTTGTGAAGATGAAGCCGGAGGCGAACGATCGGATGAAGTCGCACAGGTTTGCGGATGCGGCGATATATCCGCCCATCACGCCGAAAGCCTTGCCCAGCGTTCCCTGAATAATATCGATACGATGCATCAGCCCTTCGCGCTCGGCGATACCGCCGCCGCGCGGGCCATAGAGACCAACCGCATGAACTTCGTCGATATAGCTGATCGCGCCGTATTTCTCGCACACGTCGAGAATTTCCGCGATGGGAGCGATATCGCCATCCATCGAATAGACGCTCTCGAAGGCGACCAGCTTGGGCACATCGCCCGCTGCGGCCAGCTTCGCTTCAAGATCGGCAACGTCGTTGTGCTTCCAGATGTGGCGTGGGGCGCGGGAGTGGCGAATGCCTTCGATCATCGACGCATGGTTGCCCGCATCGGAGAATATCTCGCAATCGGGAATGCGCGCTGCCAGTGTGCCCAGAGCGGCCCAGTTAGACACGTAACCGGATGTAAACAGCGTGGCGGCTTCCTTGCCGTGCAGATCCGCCAGCTCTTTTTCAAGCAGCACATGATAATGGCTGGTGCCGGAAATGTTACGCGTGCCGCCCGCGCCGGCGCCGCACTTGTCGAGCGCCTCGTGCATAGCGTCGATCGTTGCCGGGTGCTGGCCCATGCCGAGATAGTCGTTGGAGCACCAAACGGTGACCTCACCGACATCACCATCCGCATGGCGCGTAGCACGGGGGAACGACCCGCGTTTGCGTTCAAGGTCTGCGAATACCCGGTAGTTGCCGCCTTCACGCAGCCCGTCGAGTTCGCTCTTTAGAAATCTTTCAAAGTCCATATTTTTGTCCTGTCCGCTTCCGCTTCCGAGGTCAAGCCTCGGGCAAAACCGATCAGCTGTTTTTGATCTTCACGGGACGGGTTGGGAAGAAATGCCGCAGCGGGGGCGTGTGTCGGAACACGAAGTCGTTATGTCGTTCGGCTCGCTGGTTCTCTACAACGATAGTGAATTAACGGCCTGTTAAGCATACCAAACCCTAAAAGGGCCGGGTTCATAGCCTGTCCATGTTGTCGCCCGATCATTCACCATAACAAATTGGCACGGTTCCGGGTGCGGCGCGTGTCGCATGTCTGCAACGGCGATACATTTTTGCAGCTGATTGAAGACACCGACGCCGCCGCATACTAAACCGCCCACAGCGACGGGACGTAGATGAGAATGAGCATGACGAGTAGGGGGCAGATATGACGGTCGATTCTGCCCCTCATATGGGTCGTCTCAAACCGGGTTTTCTTCGCGTAAGTGCGGCATGCTTATTGCTCGGTGGTGCCGTATTTGCGCCGGTTCACAACGCCCATGCTTTTGAACTTTTCGGGCGCTGTCTTTTCGGCACCTGCGAAGCGGAGGCCGGTGACAGCGAGATCGCATTCATCGACCCGCGCACTTATGACGTGGAATTCGTCGTCGTTGAAGACGATACGGACGAGAGCGCCGAGGATGCCGTCAAAGGTGCGTCGAACTTGTGGGGCGGCCGTGACGGCCCGGTCGGCGGCGGGGCGGGCCTCATTGCGCGGGCCAAAGGCGACTATCGGCGCATTCTCGCGGCTCTCTACAACGATGGCTATTATGGACCGCTCATTTCCATCGAATTGAACGGAACTCAGGCGTCGGAGATTCGCCCCGGAACAGACGTGCCGGACAATTCCAATGTTGCGATCCAGGTGACGCCTGGGAACCGATACCGGTTCGGCACGGCTGAAATCGTCAATGCCGCGCCGCCCACGCTCGATCCCGACGACCGGATCGACGGGCCGGAGACAGTCGGCTTCGAGTCTGGGGAGATTGCAGAGGCGACCGCGGTGCGTGCCGCCGGACGGCTGGCCGTTCGCAGTTGGCGTCAGCAGGGTTATGCGAAGGCCGCTGTTGCGGACCGCGATGCGAATGCAGTGCATCCTGACAACCAGCTCAACGTTACGTTGCGAATGGAGCCCGGGCGGCGGGCGTCCTACGGCGAGATCAGCGTCGAGGGTACACGGGACATGGACCCGGCCTTCGTGGCTTACATGACCGGCCTCGTGCCCGGCGAAGAATATGACCCGGATACGCTGGCCCGCGCCCGCAAGCGGCTGGAGCGACTCGGCGTCTTCTCCCTGCAGCGGTTGCAGGAGGCGGAGGCTATCAGCGACGACGGCTTGTTGCCGATCAACGTGCTCGTTAAAGAACGCAATTTACGCCGTATCGGGGTCGGCGCCACTGTGTCTTCCATCGACGGCGCAGGTGCGGAAACATACTGGCTGCACCGGAACCTGTTTGGACAGGCTGAAAGCCTGCGCTTGAGCGCTGAGGTCGGTGGTGTTGGTGGCGGCGGGCAGGTCGATGGCGTCGATGAACTCGACTACGAAGTTGCCGCCACATTCAAGAAACCCGGTTTGCTCGACCCGGACACGGATTTCCTCGCAAACGCATTCGCGCGCGCGCTGACAAACGACACATTCAGCGAAAAATCCGTGGGCGCATCAGCGGGGTTGACGCGGTATCAAACGGAAAACATCACGCTCGCCGCTGAGGGTTTCGTTAAATACGGCGAATATGAAGACATATTCGGCACGCGGCGTTTTGGAACGGTGGGCGTGCAGGGCACCGGCGAATACGATCTGCGCGACAACCAGCTCGACCCGACCGAGGGTCTCTACTTTTCCGCGCTCACACGGCCGTTCTATGAATGGGAATTCGGTAATGCAGCCGCGCGGTTTGAAAGCGAGGCGCGCGGCTATTACTCGCCGGGTGATGAGGGGCGCACGGTTTTTGCCGCCCGTCTGAAAGTCGGCACCTTGCTCGGCCCGACCATAGAACAGACGCCCCCCGACCAGCTGTTTCTGGCCGGTGGCGGCGGGTCCGTCCGAGGCTACGGATTCAAGAACATCGGCGTCAAACAGGCCAATGGCGATGTGACCGGCGGACAATCCCTTGTCGAAGGCTCCATTGAACTGCGCCAGCGGTTCGGAGAATCATTCGGTGCTGTAGCATTTGCCGATGTCGGCGTGGTGGGCGAAGACAGCTTTTCCGGTTTTTCAACCGATCCCAAGATCGGTGTTGGCGTCGGCTTTCGGTATTACAGCGGCCTCGGGCCCATTCGCATCGATGTCGCCATTCCTTTGGACGCCGACGAGGGCGACCCGGGCTTTGCCTTCTACGCCGGTATAGGACACGCGTTCTGATGCGCTTTTTGACCGCTCTCACTCTGTTTTTGTTCGCACTGGTAGGTTCTGCTTTCGCGCAGTCGGAAGCGGAGGAGAAGTCGTCGCTCATCACTTATGTCGAGGAGCAGCTTTCCACACCGAACATGCAGATCTCGCTGAACGGTCTGGAGGGGTCGCTGTCATCGAACATTTCCCTCGCCAGCATCACGATTTCCGACGAGGACGGTGTCTGGCTAACGATTGAAAAGCCACAACTGGTCTGGAACCGTTCCGCCCTGCTGCGCGGACGGGTGGAAATCGAGCAGCTGACGGCGGAACGTATCGACTTTCCGCGGCCGCCAAAGCCTGATGACAGCCTGCCGAGCGCGGAAGCCCAGCCGTTTTCACTGCCGGAATTGCCGGTTTCCATTCGCGTGGATGAACTGAAGATCGGGCGGATGGTCATTGGCGAACCCGTGTTCGGGCTCGCGGCGGAAGCCAGTCTCAATGGCTCGGTTTCGTTCGCGGATGCGACTTTGGATCTCGATCTGACGGTCGATCGTCTCGATGCGGGCGGAGCTTTGGCTATTCAGGCGACTTTCGGCGGTGACCCTGCGGAGTTGACGCTCGCAATCAGCCTGCAGGAACCGGAGGACGGCATAATCGCCAACCTGCTCAACCTCGAAGGCAAGCCGCCGGTCAATCTGGTTGTGAACGGGGAAGGGCCGGTTGACGACCTGACGACCACCATCGCTTTGGACGTCGCTGAAGAGCGCATCGTTGATGGCACAATCACGCTGGACCGCACGGGCGATGTGTTGAAAGCCGCTGTCAAACTGGATGGGCCTTTGGGCCGGATCTTGCCCGCCAACCAGCGCGCATTTTACGGCGAACAAAGCCGGTTGGAAGCCGACGCGCTGATAAACGATGACGGCACGATTGCGTTGGACCGTGTGTTGCTCGACAGCGGCTCGCTGCAGTTGGTCGCTAACGCGCAGTTGACCGCCGATAAGTTTCTCTCCGCGCTTAATCTCGACTTCCGCCTTGCGCCGACCGACGGTGCGCGGATCGTGCTGCCGGGCGAGGGGGATCAGCCGAGCCTCGGCTCCATGCGCGCAACTATCGACTACGACGCTGCTGCCGCGGATGGCTGGAACGCGGTGATTGAAGCCGGCTCAGTGCGGGCAACCGACATAAGCATTGAGCAGGTGCGTCTGCTTGCGTCTGGCCAAGTGAAGAATTTCAACAGCGCCGAACGCCGGTCCGCCGACTACACGCTCGCCGGGCGCATTCGCGGGGTGGAGGCGAAGGACGAAGGTGTGCAGGCCGCGCTGGGGTCGTCGCTGGATCTCACGTCGTCGGGTTCGTGGCAGGCGGGGCAACCTTTGTTGCTGGACCAGCTGAGGCTGGTCGGCGAGGCATTGCAGCTCACCGCAAAGGGTGCATTTCAGGACAACAGTTTCGATGGTTCCGCCGAAGTTGCCACAGCAAGACTGGCGGCTTTTTCGGGCCTCGCCAAACGTGAGCTTTCCGGTGCTGCGACCTTCGGTGTCACAGGAACTGTGCGGCCCATCGACGGCACATTCGATTTGAATGTCAGTGGCGCAGGGCAGGATTTGCAAGTGGCCATCGAGCAGGTCGATGCGCTTCTCGATGGTGAAACGACTGTGTCCGGCGGCGTTGCGCGGGATGAAAAGGGGCTGGAGTTCGACAGTCTCCGTGTCGTCAACAATCAGTTCAATGCGACAGTCACAGGGCGTTACGGCTCCGAAAAATCCAACTTGCGTGCTGATGTTCTGTTGGCCGATGCCGGGCTCGTGACGCAAAACGCCTCCGGTGCGGTGCGGTTGGAGGCAAGGCTTGACGGTGAGGCTTTGCCGTTCAATGCCGATCTCAAGATCGCCATGCAAGACGGCCGCCTGGCAGGCCGCGAGGTGCGCGGGCTGACAATCGCTTTCGATGGCACAACAGATCTGGAAGGGCTAAAGGGAGCGCTCTCCGGCGAAGGATCGATTTCCGATCAGGCGCTTTCTCTTGCAGGCAATATCGACGTGCAGCAGGCGCGTCAGTCTATCTCCGACCTCACCGCCCGTTTGGGTGAAACCCGCCTTTCGGGTGACATGGCGCGCAATGCCAACGGCTTTCTCGACGGGGCACTGGTGGTTTCGAGCGACGATATTTCCGCTGCCGCAGCACTCGCCTTGGTCGATGCGAGCGGAGCGGTGAACGGCACGGTCATTCTGTCCAGCGATGGTGGCCAACAGGGTGGTAGCGCTGACCTGCGCGTGGCCAATCTGCGATATGCTGATACCGCCCGCATAGGTTCGGCGAATATCGACGTTGCCTTTGATACGCTGTTCAGCAATCCAAAGATCAATGCGGAAATTGAGGCGCAGGACATTCGTGCCGGTGGCATTGTGGTCCGTCGCCTCGACGGCGATGTGCAGACGCAGGGGGAGCGGACGACGTTCGAACTCTCCGCCGATCTCGACGAGCAGAATGCCAGTTTGCAGACGCAGGGAGTTGTCGTCCAGTCGTCCGCTCAGACGGTCATCACTGTTTCCAAACTGGACGTGACCAGCGCGATCACTGATGCCCGGCTTGCGCGCCCGGTCGATATCACGCTCGCCAACGGCACGACACGTATTGGCGGTGCCCGGCTGCAAGTTGGTGGTGGCACAGTCAGCGTGAATGGTACGGCAGGTGAACGTCTCGACCTGTCGATCGGTGTCGATGCCTTGCCGGTTTCCATTGCCAATGTGTTCGCGCCAGACCTTGGCGCGGGCGGCACGGTCTCCGGCAATGCGCAGATTGGTGGCACGGCTTCCGCACCGACGGCACGTTTCGACGTGCGCGCAAATGCGATCACCGTTCGCGCCTTATCGGACGCTGGCATCAGCCCCATTTCCGTGTCCGGCAATGGCAGCTTCGCAAACAACACAGTCCGTATCGCCTCTGTTAATGCGTCCAATAGTCAGGGTATATCGCTGGCGGTATCCGGTACGGTGCCGCTTAGCGGTAGCGGGTTGAACGTGCAGGTCGATGGCACCGCACCGCTCGGCCTTGGCGAAGCGTTTCTTGCTTCCCGCGGAACCCAGCTTGCAGGTACGGTGCGATTGAACGCGACCGTCACCGGCTCGATAGCCGACCCGCAATTTGGAGGACTTGTTTCCCTCAGCGGTGCCACGATTTCCGACCCGCTATCAAACCTGCGGTTGAACAATGTCGGCCTGATTGCCGGTTTGAACGGCGACAGGTTGACCATTCAGAGAGCGTCCGCACAGCTCTCCACAGGCGGCTCTGTCTCCGCATCCGGATCGGTGTTGCTGACGCAAAGCATGGACGCGAATATCGACGTCGTGCTGTCGAGCGCGCGCTACACGGATGGGCAGACGTTTTCCACCACCGTGGACGGAAGACTTTCCTTGACCGGACCGATTGCCAGCGCGCCGCTGCTTTCGGGACAAATCGAACTGCAACGCACGGAGATTATCGTTCCCGAAACTTTCGGTGGCAGCGACCTCCTGTTAGAAGTCGATCACATTGCCCCCTCCGCGCCAATCGAGCGCACTCTGGAGCGGGTGGAACGGGCCTCTCCCACGCCAACGCCAAATTCTCGTCCCGTCATCCTTAATCTCGACGTTACGATCAGCGCACCGTCGAAAATCTTCGTGCGCGGTCGCGGGTTGGATGCGGAATTGGGCGGTCAGCTGACGGTTCGAGGGCCGGTCAACGATATCCGCCCGCAGGGACGGTTTGAACTGCGACGCGGGCGTTTGTCCATTCTCGGCCAGCGTATCGTGCTGGACGAAGGTAGCATCACGCTGACAGGTTCGCTCGACCCGTTGCTGAACTTTCTAGCCCGTGTCGATGCCGGTGATGTCACCGCCTTCATTCGCTTGAGAGGAAGGGCGTCCGACCTCGATGTTTCGTTCGAATCACAGCCCGATCTGCCGGAAGACGAAGTGCTGTCGCAAATCATCTTCGGGCGCAGCGTGGGCGAATTGTCGCCGTTCCAGATCGCGAGCCTCGTATCGGCCGCCGCGCAACTGACAGGCGGGGCGAACACTGACATCGTTTCCGGCCTTCGCGGAGCCACGGGGTTGGACGACCTTGACGTGGTGTCCGACGCCGATGGCAACGCTTCAGTGCGGGCCGGCAAATATATCGCCGACAACATCTATCTGGGTGTCGAGGCCGGGCAGAACACGAAAGCCACAATCAATCTTGATATTACCGACGACCTCAAGGCGCGCGGTGCGGTCGGCTCGGACGGCGGTAGCGAGATCGGTCTTTTCTACGAGCGGGATTACTAGTCGCATTTCTGCATGATGTGCGGCGCAAGCGACACTTGTGCAGCGCGCTTTGCGTGTTAGTGAAACCTACCGGACAGGGTTCCCGGTAGAGACGGCCTTGGCGACACCCGTTCGCTACAAGAGGCCTGATCAAACACATTTTCCGATGGATGGCGGACCCTGCAATGCTCGATGATTCCGAACAAACACCCCTTGACCGCCAGCAAAGCGGTGGACGACCCGGTGGTAAACGGCGCAATTCGGCCAAGCCGAAAGGGCGTCAGGTCGATGACGGTGCGCTGGCGGAAATCCGTAATTTGCTTGGAGACCGTTCGCGGCAGCGGGATCTGCTGATCGAACATTTGCATCTCATACAGGACGCTTATCGCTGCATTTCGGCAGCCCACATTCGTGCATTGGCCGAAGAGATGCGGCTGTCGCAGGTCGAAATCTACGAGGTCGCCTCGTTTTATGACCATTTCGATGTGGTCAAAGAGGGTGAAGCAAAACCCGCGCCGCTGACGATCCGCGTATGTGATGGGATTGCCTGCATGCTGGCGGGTGCCGAGAAACTGATCACTGAATTGAATGAAGGTGTCGATCCGACCGCTATCCGCGTGATGCGCGCGCCCTGCATGGGCGGCTGCGATGTGGCTCCGGCAGCACGGATTGGTGACCGGGAGGTGGGCATAGCGACCGCTCCCGCCCTTTTACAGATGGCGGCGTCCGGCGCAACGGAGGCGCTTGCACCGGATTATGCTGGGCTCGATGCCTACCGCGCCAAAGGCGGATACGGCATTTGGGAGCAGGTGCGTTCCGGCTCTTTGACGTCGGATGCGATCATCGACACGCTATCCGACGCCAGCCTGCGTGGTCTGGGCGGAGCAGGTTTTCCGACCGGCAAGAAGTGGGGTTTTGTGCGGGGCTACGATGCGCCCCGTTTTATGACGATCAACGGCGATGAGGGCGAGCCGGGCACGTTCAAGGACCGCTACTATCTGGAGCGCAATCCCCACGCCATGTTCGAGGGGGCGCTTATCGCGGGGTGCGTGGTTGAGGCCGAGCGTTGTTACATCTACATGCGCGACGAATATCCGGCAGTGCTGAACATCTTGCGCGCCGAGATTGTCGCGCTTGAAAAGGCCGGACTGGTTGAACCTGGCTGGTTTGAACTGCGGCGGGGCGCGGGGGCGTATATCTGCGGCGAGGAAAGCGCGATGTTGGAAAGCATCGAGGGCAAGCGTGGTCTGCCGCGTCATCGCCCGCCTTATATTGCCGAAGTAGGCTTGTTCGGGCGGCCGACGCTCAACAACAACGTCGAGACGCTCTACTGGGTGCCGGACATTCTTGCCAACGGCGCGCAATGGTTTGCCGATCTGGGCAAGCCGGGCCATCCCGGTCCGCGCTCCTGGTCGGTCTCCGGTCGCGTTAAACATCCCGGCGTCGTGGTTGCCCCGGCGGGTGTAACGATTGCCGAACTCATCGAGCGCTGCGGGGGTATGGCAGAAGGCCACACATTCAAGGCCTATCTGCCGGGCGGCGCATCGGGCGGCATCTTGCCCGCTTCCAAAGACGATGTGCCACTGGATTTTGGGGGCGAACTGGCAGGCCTCGGCTCATTCGTCGGCTCGCACGCTATCGTTGTGTTCAGCGACGCGGACTCCATGAAAGACGTTGCGCTAAACCTGCTCGATTTCTTCACCCACGAATCCTGCGGCCAATGCACGCCCTGCCGTGGCGGCACGGAGAAATTGGGCAAGTTGCTGCGAAGCGACGGACCGCTGGACGAACCCACGATCCGCGATCTTGAACAGGTCATGCGTGACGCCTCGATATGTGGCTTGGGGCAGGCGGCACCGAACCCGGTGAACCATTTGCTGACGTATTTTCGGGAGGATTTGTGATGTCCGTTCACTTCACCCTCGATGGCCAGACCGTTACCGCCGAAGCCGGTGAAAGCATTTGGACCGTCGCCAAGCGGGAAGGCACGCGCATTCCGCATCTGTGCCATCTCGATGAACCCGGATATCGTGCGGATGGGAACTGCCGCGCCTGCATGGTTGAAGTCGAGGGCGAGCGGGTGCTGGCGGCTTCCTGTCAGCGCAAGGTGGCGGACGGCATGATCGTCAAGACGCAGACCGATCGGGCCGACAAGGCACGACGGATGGTGTTTGAAATGTTGGCCGCCGACATGCCGGAGCAGCCGGTGGACGGGCAATCGCCGTTCTGGGCTTGGGCGGGCAGTATGGGCATCGCAAACAGCGACCGGTTGCCTTCAAAACACTTGGGCGACACGACCCACGGAATGCCGGACGCCCAAGCGCCGCTGCACGACGTTTCCAATCCGGCCATCGCCGTCAATCTGGACGCCTGTATCGCCTGCAATCTGTGCGTTCGTGCGTGCCGTGAGGTGCAGGTGAACGATGTGCTGGGCATGGCTGACCGGGGCCACCATTCGGTGCCGGTGTTCGATATTCACGACCCGATGGGTTTCTCTACCTGCGTTACCTGCGGCGAATGTGTGCAGGTGTGCCCGACAGGCGCGCTGTTTGAAAAGACGCTGATGGACGATGCGGGCCGCACCCGTGTGGTGGAAGACTTCGACACCAAGGTGGATTCCGTCTGCCCGTTCTGCGGTGTCGGTTGTCAGACGACCGTTTATACCAAGGACGAGAAAATCGTGCTGGTGGACGGGCGCGACGGGCCGGCCAACGAGAACCGGCTGTGCGTGAAAGGCCGCTTCGGGTTCGACTATGCCATGTCCGACGAGCGTCTGACCAAACCGCTCATCCGACGTGACGACGCGCCCAAGCGCGGCGATCTCGATGCGCGGTTTATGAAAACGTCCGACCTGTTCCGTGAAGCGACATGGGAAGAAGCGCTGGACCGCGCCGCTGGCGGCTTGACGAAAGTGCGGGACCGGGATGGCGGCGGCGCGATTGCCGGTTTCGGCTCGGCCAAGGGGTCGAACGAGGAAGCCTACCTGTTCCAGAAATTCATCCGGCAGGGTTTTGGCACTAACAACGTCGATCACTGCACGCGGCTTTGCCACGCATCGTCCGTCTCCGCATTGCTGGAAGGCGTCGGTTCGGGTGCGGTGTCGGCTCCGTTCATGGATGCGGGGAAGGCGGACTGCGTCATTGTGATCGGCGCGCGTCCGGCCACCAATCATCCGGTCGCGGCGACCTATTTCAAGCGAGCGGCGAAGCGGGGCACGAAACTCGTTATCATCGACCCCCGCGGGCAGGATCTGATGCGCCACGCGGAGCATTCCCTGCGCTTCAAGCCCGGCACGGATGTCGCCCTGCTGAACGCGATGATCCACACGATCATCGACGAGAAGTTGTATGACGAGCAATACATTCAGGCCAACGTCGATGGTTTCGAGGCGCTGCGGGAGAAGGTAGCCGACTTTGCCCCGGAAACGATGGCGGATGTGTGCGGAATCCCCGCCGAAACGCTGAAGGCCGTCGCGCGGCTTTACGCAACCTCCGAACGGTCGATGATTTTCTGGGGCATGGGCATTTCCCAGCACACCCACGGCACGGATAATTCCCGCTGCCTCATCGCGCTGGCGCTGATCACAGGCCAGATTGGACGTCCAGGAACGGGGCTGCATCCACTGCGCGGTCAGAACAACGTGCAAGGCGCGTCCGACGCTGGCCTTATCCCGATGTTTTTTCCGGATTACCGCTCGGTCGAGAACGGCGACATTCGTGGCGGCATGGAAGACTTCTGGGGCCGGTCACTCGATCCGGTGAAGGGGCTGACGGTGGTGGAGACCATTGACGCGATCCACGACGGGCGGGTGAAGGCGATGTATATCATGGGTGAAAACCCTGCCATGTCCGACCCGGACCAGCACCACGCCCGCGCCGCGCTCGCCAAGCTGGAGCATCTTGTGGTGCAGGATATTTTCCTGACCGAGACTGCCTGGCACGCCGATGTCGTGCTGCCCGCCTCGGCCCATGCGGAGAAGCTCGGGACGTTTTCCAACACCAACCGGCAGGTGCAGATCGGACGCCCGGTTCTACCGTTGCCCGGCGATGCGCGGCAGGATCTCGATCTGCTCATCCAACTCGCCAATCGGGTCGGTCTCGACTGGTCCTACGACGGCGCGCCGGATGTCTATGAGGAAATGCGGCAGGTGATGAAGTCGCTCGACTACATTCCCTGGGAACGGCTGGAAGCGAACGAGAGCGTGACCTATCCGTCGCTTCCGGACGGCACCGAGAAATGGGTCGTGTTCGACGAGCGCTTTCCCACCGCCGATGGGCGTGGGCGCATCGTGCCTGCCGATCTGCGCGCGCCGGACGAAGTGCCGGACGAGGATTATCCGATGGTGCTGACGACGGGCCGCGTGCTGGAGCACTGGCACACGGGTGCCATGACGCGTCGCGCCGGCGTGCTGGACCAGATCGAGCCCGAAGGGTTCGCCGCCATGAACCCGCGTGAGATCGACAAGCGTGGCTTTATTGCGGGTGAAATGATTTCCGTGGAAACGCGACGGGGCACGATCGAGGCGTTGCTGCGTGCGGACCGGGAAGTGGCGGACGGGATGGTGTTCATTCCGTTCTGCTTCAACGAAGCGCCGGCCAACGCGCTCACCAACCCGATGCTGGACCCTTATGGGAAGATCCCCGAGTTCAAGTTCTGTGCGGCACGTGTTTCGCGTCCGGCCGTGCGGGAAGCGGCGGAGTAGGCGTTATTCGCCCAGCACGTCGTCCGTATCCGCGCCAAATGAAGGCGGCGCGCTGCGGTAGGTTACGGGGGTCCGTGAAAACTTGAGCGGGTTGCCGATTAGGTCCACCGTGCCGCTGGCGGCATCAGGCGAGGGCAAAGTGATCCGCATGTCCCGTGCCGCGACCTGTTCGCTCTCGAACACGCGATCCAGCGTGTTGACCGGACCGACCGGCACCCCGACTGCTTCGAGGCCTGCCATCGTTTCATCTGTCGTGAGGCGGGCGATAGCGGGTTCGATCAGCGCGATCAGCTCTTCGCGGTTGTCGACACGTGCTGGATTGGCGGCGAAACGGGAGTCGTCGGCCCAGTCTTCAGCGCCGAGAAAGCGCGCGAAACGGCGGAACTGGCCGTCGTTACCGACCGCCGCGATCACATGGCCGTCGGAGGTTGCAAACACCTGATACGGCACGATTGTCGGGTGGCCATTGCCGCGCCGGACGGGCACGTTGCCGGTGGTCAGGTAACTCACGCCCTCGTTGATGAGCCACGCGATCTGTGTGTCCACCAGAGCCAGCTCAACATGTTGGCCCTCGCCAGTGCGCTCCTTATGGCGCAGGGCGGCCAGAATGCCGACGGTGGCATACATGCCGCACATGACGTCCGCGATGCCGATACCGACCTTCATCGGTTCGCCTTCCGGCGCGCCGGTGAGGCTCATCACACCGCCGTAGCCTTGTGCCATCAAGTCGTAACCGGGCTTGGCAGCGTTGGGGCCGGTCTGGCCAAAACCGGAGATCGAGCAATAAACGAGGTGCGGGTGGGTGGCGCGCATGGTCTCGTGGTCGAGGCCGTATTTTGCCAGCGCACCCGGCTTGAAATTTTCAATAACGATGTCGCAATCGGCTGCCAGTTTCATCAATGCTGCCTGTCCGGCAGTTGTCGTGATATCGACAGCGACTGATCGTTTGTTGCGATTGGCGGACATGAAATAGGCCGACAGGTCTGTAGGCTCGCCATCGGCTCCGGTCACGAAGGGCGGTCCCCATGCGCGCGTGTCGTCTCCACCGCTGGCCGGATTTTCGATTTTGTAGATGTGCGCGCCTAGGTCACCCAAAAGCTGTGTGCAGGTCGGGCCTGCCAGAATGCGGGACAGGTCGAGAACCTTGATGTCATCCAGAGCGGCGGGTGTGGGTGCGGTCATGGTGATGGTTCGACTTCAGTATGGTGCGCCGAACAGTAAGGGCTGGCCGTCATCGATCAATGGAAAATGGAGCGATGATGGCGTGAATGTCGCACATTCCGACAGCCGATGACGCAAAGCCATTGTTGCGCGGCGGGCGCGGGGTCTATTGCGGTTGGAACAGCCCTTCCGAAACCGAGTGCATTCATCATGGCCTTCAAGACAGACATCGAAATCGCCCGCGAGGCCAACAAGAAGCCAATTCAGGAAATCGGAGCAAAGCTCGGCATCGGTTCGGACGATCTCGTGCCATACGGCCACGACAAGGCGAAGGTTTCCGCCCGGTTCATCGCAGCGCAGGCAGACAAGCCGAACGGCAAGCTGATTCTCGTGACCGCGATCAACCCGACGCCTGCCGGTGAAGGCAAGACGACCACGACTGTGGGGCTTGGCGATGGCCTGAACGCCATCGGGAAGAAGGCCGCGATCTGCATTCGTGAAGCCTCGCTCGGCCCGTGCTTCGGCATGAAGGGCGGTGCTGCCGGGGGCGGTTACGCGCAGGTCGTGCCCATGGAGGAGATGAACCTTCATTTCACCGGTGACTTCCACGCCATCACATCCGCGCACAACCTGCTGTCGGCCATGATCGACAACCACATCTACTGGGGCAATGCGCTCGAGATCGACCAGCGCCGCGTCGAGTGGAAGCGCGTGATGGACATGAACGACCGCGCGCTGCGCGATATCGTAACGTCGCTCGGCGGCGTGCCAAACGGCTTTCCACGCCAGGCAGGTTTCGACATCACGGTGGCGTCCGAAGTCATGGCCATCCTCTGCCTGTCGAACGATCTGGCCGATCTTGAGGAGCGGCTTGGCAAGATCATCGTTGCGTATACCCGCGACCGGAAGGCCGTCACCTGCGCCGATCTGAAAGCCGACGGGGCCATGACAGTGCTGCTGAAAGACGCGATGCAGCCGAACCTCGTGCAGACGCTGGAAAACAACCCGGCCTTCGTTCACGGCGGTCCGTTCGCCAACATTGCCCACGGTTGCAACTCGGTCGTGGCCACGAAAACGGCGCTGAAACTCGCCGACTACGTGGTGACAGAGGCAGGCTTCGGTGCCGATCTCGGTGCCGAAAAGTTTATGAACATCAAATGCCGCAAGGCCGGTCTCGCTCCGTCCGCCGTGGTCATCGTCGCCACCATCCGCGCCATGAAGATGAATGGTGGTGTGTTGAAGCAGGATCTTGGCGCTGAGAACGTCGATGCCGTGAAAGATGGCTGCGCGAACCTTGGCCGTCACATCGAAAACATCAAGAGTTTTGGCGTTCCTGCCGTCGTTGCGATCAACCATTTCCACGGGGATAGCGAGGCCGAGATAGAGGCGTGCAAGGCCTATGTGAAAAGCCAGGGTTCCGAAGCCATCTTGTGCAAGCACTGGGCTGACGGGTCGAAGGGGATCGAAGAACTCGCCACCCGTGTGGCGCAGATCGCCGATAGCGGTCAGGCACAGTTCTCGACGCTCTACCCCGACGATATGAGCCTGTTTCACAAGATCGAAACGATTGCCAAGCGCATCTACCGCGCCGACGAAGTGCTGGCGGACAAAAAGATCCGCGACCAGCTGCGCCAGTGGGAAGAAGCCGGTTTCCGCGATCTGCCGGTCTGCATGGCCAAGACGCAGTATTCCTTTTCGACGGACCCTAACCTGCGTGGCGCACCGACAGGGCATTCGCTGCCGATCCGCGAAGTGCGCCTTTCCGCCGGTGCGGGCTTCGTCGTTGTTATCTGCGGTGAAGTTATGACCATGCCCGGCCTGCCGCGCGTGCCGTCTTCCGAAAGCATTCGCCTTAACGATGACGGCTTGATCGAAGGCCTGTTCTAAAACTCAGACGATCGCTGGAACGAAAAAAGCCCCCCGGTCCGCTGATGGCCGGTGGGCTTTTTCTTGCGTTAAAGGCAACTAGACGTTGGCGGCTGTCGCTTCGGTTTTGCCTTTTAGGCCCGTGCCATGCCCCTGCATACCGCCGGAAACTTCATCGGTCTGGTCGTCACCGAGTTCTTCCGGAAGGATGAGGTTGAGGATGATGGCAAGGAACGCTGCGGGTAGCAGGCCGGACGTCAACAGCACCTTGGCCGTGGAGGGCACGAAATAGAGCGCGTTCGGCTCCAGCTGGAGGCCGAGGCCAACCGATATGGAGATTGCGAAGATCACCATGTTGCGGCGGTTCCACACCACGTCCGACAGCATCGAGATGCCAGCTGCGACGACCATTCCGAACATGACAATCACGCCGCCGCCCAGCACTTCGATCGGCACGGACGAGATGACCGCACCGACCTTCGGGAAGAACCCGGCGGCGATGAGAAACAACGCGCCGATGGTCACGACCGTGCGGCTCATCACGCCGGTCATGGCGATGAGGCCGACGTTCTGGGAGAACGATGTGTTCGGCAGGGCGCCGAAGAAGCCCGAGATAAAGGTGCCGATACCGTCCGCGAACGTCGCACCGCGAATTTCATCCGAAGTCGCCTCACGTCCGGCACCGCCTTTTGTGATGCCGGATACGTCGCCAACCGTTTCCACTGCGGAGATGAAGGCCATCAGGCAGAAGCCGATGATGGCGGCGATGGAGAAGTCGAAGCCGAACTTGAACGGAACAGGCAGCGAAAAGACAGCCGCGCGACCGATGTTGTCGAACGACACCATGCCGAGAAACCAGGCCACGATGTAGCCGACGATCAAGCCGATCAGCACAGCCGAAACCGACACGATGCCACGAGTGAAGAACTTCACACCCAGAGTGACCACGACCACGAGCAGCGCAACGGACCAGTTGAGCAGCGAGCCGTATTCCATGCCGGAAAGGTCTCCGCCGGAAGCGATGGCACCGTTCAGCGCGGCCATCGCGGGCACGCCACCGGCCGCATATTGAATACCGACCTGCACCAGTGCCAGACCGATCATCGTGACGACGAGGCCGGTGACCAGCGGCGGCAGCGCAAAGCGTATTTTGCCGATAAACAGGCCGAGAAAAGCGTGAAATGCGCCGCCTACGATAACGCCGCACATCAGCGCGCCCATCGCGTCAACGCCCTTACCGGCGACCAGTGGAATCATGATCGGGATAAACGCGAACGATGTTCCCTGCACGATTGGCAGGCGGGCACCAACGGGGCCGAAACCGATGGTCTGGAACAGGGTGGCGACACCGGCAAACAGCATCGACATCTGGATCATGTAGATGAGGTTGGGAAAGTCCGGCGAGTTGGAGCCGAAGCCAAAGCCCGCAGCGCCTGCAATGATGATCGCGGGCGTGACGTTGGATACGAACATGGCCAGCACGTGCTGGATGCCGAGCGGAATGGCTTGCGCCAAGGGTGGCGTATAATTGGGATCGCGGAGCTGCTCCGGTGTCCCGAGTGATGAATGATTAGGCATTGATAGTCCCCTCTTGGTGTAACTCGTTTTCACCAGCATGAATCATGCCAGTTCGATCAACGCACGAAGCTCCCCAGCTTCGCGTGGCGATTGACGTCTTTGTAGAGCAGGTAACGGAACGGGCCCGTGCCCGTCGCCTTACAAGCCTGCGGGCAGAAGGCGCGCAGCCACATGTAGTCTCCTGCGACCACATCCACCCAGTCCTTGTTCAGCCGGTATGAGGCCTCGCCTTGCAGCACATAGAGGCCGTGTTCCATGACGTGTGTTTCGAGAAACGGGATTACGCCGCCCGGTTGAAACGTGACGATGTTGACGTGCATGTCGTGGCTTAAATCGGTAGGATCGACGAAGCGTGTCGTGGCCCATTTGCCGTCCGTATCCGGCATGGCAAGGGGTTGGGTCGCTGCGTCGCTGGTGATGAAAACGTCTGGGGCATCTACGCCATCGACATCCTCGTAGCGTTTGCGGATCCAGTGAAACTGGGCTGTTGCTATGCCGTCATTTGCAACCGACCAGTCCGTTGCAGGCGGCAGATAGACGTAGCTGCCTTCGGTAAGGGCATGGCGTTTGCCGTGGATCGTGATCGCTGGTTCGCCGCCGACCACAAACAGCACATGTTCGGCGCTCGCATCGTCGTCGGGTCGCGTGCTTCGGCCACCGGGGGCCACATCCATGATGTAGTGGGAAAAGGTCTCGGCGAACCCGGAAAGCGGTCTAGCGATCACCCACAGACGGGTCTTGTGCCAATGGGGCAGGGCGCTTGCCACGATGTCGGTCATCGTCGAGCCGGGCAAGACCGCATATGCGTCCGTGAAGACCGCCCTCTCGTCTAAAGTGGTCGATTGAGCGGGGAGACCGCCTTTCACCATGTGATAGCTCACGAAAGCATCTCCCTAAGCCGCAACAGGGCGATTTTCTCGACCTGAGTGCATGCGTTGGCGAACTCAATGGCGCGGTCGTTGTCGATGCGGGTTTGGAAGGCGGTGAGGATGTCTGCCTTCGTCAAGCCCTTTACGGCGACAATGAAGGGGAAGCCAAATTTAGCGGTATAGCGATCATTCAGATCGGTGAAGGTGGTGCGCTCGTCATCTGTCAGCGCATCAAGTCCCGCCCCAGCCTGTTCGCTGGTGGATTCCGCCGTAAGCTGCTTGGCCGCTGCCAGTTTGCCGGCAAGGTCCGGGTGGGCTTTCAAAACGGCCAGACGCCCGGCCTCGTCAGCCAGCCGAAACTGAATCTTGAGCGCGTGATGCAGCCCCAGCGCGGTGTCATTGGCCGCGCCGAGACCGACTTGCCACGCATGTTCCGCAATCCACGGGGAATGCTCGAAAACACCGCCGAATCGCGCGATAAAAGCCGCGCTGTCCATTAACGAAGGGCGTTCTCCGCGTGGTTTCGGCGGATGGTGCCTGGCCCAGTGGTCCGCGATCTCGATACGCCGGGCGAACCAGACGTCTGCCTTCGATTGTGCGTAGTCGATAAACCGTTTCAGCGCGGCCAAACGTCCCGGACGTCCGACCAGACGGCAGTGGAGGCCAATATTCATCATCTTGGGCACACCGGCTTCGCCCTCGTCATAAAGGGTATCGAACGTATCGCGCAGGTATGCCTCGAACTGATCGCCGGAATTGAATCCCTGCGGCGTGGCGAAGCGCATGTCGTTGCAGTCGAGTGTGTAGGGAATGATGAGCTGCTCGCTGCCTTTCTGTTCGCGCCAATAGGGCAAGTCGTCGTCGTAAGCGTCGGAGATGTAGGCGAAACCGCCTTCCTCGCTGACCAGATCAACGGTGTTTTCACTGCACCGTCCCAGATACCAGCCGCGCGGGCGCTCGCCGGTGACTGCTTCGTGCAACGCGATAGCGTCCTCCAGCCATTCCTGCTCCGCCTCGCGGTCGAAATCCTTGAACTCGACCCATTTAAGCCCGTGAGAGGCAATTTCCCATCCGGCCTCCTGCATAGCCGCCACTTGCGCCGGAGAGCGTTGCAGAGCTGTGGCCACGCCATAGACCGTGACCGGAATGTCGGCTTGCGTGAACAGCCGGTGGAGCCGCCAGAACCCGGCGCGGGCTCCATATTCGTAAATCGATTCCATGTTCCAATGGCGCTGTCCGGGCCATGCGGCCGCGCCGACTATCTCCGACAGGAACGCTTCGGAAGCAGCGTCGCCATGCAGAACGCTGTTTTCGCCGCCTTCCTCGTAATTGACGACGAATTGCACCGCGATCTTAGCGCCATTTGGCCACGCAGCATCGGGCGGAGTCGCGCCGTAGCCGTGCATGTCTCTTGGATATCGCACGCAAGCCCCCATGCCCATGCTGTCACAACCCTGTGCTATGAGAATGAATGAGCTCGGATTGTCAAATCCGGCGACGACGGGTTAAGCGATGAATTGAGCCGTTTTGTCCTGAAAATCTGGAACAAGCGGCGTAGAATCTGCACAAGGGACCGAATTTCATGGCCGGACAGGGCTTTTTGACCACTCATATCCTCGATACCGCACGTGGCTGCCCCGCCCAGGGTGTCTCCATTGAGTTGTATCGGATCGACGAAAATGAGCGCACGCATTTGGCAACGGCCACGACGAACGACGATGGGCGCACAGATGCGCCGATTATACCCAAAGGCAAACTTACACGTGGAACCTACGAGCTGGTTTTTGCGATGGGCGACTATTTCAAGGGCACAGTTCGAAAGACCGACCATCCATTTGTCGATATTGTGCCGATCCGCTTCGGCATCGACGATGAGGCCAGCCACTATCACGTGCCGCTGCTTGCTTCGCCGTTCAGTTTCTCGACCTATCGCGGCAGCTAGCCGGTCACGCCGAACATGAACGATACGCTCAAGATATTCGCCGTCGCGCCGATGATGGAACAAATATGATGGAATATCAAGAAAAAATTAATGAATTTCGCAATATATTTTTGCGTTTTACTGTTTTGTTATTTTGTAAAACCTAACACGGGCAGTTTGCCGGGGGTATAATCTGAAGTGCGGGAGTGTGTAGAAACAACCCGCGCCGGTCCGCAGGAAATGAAAGTTTCTGACTTTTCGAAGCTATGAGATGCTTTTTTTGTTGCGGTTGGTTTGTGTTGTCGGCCACACTCGGTCTCCGCTTAGCGAGGCATCCGACTTTTCATAGGCAGCGGAAGGATAAGCCGTTTGTGTCTTTAACGGCTTTAGACGTGCCGCGCATCCAGCGCCCTCCGCACGATACCCGGTTCCGCAACTTCCGCGTCACGGATTTGACGTGCTTCGTGGATGTCTTTTCGGGTTAGTCCAACGTCAGCGGCGGAAGGCGGCGCATCAACCAAGCGTTCCGCTTGGGAACGCTTGCCCGACTGGCCAACCTCCCCCCGCTCCTGCGCCGCGTCGTATTCATCGGCCAGCCTGCGCTTGGCCATAGCCTCGATTTCGGCAGGTAACGAATGGGATGATACGCAAACTCAAATCGAACCCCCTGCACGTCTAAACGCCTGCACGGATGCAACGGCACGACGGGGCGCAATGTTACGGTCGTATTGCTCAAGCGCCGCCCTAATCTCTGCGCCCACACCTTGCTGTGCGCCGCGTGCGTCTATGTGGTATGTTGCGCGAGTTGGTGCGGTGGCAGCACCACCGGCTGAGCGACCACCACCTACCAGCCCGCCGTTGGCATAGCCACGCAGGCGTTCCAGGTTCGGCACGCCGACCTTCTTAACAACGTCAGCCGGCACGACATACTCGCCTTTGTGAACGATGCCGGCAGGTTCATACTTGCCGCCGGATCCGGTATATCCGCCCTCGGCAAACAGCCCGCCCTTGCCCGCCTTAAACAATCTGGATGCGGATGAACCGCCGCCACCGAACAGGCCAGAAATAAGCCCGCCAAAGCCACCAGAACCGCCGCCACCGTCGAATACCGAGTTAAGGGCAATATCGAGTAGCTTGTCCGCTACCTTGCCTAGCGCGCCCTCCAAGGCTTCCGCAGCCGTTTTTCCAGACCGCAGGTCATCGATGAACCCTCGCGCCACGTCCTTGCCGAGCGCCTGAAATTCTTCGGCTTTCTGCCGCACTTTGTCCTGCGATTCCGCAAGCTGTTGAGCCTGCACACTTGCCGACGCATAGCCCTCCGCAAGGGCGTCCATTTGCGCGTCGAGTTCGGGCGTGACCTTAACACCGGATTCCATCGCTGCGGTTAGCAGGTCTTGCTTTAGGCGGGCTTTCTCGACCGCAAAGCCGTAGTCCTCAATAAGCGGATTAACGCTTGCCTGTGCGGCTGTTTCGGCCTGTATGGCTGCGGTGCGTTCGCGGATGGATTTGATTTCGCGCTGTAGATCGGACTCGCGTGCTGCGCCGGAACCGGCAGAACCAGATTTACGGCCTGCGCTGCCTGCTTTACGTTTGGCGCCGCCACCGCCACCTTTTTTGACGGGAGCGTCAAAGTTGGCCGCAGAAATTGGCGTTACAACGGCAACTTCCAACGGTGCCTTAGCAGCCGCGGCCAATCCATTACGAATTTCGTCTGGCGACTTCGTTGGCAGCGCGGGCAGAAACCCGTCAGCGCGTGCTTGGCGGCCTATGTTTGCCAGGCCGGATGCTTCACCAACGGCGCGGGCGAAAGCGAGGATTTTGCCGACGCCATCCTCGTAAGCGTCACTAATCGAAGTGATCGAACCAATCAGCGATTCAGCACCACGCGCAAAATTCGGCACCGCACCGGCAAAGCTGTCGATCGCATCCACAAAGGCGTCACTTGCGCCAACCGTATCATCAAACTCACCAGCGGCCTTTGTTAGCGCCGTCTGTAGATTGGTAAGCGCCTGATCCGCCGTTACAGACGCACCGGCAACCTGCGAAGCCAAAGCAGGCGCACCAGCTTCAAACGCCCGAAAGAACACTTCCGACGATATTTTGCCGTCAATAACCAGTTGCCGTAGTTTGGCAACCGAACCGCCCGCTTCCTCCAAGCCAAGCGCAACAGCGCGCGCAATCGTCGGAGCACCCTCAAGGATGGAGTTAAATTCTTCCGCCCGCACAACGCCCGCTCCGAGCGCCTGCGAAAGCTGCAAAAGAGCACCGGAAGATTCCGCCGCAGACGTGCCCGCAACACGCAAGGCGATAGCCACGTTGTCCGTAAAGCCGAGCAGTTCCTGCGTTGAAACACCAAGTTCGCCCTGTACCAGCGCAGCACGCCCATATAGAGTGGTTAGCGCTTCAACTGGCGCATAGTTCTTTTGAGCCGACGCGAACAGCCGTTCGTAAACAGCGTCCAACCTCTCACCTTCAAGGCCCGTGACCTTCAGCGCGTTCGTAATGCGCTTATTGGCGTCGGTAAGCTGCACAAACTCCCGCGCAACAGCACCAGCCGCCAACGGCGCAAGCAAGCCCGTGGCAGTCCGCTTTAGCGAAGCCGTCACGTTCTTGTTCATCTTATCAAAGCGGGTTTCAATCTGCCGCGCACGCTTATTGGCCGTGCCAGACGCACGCGCCATCTGCTTGTCGAATTTCGTTTGTGTGACTTCCAAGCGCAGCAGTAGTCGTTCAACATCGGTCGCCAAGTGTCTGGTTCCGTTCAATAAATGGCCGCACGGAAGGGTGTCGCGCGCGGGGCCGAATTGCGTTTTAGGTTTTAGGGAGGGGTGCCCGCCGACCCTGGGTCAAAGGTCGGCGGGCTGGGCGCGACTGCCGTCAAGCTGCGCGCCCGTAAACGCCGACCGGTAGGAATCCGCAAAGGACCGGTCGGCGAATTAGTTTAAGCCGTCAGCAGCGAACCGGTAACAATCGCATCGCCGTCGCGTAGTGAAAGAGCAGCCCGCATTTCTGCACGTAGGGCCACGAGGTTCTTGGCGAATAGATCGGCGTGGCTAGTGCTCGCTTCCAGAACAGCGTCTTGCCGGGTAAACAACGTGGCCGCGCGTTTGAAGTCGCCAACGGCAAAGGTGCCGACCGGCACGCTGGTCGAAGCTACGGCGTTCATGCCGAACAGAACCGGGTCGAGTGCGGAGGCGGGGTTGCCGAAAACATAAGCCTCGTCCGCTGTCTTCTGCAGCCGCATGCGGATTAGGTCGACCGGGTTCAGCAGAACGGCATTCGGCTCGTAGTCGTCGCCAGCAAGCTGTGCCTGTGCCAATGCAATGCGGTCAATCGGGCTTTCCGCGGTAGCTGCAAATGGCGCAGCGTAGGCGCGTGCATTCGGCAGCAGTCCTGCAAAATTGTTCGAGGTGCCGTCCCCAAGAAGTATCTGATTTTCGAGAACAATGCCGAGATTGTAGCGAAGCTCACCGTCAATAATTGAGGCCAAGAGCGGCGCGTCGTCTAGCACCTGCACCGACGCGATCAGCAGTGTTGCAATGACCTCGACCGGAACGATAGACGACTGAAACGTCATTTCAGATGTAGGCTTTAGATTGCCCTCGGCAACGATTGCCGCGTTATTCTGGCGTTGGGATTGATTGACGACTGTGACCGCATTGGAGCTAGTTTCCGCTTGCGTAACAAGGTCAGACACGCGCAAGCGCCGGCGCACAAGCATGAGCGGGTCCGTGCGATGGTCCGGCGGAATAAGACCGCCGGCACTGCCATCCGCGGTCGTGATAGTCCGCACTTCCAACCGCGCTGTCGCCTGACGGTCTGAAGCAATGGAACGAAACGCGGGCGAGCCGACAAAGCTATTGCCCCACGTCTCCCGATTGTCATTTTCAAAACCGGCAGGAGCGGAGCGCGCCCCCAACTTTTCAAGTTCGGAAACGCGGGTTTGAAGCTCGTCCGTGACAGCCCGCGTGGCGTTGGAATGAGTGTCAAATGCGCGTTCGATCGTGGCTAGTTCAGTCATACATTTTTCCTAATTAAAGCCGCATCGCGTTCAATGCGAGCGGCGAAAGATTCGATCTCGGTGTTACGTTTTGCGTTGGTTTGCTTGCCGCCGACTTGGGCGCGCGAATTACTGGGAACGGAGACAATGCTTACCTCCACCAGATCGACCTCCCTTTCGATAACAACTTCCCGCATTGTCCAAGCGGGTCGTGGTGCTGGTGCGGCTACCTTTTCCGCAGCTACCGCATCTGCTTTCATTGTCGCTTTAGCTTTGGGTTTCACCATACGCCCCTGCCTCGGCTCATCTTCTTTCCAATGGCAGTCGGTGATCCACTTCGGCAGCGCCGGTCGGTAAGTGGTCGCTCGGCCATCTGCCACGCACCATTCGCGGTGGCGGGCCGCGGCTAGTATCATTGTTTCAAAGTCAGCCGGAGACGGGTTTAAAGCCGCAAACGCAGCCTTCCCTTCCGGGTATCGGGTGGCCGTTCCGTAGGCATCATAGAGCTTCTCATACCTTCCGCCATCGGCATCCCCCGCCTTCGCCGCCAAGGCGTGGGGCGGGGTGGGCGTAGCCCAGCCGCTGGCATCCTTTGTATCCACTACCTGAAGTTCAACTGTCGTTGAATTCTGGTAGTTGAAGGGGGTATCCGTCTGAATACCGCAATTCGTATCTGAGGTATCCATATGGATACCCTTTTGGCCAGTTGCCGTATCTGAATGGATACCGCAATTTTGGGTTGCTAAAGGTGGTGGTGGCGTATTTGAGGTATCCAAATGAATACCTCTTTTCGCTAAAGCGGCGTCCCTCATTGCATTGCGTGCGATAACATATTCAGCGCCGCGTTCCCATTGGACTTGGACGGATCGGCACTGCCGGTTTTTCCACCGCCAGCTTTCGCGCCATGCTCTGCTGTACACCGAAATGGTGGTGGCCGACGCCTTACTGCACGGGGATGTGGAGCGACTGCTTGCCTACAATGCCTGCGAACATCCCGTTGCGTTGCAGCTAGGCGGCTCGGACCCAGACAAACTGACTCGGGCGGCACGGACCGGCGCATTGTTCGGGTACGACGAGATCAACCTAAATGTCGGGTGTCCGTCCGACCGCGTGCAATCCGGCACGTTTGGTGCGTGCCTGATGCGGGAGCCGGAGCTTGTGGCGCGTTGCGTTGCTGCCATGAAAGAAGCGGTGGATGTGCCGGTGACGGTCAAATGCCGGATCGGGGTGGACGATCAGAACACCGAAATCGCGTTGGACAAGTTGGCAGACCAAGTCTTTGCGGAAGGGTGTGACGCGCTTTGGGTGCATGCGCGCAAGGCGTGGCTGCAGGGACTATCGCCAAGGGAGAACCGCGATATTCCACCGCTCGATTACGAGCGGGTTCATCGATTGAAAACCAAATGGCCGGACCGGTTCATCGGGATCAATGGGGGCATCGAACATCTCGTTGCGGCTGCCGAAGTTTCCGACACGCTCGATGGCGTGATGCTGGGCCGCGCAGCCTATCACCAACCGCTGCTGCTGGCGGATGTGGACGAACGGTTTTATGGCGAGGCGGCACGACCGTTCGATCCGTGGGCGCTTTGCGCGATGATGCAAGATTACGTTGAGGCGCATCTAAAAGCCGGCGGGCGTGTGTCCCACGTCACCCGGCACATGCTCGGTCTGTTCTCAGGCCGCCCGGGTGCGCGGCAATACCGGCGCATTATGAGCGTCGAAGCGACGCGTGCGGATGCAGGGCCTGAAATCCTTGAACAGGCGTTCTTCGCGATCAATGACCTCACCGCAGAAGCGGCCTGACGTCTCCTGGCTATTAACCATCGCGTGGGATTTTCGCGGTTAACGCTTGATTAACAGCCCTGCCGCGCGCAATTTTATTGGACTGGACGATTTGCGTGTCGGGAGGTTGCCGCCTCCACCGGCTTGTCGTTTTCGCAAACGAAAAGCGGGTTCACACCCGGAAAGGCGGCATCATGTCCACACTTCTACGCACCGCGTTGGCGGCATCGTTTTTCATGTTTCCTATCGGCATTGGAACCGGCATCATTCAGGTCGAGGCCGGTGACCGGATTGTTCCGTTCTCAATTTCAGGCCAGCACACAGCTCGTGTGACGGGGCGCATTCGCAACGACAGCCATTGGCTGATGCGACGCGCCCGGCAGGGACTTTACGACTATTCATCCAACCCGCTGACCGGCCCGACACGCTACCGCGCATCCAATGACCGGGGCTATTACGACAATCCCGAACCCGGTGCGCTGGGTCAAAGCGGTGCGCTGCGCATTGCCGGCACCCGTTACCCGACCGGCCCCGCCGCCAAGATCATCACTGTTGATGGCGACGCGGTTTCGCTTGCCGAGGAAAGGGCCGAGGGGCGGTTCGAGCGTTTTCAGGAGCAGGACGTGGAAATTCGCTTCCACACTGCGCGCCAGGCATACGATGCGCGCTTCCCGAACGTCATCTATCTGGACTCCCGCTGAGCGAATGTGTTGACAGGGTAGGGGCGGGTTCCTATCACCCGCCACGAACCGGCTTGGAGGAGTGTCCGAGTGGTTAAAGGAGACGGACTGTAAATCCGTTCGCTTAGCGTACGCTGGTTCGAATCCAGCCTCCTCCACCAGCCGGTTCCGTTCAGCCTGTCATGCCGCTTGGCAAAAACCAGCGTCACGCCTAAGCTGTAGCGCGTGCGGGCGTTGTGTAATGGTAAGACCCTAGCCTTCCAAGCTAGAGACGCGGGTTCGATTCCCGCCGCCCGCTCCAGTTTTCTTGAAATTTGAATTGTCGGCCCAGCCAATTCTATCGGTTACGAACCCGCGATTTTTTGTTGGCGCGCTTCGCGCGGGTGGTTCGATCCCGTCCCGGTCGGTCAAATCGATCGAAAACTCGTCAGCAACATGCTGACAGAACCTGACAATCTGCTGCTGTAGGCAGTGCCTGTAATGAAACAGGGGAAACCGACATGATCGACCATTCAGGATTTAGCGTCAGTGACTTTGCGACGGCAAAGGCATTTTACGACAAGGCACTCGCACCGTTAGGCGCAAGCCTGCTCATGATGGTGCCGGAAGAGCATACCGGTGGTATGAAAGTTGGCGGCTATGGACACGACCATCCGTCATTCTGGATCAACGAAGACGGTGCGCAAAAGCCGGTGGTGCATATTGCATTTGCTGCAGCAACACGTGTGGACGTGGATGCGTTTCACGCTGCGGCTTTAGCGGCAGGCGCGCGCGATAATGGCGCGCCGGGGCTGCGCCCTCAATATGGCGATACCTATTATGCGGCGTTCGTTCTCGATCCCGACGGCAACAATATCGAAGCAGTGTGCAACGCACCTGCCTGAAACGCCGATTGACAGCACCCGTACCCCGCGCGATGAACACGGGGTGCGGGTGTAGCTCAATGGTAGAGCTTTTGCTTCCCAAGCAAGTGACGAGGGTTCGATTCCCTTCACCCGCTCCAGCTCGCTTCACCAGGGGCGCCTGCTATTCACCGCGCCCTGTCTTACCTTGCAATTCATCGATCCGCTTGCTCGCATCCGCCTTGGACAGCGTCTCGTCGAACTCCACACCGGCTTCTTCCGAAAGCGTCATCAGGTAGCTTTTTTGGGCACCGGTCATCTTCTCGTCGCCCGTCACCCAGTTGTCCGGGTCCTTCTGCGCGTTTCCGCCAATGTCGCTTTTGTCGATATGCTCTTCGGACATGATGTGTCTCGCTTGATGTTCTTGATGTGTTCGCAACGCTCTTCGTACGGTTTGGTTCACCGAAAAAAAGTCCGAAACCTTGCGCCGCGCGGCTTCGGCTTCTATATCGCGCGCGAAACGGCGCATGCCGTGAGACCATACTTACCTGCGAGGATTTCATGGCTAAGGCAAAGTTTGAACGTAACAAGCCGCATTGCAACATCGGCACGATTGGTCACGTTGACCACGGCAAGACGACGCTGACGGCGGCGATCACGAAGTATTTCGGTGACTTCAAGGCGTATGACGAGATTGACGGTGCGCCGGAAGAGAAGGCGCGCGGGATCACCATTTCGACGGCCCATGTGGAATACGAGACGGAAGCCCGTCACTATGCCCACGTCGATTGCCCGGGCCACGCCGACTATGTGAAGAACATGATCACGGGTGCGGCCCAGATGGACGGTGGCATTCTGGTCTGTTCGGCAGCCGATGGCCCGATGCCCCAGACCCGCGAGCATATTCTGCTGGCCCGTCAGGTCGGTGTGCCGGCTCTGGTGGTGTTCCTGAACAAGGTCGATCAGGTCGACGACGAGGAGCTGCTCGAGTTGGTCGAGATGGAAGTGCGCGAGTTGCTCGACATGTACGAGTTTCCCGGTGACGACATTCCGATCGTGAAAGGTTCGGCCCTTGCTGCGATGAACGGCGAGAACCCGGAAATTGGCGAGAACGCCATTCGCGAGCTGATGGCGGCAGTCGATGCCTACATCCCGCAGCCCGAGCGTCCTGTGGATCAGCCGTTCCTGATGCCGATCGAGGACGTGTTCTCGATCTCCGGTCGTGGCACGGTTGTGACCGGTCGTGTGGAACGCGGTATCGTGAAGGTTGGCGACGAGATCGAGATCGTCGGCATCAAGGATACGCAGAAGACGACCTGCACGGGCGTTGAGATGTTCCGCAAGTTGCTCGACTCCGGTCAGGCTGGCGACAACATCGGCGCGCTGATCCGCGGTATCGACCGCGAGCAGGTCGAGCGTGGTCAGGTTCTGTGCAAGCCGGGTACGGTGAAGCCGCACATGAAGTTCCGCGCGGAAGCCTATATTCTGACGAAGGAAGAGGGTGGCCGTCACACGCCGTTCTTCACCAACTACCGTCCGCAGTTCTACTTCCGCACCACCGACGTGACGGGCATCTGCTCGCTGCCGGAAGGCACGGAGATGGTGATGCCGGGCGACAACGTGGAAATGACGGTGGAACTGATCGTGCCGATCGCGATGGAAGACCGCCTGCGCTTCGCCATCCGCGAAGGCGGCCGAACCGTTGGCGCCGGCATCGTGGCTGAAATTCTCGATTAGAGTTTTAACCTAAAGATAAAAAGGGGCCGGTCAGTTTCTTTGACCGGCCCCTTTTTCAGTTTAAAGGCTAGTTTTTCTGCCAGACGAAAAAAGGTGCCTTGCCGGGGCGCACGGATAATTCCGCGCGGCGATCATTACTAACACCTTCGTCCAACTGGCTCCCACCGGGCAAAGATCGAAGAGTTGGGATGAAATCATCCCCCAGCATCTTGAAATGGTCTTCCTGCAGAAATTGCTCCAACCGTTCCGCGTCGCTTGCCAGATCTTCGCCACCTTCGCGTGTGGGCTGGCCTCTATAAGGGCCGGGAATGGAGAAAATCATTTTGCCGCCAGGGGCCAGCAGGCGGGTGAAGGCGCGTAGATGGTCGCCGTAATGGCCGGGGATGTGTTCGAGGACGTGGTTGTGCAGGATCGCGCTAAAGTAGCTATCTGGAAACAGACCGAAATCATCGGGAAAGAACAGTTTCAGGCACGGTGCGTGAGGATAGGTTGCCGGTGACGGGTCGGCGCACAGGTAGCCGGACCCAAGCACGTCTTTCAGTTTTGGATAAAGCCAGGGTTCCGGAGCCAGATGCAGCACACGGCCTCTGCCGCATTCCTGACCGATCAGATGCAGCCCATAGACTTCCCACCCAACGCGATGACGGGCGAGTGAGCCGCAGGATGTGCATTTCTCGTCGGGGCGGCCCCGAAAGGGCTCGAACGAAGTGCCGTCGCAGATGTTGCATTGGGGCATTGGAAAGGGCGTCCGCTGGCTTGGCATGAATTGCACCTTTATTCCGCGCTCTTCATTCAAAAGCCACGCCTTTTGCGCGATAGTCTGTCCGCACCATCACAACGTCCGCTTGGAAAGGAGAGTCATGCCTGGATTGAACCACGTCGCGCTCACCGTTTCTGATCGCGCAGCTTCGGCGGACTTTTACGCACGCTATTTCGGCTTTAACAGCCGGGTGCATGACGATGATCATTTGCTTATTCTGGCGGACGAGAGTGGTGGTCTGCTGGCGTTGAGTGAGGGCGAGGTGTCCTCGAACTGGTCGCGCACAACGCATTTTGGGGTTCAACTGGACAGCGCCAACGCGGTGCGGAGCCTGCGAGCGCGGTTCGCGGAGGATGGTGTCGAGGAAGCCGAATGGCAAGCGGGCGGTCCCGTCCGTGTTCAGGTGTTCGACCCGGACGGATACAGAGTGGAAGCCTATGCCTTCGGTTGAAAGCGCGGTCACATATCAGGAATCCTACCGCAAGCGTCGCGCGGTTCGTCAGCTTTTTCGCAGGCGACCGCCTTTGCAGCGGCTAGCACAGGCGTTCTGGATCGCATGCGTCAAGCTGGTGAATGATGGCGGCGTGGTCATTGCGTCCAACGTCGCCATGTCGCTGCTGTTGTCGATCTTTCCGTTTCTGATGCTGGTCGCTTCCTTGATGCGCGCCTACGGCTCACCGGAAGTGGCCATGCTTGTTGTCGAACTGGTGTTGGGCCACTGGCCTGCCGACAGCGCAAAACCGATCGAAGATCAGATCAACGTGCTGTTGCAACAAAGCCCGACGGAGTTCTTTTCTTTTTCGACAATCATCGTTTTGGCGCTGGCCACGAACGGCATTGAAAACCTGCGTGACGGGCTGAACCGCGCTTATCGGGTGAATGAAACGCGGTCGTTCATCTGGCGACGTTTCGAGGCGACGTTATTCGTGATCGGCGGGGCCGTTGGCCTCATTTTCACCGCTGTTCTATTGGTTGCGGCGCCGGTAGCATGGGATTTTCTGCAGGAACGTATCGACCTGATGACGCCGTTCCGGGCATTGTTCCAAGTTGGCCAATATGTGCTGGCGACGGTTATCCTGTGGCTGATCCTGCTGGCATTCCACAAATGGCTGCCGGACCTGAAAGGCGAGGCGCGCCGTATGCGTTGGGGCATTCTGCTCACCATCGTCGGCATTTTCGTCGGCTCCAAACTGTTCGGGCTCTATCTCCAGAACATCGCCAACTACACCGCGCTTTACGCCGGACTGGCCGGAATGATGGTGGCGATCGTTTATCTCTACTGCCTCTCGGTGCTGCTGCTGTTCGGGGCGGAGTTCAATACGGCATTCACCGAATTGCGCGCGCAGGAGAAAGCCGAGGGTGCACGGGAAGACGCTTTGGAGATCGTCCGCAAGTCGCAGTCGGGCGCATCGGCCAAGCATCCCGATTCAACAGCCGAACCCACTTGATCGCACGCCGTTTTGGGCTTACCGCTGCCTCAGCGCATAGGGGTATAGCTCAGTTGGTAGAGCGACGGTCTCCAAAACCGTAGGTCCCGGGTTCAAATCCTGGTGCCCCTGCCACGTTTCTTTAACGACCGGTTAAGCGATAGGAACGCGACAGCGCCGTTCCGTTACGATGCAAAAAGCCTAAACTTCGATACAAATTGACGGATTGCGGGTTTAGGCCAGACTGAAGCCATCCACTCCCCTGTATATGTTGGCTTTCAATCGTGTCCCGTTCCTTCAATCCGGCTCTGAGCCTCTTTGAAACGGCGCAACGTGCGCCCGATCGTCCGGCGCTCGTTCAGGGCAGGACCGCCCTGACCTATGGCAACCTCGCCCGTCGCGGGCAGACGTTGGCCGACAGGTTGGCGCCTGCATTGAAAACAAAACGTATCGGCATTCTGGGCTCCCGCAGCGCAGAGGCTTATGTGGCGATTGCCGGCATTTGCATGGCGGGGGCGACCTATGTACCGCTCAACATGAAATGGCCTGCTGAACGGCTCATCAAATTGATGGGAGAATTGGACCTCGATGCGCTGGTGCTGGACGGTTCCGGCGAAAAACTTCTGACGGATGATGTGCGGGCCGCTGCTCCGGACCTCATCATCCACCGGTCCGAATTGATGACTGAGACGCCGTTGCGTGAGCCTGTGCAGCGTATGGCGGAGGAGACCGGCTACATCGTGTTCACGTCCGGCACGACCGGTGAGCCGAAGGGTGTTGTTGTTTCCTGCGGATCGCTGGCGGAATATCTCGACAATACGCGCGGATGGGCAGGCTTTACGCATGACGACCGCGTGGCTGAAGCCCATGACATCACGTTCGATCTGAGCATTCACAACCTGTTTCTCGCGTGGGAAGCCGGGAGCTGCCTGCACATCATGTCGCCGCTCGACATGATGGCTCCGCAACGGTTCATTCGCGCCAATGCGATAACCTGCTGGATGTCCGTGCCCACGATCATCGCGCAAATGCGCCAGATCGACGCGCTGAAGGAAGATGTGTTTCCAACGCTCCGGCTTTCGGTTTTCTGCGGCGAGCCATTGCCATTGGCCGCCGTTCGGGCATGGGCGAAGGCGGCACCGAATAGTGTGATCGAGAACATTTACGGCCCGACAGAGGGCACAGTGGTTTGCACAAGGCAGAGGTTCACCGAACCGCCGGTCGTGACGGAAAGCCGGCAGATTATCGCTATCGGCGCGGCCTACGACAATTTCGAGATTGCGATTTGCGGGCCCGATGGCCGCGCGCTGCCTGATGGGGAAACAGGCGAAATCGCCATTTCCAGTTCGCAGCTTTCGGACGGATATTTCAACCGGCCCGAATTGAACGCGAAGGCGTTTCGCATGATCGAAGGCAAGCGGTGGTATTTCACCGGCGATCTGGGGATGCGCGACGGCAACGGCGTGTTGCACCACATGGGGCGGGCCGACAATCAGGTGAAAATGAAGGGCAACCGGATCGAACTGGAGGAGGTCGAAATGCACCTGCGTCGCGCCTGCGGCACCGATCTGGCTGCCGTAGTAGCGTGGCCGGTTGTCGATGGGAGCGCGCAGGGGCTCGTGGGTTTCATCGCTGGCGATGGTGTCGATATCGCTGCCGTGCGGCGCGAGATGGCGAAGACATTACCGGACTATATGGTGCCGGGGCGTCTCGATGTGCTTGCAGAATTACCGCGCAACATTAACGACAAAATCGATCGTAAGGCCTTGGTAGCAACGCTTGACCGGTCTGCTGTGACTGCGCCGGACATGCTGACGCCGCTTCGCACCGGAGCCGACGCTTGACAATCGCTCCGACGCTTCCGCAACAGTCCGAGTGGGCACCGTTGCGCTGGCGGCAGGCTTGGCTGACGATCGACGACAATCGGGTCGCGCTCGATTTCGTGCAGACGCGGGCAGGGGGGTTGGCGCTGCATCTGGCGTTCATTGCCGTGCTGGCAGCGAGCGGGCAGCTTTCCATACCGGCGTTGGGATTGAGCGCTGTCGCTTTGCTCGGCATGTGGGCGCTAGCGGCTCACCGGCTTGCTGTTCTGGTCGCTGCCTCGGCATTTTACCTGCTTATGCGCCCGTTCCGGATCGATGGATGGCGGGATCTTTTGCACGGTTCCGCCGCTGAACTCGGTGTTCATCCGATGATGCTGCAGGCTGGCAGCGTCGTGCTTGTCGTCGCTTTCACATGGGCGTTTTTGAGTGCCTTGCGGCTTTTTCCGACAGCATCATGGGCAAAACGCCCGGTCCTGAGCTTGATCATCGGTTATTTTCTCATTGTCGTCACAGCGTTGAGCGACTTTGCCGGTGATGCTGTTTCCTCAGCAACATGGGCGTTCGCTGGTGTCCTGATGTCCTGCCTTTGGATGCTGGCCTACGCCGCAGTCGACGGGCGCTCGAAGAATGCGACGCCGGTGACCGCGAGAGCCCTGTTTCTCCGTCCGTTTTGGGGTGGCAGTGCTGCGCCGATCGGTAAGAATTTCGGCTATCTCAACAAGTTCGCCGCGAAGGACGATGACGACCTCGCCAAGACCCAATTGAAGGGATTGAAGCTGGCCGTCTGGGCGGTCGCGTTGGCCGCGGTTTGGTGGGCCTACGAGGCGGTTTTGTACGACCAACTGGCCGTTCCCCGCCTGCAAAGCGCCATTCTGTCGGACGCGAATGGCACTTCGCTGCCTGTATTTGCCAGTTGGACAGCGGTTCTATCGAACTATTTCCTCGATCTGTTGGTCATATCCGTTTGGGGCCACCTCATCGTGGCAACGGTTCGGATGTGCGGCTACCGCATTCCCCGCAACACGGTGAACCCGCTCGCGGCACGCTCGCTGGCGGATTTCTGGAACCGATATTTCTTCTATTTCAAGGAACTGCTGGTCGATTTCTTCTTCTATCCGGCCTTCGTGCGCTACTTCAAAGGTAATGTGAAATTGCGGATCGCCTTCGCTACGTTTTGCGCGGCTGGTCTCGGCAATTTTCTCTATCACTTCATGCGCGAAACCTACGTTTTCGCCGACGGTGATTTCTGGTCCAATCTGGGCATATTCGAGAGTGCCGTTTTCTATTCGCTCGCACTCGCTACCGGCCTGATCGTTAGCCAGCTTTGGACGAAGAAGGCGACACCGGAAGACGGGTTTCTCATCTACGAAGTTCTGCCGCGCATTCGGGTGATCGGCTTTTTCTGTTTCCTAAAGATTTTCGACGACCTTACCGGTGAGGGCACTCTTTTAGAGCGGGCCGGATTCGCAGCATCCCTGTTTGGAGTTTGATATTATGGCCATCGAAACATTCGTCCGCACCCTACTTGCTGACAGGGGCAAGGAAGCGACGCTTGCGCCTGACGACGCGATCTTCACGTCCGGCCTGCTGGATTCGCTCGCCGCAACCGAACTGATGCTTCATCTGGAAGCGGAATACGGGGTTGATCTGGCGGATGCGGATTTCGACATCGGCAAGCTGGACACATTGGCCGATCTACAAGGATTGACCGCCGCGTAACACGCCACCGCCCTTGCGCCGGGGCATTTGCGGCGCTATTGCAACCACAACAGGGGGCGTGGTCAGGGTAACAGCCTTGATCGCGCCCCGATGCTGTTTAAGTGCAGCGTAACTCAACAGAGCGGCAGGCTTATATCGTGGCGTCCAAAACCAATCCATTCACGTTCCTCCAGCAGGTGCGCGCAGAGGTTTCCAAGGTTGTCTGGCCGACGCGGCGGGAAACGGTCACCACCACCATCATGACGTTGATTCTGGTGTTTCTAACCGCCGTCTTCTTCTTTTTCATCGACCAGTTGCTGAGCTACGGCACCAGCCTGCTGTTCGGGTAAACCACCGCAACCAAACGGATAATACTGACATGGCCATGCGCTGGTATATCATTCACGCCTATTCCAATTTCGAGAAGAAGGTGGTCGAGGACATTTTGAAGACCGCCAAGCAGAAGGGGTTGGAACACCTCTTCGAGCAAGTGCTTGTGCCGACCGAAAAGGTCGTTGAGCTGCGCCGTGGCAAGAAGGTGGATGCCGAACGCAAGTTTTTCCCCGGCTATGTGCTGGCGCGGATGGACATGACCGATCAGGCCTATCACCTCATCAAGAACACGCCGAAAGTGACCGGCTTCCTCGGCTCCGAGAACAAGCCGTTGCACATTACGGACAAGGAAGCCGACCGCATTCTGAACCAGGTTCAGGAAGGTGTGGAACGTCCCAAGCCGTCCATTACCTTCGAAGTTGGCGAGAGCGTTCGCGTTTCGGAAGGCCCGTTTGCGTCTTTCTCCGGCACTGTCGAGGAAGTCGATGAGGAACGCGCCCGCCTCAAGGTGGAAGTTTCGATCTTCGGGCGCGCAACGCCGGTCGATCTCGAATACGGACAGGTCGAAAAGGTCTGATCCCTCGACCGCGTAGGCGGTCAAAACCTGAATTTCGCAGCGTCAGCTGCGGACATTCCGTGTGGGAGGGCAGGGGCGCTGGCCGCGTCTTGAGCCTGTACCACGCGGCTGCAACCGCCGGACTAGTCGTTCGGCACAACGAAACGCTCCGATCGGAGTATGAAAGGCAGATAATATGGCCAAGAAAATACAGGGTTACCTGAAACTTCAGGTGCCTGCGGGAAGCGCTACGCCATCCCCGCCAATCGGTCCGGCGCTGGGTCAGCGCGGGCTCAACATCATGGAATTCTGCAAGGCGTTCAACGCGGCTTCGCAGGAGATCGAAAAGGGCTCGCCCGTTCCGGTCACCATCACGATCTTCCAGGACAAGTCGTTCACCTTCAAGATGAAGACGCCTCCAGCGTCGTTACCTTTTGAAGAAAGCGGCCGGTCTGAAATCCGGCTCGAAAGAGCCCGGCAAATCGGTTGCCGGTTCCGTTAGCGCCGCTCAGGTGCGCGAAATCGCCGAATCGAAGATGAAGGATCTGAATGCCAACACCATCGACCAGGCCGTGTTGATGATCGAAGGATCCGCACGGTCCATTGGCCTGAAAGTGGAGGGCTAAGGATATGGCAAAGGCAGGAAAACGTCTCGACAACGCACGTGCCGATATCGACCGCAAGGCACACTATCCGCTCACCGAAGCCGTCAATATGGTGAAGGACCGGGCGAAAGCCAAGTTCGACGAAACCATTGAAATCGCTCTTAACCTCGGTGTCGACCCACGCCATGCGGACCAGATGGTTCGTGGTGTGGTGCAGCTTCCAAACGGCACGGGCCGCGAAGTCAACGTTGCCGTGTTCGCACGGGATGCGAAGGCCGAAGAGGCGCTGGCCGCCGGTGCCGACGTGGTCGGTGCGGAAGACCTGATGGAGCGGATTCAGGGCGGTGACATTCCGTTCGACCGTATCATCGCCACGCCGGACATGATGGCGATCGTCGGTCGTCTCGGTAAGGTGCTGGGCCCCCGTGGCCTGATGCCGAACCCGCGCGTCGGCACCGTAACGCCGGATGTTGCGACCGCAGTTGCCAACGCCAAGGGCGGCGCTGTCGAGTTCCGTGTCGAGAAAGCTGGCATCATCCATGCCGGTGTCGGCAAGGCGAGCTTCACGGCGGAACAGATCGAACAGAACGTTCAGGCTTTGGCCGATGCGATCATCAAGGCCAAACCCGCTGGTGCGAAAGGCACGTATCTGAAACGCGCCGCGCTGTCGTCCACCATGGGCCCGGGCGTCAAGATCGATCCGGCCAGCCTGATTGCTGGCAGCTAGGTTTTGGCGATCACGGAATGAGAAAAAGGGGCGGGTAACCGCCCCTTTTTTGTTGTCCTAGCTTACCGCCCGATACAGCGCCGGCGCAATCGTCTGGTTCAGCAATATCTGCAGCGCGGTGATGCCGAGCAACACGACGATTGGGGACAGGTCGATGGTGCCGAGGTTGGGCAGAAAGCGCCGCACACGGCTCATCACCGGTTCGGTCGCGTCGTAGAGGAACTTTGCCACGGCATTGACGAACTGGTTGGACGAATTGACCACGCCGAATGCAAACAGCCAGCTCATCACGACCGACGCGATGACGATCCACCAGTAGATGTCGAGAACGGCATTGAGCAGGTAAAGAATGGCGGCCATGGGATCGGTTCCGGTAAAGCGTTTGTGCTGACGTATGGCGTGGCCGGTGCCGGTGCAAGGGAAAGCGGCCGAGGCGGCGGCTAGAGTTCCACCAACCTGTCGTCCAACTCGTTCTTTCTCGCCCGGTGTTGGCGGGGAAATGGATGGCCAGCAACGCGCCTGCTGCCTCGATGGCTGCGACGAACCCGTCCGCCACATCGCCGCTTTTCGCGCCGTCGGTCAGCATGTCCACCATTGCGTCCCATTCCGACTGGTCCACAAGACGGTCGATGCCTTCGTCCGCCACCACTTCCGCGTGGCGCTCAGCCCGTGAGATGAACAGCAGGACGCCGGAGCGCTGCCGGGTCGTGTGGATATTGTGGGCGAGAAACTGGCGCACCGCGTTGTTCGACGCCCGTTTCCGCGCGACCGCGCGGGGCACGAGTGCCATACGAAAAGCTGGAAAGACGATGAGGCAGGCCATGATCGCAGCAAAGGCGATGCACTGGGCCAGCGGCACCCAGAGCGGATCGTAAACGAGACCTTGCCAGCTTAGAACAACACCGCAGAGCAGTCCGAACACGAGCGACCAACTGGCCGCAAACGCGGTTGCAACGAAGCCGTACGTATCGCTTTGATGCGCCACTACGGCGAAGATTTCGCCGTCCGTGCCGGTTTCCGCGCTTTTGATCGCTGCCGTTATGCGGACGTGATCGGCCTGCGTAATTTGGAAGTGTTCACCAGCCACCGGATGCTCCTCCACCGCCAAAACCGCCACCGCCGCCAGAGAATCCGCCGCCGCCGAAGCCGCCGCTGCTGCGCCCGCCCATTCCGCTACCGCCAATAAGCCAGCCGCTTCTGCGGCGTCGTTTGCGTTGCTTTTTCTTCTGTTCCTCGGTGAGAGGAGGGCGGAATAGCGAGGCAATGACTGGTCCAACAAAAAAGAGACAGATTATCAAGAAAAAAATGATCGAGGTCGGGTCCACCTTCAACTCATCGAAGGTCCCCGAAGGTGCTGTCTCCAGAGGTTTGCCGCCTAGTACGCCGAGCATCGCCTCTACGCCCGCCGTGATACCGCCCGCGAAGTCTCCGGTTCGAAAGCGCGGGACCATGGTTTCCCGGATAACGAGGCCGGACTGGATATCGGTTAGGCGGCCTTCAAGCCCATAACCGACTTCGATGCGGATTTTCCGCTCCCCCTGCGCCACGAGAAGCAGGGCGCCATTGTTGAAATCCGCCTGTCCGATGCCCCATTCGCGGGCAAAGCGCAGGGAGACATCCTCCAGTGCATCGCCTTCGAGCGATGGCAGGGTGACGACGACGATTTGCTCACCGGTTGCGGTTTCATGTGCTGCCAGACGGTCAATCAGCGCCGCTTCCTGCGCCGAGTCGAGCAGCTCGGCATTGTCCACCACGCGACCTGTCAGCTCGGGCGTGGCAAGCTGGGCGAAGGCAACGCCGACCAGTGCGATCAGCAACATGCAGACCGCGATCGACTTTGCCAGATGATGGACCAGACGGGTCAAGGGCGTAGCCTAGTTTTCGAAGTTCACCTGCGGCGCGGTCTGTTCGGCCTCCGGAATGTCGAATGTCGCCAGTGGCTCGTTGCCGGTGTGATAGAACTGTGCCCACAGGCTGCCGGGCAGGGTTTTCAGCTCGGTATTATACACCCGCACAGCCTCGATGTAGTCACGCCGCGCGACGGAGATGCGGTTCTCCGTGCCTTCCAACTGGTCCTGAAGGGTCAGGAAGTTCTGGCTCGATTTCAATTCGGGATAGCGCTCCACGGTGACGAGAAGGCGCGACAGGGCACCGGATAATTGGGCCTGACTGTCAGCGAAGGCCTTTATGGCAGCCGGGTCGCTCAACTGGTCGGCGGTGATGGTTGTTTGCGTAGCCTTCGCACGGGCTTCGACCACCTGTGTCAGCACCTCGCGCTCCTGTTCGGCGAATCCTTTTACCGTCTCCACAAGATTGGGAATGAGGTCCGTGCGGCGCTTGTACTGGTTAAGCACCTGGCTCCATGCGGCGCGGGCCTGTTCCTCGTAGGTCGGGATATTGTTGATGCCGCATGCGGACAGGACAAATGCGGCAGCCAGCAGCACCGCGACGCGGGTAGCGGCGAAAGGGTTGTGCCGGGCGGTTGTGTCGGTGGCCATTGAAACGATGTCTCGCAAGGTGTGTATGCTGGGCACAGCATGTTCCGTTGGACAAAAGGACGCAATGGCCGAAGCGTTGCAAAGCCCCGTCACACCGCCTGCAATTATCGTCATTTCCAGCCATGTGGTACGCGGCACGGTGGGAAACCGTGCCGCCGCGTTTGCACTGGAAGTGTTGGGTCACGCCGTCTGGGCACTACCAAGCGTCACGCTGCCGTGGCATCCGGGACATACAAGGCTGGCCGGTGCGGGAACGCGCATCGTGCCCCCGCAAGAGGCGTTCGACGGTATGATCGACGATTTGGCCGGCGCGCCGTGGCTGGGTGAGGTCGGTGCGGTGCTGTCCGGCTATCTTGGCAACGCTGCACAGGCGGAAAGCGTGGTGCGGCTTGTCGATGCGGTGAAGGCCCGCAACCCGCGCGCGCTTTACGCCTTCGACCCGGTTTTGGGCGATGACACTGGCAATGGCGGACGGCTGTATGTGCCGGAAGCGCAAGCGGAGGCGATGCGGCGACACTTGCTGCCGAGGGCCGATCTGGTGACGCCGAATGCGTTTGAACTGGGCGTATTGGCCGGTTTGAAGACGCCCTTGTCGGTTGGAGATTTTGCCGATGCTGCTCATACTATCAGCACTTCGCTCACCGTTGTGACCTCTGCGCCGGGGGAGGATGACACGAGAATCGGCAACTGGCTGTTCGGGCCGGACGGACATGCGCGCGCGACGACGAAGCGCCTTGATCATGCACCGAACGGGGCGGGCGATCTGACCGCCGCATTGATGATATCCGGCTTGTTAAAAGGGCAGGAGCCGCGCGAAGCGCTGCGCCGCACCACCGCTTCGGTGTTTCAAGTGCTGTCGAAGTCCGCCGCGCTGGGTGTCGATGAACTGCCTCTGGAGCGATGCCTCGACGCCATATTGGAGCCGACGAATGCTGTGCGGTTAAGCGAGACTCCTAGTCGCCACTGATACGCTCTATCTGCGCGCCAACGCCCTGCAATTTCTCCTCCAGTTTCTCGAAACCGCGGTCGAGGTGGTAAACGCGGCTCACTTCCGTTTCGCCTTCCGCTACCAGCCCTGCGATAACGAGCGACATGGACGCGCGCAGGTCGGTCGCCATGACCGGTGCGCCGGATAAGCGTGGCACGCCGGTGACGGTGGCCGTCTGGCCTTCGATCGAGATTTTGGCACCGAGGCGCGCCAGTTCCTGCACGTGCATGAAGCGGTTTTCGAAGATCGTTTCCTTCACATGGCTCACGCCATCGGCGCGGGTGAGCAAGCGCCATGAATTGTGCCTGCAGGTCCGTGGGAAAGCCGGGGAAGGGGTCTGTCGTCAGGTCGATGGGCTGCAATCCGTTGCCATTACGGGCGATGCGGATGCCCTCGTCGCTCTCTTCAACGGTCGTGCCGGTGCCTTCCAGCACATCGAGCGCGCGGCGCAGTAATGAACCGTCCGCCCCTTGCAGCATCACGTCGCCGCCTGTCATCGCTACGCAGCAAGCGAATGTGCCGGTCTCGATGCGGTCCGGCAGCACCGAATGGGTAGCGCCATGAAGAGACGTGACGCCTTCAATGGTGATTGTGGACGTGCCGTGGCCGGAAATCTGCGCGCCCATCTTGTTCAGGCAATCGGCGACATCGACGACCTCCGGCTCGCGGGCGGCGTTTTCGACAACAGTCGTTCCCTTGGCGAGGGAGGCGGCCATGAGCATCACATGGGTCGCGCCGACCGAGACTTTCGGGAACGTATAAGTGCCGCCCTGTAAGCCGCCCTTTGGCGCTTTGGCATTCACGTAGCCCGCATCCACGTCGATTTCCGTGCCGAGCGCGCGCAGGGAATCGAGAAACAGGTCGACCGGGCGGGTGCCGATGGCGCAACCGCCGGGTAGCGAGACGCGGGCAACGCCACAGCGAGCCAGCAATGGGCCGACGACCCAGAACGAGGCCCGCATCTTGCGAACAAGTTCATAAGGGGCAGTAGTGTCGACGATTTCCTTGGCGCGAAACTCGATGCTGCGGCCCGCCATGTCGCTTTCACCGGCGCGCTTCCCCTTGAGGAGCGTATCCACCCCATGATTGGCAAGAATGGCTTTGAGCGAGTCAACATCCGCCAGTCGCGGCATGTTCCGGAGTGTTAGCGTCTCCGACGTCAGCATAGACGCGATCATCAGCGGCAGGGCCGCGTTCTTCGCGCCCGAAATTGGGATCGTGCCGGAAAGTGCGCCGTTGCCGCGCACGATAATTCTGTCCATCGGTTCACCTGTTGTGTCGGGCGGAGCAGTGCTCCGGTCTTTTATATGGGAACCGTTGCGGTTCAAGTGTCGCAGTATGGTGTTGCCGTCCAATGCGGCAACGGCGTGGTGATGAGAAGGCAAACGCCGCTACGGCTTCTCTTTCGGCGTTTCGTTCTCCACACGCAAAGCCTTGGCCTTCGCCTTGCGGCGCTGAAGATTGGCCCGCAATGCCGATTTCAGCTTGCTACCACGGGCGGGATTGGCCTTCTCGCCAGCGATGTGGCGGGCCCTATTCTCATCGTCAGCCATCTAAACCCTCCCTCTTCGTTCTATCTTGTTGACCATGCAGCGCAGTTCATCTACTTCGCCAACGTGCCTGAAATGGCGCTTGCTGTTGTAGCTCAGGGGTAGAGCACGTCATTGGTAATGACGAGGTCGGAGGTTCAATTCCTCTCAACAGCACCATTTTCCAACATTGCTATATGCTCTGCCTGCAAGCAAAAACCCCCGCCCGAAATGAACCGGACGAGGGCTTGGGATGTTCGACGGGTGCCGAAGCACCCGTGTTCCTTACTTCAGTTCGACGGAAGCGCCTGCGCCTTCGAGCTGTTTCTTCAGATCTTCGGCTTCGCCTTTGGAAATGCCTTCCTTGACGGGCTTCGGTGCGCCTTCGACGAGGTCTTTGGCTTCTTTCAGGCCGAGACCCGTGATGGCACGGACTTCCTTGATGACGTTGATCTTCTTGTCGCCAGCGGCAGTCAGAATCACGTCAAACTCGTCTTTTTCTTCTTCGGCTTCAGCGGCTGGGCCGGCAGCGGCGGCAGCAGCGGCCGGAGCTGCAGCGGAAACGCCCCAATGCTCTTCGAGCATTTTGGAGAGTTCAGCAGCTTCCAGCACGGTCAGCGCGGAGAGGTCATCAACGATTTTTTGCAGATCAGCCATGATTTCAGTCCTTCATGTGGTGTGCGAACAGATCGCACGAACGATTTGGTTTATTTGAATAGTCGATAGTGGGAAGTGCGCCTTACGCCGCTTCTTCCTCCTTGCGGGCATACGCCCCGATGACGCGGGCCACAGCACCGGCAGGTGCGGCGGTGAGAACGGCGATGCGCTGTGCGGGGGTCTGAACCATCCCGACAATCTTGGCACGCAGTTCGTCCAGCGACGGCATGGAAGCGAGAGACTTCACACCGTTGGCATCGAGATTGGTTGCGCCCATTGTGCCGCCGAGAATAACGAGCTTGTCGTTCTTCTTGGCATATTCACTGGCCGCTTTCGGCGCCGCGACAGGATCTTCCGCATAAGCGATCAGGGTTTGGCCCTGAAAAAGATCCGCCATTCCTTCGGCGTCGGTGCCCTCAAGAGCAAGTTTGACGAGGCTGTTCTTCGCCACCTTCACCGTGCCACCGGCAGCGCGCATGTCTGCACGCAGTTCGGTCATGTTGGCGACGGTGAGACCGGTGTAATGCGCTACGACGATGGAGCCTGCGCCTTCGAGCGCCTGCTTCATTTCCGTGACGAATTCGCGTTTTTCCGCTCTTTCCAAAATGTCACTCCGGGTTTTGCCGCACGCGCGTGACTGCGCGGGAGGCGGTTCAAGATTGTCACTTCAAATGAAATGACGGCTCAAATCCTGCCCCCTGCGGCACCGGTTAGGATGTGCAGGCAAAACGTATAAAGCCGGGCGTGACACCCAAATGGCTGTTACCGGTCTGTGCAGGCTGGATGGATTAAGGGAGCAAGCTCCCGCCGACAGTCTTGGACAGGGCGAAAGGCTAAAAAGCCCTTCATATCCGCGGCGCGAGCGTTGGACGATTGGCTGATGCCATGAAGACTAGATCAGCGCAAGCGCTGGTAGCCTAAAAGCTAGTTCCAGGCGTAGGCAACCTTGGAAAGCGTGGTGCCGTTGAAAGTTTCCGACCCTTCGGCAACATCACGACCACCGGCATTGGCGTAGAAGTGCGTGGCCTGCATATTGTCTTCCAGCACCCAGACGAGGCTGGATTTCATGCCGAGCGCCGCGAGTTCACCACGGGCGGCGAGGAAAAGCTGCTTGCCGAGGCCGATGCCCTGATATTCCGGCAGTAGATAGAGTTCATAAACCTCGCCATCCTGCGGCAGTTCGCTGACACGGTTTGGGCCAACCGTTGCGTAGCCGACAACTTGGCTGCCGACTTCAAGCACCAGAATGCGTGTTGAGTTGCGGATAGCCCGCGCCCACCATTTCGGGTCGCGCCGCCGCACCATCGTATCGAGCGAACGGTGGGGGATAATGCCATTGTAGGCATGACGCCACGACGTCTCATGCACGCCTGAAATTGCGAAGGAATCGGAGGCTCTGGCGCGCCGTGTATCGATGGTGATCGTGTTCATGGCGCTGACCGTAGTTAAAGAAGTCTTAACCGACAAGTGCATCGGCGGGTTCCGCCAGTTCGAAATTTTCACTTTCCACCGGCTTGCGCGGGTGGTTTGGTTCGCATTCTGCAAACGACCGGACGTAACACCATGAATCTGCGCGATATCGAGACATTCGTCGTGGGCAACCCGCCGCCGGGGTTCGGCGGGCGCTATTTCCTGTTTGTGCGGGTGGAAAGTTCCAACGGCATCGTCGGCTATGGCGAGATGTATGCCGGGCAACTCTCGCCGGATGTCCAATGCGCTGTGGCCGAAGACCTGTTCGAGCGCCATTGTGCCGGAACAAGCGTGTTCGACCGGGAAACGATGCGCGCCCGGGTTCACGCCTCCGGCTTTTCCCAACGTCCGGACCCGACATTGTTCGCCGCGTGGTCGGCCATCGAAATGGCGTGCTGGGATATTATCGGTAAGGCGCTGAACCAACCTGTGCATCGCTTGATCGGCGGGCGGGTGCATGAGCGCGTGCGTGCTTACACTTACCTCTACCCCGGCCAGAACGACGATGCGGCGGATTTCTACAACGATCCCGATGCAAGCGCCGAAGAAGCGGCGCGGCTGGTCGGGGAAGGGTGGACGGCGATCAAGTTTGACCCCGCCGGACCCTACACGGTGTTTGACCCGCACCAGCCCGCGCGGGCTGATGTGGCGCGATCGCAGCTATTCTGCCGCCGCATCCGCGAGGCGGTGGGCGACAGGGCAGACCTGTTGTTCGGCACCCACGGGCAATTCACGCCCAGCGGCGCGATCCGCGTGGGGCAGGCCATCGCGAAGTCGGACCCGTTGTGGTTCGAGGAGCCGGTGCCACCGGATAACGCCGCGTCGTTGCGACGTGTGGTCGAGGGTCAGCCCGTGCCCGTCTCGGCAGGCGAGCGGTTGACCCATGTGAACGAATTCGCCGCATTGTTGGATGCGGGAGTGACAATTCTCCAACCCGCATTGGGCCGGGCAGGCGGGATTGGCGAGGCGGTGCGAATTGCCTCACTGGCCGCGACGCGCCACGCGCAGGTCGCGCCGCATTTGTATGCGGGGCCGATCGAGGCTGCGGCCAACATTCAGTTCAGCACCGCGACGCCGAACCTGTTGATTATGGAATCGATCGGGCGGATGGACGGTTTTCATGCCGACCTGCTGACCACTCCGCTGTGTGTTGAAGACGGCCATGCCGTTGCTTCCACCGAACCTGGAATGGGGCACGATCTGAACGAGGATGTGGCGCGAGAGAACCCGTATCGCGGCGACCGGCTTCATTTGGAAATGGAAGACGCGCCATACGACTACAGCCGCGAACAGCGTTTCGGGGGCGGGTGAGAATTATGAAAGTCGGTTTTATCGGGCTTGGAAATGTGGGTGGAAAACTCGCCGGTTCGCTGTTGCGGAACGGCTATGATCTCACCGTCCACGATCTCGACAAGCCAGCTGCAAGCGGTTTCCTTGAAAGCGGAGCAGCGTGGGCCAATACGCCCGCAGCGCTGGCGCGGGCCTGCGATCTCATCATCACATGTCTGCCCTCACCGTCAGCGTGTGCGGCGGTCGTCGAAGGGCCGTCGGGTTTGTTGGAAACGCTGGGGACAGGCAAGATATGGGCGGAGATGTCGACCACAGATGCCGGTGAACTGAAACGGCTGGCCGCGCTGGCCGAAGCAACGGGTGCGGCGGTCATAGAATGCCCGGTATCCGGCGGTTGCCACCGTGCCGATACAGGTAATATCTCGATTTTTGCAGGGTGCGACCGACCGACCTTCGAGCGGATGCTGCCGATCCTGACGACGTTGGGAAGGCGTGTGTTGCACACGGGACCGCTGGGAAGCGCGTCGATATTGAAGGTGATGACGAATTACCTTGCGACTGCCAACCTGCTCACGGTGTGCGAAGCGATGGTGACGATGAAGGCGGCAGGCGTCGACCTTGCAACAACCTACGAGGCGATCACGATTTCATCCGGCACGTCATTTGTGGCGGAAACGGAAGGGCAGGTCATTCTCAACGGGTCGCGCGACATTTCGTTTACGATGGATTTGGTGTCCAAGGACATTGGGCTGTTCCAGGCACTCGCGGAGAAATACGAAGTTCCGTTGGAAATATCGCCACTGATGGTCGAAATCTTCAAGGACGGCGAAACCCGTTACGGCAGCCGCGAACTGTCGCCCAACATTGTCCGTCGGCTCGAAGATGCAACAGGGCTTGCTATTCTAGCCGATGGTTTCCCGCCGGAAATGACCGATACGGAGCCGGAGGAAACCGGCTACGAGGTAGTGCCCCGCAGCCGGTCAAAGTCTTAGCGCGAAGCTTGAAGCAGCGGCGTGATACGGCGCACCGTCACACGGCGGTTTGCCTGGCTTGGGCCGTCGGTCTCAATCTTGAGGTAACGCTCGCCGTAGCCCTGCGTCAGCAGATTCTCCGGTGGCACACCGTAGGACGATACGAGGATCTTGGCGACGGTTTCGGCGCGACGGTCCGAGAGCAACAGGTTGTTGACATCGGAACCGACAGCATCCGTGTAGCCTTCGACGAGGAACACTTCCGCAGGATCGTTTTCAACGATCGCGGCCATGGCCTGCCCGACAGCTTCCAGCTTTTCGATCTGGCTGAGCGTGACGCGCGCCGATCCTGTTTGGAAATTGATCGCGTCGAGGTCCACGCGGCGGACCTTCTCACGCAGTCGATTGCTCTCGCGGATCTCGCGCACGGAATAGGCGCGTTCGACCTGTTCCACCGGCTGGTCGGCCAACGCTTGTTGCAGTGACTTGCGATTCGACGTGGTGGCTTCGACGACATACTGGTCCAAGGGGATGCCAAGTTGAAGTGGTGCCAACGTGTCGTCGTAATCAACGTATTCGTAGGGTTCAAAAGCCTCGTTATCGATCAACACGACTTCGTCGCCGTTCGGAAACCGCTTGGTGCGCCGAATGATATCACCGAACTCGTCGCGCAGGGTGACGATTTCAACGCCGTTCGGCCGAAGGGCGATTGTGCGGCTGCGGCCTTGTGCCAGCTGTTCCGTTGTCACCACGACACCATCGCGGCGCAGCAATTCGTTTTCGTCCTTGCGGAGAAAGTAGGTGCCGTCGTTTTGTTCAACGACGACGCGGTCGCCCTCGTCCGACACAACCTCACCGCCCAGCACGCCGCCAATGACGGCACCGACCCCGAGACCGACCAGACCGGCACCGATGAGTTCCTTGCGGTTCTTCTTCTTTTCGGAGCGCAGCTTCTCTTCAAGCGCCTGAATCTGTTGCTGCTGGTCGGCCGTCACATTATCCGGAATGACGATAGACGGTGATTCCGCTGCGGCTGCTGCGGCTTCCGGCGTGGGTTCTGCTACAGGCTGGGCCGGTGCTGCTTCCACCGTAGCGGGGGCTGTTTCCGCAGCCGGAGCGGCGGGAGTTTCTGCGGTGGCAGGCGCAGCCGCCGCAGGTTGTTCCGCGGTTGCTTCAGCAGGCTTTGCTTCCGGGGTTGCCAGTTCTTGCACAGGCGTTTCCTTCAACTCCTGCGCGGCTTCCTCTGTCGCGGTCGGAGCGTTGGCAGCGGCAGCGTCTGCCGCGGCCTTTGCAGCGTCGGCTTCAGCCTGCTTGGCGGCTTCCGCATCGGCAGCAGCTTGAGCGGCAGCGTCTGTCTGGGCTTGCTCGGCGGCCTGTGCTGCTGCGGCGTCGGCTTCTGCTTTTGCAGCAGCGTCCGCTTCCGCTTGTGCAGCTGCGTCTGCCGCAGCTTGCGCGGCAGCGTCCGCTTCCGCCTGGGCAGCCGCCTGCGCGTCCGCCTCGGCCTGCGCGGCGGCTTCGGCTTCTTGCGCCGCTGCGGCGTCGGCTTCAGCCTGCGCTGCCGCATCGGCTTCGGCCTGCGCTGCCGCATCGGCTTCCGCCTGCGCTGCCGCATCGGCCTCCGCCTGTCCTGCAGCAGCGTCTGCCGCTTCGGCTTCCAACTGCGCTGCGCGGGCCTGGACCATCTGCTGCACTTCAGGCGGTGCGGCGGCGAGCTGTTCCTGAGAAATGGAGCGCAACTGATCGAGGCTCAGGTTCTGCACCATTTCAGGCGACAGGCCGGACGCATCCTGGGCGTGCAGCTGCGTGAAGGTGGTGGTGGCAAGAAGAAGCGCTGTTGTAAGGCGCAAACCGGTGCGGGTCATATGGGTGATCCTGTTGGAAACGGGTTCGAGTAACACGGGCGTATGGCACCGCGCGTTTGAACGCAGAATGAACGGTTAATCGCTGAATGGCGAAACGGTTGCAGCCTCTACGTCAGGTATTTGGTGTCCGCTTACTCGCGCCGGTCAAAATGCGGTCAAGCAGGATGGCGACAACTACAATGACCATACCCGCCTCGAAACCGAGTGAAGAATTGACTGTGTTCAGCGCCCGCACCACCGGCTTGCCCAACCCGTCCGCGCCAACCAGCGCGGCAATCACCACCATCGACAGCGACAGCATGATCGTCTGGGTCAGGCCCGCCATGATGTTTGGAAAAGCGTGTGGCAGTTCGATGGTGCGAAGCAACTGCCGCTTCGATGCGCCGAACGACGCGCCGCACTCTATCAGGTCTTCGGGTGTCGATGCGATGCCAAGCTGCGTGCCGCGAATGGCTGCGGGAATCACGAAAACGACCGTTGCCACCAGCCCCGGCACCATGCCGATCCCGAAAAAGATAATCGCGGGAATCAGATAAACGAATGTCGGCAGGGTCTGCATGAGGTCCAGCACCGGGCGGGCAAATGCGTAGGCTCTGCGGTGGTGGCCGAGATAGATGCCAATGGGAACGCCCACGACCATGCAGACGAGGGATGAGGCAAGCACCAGCGTGAGGGTCTCGGTCGTTTCCTCCCAGTAGCCCTGGTTGATGATGAAAAGCAGTCCAAGCGCCGTTAAAACGGTAAAGGTAACGGACCGGCGCATCCACCACGCAAGTGCTGTGATGAGAGCGACCAGCACGAGCGGATGGGGCCATTGAAACGCGGTCAGCAAAGCGTCGATGATGAAATCGAGGCCTGTCTCCAACCCGTTAAAGATGAACGCGAGGTCGCGGGTCATCCAGTCGACGATGGCAGCCAGCCATTTGCCGAGGGGTATCTTGTTGTCGGTCAGAAAATCCATGACGCTGTCCCGGTCGCGGCAAGGCGACCGGGATCAGGCTTGATCTACTGGCCCAAAGCTGCGGAAACAGCTGCCTTGGCGTCGCCGCCGTCCTTGGTGGTCACGCCATCGAGCCAGCCCATAACCATGTCGGGATTGGCTTTCATCCATGTGTTCGCAGCGTCCGCCGGATCTTTGCCGTCGTTGAGGATCGCACCCATGATCTCGTTTTCCATCGGCAGCGAGAACTTCAGGTTCGTCAACAGCTTGCCAACATTGGCACATTCCGCGACGTAGCCAGCGCGCACATTGGTATAGACCGTCGCGCCGCCAAGGTCGGGTCCGAAGAAATCATCGCCGCCTTCCAGATAGGACATGTCGATGTTTGCGTTCATGGGGTGCGGTTCCCAGCCGAGGAACACGACCGGCTCACCTTTGCCGGAAGCGCGGGTGGCCTGCGCCAGCATTCCTGCTTCGGAGGATTCCACCACCTCGAACTCGCCAAGATCGAACGCATTCTTGTCGATCATGTCCTGAATCAGCCGGTTGCCGTCATTGCCTGGCTCGATGCCGTAAATCTTGCCTTCGAGATGGTCTTTGTGCTGAGCGATGTCGGAAAAGGTCTTGATGCCGAGGTCGGCGGCGGGCTTGTTCACTGCCAGCGTATATTTTGCGCCATCGAGGTTTTCGCGCACGGTTTCGACGGAGCCGTCATCACGATATTTGGCGATATCGCCTTCCATAGTCGGCATCCAGTTGCCGAGGAAAACGTCGATATCCTTGTTGGCGAGGGACACATACGTGACAGGAACGGACAGGACCTTGATGTCGGTCTCGTAGCCCAGCGCTTTCAGCACTTCCGTGGTAGCGGCCGTGGTGGCTGTGATGTCGGTCCAACCCACATCGGAGAAACGAACCGTATTGCACTGTTCCGGCTCGGCTGCGAAAGCAGGCGTGGCGAGAACGGTCGTGAGGGCGAGTGCGGCGAGAAATTTCTTCATGCGTCGGTTTCCTTCGTTTCCAGCCCTGTGAGAGGCCGTGTATTGCATTAGTGCGATCATTGCGGCTTTGCCCTACCGGGTCAAACGAATGTGCCGGTTTGTTGGAGAAACACGATGTCGAAACAGCCCAATTTCCTCGTTTTTATGGTGGACCAGTGCAATGGCACCCTGTTCGGCGGCCCGCGGGAAGGGGCCACAAACGGCGGTCCGGCGGACTTCCTGCATGTGCCAAATCTGCGGGCGCTATTTGACGAGGGCGTGAATTTCGCGGCGAATTACTGCGCTTCGCCGCTCTGCGCACCCAGCCGTGCGGCCTTCATGTCCAGCCTGCTGCCGTCGCGCACCGGTGTGTATGACAATGCGGCCGAGTTCGCATCGTCGGTGCCGAGTTTTGCCCACCATCTGCGCAAGGCGGGCTATGAGACGGTGCTTTCCGGCAAGATGCACTTCGTGGGGCCGGACCAGCTGCACGGCTTTGAAAGAGCGCACCACGACAGACGTTTATCCCGCCGATTTCGGCTGGACGCCGGACTGGACGAAACCGGACGAGCGGATCGACTGGTGGTATCACAATCTCGGCTCCGTCACGACGGCGGGAGTGGCCGAGACGACGAACCAGCTGGAATATGACGACGAGGTCGCCTTCTTCGCCAAACAGACGCTGCATCATCTGGCGCGGGACCGGTCGCGGCCGTTCTGCCTTGTCACCAGCTTTACCCATCCGCACGATCCGTATGTGACGCGGCAGAAATATTGGGATCTGTATCCCGAGGACAAGATGCCACCGCTGGTGGTGGAGGCGATTCCCTATGAGGAACAAGATCCGCATTCCAAACGCCTGCTGGACATGTCCGACTGGCGCAATTTCGAGACCGGCCACCAGAAGATCATCGATTCCCGCCGCGCCTATTTCGGCAACATCTCCTATATCGACGAGAAGATCGGCGAGATTTTGGAAACGCTCGAAGCCTGCGATTTTGCCGAGGATACGGTCGTCATGTTCGTCTCCGACCACGGGGATATGCTGGGCGAGAAGGGGCTTTGGTTCAAGATGAGCTTCTTCGAGGGCTCCAACCGCGTGCCACTGATGATCCATGCGCCAAAACGGTTCTCGGCGAAAACCGTTACCGAGCCGTCTTCTACGCTGGATGTGTTCCCGACGTTGCTTGATCTGGCCGGTATCGACGTGCCGGATGATATAGACGGTGTGTCGCTTGTTCCGGCCTGCGAAGGCACCGGCGTCGGCGCGCACCGTTATCACCGAATACGCGGCGGAAGGGTCTATCGACCCGATGGTGTCCATCCGCGAAGGGCGGTGGAAGCTGAATGTGTGCCCGGTTGACCCCGACCAGCTGTTCGACATGGAAACCGACCCGCACGAGCTGACCAATCTGGCAGGCGATGCGGAGCATTCCGAAACCCACCAGCGCCTGCGCGCCGAAATCGAACTCAGCCTATGATTTCGATTCCTACCGTGAGGATGTGCTGGTCTCGCAAAAGCACCGCCTGGTGGTGTATGACGCTCTGCGGGAGGGGAATTATTACCCCTGGGACTACCAGCCTCTGCAGCAGGCGAGCGAGCGATACATGCGAAACCATAAGGACTTGAACGTGCTGGAAGGCGACAAGCGCTATCCCGAAATATGACGGCAATCCGACGTGAGTTTCACTGCCCACGCAGCACCGCAGGAATGGGTTCAGGAAGCCGATTATGTCGTCGTCGGCTCCGGTTCCGCCGGGTCGGTCGCGGCTGCGCGGCTGTCTGAAGACGGCAAGCATTCCGTTCTGGTGCTGGAATATGGCGGGTCCGATATCGGGCCGTTCATTCAGATGCCGGCGGCGCTTGTCCTACCCGATGAACATGGCGCGCTACGACTGGGGATACGGCACGGAGCCGGAGCCGCACCTCAATAATCGCCAGATGGCAACGCCGCGCGGCAAGGTCGTCGGCGGGTCGTCGTCGATCAACGGCATGGTCTATGTGCGCGGGCATGCCAAGGATTTCGACCATTGGCAAGAGAGCGGTGCCCACGGGTGGTCCTACGCCGATGTGCAGCCTTATTTCGAGCGCGCAGAAACGAGCCACGGGGGTGCCGAGGGCGAGGGCAGGGGCACGGACGGGCCGCTGCATATTTCGCGCGGCAAACAGGCGAATCCGCTCTTCGATGCCTTCGTGACCGCCGGCCAGCAGGCCGGTTTCGAAACGACGGCCGATTATAACGGTCTGAAACAGGAAGGTTTCGGCGCGATGGAGCAGACGATCTGGAAGGGTCGCCGCTGGTCCGCCGCCAACGCCTATCTGCGTCCTGCATTGAAACGTCCAAATCTGCGGCTGATGAACTGTTTCGTGCGCCGCATCATCATCGAGAACGGGCGCGCAACCGGAGTGGAAATTCAGCGCGGAGACAAGGTCGAAAGGGTTCGCGCGGGCAAGGAAGTCGTTCTGGCGGCGTCCTCGATCAATTCGCCGAAGCTGCTGATGCTCTCCGGTATCGGCCCCGCCGCGCATTTGCGTGAGCATGGCATTGAAGTGGTGGCCGACCGGCCTGGAGTTCGGGGCCAATTTGCAGGACCATCTGGAACTGTACGTCCAACAGGCCTGCACCCAGCCGATCACGCTGTATTCAAAGATGAACCTGTTTTCCAAAGCGATGATAGGTGCGCAATGGCTATTCACCAAGACCGGGGACGGCACGACCAACCACTTCGAGAGCGCGGCATTTCTGCGGTCGAAAGCGGGCGTGGAATATCCCGATATCCAATACCACTTCCTGCCCATCGCCATCCGATATGATGGCAAAATGCCGGCGGAAGGCCACGGCTTTCAGGCTCATGTGGGGCCGATGCGGTCGAAATCCCGTGGCTCTATCGGGCTGGCGTCGCCGGACCCTTTGGCACCGCCAAAAATCCGCTTCAACTACATGAGCACGGCTGAAGACTTTGCCGATTTTCGACACTGCATCCGCTTGACGCGGGACATTTTCGGGCAGTCGGCCTTCGACCCTTTCCGCGGCAAGGAATTGTCGCCCGGTGCGGATATTCAGTCGGATGAAGCGCTCGATGCCCATATTCGGGAGCATGTGGAATCAGCCTATCACCCCTGCGGCACGGCCAAGATGGGGCGGGCGGACGACCCGATGGCTGTTGTCGACGAGAAAACGTGCGTCATCGGCGTAGATGGTCTGCGCGTTATCGACACATCCATCTTTCCGCGCATCACGAACGGCAATCTGAACGGCCCTGCGATTATGACGGCGGAGAAGGCATCCGACCACATTTTGGGCCGTGCGCCCTTGCCGCGGTCCAACCTCGAGCCTTGGATCCATCCGGATTGGAAGACGTCGGACCGGTAGTTTTCGACGTGTCACGAAATGGTCGCTTGAGGCGCGAGTCCGGCCCTGATAGGTGGCTGCGATGAAATGGTCACTCGGCTTCGGTCTGGAACGTCTGGGCCTCGCCGTGCTGCGCGCACCGCGGGTCGCAACCACGTTTTTGTTGCTGTCAATCATCGCGTCCATTGCATTGGTGCCGAACCTCAAGTTCGACGGCAATCTGACGTCCGCGGTCGATCAAAACAGTGCCGCCTACAAGCAATACGAAGCGCGCCGCGCCGATTTTGCTGAGACGGCCAACGCCATTGCCATAGCAGTCAGCGGAGAGAACCTGCTCGAACCGGCGGTGTTCGAGGGAGTGCGGACGCTCCAGCTGGACCTTACGCTGGAACCGGACATTACAAGCATCTTCTCCGTCTTTTCCCTCTCCGATGCCATAGGCGCGCTGAAGGATGATGCCGAAGCGACGCTGCCCTACGATTTTACGGAGGCCGGCGCCACACCGCCCGCCCAAGCGCTCGACGCCTTCATCGCCGCCGAACCGTCTGCAGCCGCGCTGGCATCGACAGCTGAACCGGCACTTCTGCTGCTGGTGGAAATCGACGGCCTGACGGACCTCGGCCATGCGGCGCTGGATGCACGGCTCGGGGAGTTTTCGAAGCTCATCGAACAGCTTGGGCCGGATGGTGTCACCTACGCCTATGCCGGCCGGTATCATCTGAGAACGGGTATCACCAATGCCATCATCGCCGACCAGGCACTGCTGACAGGGCTTGCGATCGCGCTCGGGGCAGGGGTCGCGTGGCTTATCTTCGCCACATGGCGCGCGGCGCTGGTTTGCACGCTTGCACCCGGCGTCGCGGTGCTTTGGACGCTGGCGTTGTTTTCCGCCACCGGCACGCCCATCGACTTTCTCACGACCGCGCTACCAACGCTCGCACTCATCATCACATTCGCCGATACGGTGGTGCTATATTTCAAATGGCAGACGCTGGATGCCGCCGATTCCACCGATCGCGTGGGGAACCTGAAAGAGGCGCTGCGCACGGTCGGGCCCGCCTCCGCGCTAACATCTGTTACTACAGCGCTGGCTTTCGCGTCCTTTTCCATCTCGACCAGCGCTGCGATGGACAGGTTCGCGTTGTTCGGGGTGTTGTGCGTCGTCTTCGCGTTTCTGTCTTTGATGGTGGCGATGCCGCTGGCAACGTGGTGGACACTGCAATTTGCGTCAAAAAAGCGCTCGTCCGGCAAACCGCGGGTCGGGACTGAAGGTCCACGGCTGGCGCTTTGGGTCACATCCGCACCGCGTTTGACGGTGCTGGTTGCTGTGTGTCTCGTAATCGCATTCGGCTGGGTCAGCACACGGCTCGAACCGTCTTACGCGGCGCGGGATTATTTGCCGGTCGGCTCGGATATTCGGAACGCGGAAGCGTTTGTCGACCGTGTGTTTGGCGGCACAAGTCAGGTCTATGCGACACTACCTACGGTCGACGGTCCGTTCTCGACGGAAACCGCTGAACGGTTGCAGGCGGTTCAGGACGCAGTCGCTGCGACCTATGGTGCGGGGAGAACGGTCTCCCTCGCATCTGCCGGTGGTGATCCTGCGGTATTGGAGGAAGCGCTGGAGCAAGTGTCGCCAGGTCTCCGCAACCGCTTCATATCGCTTGATGGTAGCAAGGTTCAGGTGACGGCAGGGGCTAGCGCCAGCGAAAACACGGCTCTCGCGGCCGAGCGGCTGGACGATTTGCGAACGCGGCTCGATGTCTTGCCCTACGGGGACGATGTGTCGGTAACAGGGCTTACGGTGTTACTCGCCATTGAATTGCCCAAGATGATCGGCGAGTTGCGGTTCAGCCTGCTGGCCTCGGTTCTAATCGTCATAATCGTGGTGGCCGTTGCCACCCGGTCCATACCGCTCGCCATCGCCTGCGTTTTGCCGAACATCCTGCCGGTGCTGTTTACGCAGACTGTTATCTGGTCGATGGGCGCGAGCCTTTCACTCACGAACGTGGTGGCGCTGACCATTGGATTCGGCATCGCCATCGATAATTCCATTCATGTCATCAACGCTTTTCGCGCCATGCAGGGGCACCGCGCCACGGTCGTGGGTGATGTGCGGGCGGCTTTGTCAGAGGTGGCCCCGGCGCTGTTTTCCGGCACGGCCATCATTTGCATTGCCGCGTCCATCACGCTGCTATCCACCATGCCATCGATTGCGGAACTCGGCGGGTTGCTGATCGCAACGCTGCTTGTGGCACTGATTTCCAACATTGCCATATTGCCGTCGGCAATGATCGTCATGTTGCGGGCAACAGGCGGCGTGCGGGAGAAATAGTTTCCGGCGGCGCATCTTCCTTGGAGTTACCGACGCGATGAAACTTGTCACCGGACTGTGCCTTTCCATATTTTTGGCGTCTGCCGCTCACGCTTCGCCAGCATCTGACTATTTGGAAAGTCTCGATGGAAACTGGCGTGGTGGCGGGGTTATCGAGGTTGGTGACGATGCCAAGGAAACGCGGGTGCGGTGTTCGCTGCGGAACAGCTTGAAGTCTGAAAAGCTCGACATTGCAGGTCGTTGCGCCTCTTCGGCCGGTACACGGCCTATTCGTGGAGAGCTTTCCGCAAGCGGCAACAGCATTTCATCCAAGACCGTTCGTTTGCCAGGTGTTGGACGAATGAAGAACGTCCGTTCTGCCTTGAGCGGAAAAACGCTGATTCTGACAGGCGATGTGAGCAAGAGCGGCAGGACGGTGCCGATCCGTACCCGCATCACACCGAGTGCAAAAACCCTGACGATGGCGGTGCAGTCACGGGTCGACGGCAAATGGTCCGACCGGGGCACGCTCACCTTCCGCCGCTGATTTTTCGCGCTGCGCCTGTCGCGCGGCGTGTTTGGTTCGACGGGCAGCTTCGAGATCGGATGCGATGTGGGTTGTGCCACGTTGTTTCGACAGGTCCATCTGCCGTTGCCGTTCGGTAAAGCGCGCGCGCTGTTCGTCTGTGAGCGTATCATGACAATGGGGGCAGGCGATGCCGGGAACGGTTCGCGAGTTTGCCTGTTCGTCGGGGGTCAACGGCATTTTGCAGGCGTGGCAGAGGGTGTTCGCGCCGACCTTCAGGCCGTGACCGACCGATACGCGCTCGTCGAACACGAAACACTCGCCCTGCCACCGGCTGTCGTGTTCCGGCACCTGTTCCAGGTAGTTCAGTATGCCGCCCTTGAGGTGATAGACGTTCTCAAACCCTTGTTGGCGCAGATACGCCGTCGATTTTTCGCAGCGGATGCCGCCGGTGCAGAACATGGCGATGGGCGTTCTACGGTCCACGTCGAGGTTTTCTGCGACCCAGTCCGGTAAGTCGCCAAAGGCTTCGGTGTTCGGGTCGATTGCGCCCGCAAAAGTGCCCAGTCGGGTTTCGTACGCATTGCGGGTGTCGATCACCACCGTCTCTGGCTTGTCGATCAGCGCGTTCCATTCCGATGGTTCGACGTGGATGCCCGCATTGGTGGCGGGTTTCAGATCACCGACACCCAGCTTTACGATTTCCGATTTGAGACGCACCTTCAGACGGGTGAAAGGCGGATTGGTGGATTGAGAATATTTGACGTCTAACTCTGCTAAACCGGGCAGTGTGCGGATGAATGCGAGCGTGTTCTCGATGCCGATTTCGGTGCCCGAAATCGTGCCGTTCAGTCCCTCTCCAGCGACCAAGAACGTGCCACGAACATCATTGGTTTTGCATATCCCGAGTAGCAAAGCCTGAACGGCTTCGCGGTCGCCGATACTGGCGAATTTATAGAGGGCGGCAATGGTGTGCATAGGTGACGGTAGATTGATGCGGTTCGAGCCATCTGACATTTCTCGGCGCGAGTCTCTGCAACCACGCAAAAAAAGGGCGTCCTCGCGGACGCCCCTTTTCGTAACAAAGCAGGATGCTTAGTTTGAGTATTCAGGCTGGGCTTCCAGCTCTTCCTTCGACGCGTCGACATAGACACGGACATCATCACCGGCGTCGGAGCGCACGATCTTCACTTCGTCCATTGTGACGGCAACGGAATGCTCGCCGAGACCAAGGAAGCCACCGATTCCGAGAACGGCTTTGGACAGTTTGCCATCATCGCTCATGATGAGCGTGTCGATTTCACCAATGTCTTCGTCGTTGAGGCCATAAACCCGGGCGCCGGTCAGCTTTTCGGTCGTCAGCTCTTCCATAGTGACCGGAACGTAGCCTGCGCGTTCGAACTGTGGCGTACGAAGCATCGGGCGGTCACCGTCCATACGTGTCGCTCCATCGGTAGTCGCCACAACCGTGCCATCAGCATTCTGAGTGGTCGTAACAACCTGTTCCGTAGTATTGGCAGCGTCAGAGGCGGCTGTCGTCACGGCAGCGGTGCCAGCGGCTACGGTGTTTTCCACAGCGTCCGCAGTTTCTCCGATAGCAGCACCCGTTTTGTCAGCAGTGTCTGCGACGGCGGTTTCGACTTCAGTCACCTGTTCGTTGACCTCAGTCTTGGTCGCGGCCATTTCGCGCTCGTTCATGAGATCTTCGGTCGTCTTGAACTCCTCAGCGCCGGTCAGCACATCCTTATTGGCATTGACAACAAGGAAAAAGTCGTCGGCAGAATTGGCGTCAGCCTCACGCACCATCTTGATTGCGCTCATGGGCAGGGCGACATCTTTTTCGCCTATTCCAATGAAACCACCGACACCTAGGATGACGGCGCGAACCTGCCCATCACGACCAAGAATAACATCGTTGACTTCACCAATGTCATCCCATTCGGTTTCGGCACCTGCGGCGACGGTGGAGTCCATAGTGAAAGTGTCGTAGTCTTTTTCGGCGGAGTAAATACGCATTCCGATCAGTTCGGACGCATAAATGTCGCTCGTCATATCCGCCTGATAGGTCACGAACGGTGTGGTCTGTGCCAATGCGGCTGTTCCCATCATCAGGGACAATGCTGTTGCAGCAATAATATTTTTCATGGTGATCTCCGTAGTATTCCCACCCGTCAGGCGGGTTCGAGTTGCAAACGGTGAAAACGCGGTTGGGTTGCGGCATTATGCGAAAAAACTTGTGGCGGAATACGCTAGTGAGCCGGTTTAAGCGGATTACATGGTCTTTGCCTCTTTTCATTGAGGCCATCTGTCTTTAGATAGGCGTAAGCGGGTGTCCTCACTGTCCGGTTGGATAGGGCGGTATGGCGACCCGATCATCATACGTATTCAGGATCAGGCGGCTTTTTGTGAGCTGCGTGGTCCTTTTTGTCGTTTCCATTTCTGCCACGCGATTCGTGGCTTTATTGGAAGCGCATCGTAATTTCCTCCGGTCCGAATTCCGGTTTCCCCTCAAGGAGCGTCCTCACCTATGGCCAAGGCTGCCCAGAAATCCGCCCAGCACGTTTTCAACGGTCGCAAGCGCGCCCGCAAAGTGTATGGCAACATCACCGAAGTGATCGACATGCCGAACCTCATCGAGGTTCAGATGTCGTCCTATGACCAGTTCCTGATCGTCGAAGAGCCCGAAGGCGGGCGTGACGATGTTGGTTTGCAGGCCGTGTTCAACTCGGTCTTCCCAATCAAGGATTTCACCGGATCGGCCCAGCTGGATTTCGTGCGTTACGATTTCGAGGCACCGAAATACGATACCGAGGAATGCCGCCAGCGCGACATGACATATTCGGCACCGCTGAAGGTCACACTCCGTTTGATCGTGTTCGATATCGACGAGGATACGGGTGCGAAGTCTGTCAAGGACATCAAGGAGCAGGAAGTGTTCATGGGCGACATGCCGCTCATGACCGGCAACGGCACGTTCGTCATCAACGGCACGGAGCGGGTGATCGTCAGCCAAATGCACCGGTCGCCCGGCGTGTTCTTCGACCACGACAAGGGCAAGACCCATTCGTCCGGCAAGCTGCTGTTTGCCTCGCGCGTCATTCCTTATCGCGGTTCCTGGCTCGATATCGAGTTCGACGCCAAGGATGTCGTTTATGCCCGTATCGACCGCCGCCGGAAGCTGCCCGCCACTTCGCTGCTGATGGCGCTAGGTATGGATGGCGAGGAAATCCTTGAGCATTTCTACGACACCGTTCCCGTGTCCTTCGACAAGGACAAGGGCTGGTCCATGCCGTTTAACGGCGAGCGCCTGAAGGGCTCGAAGCCGACCGAGGACATTATCGATGCCGACACCGGCGAGGTCGTTATCGAAGCCGGCAACAAGATCACCGCCCGCACGATCAAAGATCTGGAAGGCAAGGTCGCGCGCATCAGTGTGCCGCAGGACCAGATCGCCACTCGTTATGTTGCGGAAGACATCGTCAACATGGAAACCGGCGAGATTTATCTCGAAGCCGGTGACGAACTGACGATCGAGACCAACGAGAAGACCGGCGAACAGACGGGCACTTTGCTCGACATGATGGAACTTGGTTATACCGAGTTCGACACGCTGGACATCGACCACATCAATGTCGGCGGTTACATCCGCGCTACGTTGGCGGTGGACAAAAACTCGTCGCGTCAGGAAGCCCTGTTCGACATCTACCGCGTTATGCGCCCGGGCGAACCGCCAACCATCGAATCTGCTGAAGCGATGTTCGAAAGCCTGTTCTTCGACCGCGAACGCTACGACCTTTCCGCCGTTGGCCGCGTGAAGATGAACTCGCGTCTCGACCTGGATGCCGAGGACACCGTGCGCGTGTCTGCGCAAGGAAGACATTCTCGCTGTCGCCAAAACGCTGGTCGAATTGCGCGATGGTAAGGGCACGATCGACGACATCGACAACCTCGGCAACCGCCGGGTGCGGTCGGTCGGCGAGTTGATGGAAAACCAGTATCGCCTCGGCCTGTTGCGGATGGAGCGCGCCATCAAAGAGCGCATGTCGTCCATCGAAATCGATACGGTGATGCCGCAGGATCTGATCAACGCGAAGCCTGCTGCCGCAGCCGTGCGTGAGTTCTTCGGTTCCTCGCAGCTGTCGCAGTTCATGGACCAGACGAACCCGCTGTCGGAAATCACCCACAAACGCCGTCTTTCGGCGCTTGGTCCGGGTGGTCTGACCCGCGAACGGGCGGGCTTTGAGGTGCGCGACGTGCACCCGACCCATTACGGTCGCATCTGCCCCATCGAAACGCCGGAAGGTCCGAACATCGGTCTGATCAACTCACTGGCGACCTTTGCACGGATCAACAAATACGGCTTCATCGAAAGCCCGTATCGCAAGGTGGTCGAAGGCCGCGTGACGGACGAAGTGGTCTATCTCTCCGCAATGGAAGAGGCGAAATACACCGTCGCTCAGGCCAATGCGCCGCTGGACGAAAACCGCAGCTTCATCAACGATCTCGTCATCGCCCGTGAGGCCGGTGACGTGCAGATGCACCCTGTCGCCGACATCGACCTGATGGACGTGTCGCCGAAACAGCTTGTGTCGGTGGCCGCCGCTCTTATTCCATTCCTTGAAAACGACGACGCCAACCGTGCGCTCATGGGTGCGAACATGATGCGTCAGGCCGTGCCGCTGGTGCGTGCCGAAGCGCCGTTCGTCGGCACCGGTATGGAGCCGATCGTGGCGCGGGATTCCGGGGCTGCCATTGGTGCGCGTCGGGCAGGTGTCGTCGATCAGGTGGATGCAACCCGTATCGTCGTTCGCGCTACCGGTCAGCTCGATCCCGGCAAGCCCGGTGTTGACATCTACCGTCTGCAGAAGTTCCAGCGGTCCAACCAGTCCACCTGTATCAACCAGCGTCCGCTGGTGCGTGTGGGCGACGTGCTGAACAAGGGTGACATCATTGCCGACGGTCCATCGACCGATCTGGGCGATCTGGCGCTCGGTCGGAACGTGCTCGTCGCGTTCATGCCGTGGAACGGCTACAACTTCGAGGACTCCATCCTGCTGTCCGAGCGCATCGTGCGCGACGACGTGTTCACGTCCATTCACCTCGAAGAATTCGAAGTGATGGCGCGGGACACGAAGCTTGGTCCGGAAGAGATCACGCGCGATATTCCCAACGTCTCGGAGGAAGCGCTGAAGAACCTCGATGAGGCCGGCATCACCTATATCGGTGCCGAGGTTGGTCCCGGCGACATTCTCGTTGGCAAGATCACGCCGAAGGGCGAAAGCCCGATGACGCCTGAGGAAAAACTGCTTCGCGCCATCTTCGGTGAGAAGGCTTCTGACGTTCGCGATACCTCGCTTCGCATGTCGCCCGGTGCTTTCGGCACGGTGGTGGAAGTGCGCGTGTTCAACCGTCACGGCATCGAAAAAGACGAGCGCGCGATGGCTATCGAGCGTGAGGAAATCGAAACGCTTGCGAAGGACCGCGACGACGAACAGGCTATTCTCGACCGTAACGTCTATGGCCGTTTGCAGGAATTGTTGAAGAACAAGGACGGCATTGCCGGACCGAAGGGTTTCAAGAAAGGCACCAAAATCACGGCTGACGGGATGGAAGAGTATCCCCGCAGCCAGTGGTGGATGTTTGCCGTCGATGACGAAAAACTGCAGGGCAGCATCGAAGCGCTCCGCGGCCAGTATGACGAGTCCAAGGGGCAGCTTCAGGCGCGCTTCATGGACAAGGTCGAAAAGCTGCAGCGCGGTGACGAGTTGCCGCCGGGCGTGATGAAAATGGTCAAGGTTTTCGTGGCCATCAAGCGCAAGCTGCAGCCTGGCGATAAAATGGCCGGCCGCCACGGCAACAAAGGTGTGGTTTCCCGCATCATGCCGATCGAGGACATGCCGTTCCTCGAAGACGGCACCCATGCCGATATCGTGCTGAACCCGCTCGGCGTGCCTTCGCGCATGAATGTCGGACAGATTCTGGAAACGCACCTCGGCTGGGCGTGTGCCGGTATGGGCCGCAAGATCGGTGAGATGTTGGAAGTCTATGACAAGGACGGAAACATCGCGCCACTTGCGGAGCGAGCTGGAGAAGATCTATCCGGAAAATGACCGCAACGAGCCGGTGCGCCGTTATGACGACGATTCCGTCATCATGCTGGCCGATCAGATCAAGACGGGCGTGCGGATTGCAACGCCGGTCTTCGACGGCGCCCACGAGCCGGACATCGTTGAGATGCTGGAAGAGGCGGGGCTTAACGGTTCCGGCCAGTCCACACTGTACGATGGTCGCACAGGCGAGCAATTCGACCGTCAGGTGACGATGGGCTACATCTACATGCTCAAACTGCACCACCTCGTGGACGACAAGATCCACGCCCGGTCCATCGGTCCGTATTCGCTGGTTACCCAGCAGCCGTTGGGCGGCAAGGCGCAGTTCGGCGGACAGCGCTTCGGTGAGATGGAGGTCTGGGCGTTGGAAGCCTACGGTGCGGCTTACACTTTGCAGGAAATGCTCACCGTCAAGTCGGATGACGTGGCCGGTCGTACGAAGGTCTACGAATCCATCGTGCGCGGCGACGACACGTTTGAAAGCGGCATTCCGGAATCGTTCAACGTGTTGGTGAAGGAAATCCGGTCGCTCGGTCTTTCCGTCGAACTCGAAAACTCCAAGGCGGAGAGCGAGGACGACAGCGGGGACGACGACGATTTCCAGTTCCAGGATGCTGCCGAGTAGCGCGATCTATTTATGACGAAGGGAAGTGCCGCAGCGGCACTTCCCAACCACAGAAATTATTCGGGTGCCCCTCCCGGCACCACAGCGGGCCGACAAGCCCAAGGAGACAGACGACATGAACCATGAGGTCATGAATCTCTTCAATCCACAGGTCGTCGCGCAGACCTTCGACCAGATCCGCATTTCCATCGCATCGCCGGAGAAAATTCTCTCTTGGTCGTTCGGTGAGATCAAGAAGCCGGAAACGATCAACTACCGCACGTTCAAGCCGGAGCGGGATGGCCTGTTCTGCGCGCGCATTTTCGGTCCGATCAAGGACTACGAATGCCTGTGCGGCAAATACAAGCGCATGAAATACAAGGGTATTATCTGCGAGAAGTGCGGCGTTGAAGTTACGCTGTCGCGGGTTCGGCGTGAGCGTATGGGCCATATCGATTTGGCATCGCCCGTTGCCCACATCTGGTTCCTGAAATCCCTGCCTTCGCGCATCGGGCTTCTGCTCGACATGACGTTGAAGGATCTGGAGCGGGTTCTGTATTTCGAGAACTTCGTCGTCACCGAACCTGGTCTGTCGCCTCTGAGCATGTATCAGCTGCTTTCCGAAGAAGAGCACATGCTCGCGCAGGAAGAGTATGGCGAGGATGCCTTCAGTGCGATGATCGGTGCCGAAGCCATTCACGAAATGCTGTCCGTTCTCGACCTTGAGAAACTGGTCAACACGATCCGTGAAGAAATTGCCGCGACTACGTCCGAACTAAAATACAAGAAGTTGTCGAAGCGTCTGAAAACGGCAGAAGCCTTCCTCGATTCCGGCAATCGCCCGGAATGGATGATCATGAAGACCATTCCGGTCATCCCGCCGGACTTGCGTCCGTTGGTGCCGCTGGATGGTGGCCGCTTCGCCACGTCCGACCTGAACGACCTGTATCGCCGCGTTATCAACCGTAACAACCGCCTCAAGCGGCTCATGGAACTGCGCGCACCGGATATCATTATTCGCAACGAAAAGCGGATGTTGCAGGAATCTGTTGATGCGTTGTTCGACAACGGCCGTCGCGGCCGCACCATCACGGGTGCCAACAAGCGTCCGCTGAAATCCCTGTCCGACATGCTGAAAGGCAAGCAGGGGCGTTTCCGTCAGAACCTGCTCGGCAAACGCGTCGACTATTCCGGCCGTTCGGTCATCGTGGTTGGTCCTGAGCTGAAATTGCACCAGTGCGGTTTGCCCAAGAAGATGGCGCTCGAACTGTTCAAGCCGTTCATCTATGCGCGTCTCGATGCGAAGGGTTATTCCTCCACCGTCAAGCAGGCCAAGAAGCTGGTCGAGAAAGAAAAGCCGGAAGTTTGGGATATCCTCGATGAGGTCATCCGCGAGCACCCGGTGCTGCTCGAACCGTGCGCCGACGCTTCACCGCCTCGGCATTCAGGCATTCGAGCCTGTGCTGATCGAAGGCAAGGCGATCCATCTGCATCCGCTCGTCTGCGCGGCGTTCAACGCCGACTTCGACGGCGACCAGATGGCCGTCCACGTGCCGCTTTCGCTGGAAGCCCAGCTTGAAGCCCGCGTGCTGATGATGTCGACCAACAACATCCTGCATCCGGCGAACGGTCAGCCGATCATCGTGCCGTCGCAGGATATCGTTCTGGGTCTCTACTATCTGTCGATCGAGGCAGAGAACGAGCCGGGTCAGGGTATGGCCTTCGCCGACATGGGCGAACTGCAGCACGCTTTGGACAACGGCACGGTCACTGTTCACTCCAAGATCAAGGGTCGCTATCGCGGATTTGACGAAGCGGGCGAGCCGTATTCCGAGACTGTCGAAACGACGCCGGGCCGCATGTTGATGGGCGAACTTCTGCCCAAACGTCCTGGCGTTTCTTACGAGATCGTCAATCAGGAAATGACCAAGCGGAACATTTCCCAGATGATCGACACCGTCTATCGCAAGTGCGGTCAGAAGGACACGGTCATCTTCGCCGATCAGATCATGAAAATCGGCTTCACGCACGCGTGCAAGGCCGGCATTTCGTTCGGCATGGACGACATGGTGATCCCGGACTCCAAGGCGGGCATGGTTGCGGAAACGCAGGCGCTCGCCAAGGAATTCGAGCAGCAATATTCCGACGGTCTCATCACCCAAGGCGAGAAATACAACAAGGTTGTCGATGCATGGGCCAAATGCGGTGACAAGGTCGCCGACGAAATGATGAACGGTCTCATGGAGACGAAGTTCGACGAGAACGGTCGCCAGAAGCAGATGAACTCGGTCTATATGATGAGCCGCTCCGGTGCGCGTGGTTCGCCAGCGCAGATGAAGCAGCTTGCCGGTATGCGTGGCTTGATGGCCAAGCCGTCGGGTGAGATCATCGAGACGCCGATCATCTCGAACTTCAAGGAAGGCCTGACCGTGATGGAGTATTTCAACTCCACCCACGGTGCCCGTAAGGGTCTGGCCGATACGGCCTTGAAAACCGCCAACTCCGGTTATCTGACACGCCGTCTCGTCGATGTTGCGCAGGATTGCATCATCAACGAAACCGATTGCGGAACGACGAACGGTCTTACGATGCAGGCGATTATGGACGCGGGCCAGCTGGTCGCATCCCTCGGCCAGCGTATCGTGGGCCGTGCGTCTGCGGAAAATATCAAGCACCCGGAAACGGGCGATGTGCTGGTAAAAGCCGGCCAGTCGATCGAAGAGCCGGACGTGGCCCTGATCGACGATGCCGGTATCAAGTCGGTGAAAATCCGTTCCGCGCTGACCTGCGAAACCCGCACGGGCATCTGCGGCACCTGCTACGGGCGCGATCTCGCCCGCGGCACGCCGGTCAATATGGGTGAGGCTGTCGGCGTCATCGCCGCCCAGTCCATCGGTGAACCCGGCACACAGTTGACGATGCGGACGTTCCACATCGGTGGTGCGGCTACGGTGGCGGACTCGTCTTTCATCGAAGCCAGCTACGAAGGCAACGTGCAGATCCGCAACCGCAACGTGGTGCGGGACTCCGATGGTCGCCTGATGGCGATGGGCCGGAACATGGCCGTCCTTATTATGGACGACCAAGGTAACGAGCGTGCTGTACACCGCGTGACCTACGGTTCGCGCCTGCATGTGGACGAGGGCGATACCGTTGCGCAGGGCCAGCGCCTTGCGGAATGGGATCCCTATACACGTCCTATCCTGACGCCTGTTTCCGGCACGGTGGAATACGAAAGCCTGCTCGAAGGTGTGTCCATCAACGAGAGTGCGGACGAGAACACCGGCATAACAAAACGTCAGGTGATCGACTGGCGCACGAACCCCCGCGGTGCGGACCTGCGTCCTGCGCTGGCCGTGATGGGCAAGGATGGCGACGTGCAGAAACTGGAACATGGCGGCGACTCCCGCTTCCTGCTCTCTGTCGATGCGATCCTGTCGGTCGAGCCGGGTGCAGACGTGAAGGCCGGTGACGTGCTGGCGCGTGTTCCGCTGGAAAGCGCGAAGACCAAGGACATCACCGGTGGTTTGCCACGGGTGGCGGAACTGTTCGAAGCGCGCCGTCCGAAGGATGCGGCTGTCATCGCCGAGATCGACGGCAACATCCGTTATGGCCGCGACTACAAGAACAAACGTCGCATCCATATCGATCCGACTGCCGAAGATGCCGCCAATGGCATCGAGCAGGTTGAGTATCTCATCCCGAAAGGAAAGCCGTTCCACCATCAGGACGGCGACCCGATCGAGAAGGGGGACTACATCCTCGACGGCAACCCGGCACCCCACGACATTCTCGCAATCAAGGGTGTGGAGGCTCTCGCGTCCTATCTCGTGGACGAGGTGCAGGAGGTTTACCGCTTGCAGGGCGTGGGCATTAACGACAAGCACATCGAGGTTATCGTTCGCCAGATGCTACAGAAGATCGAGATCGTCGATCCCGGTGAATCCGGTCTGGTGCGTGCCGAGCAGATGGACCGCATCGAGATGGACCTGATGAACGAGAAACTGGTGGAAGAGGGCCGCAAGCCTGCCACCGGCGACCCGGTGCTGCTGGGCATCACGAAGGCGTCGTTGCAAACGCGTTCGTTCATCTCCGCCGCCTCGTTCCAGGAAACGACGCGGGTGCTGACGGAAGCGGCGGTTGCCGGCAAGTCGGACACGCTGGAAGGCCTGAAGGAGAACGTGATCGTGGGCCGTCTTATCCCGGCTGGCACCGGTGGCGTGATGAATCAGGTTCGTCGCATCGCCAACAGCCGCGACGACCTCATTATCGAAGAACAGCGGAAGGTGCAGGAAGCCGAAGCGGCTATGCTCGCCGATATGACGGAAAGCGAAGCCGCGGAATAAGCGCTCCGTTCCGAAAGAAACTGAGCAAGCCGCCGGAAAATTCCGGCGGCTTTTTCGTGCGCGTCGACCATTTGGTAACGAATGAGCAACACTCGCGCGCAACTTGTTAGCGGTTGGCGACTTGTCAACCAGCACCTGCTAACAAAGGTGGAAAGCATGTGTCCGCCATCCGGCGCGACGAGCGGTGTTTGCGGAGTAATGTTATGTCTTTCAACCTGTTCTCATCGGCGATCTTGCTGGGCGGAGTGGCGCTTACCTCCGGCTGCACATCCGTTTCATCGACAAATGGTTACGCCGCTCTGAACGTGCTGCCTTCCGTTGTCGGGCGCTCGCCGGACTACGATGCAAGCCATCAGACCCGCGACCGTATCATGGCGTCCAGGACGCCGACGGAGACCGTCGATTACGGGCAGGCCTATGCAGCGAAGCTGGACGGTGATGTTTCCGTCGCCGCGTTCGACTGGCAGAAGATGGACCAGAAGTTTCTGCGCCAGCAGGTTCGCTATTTTGGGCAGGAACCGGCCGGCGCGATCGTGATCGACGCCAATGCCAAGTTCCTCTACTTCGTCCAGCCCAACGGGCTTGCCATGCGTTACGGCATTGCGGTCGGCAAGGAAGGCCATGCCTGGACCGGTAACTCGCGTATGCAGTGGAAGCAGAAGTGGCCGACGTGGACGCCGCCTGCGGAGATGATTGAGCGGCATCCCGAATACGCGAAATATGCTGAAGGACTGGAAGGGTCGCCCGCCAACCCACTCGGCGCTCGCGCCATGTATCTGTTCAAGGATGGAAAAGACACGCTGTATCGCATCCACGGTACCAACAAGCCCCACTCGATCGGCAAGGCGGCGTCGAGCGGCTGTTTCCGAATGATCAATCAGGACGTCATCGACCTGTATGACCGCGTGGGCGGCAAGCCGGGCGTTTACGTGCGCGACCACGTTACGCAGGTTGCGGAGTTTGGACAAAACAGCCGCTAGACATGCTGCGTGGGAAGTGAGGGGCTAACCAGTCTCGACCGGCGTATCTTGACGCCCGCCCCATTCGGCCCACGATCCGTCGTAAAGCCGGTGCTGGCGTGTGCCGATGGTTTCCAGCGCCAGGGTAATGATTGCAGCGGTCACACCGGAACCGCAGGTTGTGATGGCAGGACGGTTGAGATTCACACCTGCCGCGTCGAAGACGGCGCTGAGTTGCTCGACAGGTCGTAGTCTTCCGTTCTCGACCAGGGAAGCCACAGGAATAGACGTTGCGCCCGGCATATGGCCCGAGCGCATACCAGCCCGCGGCTCCGCCACCTCGCCGGTGAACCGGCCAGCTGGTCTTGCATCAAGCAATGTGTGGTCTCCGGCATCGACGACGCTTCGCATGGTATCGAACGGGACCACGGTGTTCTCTTGCCGGACGGCCTTGAAGAGAGTGGGATAGAGCGGGGCGGAGCCACTTTCCACGGCGAGCCGCGCCTCGATCCAAGCCGGAAACCCGCCATCGAGAATGACGACTTTCGCCGCGCCGAATGTGCGGAACATCCACCAAACGCGCGCTGCCGAAAACAGCCCCATACCATCATATACAACGATGGTCTCGGCGTCGGAAACGCCGAGTTTGCCGACTGCGCGGGCGAAGGTTTCTGCATCCGGCATCGTGTGTGGCAGGGGCGAATTGGGGGCGACAATGCCATCAAGATCGAAGAATACGGCACCGGGAATGTGGGCGGCGTCGTGTTCAGTACGCCCGTCGCGCTTCATGTCGGGCAAATACCAGGACGCATCGACGATCGACAGATCGTCGTCACCAAGGCGGGCGAAAAGCCAGTCGCAATCGACGAGATAGGGGTTCATGCGTCCTCGTATGGAATGCTGAAATCCGGTGCGCCCGCTTCCATCCACTCAGGCACAGGCAGGTTTTTCGAGCGCAGGAAGTCCGGGTTGAACAATTTCGCCTGATACCGCGTGCCGTAGTCGCACAGAATGGTCACGATGGTGTGGCCGGGGCCTAGTTCGCGCGCCATCCGTACCGCACCGGCGATGTTGATGCCCGAAGATCCGCCCAGGCATAGCCCCTCGTGCTGCATGAGGTGGAACACGTAGGGCAGCGCTTCGGCGTCGGGGATCTGATAGGGGAAGTCCACCTCCAGTCCTTCGAGGTTTTCCGTAATCCGGCCCTGGCCAATGCCCTCGGAAATGGAATCGCCTGACGATTTCAGCTCACCGTGGGCGTAATAGTTGAACAAGGCCGCGCCCTCAGGGTCTGCCAACCCGATCTTTACGCCCGGTTTTTTCGAACGGAGATAGTCCGCCATTCCTGCCAGCGTGCCGCCGGAACCGACTGCGCAGATGAAACCGTCGATCTTGCCGTCCGTTTGCTCCCACACTTCCGGTCCGGTGGTGTCGATATGGGCTTGCTTGTTGGCGGTGTTGTCGAACTGGTTCGCCCAGATCGCGCCTTCAGGGTGCGACTTCGCAAGCTGTTCCGCCAAACGACCGGACAGGCGGACGTAGTTGTTCGGGTTTTTATAAGGCGCTGGAGGCACTTCAACCAATTCGGCCCCGAAGGCCCGGATCGCGTCCTTCTTTTCCTGGCTCTGGGAATTTGGAATGACGATGACCGAGCGGTAACCCAGCGCGTTGCCAACCATTGCGAGGCCAATGCCGGTATTGCCCGCCGTGCCTTCCACGATGATACCGCCGGGCTTGATGCGACCGTTGCGTTCGGCATCGCGTATAATGAAAAGCGCCGCGCGGTCTTTCACGCTCTGGCCCGGGTTCATGAACTCCGCCTTGCCGAGAATCTCGCAGCCGGTTTCGTCGGACACCTTGTTGAGGCGGATGAGCGGCGTATTGCCGATGGCGTCGATGATGGAAGGTTTAACGGACATGAATGTGTTTCCGGCCAGATGTTGGCCCTATCCTATCCCGCGCGCGTTGCGGCGTCGATTGTGGAGCGTAGTTCGTTTACCTCTTCGCGCCCGAGAGGGAAGGACCACATGAGTGCTACGGCTGGTATTTTGAGCAAAATCGGCCCGAATCCATAAGTGAATGCGAGGGCGGTAATACCCGCCTGCGTCGATGTTTTCGGCGCATCGGCGGAGAAGCCGAATGCTGCGAGAAGGCCGAAGGCTACGAAGGCGGCGAAAGCGAGTGACAGTTTGGTTGTCATGCTCCAAAGCGCGAAATAGAGGCCCGAACGCTGTTCGCCCGAACGCGCCGTGTCCACGTCGATCACATCCGCCTGCATCGAGGGCGGTAGGGCAATATCCGCACCCAGCATCAAACCGGAGAGTAGACACACGGCGCCAAAGCCGTAAATCGACCCCTCCGGTAGAAACGGGGCAGGGGCGAAGAACACCATTGCCAGCAGCATCGCCGTGCACCACGCCCGATGCTTGGAAATGCGCCCGGACAACCATGTCCAGAAGGGAATGCTGACGACACCGGCCAGAAAATACACAAAGAGGAATGGTCCGCGCAGGTCTGTCAGCCCAAGACGGGCAGAGCAAAAGAGCAGGAACAGGGTCGCCGCGATGGCATTGCCGAAGCCGTTGAGGAAGAAAGCGATTGCCAGCCGCAGAAATGGCTTGTTGCCGACCAGATGGCCGATACCGTCCTTCAGATTCACGCGGTTGACCGAATGCTCGCGCGGTTCCGGCACTTGCCAGACCGCCAGAAGCGCAAACAGCGGCAGGCCGACGGCAATCATAATCGCCAGAACCGCCAGTCCATGCATTTCACCCGCATTCTGCCAACCGATCGCCACTGGCACGGCAGTTGCGACCAGCGTGCCAACCAATGTCATCCCCTCGCGCCAGCCCGCGATCTGCGAGCGCTCCCTATAGCCTGTCGCCAGTTCGGCACCCCAGGCGGACAGTGGCAGAATACAGCCGGTGTAGCCAACAGACAGCACGATAGACCAAAGCCCCAAATGCCATGCGTCCGCACCGACGGGTGGCCACAGCACGTTCCACGCACCCAATATGACAATGGGCACGGATGCCACAAACCATGTCCGCCTGCGCCCAAAACGGGGACGAAGCCGGTCGGCAAAATACCCGATCAGTGGGTCGTTCACGGCGTCGAACAGCCGCACGATCAACAGCGTTGTGCCAATGAGCGCCAGCGGTATGCCGAGGGTTTCCGCATAAAATGTCGGCACGAAGGAATAGAGAGGCAGCGTTAGGGCGGCCAGCGGCATAGCGGGCAGGGCGTACGCCAGCATTTGGAAGCGCGAGAGGTTCATGCGTTTGGTCGCTGGTAGGTGTTTGAGCAACGATTATCACCGTCTCGCAGAGGATACGAGGCGGCCATGCGTCACCATGCTGGCGCGCGATCCATTTGCCATGCGTGACAAGGCATTGAAGAAACGATGTCAGAACCGTATCTTGGTCGCACACCAGCCAACGATATGGAGTGCCAGTGTCCCGGTTTGCCATTCTCAGTCTCACGTCCGCCGCTATCGAGCGGGTTGAGGAAATCGTCGCCAATCAGGACGGTGACGCCCTCGGCATCCGCGTCGGGGTGAAAAACGGCGGTTGTGCGGGCATGGAATACACGGTCGACCTAGCGAAAGAGGTTGTCGCAGGCGACGATCGCGTCGAGGCCGGTAGCGCGGCGGTATTCATTGACCCGAAGGCAATGCTGTTTCTGCTTGGCACGAACATGGATTACGAAATAACGAAATTGCGGTCCGGTTTTGTGTTCAACAACCCGAACCAGATCTCCGCTTGCGGGTGCGGGGAGAGCGTAACTTTGGTGCCTGCGGAACTGCCTATTAATGCCAAGCTGGCCCAACCAGCCTGATCCTATGATTTTTGGTGGAACCAATGGCTTGGAAATGCTTTTATGTGGCACTTGGGGCAAACGCGCCCCTTTTTTGATCGAAAGGAAATTTCATGACCGGTGTCGGTATTATTATGTCCATCATTCTTGGTGGTATTGCAGGTTTCATCGCGGAAAAAATTATGAAGGCCGACATGGGCCTTCTGATGAATATCATTCTGGGTATCGTTGGGGCGATGGCGCTGAATTTCGCGCTCAGCCTGCTCGGTATTTACGCAGGCGACGGCAGCTGGATTATTCAGGGTATCATCGCGATCATCGGTGCTTGCATTCTCATTGCAATTTACCGCGCAGTTGCGGGCCGCAAGTAAGCAGCCGCGTATCTATGAAGGCAGGTTTGCCGTGGTGAATTTGCTCGACACACTCGGACAGCCCGCTCCACAGCGGGCTGTCCGTCATCCTGAGAAAGCCCACAAACCGGACCAGTCCGTGCTGAGAAAGCCGGATTGGATACGTGTGCGCATATCAAATAATCCCGTTTTTGAAGAAACCCGTAAGATCGTTCACGGCAATGGCCTTGTGACGGTTTGCGAGGAAGCCGGTTGCCCCAATATCGGGGAATGCTGGTCGAAAAAGCATGCAACCATGATGATCATGGGCGATACCTGCACACGCGCCTGCGCCTTTTGTAACGTGCGGACAGGTATGCCGGACGCGCTGGATGCAGACGAGCCCAATCGGGTTGCCAATGCCGTTGCGACCTTGGGTTTGCGTCACGTGGTCGTCACATCCGTTGATCGGGATGATCTGGCGGATGGTGGTGCGCGGCACATGGCCGACACGATCAAGGCCATTCGCGCGCAGTCGCCGGATACGACGATCGAAGTTCTCACCCCGGACTTTCTGAGGAAAGACGGAGCATTGGAAATCGTCGTCGCAGCGCGGCCGGATGTTTTCAATCACAATCTGGAGACAGTTCCGTCCAATTATCTCACCGTGCGTCCCGGCGCGCGCTATTATCATTCTATTCGACTGCTGGAGCGGGTGAAGGAGCTTGATCCTGGCATGTTCACCAAGTCCGGTATCATGGTCGGTCTAGGCGAGCGGCGGAATGAAGTTTTACAGCTTATGGATGATCTTCGGGTAGCTGATGTCGATTTTCTGACCATCGGCCAGTATCTACAGCCGACGAAAAAGCACCACGCTGTTAGCCATTTTGTAACACCGGACGAGTTCGAATCCTACGCCACGACCGCGCGGTCGAAAGGGTTTCTACTCGTGTCGTCGAGCCCGTTGACACGCTCTTCCTATCATGCGGACGAAGACTTTGCGGCGCTCGTGGAAGCGCGACAGAACAAACGCGCCGCCGCCTGATCCATGCCTAAAGTTGAGACAATCGAGCGGATAGACCATTCCGCACAGGCGATGTTCGACCTCGTTGCAGACGTTGAGCAGTATCCCCAATTCGTGCCGTTGTGCAGCGCCCTGGCCGTGCTTTCGCGGCGGGAGCGGAAGGGGCGGGAAATCATCGAAGCGCGCATGAATGTTGGCTACAAGGCGATCAGCGAGACTTTCATTACCCGTGTTGTCCTGCGTCCCGCCGATTTGAAGATCGACGTCACTTACATCGACGGTCCGTTCAAGTATCTGGAAAACAACTGGACGTTCATTCCGGTTGAATCTGGCACCTGCGACGTGGATTTTCGGCTGGACTACGCGTTCAAGAGCATGGCGCTTTCCATGCTGATGGGCAGTGTATTCGACCGCGCTTTCGCCCGCGTTGTTGGCGCTTTCCGGCAACGGGCGGACGCGGTTTACGGGGTCGGCACGCCGTCAAGCTGATCGCTCAGCAAGCGCATGGCTTGCCGCATTGTTTCCCTTCGAACGGTCGAGCGCGTGACGCTTGTGCCATGCTCGTCGGCAAGTCTGTACTCTTCAACCACCGTATCAGCGCCCCGTATTGCGGACGCGATGTAGACGAGGCCGATGGGCTTTTCAGCCGTGCCCCCACCCGGTCCGGCAATGCCGGTGACGGCGATAGAAAGCGTTGCGTTTGAATGTTTTAGCGCACCCTCCGCCATCGCTTTAGCAACATCGGCGGACACTGCGCCATGCGCGGCAATAAGGTCGGCTGCCACGCCGAGCATGTCCGCTTTCGCCTCGTTGGAATACGTCACGAAACCGCGGTCGAACGCTGCCGACGAACCCGCAACGTCAGTCAACGCGGCTGAGATCAACCCGCCTGTGCAGGATTCGGCGGTGACGATTATTGCGCCCCGAGCTTTTGCCTTCTCGATCACCTCAGTCGCGTTCATGTCCTAAACACCGCTGTAGCCGTAGCGAGCGCGACAATGCCTTCCTTGCGCCCCACGAACCCAATCGTCTCGTTGGTTGTGGCCTTTACCGAAACGCGGTCCGCGTCGATATTGCAAATGCTTGCGATGCGTGCCCGCATGGCGCTTTTATGCGGACCTATCTGGGGCTGTTCGCATAACAACGTCACATCGCAATGGGTGATCGTTCCACCCTTGGCGCGAACGAGACCAACGGCATGTTCGAGGAATTGGCCCGACGCCACGCCCTTCCATTGTGGGTCGCTCGGTGGGAAGTGATCGCCGATATCGCCGGCACCGATCGTGGCGAGGAGCGCGTCCGTCAATGCGTGCAAACCGACATCTGCATCGGAATGGCCGTCGAGGGTCATGGGATTGGCGATCTCCACGCCGCACAACATCACATGGTTTCCAGCAACCAACCGGTGCGTGTCGTAACCGTGGCCGACCCGCACGTCCGGCACCAAAAATTGCTGTCGCGCACGATCCATGTCGGCCTCGCTGGTCAGTTTCATATTGTCCGGGTGTCCCCGCACGAGGGTAACGGGCAGGCCTGCCCACTCGGCGATGGCCGCATCGTCGGTGAAGTCATGTCGCTTTTCCTCCGCCGCTTTTTCGTGGGCGGCCAAGAGCGGTGCAAGGCGAAAGCACTGGGGGGTTTGGGCGGCGAACAGGTTATCCCGCGAAACGGTCTCCAGCCCCGTGTCCGTGGCCTGGCGCAGCGTGTCGCTAACCGGAAGGGCGGGTATGACTGCGTCATTCTTGTCCAATGCCGCTATCAATGACTGCAATGTTTCGGGCGGCAGAAACGGCCGTGCCGCATCGTGAATAAGAACATGGGTGGCATTTGCTGCCTCCGCCGCTCGCAAACCCGTCAATACGGAAGCCTGCCGGGTCGAGCCACCTATTACGGGTGCGAGCAATTTTGCGGTCGTGACAAGCGCCTGCTCATACCGTGTCGTATCGTCGGCGTGTATGACCACGATGATCTCGCGCACATGGTTGCTTGTCTGGAATGGCATGAGGGAACGGGCCAGCACAGCCGCCCCGCCAAGACGTTCGTACTGCTTCGGCCCATCGCCACCCGCACGCGTTCCGCGGCCTGCCGCGACGATAACGGCGACGATGGGCGTTTGCGGTTTTGGGGTGTGGTTTGGCATCATCATCCGCGTTGCAGATAGCGGCATGGGGTGCAAGCGTTTCATACACTAGCGCATTACGGCTTGCGGCCACGCATTGTCCTGCCTATCAAACAGGCATGGCGCATAATTCTACATCTGAGGCCGACGATCCGTTGCGAATAGGCACGGTCGCCTTGCGGAACAGGGCGTTTCTCGCGCCCATGTCCGGGGTGACGGACGTGCCGTTTCGCAAGCTGGCATGGCAGTTCGGGGCCGGGATGGTGGTGTCCGAGATGGTGGCCAGCGAAGCGTTGCTGACCGGTAAGGACGAGATGGTGCTGAAGGCGCAGGCTGCCGGTATTCCCATCCATATGGTGCAGATCGCAGGGCGGGAAGCACACTGGATGGCACTCGCTGCCCGTATGGCTGTCGATAACGGCGCGTCGATCATCGACATCAATATGGGTTGCCCCTCCAAGCGCGTCACCAACGGCTATTCCGGCTCCGCGCTGATGCGCGATCTCGATCATGCTTCCACTCTAATCGATGCGGTCGTTTCGGCGGTGGACGTGCCGGTGACACTGAAAATGCGCCTCGGCTGGAGCCGCGAGACCATCAACGCACCAGACCTTGCCTGCCGTGCCGAGGCGTTGGGTGTTGCAATGCTGACCGTTCACGGGCGCACGCGGGACCAGTTTTACAAGGGTGTTGCCGACTGGCAGGCGGTGGCCGCGGTGGTGGATGCGGTCTCCATTCCGGTTATCGTAAATGGCGATATTTGCGATGCCACCAGCGCCGTCAAAGCCCTGAGCCTGTCAGGCGCGGATGGCGTGATGGTAGGACGGGCAAGCTACGGTGCGCCTTGGCTGCCAGGGATTATCGGCGCGGAATTGCAGGGCGCCGATGTGCCTTGCCCGCCAATGGGGGACGCCCTGAGCGAACTCGTTTGTAGCCACTACGAGGCTATAGTCACCCATTACGGAACCGAACTTGGCACACGCAATGCGCGCAAGCATATCGACTGGTACAGCGCGCATTTGACGGACCGGTCTGCCTACGTTGCAACGCGCAAGGTGCTGCTGTCATCGACAGACCCGGATCAAGTGCTCGAAATCCTATGGTCGGCGTTCGGCGACTGTGCGCGCGCGGTTGCTGCATGAACGAGAATGGCGCGGCCCTTCTGAACGCTTTGCCCCACCCGGTTTTCACGCTGGATGCAGACAACCAGTTCGATCTTGCCAACGCCGCCGCCGAAGTCTTCTTCAGCACCAGTTCCAGCGTCCTGAAAAAGCGGACGCTGTCCCACTACATCGCCAGAAACTCGCCTGCTCTCGCGTTGGTTGAGCAAGTGCGGACAACGCTTGTTCCAGTCAATGAATACAAGGTTGATCTATCCTCGCCCCGCTTGGGTGGCGAGCGATGGATGGACATTTACGTCGCGCCGTTTGGGGACGAGGCGGGCACGCTCATGGTCATGCTGCAGGTTCGCACATTCGCCGCTGCCCTCGACAACCAGCTTCACCATCGCGGGGCGGCCCGAACGGTAACGGGGCTGGCGGCGATGCTGGGTCACGAAATCAAGAACCCGCTATCCGGCATCCGTGGCGCGGCGCAGCTGCTGGAACATTCGCTGGAAGACGATGGTCGGGCGCTTACGCGGCTCATCACCGAAGAGACAGACCGTATCGTGCGGCTTGTGGACCGGATGGAAGTTTTCTCCAACGAGCGCCCGATCACGCGCGATCAGGTCAACATTCACTCAGTCTTCGACCATGTTTTGAACGTGGCACGGCAAGGGTTCGCGCGGGATGTTTCGATTGTCGAACTCTACGACCCGTCTCTTCCGCTGGTTTACGGCAATCGGGACCAGCTCATTCAGGTGTTCCTCAACCTCGTGAAGAATGCCTGTGAAGCCATGCACGGTGCAAGCGACCGCACGCTCACCATGCTTACCGCCTTCAGACCTGGCATACGCATCGCCGCCGCCGGGTCCACGGAGCGTGTGTCGTTGCCAATCTCACTGACCGTGCGCGACACGGGGCCAGGCGTGCCGGACGATATTCATGACCTGATGTTCGACCCGTTCATCTCCTCCAAACAGAACGGTTCGGGTCTTGGGCTGGCGCTGGTGGCGAAAATCGTCGGTGATCATGGCGGTGTCATTTCGTGTAGTCGCGACAGGCAGCACACCGATTTCACGGTTCTCCTTCCGGCTTGGTCCGGCGGGGGCAATGAACAGAAAGGCGATGCCGATGGGTGACATTCTCATTGCAGACGACGATGCCGCCATCCGCACGGTGCTGACGCAGGCGCTCACACGTGAGGGCCATAGCGTACGGGCCACGTCGAATGTGGAAACTCTGCTTCGTTGGGTCAATGCGGGAGACGGAGATCTGGTCGTCACCGATGTGGTGATGCCGGACGAGAACATTTTCGACGTTTTGCCCGCCATGAAGCGCGCGCGGCCCGACCTGCCAATCGTGGTGATGAGCGCGCAGAACACATTCATGACCGCAATTACGGCCACAGAAAAAGGCGCCTACGACTATCTGCCGAAACCGTTTGACCTGCGCGAACTGGTGGACACGGTGGCGCGGGCTCTGAAGGAACCGAGCGGCGATGTCGTCGAACCCGACGACGGCCCTCCGATGCCGCTGGTGGGGCGTTCGCCTGCCATGCAGGACATTTTCCGCGTCATTGCGCGGACCACGCGCACCAATCTGACCGTTATGATTACGGGTGAAAGCGGAACGGGCAAGGAACTGGTGGCGCGGGCGCTGCACGACTTTTCCAGCCGCTCCAAGCGTCCGTTCGTTGCCGTCAACATGGCGGCCATTCCCCGTGAGTTGATCGAGTCCGAGCTTTTCGGACACGAGAAAGGCGCGTTTACCGGTGCGAACATGCGTTCGGAAGGCCGTTTCGAGCAGGCGAACGGCGGAACGCTTTTCCTCGATGAGATCGGTGACATGCCCTTCGAGGCGCAAACGCGGTTGCTCCGTGTGTTGCAGGAAGGCGAATACACAACCGTGGGCGGTCGCAGGCCGTTGAAGACGGATGTGCGTATCGTAGCGGCCACACACCAGAAGCTCGAGGACCTCATTGAATCCGGGCGCTTCCGGGAAGATCTGTTCTACCGTCTCAACGTCGTGCCGGTTCGGCTTCCCGCCCTGCGCGAGCGTGGACAGGATGTGCCTGATCTTGCCCGCCATTTTCTCGTCCGCACGGCGGAAAGTGGATTGCCGCGCAAGACTTTCGAGCAGGGTGCGCTGGACCGGATGAGGCAATACTCTTGGCCCGGCAACGTCCGCGAATTGGAAAATCTGGTGCAGCGGCTCGTTGCTTTGCATCCACAGGATGTCATTACAGCGGAACTGGTTGCATCTGAACTGTCGAATGGCCCGGTTGGGCGTAATAGTTCGGGCCAGTCGGAAACCGCACGGTCACGGATGCATGATGCGGTGACCGAGATTGCGCAGGAACTTCTGGACGAACACGGCAATGGGCAGGAGCGTGAGGATATCTACCGCCATATCCTGAGTGAAATGGAAAAGCCCCTCATTTCCATCGTGTTACACCGGATGGCTGGCAATCAGATTCAGGCAGCAAGGCGGCTTGGGCTGAACCGGAATACACTTCGCAAGAAAATCCGCGATCTTGGGATCAGCGTTGGAAAAGGTTTGCGTTGACCGGGATTGTAGCATTTGCGCCACAATTAGTTGCAAGATAGCCACACGACTTGGGGCGCAACGGGGGTGTGATGACGAGCGCAACGATTGACGCTGCCGATGCTGCCCGGCCACGCGAAGCGCAGGGGGTAGGGCAGTCAGGTAATGCCGCTTCCGTGCGGTATGCGCGCCGGTTTGCGCTGCCTTTCGTGCTGCTCGCGCTTTTTCTGAGTGCCGCCTCTTTTGTCATCCTGCTCGGTCTGACGCGGATCGAGCCGGACCGTACCACGATCATCGTCATTCTATCGATCAATGCCGCCTTTACCGCGTTGATGTTGCTGCTCGTGGGGCGGGAAGTCCATGCGTTGATGCGCGCGCGGCGCAAGGGGCGGGCCGCGGCGCGGATGCATATTCGTATCGTTGGCTTGTTCGGTGTTGTCGCGTCCATTCCAGCTATTCTGGTGGCGTTGATTGCAGGTATTTCTCTCGATCAAGGGCTGGAACGCATTTTCGACACGCGCACCCGCACAATCGTCGATAATTCGATATCGGTTGCCGAAAGCTACGTGCGGGCGGCGACGGACAGCCTCAATACACATACTGTCAATATGGGGCTTTTTCTCAACCGGAATACGAGCCTGTACGATCTCGACCGGACCGGTTTTGAAAACCTGCTGTCCGGGCAGGCGCGGGCGCGGGGACTGATCGGCGCATTCGTTCTGACCGCCAACGGCGACCGGCTCGTAAGCGCCGTTGCGCCGCGTATCGAGGCGTTGCCCAATCCGCCGGCGGAAATGCTGGAGCAGGCGGCCGATGGCCAGCCGTCCTGCATCCTGCCACGGCGGCAAGCGCTGGCGGCCTGCGCGTTTCTCATGAAAGACTTTCCGAGCCCGACCTTCTTCTACGCGCTGACGGCGGTGGACCCAACGGTGCTGAACTCCATTCAGCTGATGGAGGAGGCGACCGAGGATTATGCCCGTCTCGAGACAGGGCGTGTGCCGTTGCAGGTGGCTTTTGCGTTTCTCTATGTCGGCCTTTGCCTGACCATTTTGCTTGCCGCAATCTGGATGGGCATCGCTGTGGCGGACCGGTTTGTTGAGCCGATACGCCGCCTGATCGGCGCTGCCGATGAGGTCGCGGCAGGTAATCTGGATGTGCGTGTTCCCAAGACGAAATCCGAAGGTGAACTGCGCTCGCTGACCAATACCTTCAACGCCATGACCGCTGATTTGCGAAGCCAGCGTGCTGAAATCCTTCAGACGCAAGAGCTCACCGACAGCCGCAGACGGTTCACCGAAGCCGTGCTGTCCGGCGTTAGCGCTGCTGTCATCGGCGTCGGGTCGAATGGGCTTATTGCAATATCCAATTCGTCGGCGGATTTTATGTTTGGCGATAACGGGGATATCTCGGGCCAAAAGCTGTCGAATGTGTCGCCGGAATTGAATGCGGTGATGGATGCCGCCAACCGCTCCGGCAAAACGGATTATCGCGAGCAGATCACCCTTGAGGGCGAAGGCAAAGAGCGGACGTTGAACGTGCAGGTGACCGTGGAGCGGGACGGCTCTGCGACTCATTCCCACGTGCTGACAATCGACGATATTTCCGATCTCGTCGTCGCGCAGCGCACGTCCGCCTGGGCCGATGTGGCACGGCGTATTGCCCATGAGATCAAAAATCCGCTGACACCGATCCAGCTGTCGGCGGAGCGTATCCGCCGCCGTTACGGCAAGGTCATTACCGAGGATCGGGAGGTGTTCGACCAGTGTACGGATACCATCATCCGGCAGGTGGAGGACATCGGGCGCATGGTCGACGAGTTCTCGTCGTTTGCCCGTATGCCAAAACCGCAGATGCAGGTCGGCGATCTGGCTGGCCCTGTTAAAGAGGCAGCGTTTTTGCTGCGTGTGGGCAACCCGAAAATCCGGTTTGACGTTGATCTTGGCGACGAGCCGTTAATGGCGACATTCGACAGCCGTCTGCTGGGGCAGGTTTTCGGCAACATCATCAAGAATGCGACCGAAGGTATCGAAGGCTACGAGTTTGCCGAGGGTGAAAAGCCTTCGATTACAGTTCGTGCCAAAGCTGACGGCGGACGGCATGTCATCGAGATAACCGATAACGGCAAGGGCTTGCCCACCGAACATCGCCAACGTCTGCTGGAGCCTTACATGACAACCCGCGACAAGGGCACTGGGCTTGGTTTGGCGATCGTATCCAAGATTTTGGAAGAGCATAACGGAAGCGTCGAGCTGACCGACGCACCGGATGTGAATAAGGGCGGCCACGGCGCGCGGGTGCGGGTCACCATTCCCGCCGTCGCTCCGCAAGTTGCAAACAATGAGGAAAGCGAAAAAAATGGCGTCTGATATTCTCATCGTCGACGATGAAGCCGACATTCGCGATTTGGTCGCCGGGCTTCTGGAAGATGAAGGCCACGAAACGCGGCGGGCCGCCCATAGCGATGCGGCGCTGAACGAGATCAACGACCGCAAGCCGTCAATGGTGTTTCTCGATATCTGGCTGCAAGGCAGTAAGCTCGACGGACTGGCGCTGTTGGACGTCATTCACGCGCAGCATCCGGACCTTCCGGTGGTCGTCATTTCCGGCCACGGCAACATTGAAACCGCCGTGTCCGCCATCAAGCAGGGTGCCTACGATTATATCGAGAAGCCTTTCAAGGCCGACCGGTTGATTCTGATTGCGGAACGGGCGCTGGAGACGGCTGGGCTCCGCAAGCAGGTCGCGCAGCTTGAGAAGAAAAGCCCGGACATGCCGGAAATGATCGGCAAGTCGCTGGCTATGAACCAGTTGCGCTCCACCATCGAAAAGGTGGCAATGTCCAATTCCCGCATCATGCTGATTGGCCCGTCTGGTTCCGGCAAGGAAACGGTCGCCCACGCAATCCATAAGGCCTCGCACCGCGCAACGGGACCGTTCGTCGTTGTCAACGCGGCGGGCATGACCGCTGATACAATGGAAAGCGAATTGTTTGGAGTCGAGGGCGGCGAAGGGCGGGATGCCAAGACGGGCGCGATGGAAGAGGCGCATTTGGGCACGCTTTTTCTCGATGAAGTCGGTGAAATGCCGCGTGAAGTGCAGAACCGCTTTTTGAAAGTGCTTGTGGAACAGAAATTCGAGCGGGTTCACGGCACCAAGAAAGTGAAGGTGGATGTGCGGGTGCTGTCCTCCACCGCGATCAATCTGGAAGAACGCATCGAAGCCGACGCATTCCGTCAGGATCTGTTCCATCGGCTCGCCGTTGTGCCCGTTAAGGTGCCGGGGCTTGAGGACCGGCGGGAGGATATCGCGGAGCTGATTGAGGCCTTTATGGGCCAGATCGAGATGCAGACCGGTATTCCACCTTGCAAAATCGGAGATGATGCGATGGCGGTGCTGCAAGCTCATAGCTGGCCGGGAAATCTGCGGCAGCTTCGCAACAACGTCGAGCGCCTGATGATCCTGTCGCGGGGCGAGCATGACGGTCCCATCCGCGCCGACCAGCTGCCTGGCGAAGTGTCCGACATGCTGCCGACCACGCCCGGCTCCGAGGACGAACACATCATGTCGCTGCCCCTGCGGGAGGCGCGTGAGCGGTTCGAGCGTGACTACCTCGATGCCCAAATCGTGCGTTTCGGCGGTAACATTTCCAAGACCGCGAATTTTGTCGGCATGGAACGCTCGGCGCTGCATCGCAAATTAAAATCGCTTGGCCTATAAGCCACGCTTTGAAGCACTGTTCACGAACAGGCGTCGAACCGGCGGTAGCGCATGAAAGTCATCATTTGCGGGGCAGGGCAGGTCGGTTACGGCATTGCCGAGCGGCTTGCACAGGAAGGCAATGACGTCACCGTCATCGACAACACGCCTGCGCTGATTCAGACAATTCGCGACCAGCTCGACGTGCGCGGCTTCATTGGCCACGGTTCGCAGCCGGACGTGCTGGAAGCTGCGGGCGCGGAAGACGCCGACATGATCATCGGCGTCACGCTCTACGATGAGGTCAACATGATGGCCTGTCAGGTGGCGCATTCGCTTTTCCGCGTGCCTACGAAAGTAGCGCGTGTGCGGGCGCAGGAATATCTGCTGCCGCAATATGGCGATCTTTTTTCGCGCGAGCACATGCCCATCGACGTCATCATTTCTCCCGAGGTGGAAGTGGGTGAGATGGTGCTGCGGCGCATCGCGCTGCCGGGCGCGACGGATGCAGTGCAGTTTGCCGACGAAGCGGTGACGATGATCGCCATTGAATGCGGCGATGATTGCCCCGTGATCGACACGCCGCTGGGGCAGCTTTCCGAACTGTTTCCTGACCTTTCGGCAGTTGTGGTCGGCATCTGGCGGCAGAACCAACTTTTCGTGCCGCACTCGACGGATTCGATGCTGGCGGGTGATCTCGCCTATGTCATCGCGCGCAGCGACCGGGTGCGTCGGACGTTGAATATTTTCGGCCACGAGGAGCCGACGGCCAGCCGTATCGTCATTGTCGGTGGCGGTAATATCGGCACGTATGTAGCCTCGGCCATCGAGAAGCGGCAATCGACGGCGCGGGTCAAGGTGGTCGAAAGTTCCCGCGAGCGCGCCGTAGCCATTGCCGACCAGCTTGACCGCACCGTCGTGCTGCACGGTTCCGCGCTCGATCAGCAGATTTTGCTGGAAGCCGACATCCAGCACGCGGACCTCATGGTCGCGTTGACCAACGACGATCAGGTCAACATCCTGTCCTCCGTCATGGCCAAACGGCTGGGTTGCGAAGCCAACCTCACGTTGCTCAACAACACCAGCTATTACGAGTTCACCAAGACGCTGGGCATCGACGCGCATGTGAACCCTCGGTCGGTGACGATCTCGAAGATTTTGCAATATGTGAGACGAGGTCGCATTCGCGGGCGTTCATTCGGTGCAGAACGGGGCGGCGGAGGTCATCGAGGCGGAAGCCATGACGACATCGAGTCTCGTCGGGCCGGAGCTGCGTGATCTCGACCTGCCGGAAGGCATCCGCATCGGGGCGATCTACCGTGGCAAGAAGGTGATCATTCCGGCGGGCGATACGGTCATCAAGCCAAAGGACCGAGTGGTGGTGTTCGCGCGGCGGGAGCAGGTGAAGAAGGTGGAGCAGATGTTCCGCGTGACCCTCGATTTCTTCTCCTGATATGCCGTGCTGACGGCGCTTTTCTATATTGCGATGCTCGGGCTGGTGCTGACCGGCTCATTGATCGTGCCGATGGTTTTAGCGCTGGCTGACGGTGACACGCCACTCGCCTATCGTTTCGGTGCTTATTTCATTCTCGGCGGCTTTGCGTTCGGCGGGCCAGCGCTGTCCATTCTGGGCCGATACCGCCGGGTGCCGCGTATCGGGCGGCTGACCATGCTGGTTCTGGTGTGGTTCATGCTGCCGGCCTTTGCCGCGATACCGATTTTCGACATATCGGAACTGTCCGTCGTGGAGTCGTATTTCGAGGCGGTTTCGGGGCTGACGACGACCGGCGCGACAGTTCTCAACACGACCGAAATCTGGCCCCGTTCCTTATTGATGTATCGCAGCCAGCTGCAATGGCTGGGCGGATATTTCATGCTGCTCACGATCGTTCTGGTGATGGCTCCGCTTGGCATTGGCGGGTTACAGCAGCGCCGTGGCGGGTTCGGAAGCGGTGGGGATGTGATGACCGGCGCGGGCAGCCCTGTACGGATAGCGGGCCAGATCGCGCTGCTCTACGGCGTGATGACCTTCCTGTGCTTCGTCCTGCTTTTTATGTCCGGTCACCGCCCGCTTTATGCGGCGTCCTTCGCCTTTGCAGCCGTCTCCACCGGATCGTTTCTCCCGTTTGATGACCAACCGGTCGAAGTGTTGAGCACGTTTGGTATTGTGGTTGTCGCGGCGTTTCTGATGCTGGGCGCCACGAGCATTTTTTGGCAAAGGCGGCTATTGCGCGGTCAGGTTCGGATGGTGCTGGAGCATCGCGAAAGCCGCAGCATCATCATGGCCACGATCGCGCTGACAGTCGCCTTCGCGGTGCTGTTGATCGCAACACCTGGTTATTCGGCCGACTTGACGACGATGGCGCGGTCGTTCCTGAACGCAGCATCGCTGGTCGCAACGAGCGGAATGCAGAGCGAAGCGGGTGTCTTCATTCTGCTGCCTTACAGCGCCGTCATTTTCATTATTCTGATCGGCGGCAGTGCATATGCCACCGCGGGTGGTGTGAAGCACTACCGGATGTCGGCGATGCTCTCCCAGTCGCGGGCGGAACTCGACAAGCTGGTCTTTCCCAATGCCGTCAAACCGTCTCACTTCGGAACCCAGAAAGTCGATATGCCAATCATGCGGGCGATCTGGAGCTTCTTCATTGCGGCATTGGGCGTGATTGTCGTGTCCGCGTTTGTCTTAGCTTCGACCGGCATGCATTTCGAGGCGGCATTCATGGCAGCGGTGTCGAACTTCGCCACTGCCGGGCCGGTTTACATGGCGGGCTGGAATATTGATGAGGCGTGGGATTGGCCGCGTTACAGTGAAATGTCGCCTGTCGCCCAACTCACGCTGGCTTTCACGATGATTGCGGGGCGTATTGAGGTTCTGGCCCTGTTTGCGCTCGTCAGTCCGCGATATTGGCGCAGCCGCTAGACGCCAGCCGGTGCGGGGCATAGACTTTCACGCAAAGCAAAAAACGGATCACGCCAAGATGGTCGAACGGGTACCCGGACTACAAGACGCATTTCTCAACGCAGTGCGTCGCAAGAAGATTTCCCTTACGATCTTTCTCGTCAACGGCGTCAAACTGACAGGCATCGTCACTTCGTTCGACAATTTCTGCCTGCTGCTGCGCCGCGACGGCAATTCGCAGCTCGTCTATAAACACGCCATCAGCACCATTATGCCCGCTGAACCTGTCGATCTCCAGAACGAGTTGGATGACTGATCGCATGAGCGAACATGACCGCGACGCCAAGTCGAAGTTTCAACTCGACCACAGCGAGAAACACAGTTCCGGGCGCGCCATCGTTCTGGTGCCGGTAGTGCGCGAGCGCAACGATAAGCAAGAGCTGCCGCGCAGTGAGAAATCGCGCGTGGAAGAGGCCGTTGGCCTCGCCATGGCCATCGATCTCGATGTGGTGCATTCCGGCATTGTCCGACTAAGCGCCCTGAAACCGGGCCTGCTGTTTGGCACCGGGAAGGTGGACGAATTCGCTGGCATGGTTGCTGCCTTGGAAGCTGGGCTGGTGATCGTCGACCACCCGTTGACGCCGGTGCAGCAGCGCAATCTGGAAAAGGCGCTGAACGCGAAGGTGCTCGACAGAACGGGCCTCATTCTGGAAATTTTCGGTGCGCGGGCGCAGACGAAAGAGGGGCGGTTGCAGGTCGAGCTTGCCCATCTCAATTATCAGAAGGGCCGTCTGGTCCGGTCGTGGACCCACCTTGAGCGACAGCGCGGCGGTGGTGGTGGCAGCGGCGGTTTCCTCGGCGGCCCTGGCGAAACGCAGATCGAGAGCGACCGCAGGCAGTTGCAGGAGCGTGTGACGAAGCTGGAAAAGGAGCTGGAGAAAGTGCGCCGCACCCGCACATTGCACCGCTCCAAGCGCCAGCGCATTCCCCATCCCGTCGTCGCGCTGGTCGGCTACACGAATGCGGGAAAATCCACTTTGTTCAATACCCTGACCGGTGCCAATGTGATGGCGAAGGACATGCTGTTTGCCACGCTCGACCCTACCTTGCGGCGGCTGACATTGCCGAACGGCACGGAGATCATCCTGTCCGACACGGTCGGTTTCGTGTCCGACCTGCCCACCCATCTGGTCGCCGCGTTCCGTGCGACTTTGGAGGAGGTTATCGAGGCGGAACTCATCCTCCACGTGCGCGATGTGTCCGACACGGACCACGCCGCCCATTCCGAGGATGTTTATTCGATTTTGGCCCAGCTGGGCGTGGCGGATGACGGCCATGCCCGTGTTGTCGAGGTGTGGAACAAGGTCGATCGCTTGTCCGCTGACACGCTGGACGCCATGCGGGCCACGCGGGAAGGGGAGGACGGACCGCTGTTTATCTCCGCCATCACCGGTGCGGGGCTGGACGGTTTGGTCGAGCGGATCGAGACGGTGGTAAGTCAGTCCGACACCGTTTTGACAATCTCCCTGGCGAACGAACGGTTGGGCCAGATCGGCTGGTTCTACGACCATTCGCAGGTATTGGAGCGGGAAGATGTCGAGGATGGTTCGGTCAATCTGACGATCCGCGTGCCTTTGCGACGGCAGGCAGAAGCTTTGGCACGGGCGGAAACCGCCGCTTAATTATGCCGGTATGATCGACACCCGGTTGCCGGACTGGCGTTCCAGCATTCCGGCCAGATCGAGTTCCAGCAACAGCATGTGCATCGCGCCTGGCGGAATGCCGGTATGAGCGATGAGATCATCTATATCGGTCGGTGTGTGGCCGATTGCGGAAATCAGCCGGTTGCGGTCGGTCTGGCTCGGTTCCTCCAACGCGGGTTGCGCTTGCTCGCGGTCGGCGAACTCGAAATCCCTCTGCCGCGTCGCGTCCACCAGAGGTGCGAGTTCGCTGAGAATGTCCTCGCTGCCGGTTATCAGCGTCGCGCCGGACCGGATGAGGTGGTTGGCACCTTCCGAGCGCGGGTCGAGGGGGGAGCCGGGAACCGCAAACACTTGCCGTCCCATCTCGTTGGCGAGGCGTGCCGAAATGAGCGACCCGCTGCGCTTGGCGGCTTCCACCACGACCAGACCGAGCGCCATACCGGCCACGATACGGTTACGACGGGGAAAGTCTTGCGCGCGGGGTTTCCAGCCAAGCGGCATTTCCGTGACCAGCGCACCGCCGTTGGCAGCAATATCGTGGGCGAGTTGGACGTTGCCGGGCGGATAAATGACATCGAGACCACCGGCGAATGCGGCGATGGTGCCGCTCTTTAGCGATGCCATGTGAGCGGCGGAATCGATGCCGCGCGCCAGGCCGGACACCACCGCGTAGCCTGCTGCCGCTACTTCTCCCGCCAATGCGCGGGTGAATTTTTCACCAGTGACGGAGGCGTTGCGGGAGCCGACGAAAGCGACGCAATCCCGGCGCAAAATCTCCCGGTTGCCTGCAACACTCAGTACTGGCGGCGCTGAGTCGGACGCTCTCAACGCCGCCGGATAATCCGGTTCGCCGAGGCAAACCGTGTAACCGCCCAGCGCATCGAGTTGCTGCAATTCTTTATCGGCATCCTTGCGGGAAGCGAGGCGGATTGCTTTACCCCGACCGGCCCGCGCGGCCAGATCGGGTATCGCGTCCAGCGCGGCGGCGGCGGTGCCGAAATGGTTGATGAGTTCACGGAACGAAACCGGCCCGACATTCTCGCTTCGCACCAGTTGCAGCCACGAGAGCCGCTGCTCGTCCGTCAGCTTGATGCCGGGGCGGGGGGCAAGTGCGTCGCTCACCCCCTCGCGCCGATCTTGCCTTCCGTGCCAGCACGCAACCGCGCAATATTTTCGCGGTGCCGCCAGAAGGTCAGCGCGGTCATGGCGATGAGCGCAATCACAAACGGGGCGGGCAGCAGGAACGCGGCCAAGATGCAGACGGCAACAGTGGCAAGCAACGCAGCCAGCGACGAGTAGCGGGTAACGTAGGCCACCAGCAGCCAGACAACGGCGAAAGCGCCAAGTAGAATCGCTGAAAACCCGATGAGAACGCCCACAAAAGTTGCGATGCCCTTGCCGCCTTTGAAGCCAAGCCATACCGGATAGCAATGGCCGATAAACGCAGCAAAACCAGCCACTGCCATGGCGGTCGGGCTCCACGTGGCGAAATACAGAACCGGCACAGCGCCTTTCAAAGCATCCATCAACAGCGTCGCTGCCGCCAGTCCCTTGCGGCCTGTCCGGAGAACGTTGGTCGCGCCGATATTGCCGGAGCCGATGGACCGCACATCGCCCGCGCCGCCCATGCGGGTGATGAGAAGGCCGAAGGGGATGGAGCCGGACAAATAACCGACAATCAGGGGTATTAGCAGGCCGAGAAAGGACGTTTCGGTCATTGTGTTCTCATGATGCGTCGGCGGAAAAGACTGTGCGGCCACCCACGATGGTTTTCAAGACACACCCCTCGAACCGCGCGCCCTCGAATGGTGTGTTGCGGGCGCGGGATAGGAGATCGTCCTCGCGCAGAACCCACGGTGAATACGGGTCGAACAACGTCAGATCAGCAGGCGCGCCGACTGCAATCCGGCCACTGGCAAGGCCGAGCCGGTCCGCAGGCGCGCTGGTAAGACATTCCAGAACGCGCATGAGCGGGATACCATCCGTGTGGTGCAGGCGCAGGCTTGCGGCGAGCAGCGTTTGCAGGCCGACCGCGCCTTCGGCCGCCTCCGCGAAGGGCAGGCGCTTCGAATCAACATCCTGCGGGTGATGATTGGACACGATAACGTCGATTGCGCCGGAACGGATGCCTTCGATGAGCGCCAACCGGTCATCTTCCGACCGCAGGGGAGGCGTCACGCGAAAATAGGTGCGGTAGGGGCCAATATCGTTTTCCGACAGGGCCAGATTGGCGATGGGTACGGCAGCAGTGACGTTCAGCTTTCGCGCCTTTGCCTGCGCAATGATGACGACACATTCGGCAGTGGACAGAGCAGCGGCGTGATATTTCGCGCCTGTCATCGCCACTAGGCGCATGTCGCGCTCAAGCGGAATGATCTCCGCCTCGCGCGGGATGCCCAAAAGCCCCATCCGCGTGGCGATTGCGCCCGCATTCATCACGCCGGAGCCCAGGGTCGCATCGTTCAACGCCGCCATCACCAAGCCGTCGAAATCGCTGGCGTGGATAAGCGCGCGGCGCATGGTCTGGGCGGACGCGACCGTCTTCAACCCGTCGCCGAAGGCCACCGCGCCGGCTTTCGAGAGCAACCCGTATTCACAGATCGCTTCGCCTGCCATGCCCCGTGTCAGCGCAGCGGACGGCAACACGCGCACTTTCGCCTTCTCCCTTGCCGTGCTGTGGACGAACTCGACGAGCGCCGTGTCGTCGATCACCGGATCGGTGTCGGGCATCATCACCATCGTCGTGATGCCACCGGCGGCGGCGGAGCGCGCGGCGGATTTTACGGTCTCGCGGTTTTCATAGCCCGGCTCGCCGATGAAAACGCGCATGTCGATGAGGCCGGGGCAAAGGATGTGGCCGTTACATTCCGTAATCTTGCACTTTTTTGGTGGCTCGATAGTGTCCGAAACTTCGATGATCCTGCCCTTGCGGACCAGAACATCGCCCGCCGCATCCCGCCCGCTGGCCGGGTCGATGATGCGGGCGTTGCGGAACAGGCGGTGCTTGTGGCTCATGCTGCGTTGGCCTGGGACCGGCGGCTTTCCAGCAGCATGGCAATTACAGCCATGCGGACGGCCACGCCCATCTCGACCTGCTCCACGATCACGCTCTGCACACCATCGGCAATGGTCGTGGCAATCTCCACACCCCGGTTCATGGGACCGGGATGCATGACGATGGCATCGTCCTTCGCCAGTGCAAGACGCTTCCGATCGAGGCCAAAAAAGGTGAAATATTCGCGCGGGGAGGGGATGAGCGAGCCTTCCATGCGTTCACGCTGAAGCCGCAACATCATCACCACATCGCAATCTGCCAAACCTTCCTCCATCGTGCCAAAGACTTTCACGCCGTAATCGGCCACGCCGGTCGGCAACAGCGTCGATGGCGCAACGATCCGCACCTGCGCGCCCAGCGCCGTGAGCAGCAGCATGTTGGAGCGTGCGACGCGGGAATGGGCGACATCGCCACAAATGCACACGCGCAGCCCTTCGATGCGCCCTTTGCGACGTCGGATGGTCAGGGCATCGAGCAATGCCTGCGTCGGATGTTCGTGGGCACCATCGCCCGCGTTGATGACGCCGCAGGACACCTTTGCCGACAAAAGTTCCGCCGCACCCGCAGCCGGATGGCGCATGACGAGGAGGTCCGGTCGCATGGCGTTCAGGGTCGCAGCGGTATCGAGAAAACTCTCGCCTTTTTTCACCGAAGAGGTGCCGACTGCCATGTTGATTACGTCGAGGCCGAGCCGTTTTGCGGCAATTTCGAACGACGACTGCGTGCGCGTCGAGTTTTCGTAGAACAGGTTGATCTGTGTCTGACCGGAAAACGAGCTGCGCAGGTCGGTTCGGTCCCGAAACGCTGTCGCCATTGCGTCCGCCCGGTCCAACAACGCGGTCAGTTCGAGCGGGGAGAGGCCACGGATCGAGACAAGACTGGTGCGGGCAAACGGGGGAAGCTGAAAGGCAGGCGCCTCGGTCTCGCTGGTCTGGTATCGGGGCGGTGCGCTCATCGAATGCCGGTTTAGGGCGTGACGATGCGCGCGTCCAGCATCACCACTTTCATCCACAGGCAGAGGTGGGAAAGTTAACCTTACCAAAGGGTTTACGTGGACCCGCTGCGACCGCGCCAGCAGGTTGGGGGTTCACCTGCCACACAACCGAACCACGGTGCGACAATGCGAAGTTTTCTCTATCTCTGGGTTCTGCCGATGAGCCTGTTCGGCACGTGGTACGGCTTGTCCTACAACGACATGCATGGCGGCATGTGGTTCTTCTCCCGCGCGATGCACGACCAGGTGATGCTGGTCTATGCAACGCCGCTGGGTCTCGACCCGGCCGACCTGCCGCCGCTTCTGCTGCGCGCGCTAATCGTGGACACGATGCTGGTGGCAGCGATCATGGCCTATCGATACCGCAAGCGCTGGTGGCCGCGGTTCTCGGCATTCATTCGCTCTCATCGTGCGCCGGAAGTGCGCGCAGAGCATCGAGAGCAGACCGCAGGATAAGGCTTGCCGCGACGCGTCGATCGTATCCGTCCGGTTGCGGCGGGCGCGTTTCGACAAGCGCAGCATCGGCTGCGACGGTGGACAGGCTTTCGTCCCAAAACAGCAGCGGCAGGTCGGAAAGCGGTGCAAGACTGCGCGCAAAAGCCCGCGTTGCCTGCGCTCTTGGCCCTTCGCTGGTGTCCATGTTAAGGGGCAGGCCGAGGACGAGACCCGCAACATCATTTTCCCGCGCGTAAATCAGCATATCCTGAGCGTCAGCTGTGAACTTCGTCCGCCGGATCGTTCGCACAGGCGAGGCTATCGACCAGGCCCCATCCGACACCGCCAGCCCGATGGTTTTCGTGCCAAGATCGAGCCCCAGCAAACGCCCGCTCCCTTGCAGGGCCTTCGCGAAATCCGCACTCTGGGAGGGTTCGAATCTCATTGGCGGAAACACGTTTCATGAAGCTGACCTGGTATGGCCATAGCGCATTTCGCGTGGAAACGGACAAGGCGCGGATGCTGATCGACCCGTTCTTTTCCGACAATTCGTCATTTGAAGAGTCGATGCGGGCAGGGGCAATCGACGGTCTGACGCACATCGCACTTACCCACGGACACTTCGATCATCTTGGAAACACTGTGGAAATCGCCAAGGAGACCGGCGCGACGGTGCTTGCGAACTTCGATCTTGCGCAGTTTCTGCAACAGCAGCGCGGCGTCGAGAATGTGGACATGGGCAACACCGGCGGAACGGTGCACTACGACGGGTTTTCGATGACCTGGGTGAACGCCGTTCATTCTTCTGCGATGCTGGACGAGAACGGCGTTTCCCACGATCTGGGTGATCCTAACGGCTTGATTTTTCACTTCGAAAACGAACCGACGCTGTATCACATGGGCGACACGGATATTTTCGGCGATATGGCGCTGATCAACGAACTGCACCGGCCGGAGATCGGGCTGGTGCCGATCGGAGACCGGTTCACGATGGGCGGGGCGGTGGCGGCGTTGGCCTGTAAAAGATACTTCGATTTCAAGACGATAGTGCCGTGCCACTATGGCTCGTTTCCGATCATCGACCAGTCGGCGGAGACTTTCGTGAACGCGATGGACGGGTCGGACGCGGTGAAGGTGCCGAAAGTGGGCGAGGTGCTGGAGTTGTAAAACCTGCCACCGCTTTTATACCGAACGAAAGCCTTTCCGAGAGCCGCCAGACATGTCCGTCGATACCGAAACCGTGAAACGCGTCGCTGCCCTGTCGCGCATAGCCATCACCGATGAGCGCGCCGAAGAAATGCGCAGCGAATTGAACGCGATACTGGGCTTCGTTGAACAGTTGAACGAAGTCGATGTGGAGGGTGTTGAGCCTATGACATCCGTGGTCCACATGGACATGCGCCAGCGCGCCGACATCGTGACCGATGGGGACAAGGCGGAGGATATCGTGGCCAACGCGCCGGTGTCCGACGACCATTTCTTCATGGTCCCCAAAGTCGTCGAATAGGAGGTGGATATGTCCGACCTGACCGATTTAACCCTTTCCGAAGCCCGAAACGCCCTGACCAAAGGCGACTTTACGGCCACCGAACTGACGAACGCTTACCTTCAAGCCATAGACGCGGGTAACGAACGGCTGAACGCGTATATCTCCATCACCGCCGAGACAAGCGCGCGTAATGGCCGCGGCGTCGGACGCGAAAATCGCCAAGGGCGAGGCGCGGGGCGCTGGAAGGCATTCCGCTCGGCATCAAGGATCTGTACGCCACGAAGGGTGTCCACACCCAGGCCTGTTCGCACATTCTCGATGGCTTCAAACCGCCCTACGAATCCACCGTCACGCAGAACCTGTGGGACGATGGGGCGGTGATGCTCGGCAAGCTGAACATGGACGAATTCGCCATGGGCTCGTCCAACGAGAATTCGTATTACGGGCCGGTCGTCAATCCGCACGGAGACAATCTCGTGCCCGGCGGATCGTCCGGCGGGTCGGCGGCGGCGGTGGCGGCAAAATTGTGTGCGGGCGCGACGGCGTCCGACACGGGCGGGTCGATCCGCCAGCCGGCGGCGTTCACCGGCACGGTGGGGCTGAAGCCGACCTACGGGCGCTGTTCCCGCTGGGGCATGGTGGCGTTCGCGTCATCGCTCGATCAGGCGGGGCCGATCACGCGGACCGTGCGGGATGCGGCGATCATGCTGCGCTCGATGGCGAGTTTCGACCCGAAGGATTCCACCAGCGTGGACCGCGCCGTGCCGGACTATGAGGCGGCCATCGGGCAGTCGATCAAGGGCATGGTGGTCGGCATTCCCCGCGAATACCGCATGGAAGGTCTCGACCCGGCCATCGACGCGCTGTGGGAGGAGGGCAAGGCGAAGCTGGCGGAAGCGGGCGCGGTGATCCGCGACATTTCCCTGCCGCACACGAAATACGCGCTGCCCGCCTATTACATCGTGGCCCCCGCCGAAGCCTCGTCCAACCTCGCCCGTTATGACGGCGTGCGCTACGGTCTGCGGGTGGACGGCGACAACATCACCGACATGTACGAGAAAACCCGCGCCGCCGGTTTCGGGCCGGAAGTGCAGCGCCGTATCATGATCGGCACCTATGTGCTGTCGGCCGGTTTTTACGACGCCTACTACACCCGCGCCCAGAAGGTCCGCACGCTGATCCGACAGGATTTCGAGCGCGCCTATGCCGACGGCGTCGACGTGATCCTCACCCCCGCCACCCCCTCCGCCGCCTTCCCCATCGGCGACAAGACCATGCACGACGACCCGGTGGCGATGTATCTCAACGACGTGTTCACCGTGACGGTGAACATGGCGGGGCTGCCGGGGATTGCGGTGCCAGCGGGAGCGGATGCGGACGGGCTGCCGCTCGGGCTGCAACTGATCGGGCAGCCGTTCGGGGAAGAGGATTTGCTGCGGGTGGGGGCGGTTTTGTAGTAGTTATTGCTGAGTTTAAGGGAATAACGGCGGCAGCAGCTTCGTCAGTTGGACAACAATGACGCGAGATACGGAACCGCGACGGTTGCGATTGCCATTATAAAAGCGCCTAGCAGGGCTGACATAAACGCCACATACGACTGCGAAAACTGCGACTTACTTCTTTCAAGTGAACGTAAGATCTTCCGTTGTCCGACAATCGGAATTGAGCTTATGCTGTCTAGCTCCTCTTGGAATTTGTACCAAAGCTTAGAACGGCTGTTAAAACGCGAAACGTCTCGTTCTCGCGAATTAAAGAAGCTCGTAAGTGACTGCGCGTCGATTGCTAACTTTTCTAGCTCGATTTGCTCAGAAAATATGTACGTTGACGATGATTTGGATATTGAATGACCCGTTTTCTCGACCGATTCCAGAAACGCATCGACACGGGAGGACAAATCAAAAAAGCTTCTGTTTATCTTATTACGCACTGATATCAGGTAATAGTAGTCGGACATAACATCACCCAGCACGTACGGCGCAATATCTCGATAGTCGTCAACCAGACCTTCAGGCAGGTTAAGGAATATGTGATCGTAACCGTACGATTTCGAGCAGCGAATGCTGATCTCTGATTCATTCGATAACGTGCAAAGAAATTCAGCGTGAAATGGTGAGGGTCCAATCATTTGAAATTCAATATTGTGGTCGTCAAGCAGGTGTTTCTCGAAGAATTTCCACATAAGGGACACTGCACTTGAAGGTCTTGATAATTCGCAATCGTTAAAAACAAACGTAACGGGAAGTGAATATTGATAGGAAATGAGGATGTCAAAGTGTTCTGTTTCGATTTCTTCTCGCCAATCACCGATCAACTCTTTTTGCGTTCTTTTCGGAATGCGTACTGTGAACGATATTTCAGCATTATGTGAGATCGGATTAATTGTCTCGGCCGAAAGGTCCTCATTTGACTTGAAGTGCTCGTTAGAATTTGGGAAAAATTTAGAACCGTCTGATATTTTTACATTAGATATGAATTGATGCTTGTTTAAGAAGGCGGTTAGTGACGTACGATAGTCAAAATCTTGTGCCGTATTTTTTGCAGCGAAATGAAAGCATCCAACGCCAAAGCCATTGAAACGTACCCCTTCTACAGAACCGTCAGGCCTATCGTCACTTGTAGGCGCTTGGGGTTCGTTGTCTGAATTGTGCATCTTGATTAGCGCTGAGCGTCCGTTGGGCTTAGTCTGCTAATATCTTAGTCAGATTCAGAACCTTTTAGAAGATGACCGTCCACCTCTCCCCCAATTTCATCCCCCCGGCCACCCTCGCGGCGATCCAGCGCGAGGCCCAGGCTGCCGTGCACAAGGCTTATTTTACGGCCACGCCGCATACCGTGTTTCTCACGCCGCCGGACCCGTCGTTGCCGGACGGGCATGTTCGAAACCGGATGGTGACGTCGTCGAAGGGGTGCATTTGCGATGATGATGTGCCCGCGGACTCTCCGTTGCGGGCGCTTTACGAGTCCGACGACTTTCGCGCCTTCATCATGGAACAGACCGGCGAGACGGCTTTGTATCCCTATGCGGACCCGCTGTCGTCCATCAACGTGCATTATGCCAGGCGGGGGCAGGAGTTGGGTTGGCATTTCGACAATTCCGAGTTCGCAATCACGCTGCTGATCCAGAAGCCGGATGCGGGCGGGCGGTTCGAATATGTGCCGGGCCTGCGCGATTCCGCGACCGGGGAGGTGGACGAGGAGGGCATCGCAGCCCTGCTCGACGGGCGGTTGCAGCCGCAGGTGGCGGAGATCGAACCCGGCACGCTGGTGCTGTTTCGCGGGCGAGACGCCATCCACCGCGTTTCCCCCAACGAGAGCGACACGACCCGCATTCTCGCCGTGCTGGCCTACAATTCCGAGCCGGGCATCGCGCTGTCCGAAGACGCGCGGATGACGTTTTTCGGGCGGGTGAACTAGGCTTTCAGGCTGGGTTCAGCCGGGGCGCGTCACGGTCAGTCATTCTAACGGGAGTTTTGCCATGCCGACCATTCTGCCCGCCTCCGCACGGACCGCCTGTGCCGCGGCTCTGTTGCTCGCAACCGCCATGCCCGCCACCGCCACAACCGGCCCGGGTTGCCTGTATGTGGTGAACCTGCCAGCCGGCGACACACTCAACATGCGCGCCGCGCCCTCCGCAAAATCCCCCGTCGTTGACCGGTTCGGCACCGAACACGGCATTCTAGCCCTCGGCGGCAAATGCGTGCCCCTCTCGCGCCCGTGGGGCCAACGCTGGTGCCCCATTACCCATTACAACGACCGCAGCATCACCAAAGGCTATGTGAAAGCGCGCTTCGTGCGCGACAGCGATTGTCCGTGATCGGCATGTCGGTTTTGGCTGACAACGCCGCAAAGGCGCTTTAGGGAAGGGGCATTCCACCTCCGCTTTCCATTGCCAGCCCCGCCCATGTCCGCCCCAGCACTCGTCGACACCCGCACGCCCAATCCCGCACACTTCTATGAAGGCGAAGACCATCCGTGGGAACTCGTCATCGGCCTGGAAGTCCACGCGCAGGTGACGTCGAACGCGAAGCTGTTTTCCGGTGCGGCCACCGGTTTTGGCGCGGAGCAGAACAGCCACGTTTCGCTGGTGGACGCCGCCATGCCGGGCATGTTGCCGGTGGTGAACGCGGAATGCGTCAAGCAGGCCGTGCGGACCGGGCTTGGCCTAAACGCGCAGATCAACAAGCGCAGCGCCTTCGACCGCAAGAATTATTTCTATCCCGACCTGCCGCAAGGCTATCAGATCAGCCAGTTGTATCACCCCATTGTAGGCGAAGGTGTCGTAACCGTCCAAGTCGGGCCATCGAGCAACGGCTCGTTCGAAAGCGTCGATATCGGCGTCGAACGGCTGCATCTGGAGCAGGATGCGGGCAAGTCCATGCACGACCAGCATCCGACGATGAGCTATGTGGACCTTAACCGTTCCGGCGTGGCGCTGATGGAGATCGTGTCCAAGCCCGACATCCGCTCCATCGACGAGGCCAAGGCCTACGTCACCAAACTGCGCTCCATCCTGCGCTATCTGGGCACATGCGACGGCAATATGGACCAGGGTTCCATGCGGGCCGATGTGAACGTATCGGTGCGCGAGCCGGGCGGCGCATTCGGCACGCGGTGCGAGATCAAGAACGTCAACTCCATCCGCTTCATGGGGCAGGCGATCGACTACGAAGCGCGGCGGCAGATCGAAATTCTGGAAAGCGGCGGGTCGATCGATCAGGAAACACGGCTGTTCGACCCGGTTAAGAACGAAACACGGTCCATGCGATCCAAGGAAGAGGCGCATGATTATCGTTATTTCCCGGACCCGGACCTGCTGCCGGTCGAGTTCGATCAGGCTTTTATCGACGGTCTGGCAGCCGATCTACCGGAGCTACCGGACGCCAAGCGTGCCCGTTTCATGGAAGCCGGTTTGAGCGAATACGATGCGTCCATACTCGTGTCGGACAGCGACATCGCTGCCTATTACGAGAAAGTCGCGGAAAACACCGACGCGAAACTGGCGGCCAACTGGGTCATCAACGACCTGCTTGGTGCGGTGAACAAGGCGGGGCTGGAGATCGAGAACGCGCCCGTTTCCGCCGCGCAGCTTTCCGGCATTATCGCGCTTATCAAGGCGGAAACGATCAGCGGCAAGATTGCCAAGGATCTGTTCGAAATCGTCTGGGCCGAGGGCGGAGACCCCGCTCAAATCGTCGAAGAGCGCGGCATGGCGCAGGTGACCGATACCGGTGCCATTGAAGCGGCGGTGGATGAAATCATCGCTGCCAACCCCGAAAAGGTAGCTCAGGCGCAGGAGAAGCCTGCACTTGCGGGATGGTTCGTGGGGCAGGTGATGAAGGCGACTGGCGGTAAGGCCAATCCCAAAGCCGTCAATGCGCTGGTGATGGCAAAGCTCGGCCTCTAGCGGGTTTCGAATGTTACCAGGTCAGGCAAGTTGGACCGGGCAAACGGCCTGCTGCCGAGTTGCCATGCCAGCTGCAGGCCAAATAAAATGAGCCATACGCCCTGAAGGGCGGCCAGCGCACGTTCGACAAGGCCGTCGACCTGCGTGCCCATATTGAAGAAATAAACCGACCCGCCGAACCATATGATCAGCACGGAGATGTTGAGCGCAATCCATCCCGAATGTCCGGTTTGCAGGCGGGGGATCGACAACACCAGTAGGGCGCAAAAGGCGATACCGTGGGTGTAAACGGCATAATAATGCACGACCGCATCCTGCTGGTCGCCATCGCCATATTCGTGGATTGCGGCAATGAGAACCAGGCTGACCGCCATTGCCAGCAGGGCCAGCGCGCAAAGCTTCCACGTCGTCCACTCATCCGCCATACGCCAAAGTGCATAGGACGTTGCAAGCAGCCCCGCAGCAAGGATGTAGAAACCGACATCCTGAATCCAGTCGTAAGGCCCCGCGGCCACGTCGCTGATTGTATCTGCGACGAGGCCGGTGTTCGGTGCAAGCAATGTGGCGATGATATTGGCTATTCCGGCGGTGAGTATGCCAATGACGAGCAGCCATGGAAAATGCCGTGTAGGGCTGGTGATGTCGTGCATAAACGTGGCTCTGTTTCGTTCGCACGCCAACAGAGCAAGCGAGGGATTGTTCCCCTTTTGGCGGGTGGACGCGCAAGCCGTTCGCGCCTAACAAACTGCTACGGAACTGGCTGCACGGCAAAGCGAAGAGATGCACGATGATGGATTTTCTGAAACAGTTTTTTACCTGGTGGAACACCAACACGCTGGCGACACGGTTCAACACGTGGCGGTTTGGCGAGAAGGTCGGCGAGGATGCCAGCGGCAATATCTATTATCGCTCCGCTGACGACCGGCGCTGGGTAATTTATAACGGGGCGATCGATGCCAGCCGCATTCCGGCGGGCTGGCACGGTTGGATCCACCATCGTACGGATGTTGCGCCGAGCGACGAGACGTATGCCATGCGCGAATGGGAACTGCCGCACCAGCCAAACATGACAGGCACGATGGGTGCGTATCGTCCCAAGGGCGCGATTGGCAACCAGACCAAGCGGCCCGATACGACCGGAGACTATGAGGCGTGGTCTCCTTGACCAAGGGTTCGATCAGCCTCGCCGAGCGGGAAGGCAACACGTGGGACAGCGTGACCTACGGTGAAAACACCCGTTTCGTCACCAGCTATGGCGATGCGGTGCTCGATTTGCTGGCACCTGTGCCCGGTGAGCGCATTCTCGACCTCGGCTGCGGGGACGGTATTCACCTGAAGCAGCTCTCCGATGCCGGAGTGACCGCGGTGGGTGTCGATACCAGCGAGAGCTTTGTGGCCACCGCGCAGGCATCCGGTCACGACGCACGCTTGATGAGCGGTGAGGCGATGACGTTCGAGCGCGAGTTCGATGCGGTTTTTTCCAATGCCGCAATCCACTGGATGAAAGACAAAGCGGCCGTCTGCCAAAGTTCGGCGCGGGCGTTGAAACCCGGCGGGCGGTTTGTCGGAGAGTTCGGCGGCCACGGCAATGTAGCGGCGATCGTCACCGCTCTGCACGCCGTTAGCGACGCGATGGGGGGCGACCCTGTGCTTGCCCAACCGGGCACGTATCCGACCGTTGAAGAGTTCCGGGGCAATCTGGAATTGGCTGGCTTCGATGTATCCCACATCGAAACGTTCTATCGCCCGACATCATTGCCAACAGGCATTCGTGGCTGGTTGAAAACCATGCGCGCGCCGTTTTTCGCCCAGTTCGGCGAACATGAAGGCGAAGCGTTCGATAAGGTGGAAGGCGCATTGTCCCACACCTTGCGTGACAGTTCGGGTGGATGGATGGCAGACTATGTGCGGCTGCGATTTGCAGCGCATCTACCGTCTTAAGGGCTGCAAGGCCGCAGTTTGCTGCTATAGGCGCACGTGCGAACCGAACGGACCTGACCGATATGCGAACGATTGTAGCCTCACTTTTCATCCTGATCGCCTCGTTGGCTGCGAATGCGGGCTTGGCCCAGGATGCGGGAGTGGCTCTGGCGCAGGAAGAGTCGCGTGTTCAGAACCGCGTAGCGGTCTTCTCCGGTCTCGACAAGATCAGCGGCAAGATCACCACATTCGACGTCTATATCGACGAGACCGTCAAGTTCGGGCAACTGGAAATTACACCCCGCGTGTGCATGTCAAGCCCGCCGTCGCAGCAGCCGCAGACAACGACCTTCATTGAGGTGGACGAAATCACGCTCGACCGGCAAATTCGCCGTCTGTTCACAGGGTGGATGTTCGCTGAAAGTCCAGGGCTGAATGCTGTGGAGCATCCGGTCAATGATGTGTGGCTAAAAGAGTGCAAGCAGACATCAGATGTCCCGCCGCCACCGCCTGCTTCGGACAACTAGGCTTCGATGGCGTAGAAGTCTGCGTCGATTTCCAACGCCGCTTCCAGCATGCGCCGGTAGCGTTTTCGCGGCACTTCCTTAACGCCGAACTGCTCCAGATGGGCAGTGGTGAATTGGGTGTCGAGCAAGGTAAAACCGCCCGCGTTCAACCGGTCGACCAGATGAACCAGCGCCACCTTCGAGGAATCCGTCGCGCGAGAAAACATGCTTTCTCCGAAGAATGCGCCGCCAAGACGCACTCCGTATAAACCCCCGACAAGCTCGCCGTCCTGCCATGTCTCGACACTGTGGCAATGGCCGAGGCGGTGCAACTCAACGTAGAGTTCGTGGATACGGTGGTTGATCCATGTCACCGGACGGTCGGATGTGGCGGCGGCGCAGGCCTCTACGACATCCCCAAACGCCGTATCCACGCGAATATCGAACGTGCCGCGCCGCATCGTGCGGGCAAGGCTGCGCGGAGTGTGGAATGTGTCGAGAGGCAGCACACCGCGCCGTTCCGGCTCGACCCAGAACAAGCCCGGGATCGTCCGCCGTTTCCGCCATCGGAAAGATGCCGCTGGCATAGGCGCGCAACAGCACATCCGGCGTAATTTCCATCATCAGATCGTCGATGGCAGTCATGTTTGATAGATCAGGCTTCCGGCTGCGCCAGATATTTTTCCAGCCAGTGAATGTCGTAATCACCTTTCAGGATGTCTTCATTGGTGACGAGATCCTGAAACAACGGGATCGTGGTTTCGATGCCGTCGATAACGAACTCACCCAGCGCGCGGCGAAGGCGGGAGATGCACTCGTCACGTGTGCGGCCATGCACGATAAGTTTGCCGATAAGGCTGTCGTAATAGGGCGGAACGGAATAGCCGGAGAAAACGCCGGAATCGACGCGAATACCGAGCCCACCCGGTGGATGATAATGATGTATTTTCCCCGGTGACGGCACAAAGGTGCGCGGGTTTTCAGCGTTGATGCGGCATTCGATGGCGTGGCCGGTGAACGTCACGTCGCCCTGGTCGAACGACATGCCGTTACCAGATGCCACGCGCAGTTGTTCGTTGACGAGGTCAATGCCGGTAATCATTTCCGTGACGGGGTGTTCGACCTGCAGACGGGTGTTCATTTCGATGAAGTAGAACTCGCCGTCCTCGTAGAGAAACTCGATCGTGCCAGCGCCGGAATATCCCATGTCGCCAATCGCCTTGGCGCAAATGCTGCCGATGCGTTCGCGTTGTTCGACCGTCAGGGCCGGAGAATTGGCTTCCTCGAAAACCTTCTGGTGGCGACGCTGAAGAGAGCAATCGCGTTCGCCCAGATGAACGCCACGGCCCGCGCCGTCGCCCATCACCTGCACCTCGATATGGCGCGGCTTGCCGAGATATTTTTCGATATAAACGGAATCATCCCCGAACGCAGCGCCAGCTTCGCGGCGCGTGTTGGCCAATGCGCCGGCCATCTCGTCGTCGTTCTGGACGACCTGCATGCCGCGGCCGCCGCCGCCGGATGCGGCTTTGATGATGACCGGATAGCCGATTTCAGACGCCACGGTGCGGGCATCATCGACTTCTTTAATTTCACCTTTGGAGCCCGGAACGACCGGAATACCGAGCCGCTCCGCCGTCTGCTTGGCCGCGATCTTGTCACCCATTATGGTGATGTGTTCGGCGGACGGGCCGATAAAGGTGATGTCGTGGGCTTCAAGAATCTCGGCGAACTTCGCGTTCTCCGACAGAAAACCGTAACCGGGGTGGATTGCGTCCGCGCCGGTGATTTCACAGGCGGCGATGATCTCGTGAACATTGAGATAGGAATCGCGTGATGCAGGCGGGCCGATGCAGACGCGCTGGTCGGCCAGCCGCACATGCATGGCTTCCGCGTCGGCGGTGGAGTGGACCGCGACGGTTTCGATGCCCAATTCTTTGCAGGCGCGCAGGATGCGCAGGGCGATCTCGCCCCGGTTGGCGATGAGTACCTTGTTGAACACGCGCGCCGCCCTATTCGAACGTCAAAAGCGTTTGGCCGAACTCGACCGGCTGGCCGTCGTCCACCTTGATGGAGGCGACAGTGCCATCCTGCGGAGCCGCAATCTGGTTCATGGTCTTCATCGCTTCCACGATCATGACTGTCTGTCCCTTACGCACGCTTCCCCCGACCGTAACGAACGGCTCTGAATCGGGTGAGGGTGACAGGTATGCTGTGCCGACCATCGGGGACGGGAGCGGGGTTCCGCTCTCACTGGCTCCTGGCGCGGGTGCTGTGGAAGTTGCAGATGTTTGCGCCGGTGCCGGTGCGGCGGAAGGCTGCTGATAGACCGGGGCGGACACATATGTTTCGCCGCCACGTGGCGAGACGAATACGGATATCGTCTTCCTCTATCTCGATTTCGTTGAGATCGGTTTCGGTGATCAGTTCAGCCAGACTGCGAACGAACTCGAGATCGACGGACATTTTCTTGGAACCCATGCGGTAAACTCCCGAAACCGGTGCTGTGCGTGTTGCGCGGACCAGCCGTCACGCGCCTGCAGAATTGTTCCCATTGAGATGGCCCACGAGCGCCTGCAAGGCAAGGGTATAGCTTGCCGGTCCAAAGCCCGCGATCTGCCCCACGCAGGCGGATGCGATAGTCGAATGGTGCCGGAAGGCTTCACGCGCATGGATGTTGGACAGGTGAACTTCCACTACGGGCACGTCGATGGCGCGCACTGCATCGTGCAGAGCAATGGAGGTGTGGGTGTAGGCTGCGGCGTTCAATGCGACGCCTGCTCCGGTTCTGCCCGCATCGTGCAGCAAGTCGATCAACGCGCCTTCGCTGTTGGATTGCGCGAACACGAGGTCATAGCCGGCCCCGTTGGCCTGCGTGCGGCACGCTGTTTCAATGTCCGCCAGCGTCGTCGTGCCATAGATCAAGGCTTCGCGGGTGCCCAACAGGTTAAGGTTGGGGCCGTTCAACACGTGGAGAATCGGTCGGGTCATGAGCAGACGGTGCTGCCGCATTCGCGCATGTTCTCGATCTTGTCCCGCAACGTGCCCACACCGACCGCGCCGAATACTACCTCGTTGCCGATGACGTAAGACGGCGTGCCGGTGACGCCGAGATCGTTGGCGAGCGTGTTGGCTTCGCGGAAGGCGTCGATCACATCAGACTTGTCAGCTTCCGCGTTCAGCGCCTCCATATCGAGGCCCATATCGCTGGCGATAGTCCGCGCCACGCCACCGTCCTTCGGCACGTCGATACCGAGAAGCCGGTTGTGAAATTCCTCGTAGCGGGCTGGGAACAGGCGGTAAACGGCTGTTGAAAACTGTGAGGCGGAGACGGAGCCGGGGCCGAGAATTGGTAGTTCCTTCAAGACGAAGCGGATGTTGTCGTCTTCGCTCAAAAGGGCGTTCATGTCATTCATGGCCCGCTGGCAGAAGCCGCAGTTGTAATCGAAGAACTCGACCACGGTAACATCGCCTTCGGGATTGCCGATCACTGCCTGATTGTCGGAATTGAAGATTATTTCAGCATTGCGTTCCAGCGCCTCTGCGGACCGTTGGGCTGCTTCGACCTGCCGTTTGGTCTCCAAGGCCTGCTGAACTTCCTCGATCAATTCAGGGTTTTCAAGAAGATAGGAGCGGATGATCGCCTGCACTTCGGCGCGGTCTATGACTTCGGAGTCCTCCGCAAATGCAGAAGTCGACGGACCTGTGGTCAATGCGAATGCCAGCAGACCGCTGGCAATGAGTGTCTTCAACATGAAATGTCTTTCCGCCCGCTCGGGCCTACCTGACTTCGATAATATCCTGCGCGCGCAGCCAGCCGGGGCTGCCGCGTTTGTAGAACTGTTGCGCGCGTTTGGCATATTCCCTCGCCTGTCCTTTCTTTTCCGTTCTCACGGCATATTCGGCTGAGGCGAGCAGTGCGCCCGCCTCATTGCCGAGCGCTGCCTCAGCCCGGGCGAGATACTGATAGCCGCGCAGGGCGGTGTCGTCTTTCAGCAGACCTTTTCGCAAATGGGTTGCCGCTTCCTGCGCGTTGGCATCGCCGCCACTTTCCAGCAGGGCGTGGCCAAGTTCGATCTGAATGTAGCCCGCGCCGGTCTCGTCGAGTTGCGCGGCACGGCGGAAGGGGGCAACGGCAGCTTTCGCATTGCCGGAGCGTAGATAGATTTCGCCTTTCATCTCGTGGACATAGGCATTGTCCGGTTGCGCCTTCAGCACCTGGTCGATGAGCGGCAGCGCCTTCGCGGGTGAGCCATAAAGATGAGTGACGATAGCACGGCCATATAGCGCGGCTGTCGGATGCAGTTTCGGATTGTTCAGCAGTGCCTGCGCGTAGCGGCTGCCGCCCACATATGCCGCGATCTTCGCGCGCGCCATGTCATGCCGCAGCTTGAGCGCGGCGCTGTCGGTACGCCCGAAATACGGGCTTTGCTCGATGACGGTTTGCAGGCGTGAGATGCGGTCGTTCGGCGTCGGGTGGCTTTGCACATAAGGGTCGATGCGACCGGCCAGAATGTTGGAAGCACGGGCAAAACGGCGGAAGGTTTCCAGCATTCCGAGGCCGGACTGCTTGGTTTCCTCCAGCAACCGCACCGCCGTGCGGTCCGCCGTCTGTTCTTCATCGCGCTTGTAGCGCAGGATATCGCGCAGCGCGATGTTGGCCGACCCGCCCGCGATACCGAAACCCGCCGACCCCACCTGCGAATTGCCGGTTGCAGCCCCCGCCACGCCGATGCCGACGCCGAGCAATGCGCCAACCTTGGCGAGCCGTGCCATCTGGTCGATCCGCTCCCGCAAGCGGATCTGGTGCCCGCCGACGATGTGGCCGATTTCGTGGGCGATGACGCCGATCACTTCGTTAGGTGTCTCCGCCTGCAAGAGAAGGCCGGTGTGGATGTAGAGACCCGAGCCGCTGACGAAGGCGTTGAATGCTTCATCGTTGACGATGTTGATGCTGACGCTGCCTTTTCTTAACCCCGCCGCGCGCATGAGCGGCAGGGTATAATCCGCCAGCAGCGCCTCGATTTCGGCATCGCGAATAAGCGAAATGCCGCCCCGGCGTGACTGTGCGTCGGCAGGCAACGTGGTGACGGCTGCAAAGCAGGCGATGAACAGCATCGTGAGCAGGCGTTGGGATGCGGTGCGGAAGGATGATAGAGGCTGCATGATTCCTTTTAGCCGCAGATTTCGGGCACATCCATGACCATCGCAACACCAATGCGCGAGCATCTTTCCGCAAGGGGTGCGGTGGAGCCGTTTCATGCGATGGATGTGCTGGCGCGGGCTAATGGTATGGCTGCGCAGGGTGAGGATGTGGCTATGCTGTGCGTCGGTCAGCCCGCCGCATCTGCGCCCCGTGCTGCGCGGGAGGCCGCAACGCGGGCAATCGAGGCCGGGCGCATCGGTTACACGGACGCATTGGGCCGTGCCGATTTGCGGCAGGCGATTGCCACGCATTACCGCGCGACATACGGAGTCGATGTGCCTGCCGGAGCGCGTGGCGGTGACGACCGGCTCGTCCGCCGGGTTCACGCTGGCCTTTCTCGCCTGCCTCAACCCCGGCGAGCGGGTTGCGCTGGCCGCACCGGGCTATCCTGCGTACCGCAACATTTTGAAGGCTCTGTCGCTGGAAGCCGTCGAGATCGAAACGGGGCCGGACACCCGTTTCAACGTGACGCCGAACCATCTGGAAGCCGCCGGCCCGCTCCACGCCGTTCTTGCTCGCCAGCCCCGCCAATCCGACTGGCTCGATGATGACGCCGGAGGAACTGGCTGCGATCACAGGCTGGTGCGACGCCAATTCGGTGCTGTTCGTGTCCGACGAAATCTACCACGGCCTCGTCTATGACGGCGCGCCGCGACAGGCGACGGCGCTTGAGACGAGCGGGCAGGCGATCATCGTCAACTCGTTCTCGAAATATTTTTGCATGACGGGGTGGCGGATCGGGTGGTTGATCCTGCCGGCTTATCTGGTCGGCCCCGTTGGGCGGTTGGCGCAGAGCCTGTATATTTCCGCGCCTGAAATCTCGCAGATCGCCGCGCTCCAGGCGATCACGGCGGTGGATGAACTGGAAGCGGTTAAGGCGGGGTATGCCGCGAACCGCGCGCTGATGCTCAATCGTCTGCCCGCGCTGGGCTTCACCGACATCGCGCCGATGGACGGGGCATTCTACGCCTATGCCGATGCCGGGCGGCTGACCAACGACACGATGGATTTCGCCTACCGGTTGTTGGACGAAGCCAAGGTCGCGATCACGCCGGGGTTGGACTTCGACACGGGACGCGGGAGCCGGACGGTGCGCCTGTCGTTCGCCGGTTCGCAGACGGAGATCGAAACAGCGCTGGACCGTATGGAAGCGTGGTTGCGCTAATGGACGCGGAATGGCTTCAGGAACTGTTTTCGGGGTTTGCGCCGGTGCGGGTGAAACGCATGTTCGGCGGGCAGGGCATCTTTTACCGCAACCTCAATTTCGGCGTTGTGGCCGATGATGTCCTGCACCTGAAAGTGGATGACGAAACGCGCGCCGATTTTGAGGCCGAAGGCTGCGGGCCGTGGGTGCTGGACCGGAAGTCGGGCAAGAAGGTCTCGACCGGCTACTGGACCGCACCGGAATCCGCGATGGACGACCCGGACGCTTTCGAGCCTTGGGCGCGGCAGGCATTCGAGGCGGCCATGCGGGCAGATGCGGTCAAGCCACCATCGAAGCGCAAGCTGGATGCCGGTTAGCCCGGTCTAGCGGACGGATTGTTGCAGGAACGCAGGCACGTCGTCTCCGAAACCGCGGACAGCATTTCCGTCATCGTCGTCACGGCCACGGGTAGGCTTAGGGTCGCGCTTTTCTTCGCTCTTGCGGGCGCGACGGGGCTTTTCCTCCTTCGGTTCCGCGACAACCGGCGTGGCTTCGGCGTTGGCCTCTTCGGTCGGACTATCAGGATTTACAAAATCCGGCTTTCCGGAACGGCGTCGGCGCGGCTTGGTGTCCGTGCTACCGGCGGACGCCTTTTCTGTTTCAGGCTCCGCCTTCTTGCGTGACGAGCGACGTGCGCGAGGCTCATCGGCGTCGGCTTCGGATTGAAGGTCAGGCTTACTGCCGTGCCATTCGATCTGGTCGCCGGTTAGCGAAAGGATCGACTCAAGGTATTTGTCGTCCGATAGCGTGACTAGCGTGAACGCCCAGCCGTCACGGCCTGCGCGACCGCAGCGGCCGATGCGGTGAACGTAATCTTCCGCGTGGATTGGAATGTCGTAGTTAAAGACGTGGGACACATCGGGAATGTCGAGGCCACGGGCGGCGACATCTGAGGCGACGAGGAGCTTGATTTGGCCGTCACGGAAGGCTTGCAGGGTCTTCGTGCGCTCGGATTGCGCCATGTCGCCGTGCAGGGAGCCGACTGAGTACTTGTTCTTGTAGAGGAATTTGTAGATTGCAGCGACATCGACCTTGCGGTTGCAGAAGACGATTCCGTTGTTCAGCTTCACGGCGTTGTCGATAAGATCGCGCAGCAGGTCCTGCTTGGCGTCGGCTTTCTTGGGTGCCTTGACCAGCTTCTGTTCGATCGTCTTTGACGTGGATGATGCGGTGGCGACCGCGACCTGCACGGGGTTTTGCAAAAACTGATCGGCCAGTTTTTCGATAATCGGCGGCATGGTGGCCGAGAAGAACAGAGTCTGGCGGGTAAACGGCACCATTTTGACGATGCGCTCGATGTCCGGAATGAAGCCCATATCAAGCATCCGGTCGGCTTCATCGATAACGAGGATTTCCACGCCGGTCATCAAAATGCGCCCACGCTCAAACAGGTCCAGCAGGCGGCCCGGAGTGGCGATGAGAACGTCAGCGCCGCGGTCCAGTTTCTTCATTTGCTCGTCGAAGGACACGCCGCCAATAAGCAGTGCCACGTTCAGTTTGTGGTTGATGCCATATTTGTTGAAATCGTTTTCGACCTGCGCGGCCAATTCGCGCGTAGGCTCCAAAATCATCGTACGGGGCATGCGTGCGCGGGCCCGGCCTTTTTCCATCATCGACAGCATCGGCAACACAAAGCCGGCGGTTTTGCCGGTGCCGGTCTGGGCAATGCCCATCACGTCGCGCCGTTGCAAAACGTGGGGGATCGCCTGTTCCTGAATGGGAGTGGGTTGCGTGTAGCCAGCGGCTTCAACGGCAGCGAGAACTTTCGGGGTCAGCCCCAGTTCGTCGAATGTCATGTATCGTTTGATCTTTACGTTTGGCCGCTTCGGGTGTGGCATTGTGCCAAGGCGTCTTCGCGTGCGGCGGGGGACGGGTCGGAAGCCGACCTCGTGCCGGCAATCGGGCGCTTGCACGCGGATCGTGCAAGGCTATGACGCTTGGCGTTAGCTAGGGCGTGGCGGGCGATAAGTCAAACGGTGGTTGAACCAAACTATTTCGACACCAGTTGCAGCACTTCCCACCGCTTCTCGGAAACGGGCGTGTCGGGACCATCATAACCTGCGGTCGTATATGGGCCTTCCGCCTCCAATCCGTTGGCTTCGGCGTAAGAAGCGAGTTGCCCTTCTGTGTTCGCAATTTTCTCTGCTGTGCGTTCGCCGGTAAAACCAGCCGCCAGCATGAGGCGTTCGCCGATTTGCTTGAGTTCAACGGCGTCGTTCATTGGCTTGGGCAGCGTCTCCATGGTCCATTTGGACGGCATGGTAAAACGGACGGTATAGGTGCCGCCTTCCGTAACATTTGTGGTGACGGGGGCCGTCATGTCGATCTTCGTGCCGGGGCCGGTTGGAATGCCGCCGTCCGCTGCGCCGGTCGTGACAGGCGCGGTCATGGCGATCTTGCCGTCTTTGCTATTTTGACCAAAGATATAGCCTGCCAACGGGCGAAAACCCTTTGAGCTTGCCTCGTCCCGATTGGCGGCTTCAACTGTAACCTGTGCCACGATCACAGGTGCGTATTGGCGCAATTCCACACCATCGGCGCTCTGCAGCACCTCGTAGGACGGAGTTTCGATATTGTCGGCAGCAGTTGCAATGGTGGCGGTCGTCACCGTGGCTGCCAAGGTGGTGAGAATGCGTTTGAAAGACATGGTGCAGATTCCAGCGTGAGGCTTGCCCGGTAAACCATCAATCCATGCTTTGGTTGCCTAATCGGCCCCACGCGCTGCTAGCCAGAACAGAACTGGATAGACGGCTACGATAATGAGGAAGACAGTCGCAACCCCGGATGGCACCGGTTCCGCCGCCTGATAGCGGGGCAGGGCATAAACCAGCAGCCAGGCCGACTTGTAAACGATCTGAATGAGCACGACGGGCGCGAAGAATGCGGACGCCATCAGGCCAACGACAGAGGCGGCCAGTATGGCGAACCAGAGACTCGCGACCATCAGGCTCAGGCCATCGGAAACAGGCACCTTGCCTTCGAAGACCGTTGCCACCCCACCGCCGAATGCCAAACCCCAAACCACCGGCACCAGTATGACGATGTTGAAAATGTAGGCCGGGTAGAGCCAGGCGGGGTTGGCAATCGTCATGTCAAACGTCCAGCAAGTCATCCCGTGCAAAGGCAGCATTATCCTGAATGAACTGGAAGCGGTGTTCCGGCTTGTTGCCCATGAGGCGGTCAATGGAGTCCTGCGAGGCTTCCGCCATGTCGATGGCGACGCGCAGCAGCGTGCGCTTGTTCGGGTCCATCGTGGTTTCCTTCAACTGGGCGGGCATCATTTCACCCAACCCTTTGAAGCGGCCCAGCTCGATTTTCTTGGAGATGTTGAACTCACGGGCGATCAGCTCGTCCTTGTGCATTTCGTCGCGGGCATAGCGCGTCTTGCCACCTTGCGTGATTTTGTAGAGCGGGGGCACGGCCAGATAGAGATGGCCGTTGGTGATGATCTCCGGCATTTCCTGATGGAAGAACGTGATCAGAAGGGATGCGATATGCGCGCCGTCCACGTCCGCATCCGTCATGATGATAACCCTGTCATAGCGCAAATCGTCCAACACAAATCGCCCGCGGGTGCCGCAACCGAGAGCCTGGGTAAGATCCTGTATCTGCTGGCTGCTGGCGATTTTGTCACGGCTTGCGGAGGCGACGTTCAGGATTTTGCCACGAAGGGGCAGGATGGCCTGAGACTTGCGGTCCCGCGCTTGTTTGGCAGACCCACCGGCGGAATCACCCTCCACGATAAAGATTTCCGTGCCGCCCTTGGCGTTGCGCGAACAGTCGGCGAGTTTTCCTGGCAGGCGCAACTTGCGGGTGGCGTTCTTGCGGTTGACCTCTTTCTCCTGTCGACGGCGGAGGCGCTCCTCGGCGCGGTCCACCACCCAATCGAGCAGCTTTGCAGCCTGTCCGGGGGACGAGGCAAGCCAGTGGTCGAACGCATCGCGAATGGCGTTTTCAACAATCCGTGCGGCCTCAACGGTGGCCAGCTTGTCTTTGGTTTGACCGACGAATTCCGGTTCGCGAATGAAGACCGAGATCATGGCGGCAGCAGACGTCATCACATCGTCGGTGGTGATAAGCGCGCCTTTCTTGTTGCCGACCAGTTCCGCATAGGCCTTCAGTCCGCGCGCCAGCGAGGTTCGTAAGCCCGCCTCATGGGTGCCGCCGTCGCCGGTGGGCACGGTGTTACAATAGGAGTTTACGAAGCCGTCGTCACCGTACCAGGTGATCGCCCATTCCACCGCGCCGTGGCCGGATTTCTTGGCTGTGCGGCCAGCAAAAGGCTCCTCCGTCACTTGGAACTGTTTGCCGAGGCGACTTTGCAAAAAATCCTTCAGACCATCGGGGAAGTGGAAGACTTCCTTGTCGGTCACCTCATCCTTGCTGGACACGAGCGACGGGTCGCAGGACCAGCGGATTTGAACGCCAGCGAAAAGATAGGCTTTTGACCGCGCCATGCGAAACAGGCGTAAGGGTTCGAATTGCGCGGTTGGTCCGAAAATCTGCGCATCAGGGTGAAAGCGCACTTTCGTGCCGCGACGGTTGTTGACCTCGCCAACCTGTTCGAGTGGACCAACTGCCTCACCGCGTGAAAACGTCTGGCGATAGAGCAGGCGATTGCGGGCGACCTCAACGATGAGATCGTCAGACAGTGCGTTCACGACCGAAATGCCGACGCCGTGCAAGCCGCCGGAGGTTTCATAAGCCTTACCGTCGAACTTTCCGCCCGCGTGGAGCGTCGTCATGATGACTTCGAGCGCGGATTTGTCCTTGAACTTCGGGTGCGGGTCGACGGGGATGCCGCGGCCGTTGTCCGTGATCGTCAGATAGCCATCGGCACCCAGTTCCACCTCGATGAAGGTGGCGTGACCGGCCACAGCTTCGTCCATCGAGTTGTCGATGACTTCGGCAAAAAGATGATGCAGCGCCTTGGCGTCCGTGCCGCCGATATACATGCCGGGGCGGCGGCGAACGGGTTCGAGACCTTCGAGAACCTCGATGTCGGACGCATTATAGTCGCCTTCTTTCGCCGCCGGTTTTGCAGCGGTCGCGGGCTGGCTGCGCTTCGGGGAAGCGGTCGGTGGGTCGGAAAACAGGTCGGACATGCTGGCAGGCTCAAAACGGCGAATCGTGTTGTTCTAGCACAATCCACGTTCCGGCAATGTTCTCCGCTTTATGAAACCGGGTTCACCTGCATTGAAAGCACGTTCACGCCCGCTGGTTGGGAGATCGCGTACAGAAAGGCGCGCGCGATGTCCTCATCGCGCAAGGCGTCCGGCTTTTCGCTGTCGAAGAAGGGCGTGTCGACCATGCCCGGTTCGATGTTGGTTACGCGCATTCCGGTGCCGGACGCGGCGGCATGCATGTTACGGGCGAAGCCATCGACGAACCACTTGGTCGCGCCATAGACGGAGCCGGGAATTGTGACGTGTGCCGCGCGTGAACCGGTCACAACAAGATGGCCCTTGGATTTTTCCAGATGCGGTTGAGCGAGTTTGCACGTAACGGTGAGGCCGAAGCAGTTGGTCAGGATCATATCCTTGAACTGAGGGGCATCCTTTTCGAAATCGCCTGAAACGGACATGCCGAAACCCGCATTGGCGAAGACCACATCGAGGGAGCCGAAACGCTCGATTGCCATATCGAACATGGCTTGCTGGCTGGCGGCATCGGTCACATCGCATTCGACTGCGAGCGCTTTGCTATCGCCGATCTGCTCCGCAAGAGCGTCGAGTTTGGCTTTCGAGCGCGCGGCGAGAACGACTTGATGTCCTTCTGCCGCCGCCAGTCTGGCGCATGCAGCGCCGATGCCGGAGGATGCGCCGGTGATGAGGATGGTCTTGGTCATTGGTTTGCTCCTGAAACGAAAACGGGCGCGAAGGTGAACTCCGCGCCCGTCAGGTAGGTGTGTGGTCGCCCGCTTACAGCGAGTAATACATGTCGTATTCGATCGGGTGCGGCGTCATTTCGTAACGCTCGTTCTCTTCCTCTTTCAGCTCGATATAGGCCTCGATCTGATCCATGTCGAAAACACCGCCTTCGAGAAGGTATTTGTGATCCTTCCGCATGGATTCGATCGCTTCGCGGAGGGAGCCGCACACTGTCGGGATCTTCTTGAGCTGCTTGGGCGGCAGGTCGTACAAATCCTTGTCCATCGGCTCGCCCGGATGGATCTTGTTCTTGATCCCGTCGAGACCGGCCATGAGCATGGCGGAGAAGGCGAGGTAGGGGTTCGCCATCGGGTCCGGGAAGCGCACTTCCATCCGCTTGCCCTTGGGCGAAGAGGTGTAGGGAATGCGGCAGGACGCGGAGCGGTTGCGCGCGGAATAGGCGAGCAGACACGGGCGCTTCGTAACCGGGAACCAGACGCTTGTAGGAGTTGGTGGACGGGTTCGTGAACAGGTTCAACGACTTGGCGTGTTTGATGATGCCGCCGATGTAGAACAGGCAGGTCTCGGACAGACCGGCATATTCCTCGCCCGCGAAAAGCGGCTTGCCGTCTTTCCAGATCGACTGGTGCACGTGCATGCCCGTGCCGTTGTCGCCATAGACTGGCTTCGGCATGAAAGTAGCCGTCTTGCCATAGGCGTGGGCGACGTTCTGCACGGCGTATTTGTACAGCTGCGTCTCGTCGGCCTTGCGCGTCAACGTATTGAAGATCATCGACAGTTCGTGCTGTGCGGCTGCCACTTCGTGGTGATGCTTTTCGACTTCGACGCCCATGGAGCCAAGAACCGTCAGCATTTCCGAGCGGATGTCCTGCGCGGAATCGACCGGGTTCATGGGGAAATAGCCACCCTTGGTGCGGGGGCGGTGGCCCATGTTACCGGCTTCGTATTCGCTGTCGGTATTGGTCGGCAGCTCGTCGGAATCGACCTCGAAGCCCGTTTTGTATGGGCTGGACGAAAAGCGCACGTCGTCGAAGATGAAGAATTCGGGCTCGGGGCCGAAATAAGCCGTGTCGCCGAAATCCGCCGGACTGGATGTAGGCCTCGGCGCGTTTCGCCGTCATCCGCGGATCGCGGTTGTATCCTTCGCCCGTCATCGGGTCGAGAATATCGCAGAAGATCGCCATCGTGGAATGAGCGTAGAACGGGTCCATATAGGCCGTTTCGGTGTCCGGCATGAGCGTCATGTCCGACTCGTTGATTGCCTTCCAGCCTGCGATGGACGAGCCATCGAACATGGCGCCGTCGGCGAACAGGTCTTCATTGACCTGGCTCTGGTGCAGCGTAACGTGCTGCATCTTGCCGCGAGGATCGGTGAAACGCAGGTCGAGATATTCGACGCTGTCGTCTTTCATCTGCTTCATAAGGTCGTTGGCGCTCGTCATGGTCGTCCTTCCTGGAGGAGTGTTTTAAGTCTTGTTCTTGTCGGCTTGAGGATCAGACTGCGTCCGGTCCCGCTTCGCCGGTTCTAATGCGGATGGCCTGTTCGACGGGATAGACGAAAATCTTGCCGTCCCCGATCCGCCCGGTTTCCGCCGCGCGGCGGATGGCCTCGATGGCCGGTTCGACCTGATCGTCGTTCAACACGACCTCGATCTTCACCTTTGGCAAAAAGTCGATGACGTATTCCGCGCCCCGGTAAAGCTCCGTGTGGCCCTTCTGACGTCCGAAACCCTTCGCTTCAATCACAGTGATGCCCTGCAGTCCGACTTCCTGAAGAGCCTCTTTGACCTCGTCCAGCTTGAACGGCTTGATGATGGCCTCGATCTTTTTCACGACAATTCGGTCCTTTCGGCTGAAATTCGGGCTGAGAATGGTCGATTAAGGACCGTCCGCACACCAAGCGATGCAAACTTCGTGCCAAATTGCACGAAAACCCCGGCTTGGTGCGGCTGAGAGGACTCGAACCTCCACATCTTGCGATACTGGAACCTAAATCCAGCGCGTCTACCAGTTCCGCCACAGCCGCAGACCGGGGCAGGGAGGTGTATAACGGGGAGCCGCCCATTCGTCCACGGATGTGGTGTGCCTAAAAGATAAGCACCATGCCGATAAATCGAGCGGGTTTGGCGACGCCCCATTTCGCAAAGCCCGTTGCTACCGTGGTCGTTATTTGTTACGCGCGCTGCGATCCCCGGGTGGTGGACCTTGCGTCCGCCTACAATCGCACGCCTGCCTGCCGCCCAACCAATCCACGTCTTTCCAGCGGGAAGCGCGCCCCGGCCGTACCGGACCGGCTGACGCTCACGCTCCGCAATGCCAATTTCATGAGGATGCGCCATGCAGATCAACGAAACCGTCAACGAAGGTCTGAAACGCGAGATCGAGGTTACGATCCCGGCATCGGAAATGATGGAGAAGCGCAACGCCAAGCTGATGGACCTGAAAGACAAGGTCCGCATCAACGGTTTCCGCCCCGGCAAGGTGCCGCTGTCCCATGTGACTAAACTTTACGGCAAGTCCGCAATGGGCGAATTGGTCAACGAGACGATCGACCAGAACACGAAGGCCATTCTGGCTGAACGCGCCGAGAAGGCCGCCCAGCAGCCGAAGGTCGAAATGACCGAGGACGAGGCGGAAGCGGAAGAAATTCTGGCTGGTAACAAGGATTTCCAGTTCACGATTTCCTACGAAGTCATTCCGCCGTTTGACGTGGCTGATTTCACGGACATCAAGTTGGAACGTCCCGTAGTGGAAGTGTCCGAAGCGGAAGTGACGGAGCAGATCGAGCGTATCGCCGACAGCAACCGTACCTACGAGGCGAAAAAGGGCAAAGCCGCCGATAAAGACCGCGTCACGATGGATTATCTCGGCAAGATCGACGGCGAACCGTTCGATGGCGGCAAGGACGAAGGCGCAACTCTGGTGCTCGGTTCCAACACGTTCATTCCCGGTTTCGAAGAACAACTGATCGGCTTGAAGGCCGGTGACGACAAGGTCGTAAAAGTCACGTTCCCCGAAGAATACGGCGCAGCGCATCTTGCCGGTAAGGAAGCCGAGTTCGACGTAACCGTCCATGAAGTCGCCAAGCCGGCCGATCTGGCTATCGACGATGAGCTGGCAAAGACGCTCGGCCTCGACTCACTCGACAAGCTGAAGGAAATCGTCAGCGAACAGATTTCCGGTCAGTACGCCCAGCAGACCCGCCAGAAAGTGAAGCGTCAGCTTCTCGATATTCTCGATGAGAAACACCAGTTCGACCTGCCTGAAGGCATGGTGGAGCAGGAGTTCAACAATATCTGGACGCAGATCACGAACGACCTGGAACAGGCTGGAAAATCGTTCGAGGACGAGGATACGACCGAAGAGAAGGCGCGGGAGGATTACATGAAACTCGCCAAGCGTCGTGTGCGGCTTGGTCTGGTCCTGGCTGAAATCGGCGACAAGGCTGAAATCAAGGTGACGGACGACGAATTGCAGCGCGCGCTGATGCAGCAGGTGCAGCAATATCCGGGTCAGGAACAGCAGGTGTATGAGTTCTTCCGCTCGAACCCCGATGCGGTTGGTGGCCTGCGCGCGCCGATCTTTGAGGAAAAGGTCGTCGACCACATTCTCGAGTCGGCTGAAGTGACAGACAAGACTGTTTCGAAGGAAGAGTTGATGGCGGACGACGAACTGCCCGTCTGAACAACGGACAGTTTATCGACCTCACCAGACCAACGGGTTTACAGCGCGTTGCAAACGATGGCTCTGCCGCCGCGGTAGGTTACGAAGCTGCACCGTGCTGGCTCTCCCCAAATACGCTCGTCCCGCAATAGCGTTGTGCCCGGACCGGCAGCTTCGCGGACGCTGCGGCCTATCGGACGACCGTAGTAAAAATGCGTCTGGAGAATGCGTTGCAGCTCTTGCTGCGGTGTGCGCTTCTCGGCGCGGGAAAACAGTCCCGCCTGAATGACCGGTAAACCTGTTGCCGCGACCGGACCGGAATATACCGGTGCGGCTGCGCCCGGCGATACAGCACCTAGCATGACAGAGGCCGCCAAACCTGTGGCGGCGGCAAATCGTGTTACGAGGTTGGTCATGGTGAATTCCCTTTTCGTCTGATGGGTATCGTTCAACGCTACCCAATGAAGCTAGGTTCATTTTGCAGCGGGAGAAGGCGCGCTCTCGCTGTGGTGATCGCCAGTGATCGAATCCGGACCTTGCCTGTGCGCCAGCGCACATGTTGCAGAACGACAACAGGTGTGTGGCAGACGCATCGCTGTTTCATTTAATGGCCCCACCTCTCTTTCCTGCGCCCAGTTTCAACCACAAACCGTGCCCAACACCTTTTCATCGAGCAGGGTTGAAGAATCCCGCAAAATTGGACCGACCCGATGGACGCCTACACTTTCGACAAGAGCAAACTGCCAAGCCGTCATACGACTAAGGGTCCGACGCGCGCGCCGCACCGGTCCTATCTCTACGCGATGGGGCTGAGCGAAGAGCAGATCAACCAGCCGCTCGTCGGCGTGGCGACCTGCTGGAACGAGGCGGCACCGTGCAACATTTCGCTCATGCGACAGGCGCAGAGCGTCAAGAAAGGCGTGGCTTCCGCCAAGGGCACCCCACGCGAATTCACCACCATCACCGTGACCGACGGCATTGCCATGGGCCACCAGGGCATGAAGGCGTCTCTGGTTTCCCGCGACGTCATTGCCGATACGGTTGAACTGACCATGCGCGGCCATTGCTACGATGCGCTCGTTGGCCTTGCGGGCTGCGACAAGTCCCTTCCGGGCATGATGATGGCGATGGTGCGCCTCAATGTGCCGTCCGTGTTCATCTATGGCGGCTCGATTCTGCCGGGTAATTTCCGTGGGCGTGAAGTGACGGTGCAGGATGTGTTCGAGGCCGTTGGCCAGCATTCGGTCGGCAACCTGAGCGACGACGACTTGCACGAGCTGGAGCAGGTGGCTTGTCCGTCTGCCGGTGCGTGCGGCGCACAGTTCACCGCCAATACGATGGCGACCGTGTCTGAAGCTATCGGTCTTGCTTTGCCGTATTCTGCCGGTGCGCCTGCGCCTTACGAAATTCGCGACCGGTTCTGCAACGCTGCGGGCGAGAAGGTGATGGAACTGATCGCCAAGAATATCCGTCCGCGTGATATCGTTACGCTGAAGGCGCTGGAAAACGCCGCGACTGTCGTGGCCGCTTCCGGCGGTTCCACCAATGCCGCTCTGCATTTGCCAGCCATCGCCAATGAGATCGGCATCAAGTTCGACCTATTCGACGTGGCCGAAATCTTTAAGCGCACGCCGTACATCGCGGACCTGAAACCGGGCGGGAAATATGTCGCCAAGGACATGTTCGAGGTCGGCGGCATTCCGTTGCTGATGAAAACGCTGCTCGACGGTGGTTTTCTGCACGGCGAGTGCATGACGGTAACGGGCCGCACGATTGCGGAAAACATGGATTTTGTGAAGTGGAACGACGATCAGGATGTCGTCTATCCGGTTTCCAACCCGATCACACCGACCGGCGGCGTCGTGGGCTTGCGCGGCAATCTCGCGCCGGAAGGGGCGATCGTCAAAGTGGCCGGTATGGAGAAGCAAACCTTTACCGGTCCGGCGCGCTGTTTCGACAGTGAGGAACTGGCGTTCGATGCTGTCTCCCATGGCAATTACAAAGAGGGCGAAGTGCTTGTCATCCGGTACGAAGGGCCGAAGGGTGGCCCGGGTATGCGGGAAATGCTGTCCACGACAGCCGCACTCTACGGGCAGGGGATGGGCGACAAGGTGGCGCTTATCACCGACGGCCGATTCTCGGGCGCAACACGCGGTTTCTGCATCGGCCATGTGGGGCCGGAAGCTGCGGTCGGCGGGCCGATCGGGTTGCTGAAGGACGGGGACGTCATCTCTATCGACGCGGTCGAAGGCACCATCGAGGTAAATGTTTCTGACGCGGACATGGAAGCGCGCCTCGCCGAGTGGGAACCGCGCGAGACGGACTATCAGTCCGGTGTCATCTGGAAATTCGCACAAACCGTCGGGTCCGCGCTTACGGGCGCGGTCACACACCCCGGCGGGTGGAAAGAAAAGCATATTTATGCCGATCAGTAAGGTTCTTCCAACCATCGGGCTGCTGGCGTTCGCGCTGCTACACAGTGGCAGCGCGCTGGCATTCGACCCTGACAAGGTGTTTGCCGGTGACAGCGAGCCGCGCACCGTGCTGCGCTATGGCTACAATGCGCTGCAGGGCGGACGGGTCGATGATGCGGTCGGAGCTTTCACCTATGGTGCCGAGCACAAGCATGTGGCGTCTGAATGGAAGCTGGCGCGCATGTATCAGAAGGGCGAGGGTGTCGTGCGCGACGACCTGGCCGCTTACGATATGTATCGCGATATTGCCGGACGCTTTCTCGATAACCAGCCGACGCGCTTTGAAATGCCGTTCGTCGCGTCGTCCATCGTTACGCTTGGCACATATGCAATGAAGGGGCTGGAAGGGCGTGTGATCGCGGATCCACGGCTCGCGGAGAGTTATTATTATCGCGCGGCGGCTTTGTACCACGATGCCGAAGCGCAATACCGCCTCGGCAAATTATACCACAGCGGCGCGATGGGCGCGGTGCAGAAGCGTGGTGCCGTTCGCTGGTTTGGGCTTGCTGCAAAGAAAGGCCACACGGGCGCGCAGGCGGAACTGGGTCGGATGCTATTTGCCGGTGATGGTGTGCGGCGTCGGCCCGTTCGCGGGCTGGTCTATCTCGGCCGCGCGGCAAAAGGCTCTCCGAGTGAGGATGTCTTGAAGTGGCGTGACGATGCTTTTGCCAAAGCGGCACCCGAAGAGCGCGAAAGCGCCGATGCCATCATCGCGGGATTGCCAGCCGCCGATGTGACCTACGGGCTCGAAGTCGATACACCGAAGCCCGCCGACCGTTAATGCCAGCCGCTGACGGGGCGTGGTGCTAGCGACGCCCAGACCGGCACATGGTCGGAGGGCTTTTCCCAGTCGCGGGTGTGCGAATCGACAGCGCAATGAGCGAGCCACGGCGCGGCTTCCGGTGACAGCAGCAGGTGGTCGATACGGATGCCGTGGTTCTTCGGCCACGCACCGGCCTGATAGTCCCAGAACGTATAGGCCACTTCATCCGTTACCGCACGCAAGGCATCGGTAAAGCCGAGCGCTTTCAGTGCCTCGAAGCGTGAGCGGGTCTCGTGGCGATACAGCGCATCGCCTTCCCACGAAGCCGGTGCCCAACAATCTTCCGGCTGCGGGATAACGTTGTAATCTCCGGCCAGCACCAGCGGCTCTTCCAGCTCCAGCCGGTCTTTTGCCCACGCATGGAGGCGGTCCATCCATGCCAGTTTATAGTCGAACTTGCGCGGTTCATCCGGTGGATTTCCGTTGGGCAGATAGAGCGAAACGACGCGCAACGCGCGGTCTGCAACAGTGAATACGCCCTCTATAAAGCGGGCCTGCTCATCAGCCTCGTCGCCCTGCAGCCCGCGATTGACCTCATCGAAGGGCAGGCGGGACAACAGGGCAACACCGTTGAAACCCTTCTGGCCGTGGGTTTCCACGTTATAGCCGAGCGCCTCAATTTCGGAGGCGGGGAAGTTTTCGTCAACGCTTTTGATTTCCTGCAAGCAGGCGATATCCGGCTCCGCCTGCCGCAGCCATTCGATCAACACGTCATGGCGCGCCTTGATACCGTTAATGTTCCAGCTTGCGATCTTGATGGGCGTCGTCATTACATCGAGAACGACGTGCCGCAGCCGCAGCTTGCGGTCGCGTTCGGATTGCGTATCTGAAAACTCTGCCCGATCAGATCGTCAACGAAATCAATCACCGAGCCGCTCATATACATCTGGCTAACAGGGTCGATCACGACCGTGCCGCCCTCGGCCACGAGGCGCAAATCATCGTCTGCGACCGCGTCGGTCAGGTCGAACTTATACGAAAAGCCTGAACATCCGCCGCCTTCGACGGACACGCGCAAGGCTACCATATCGGGCTCGCTGGCGAGAACTTTCGCCACGCGTTTACCGGCCTGATCGGAGACCACGATCTGCCCGCCCAATTGGTGGCTTCAATTTCAGCTTGCTGCGCCATATAGGATGCTCCTGTGGCAATGCCTGCTTCTCATCTAGGAAGCGTGTGGCAGCGGGTCAATCAAAGGGACGTGAACGTGGCAAAAGCGCAGGCCCGACAGACGGAATTCGGACGCCCGACTCTGGCTCCTTACGCGGCGGACTGGCGCAAAAGTCGTGGACGTCTGATCGCAGAGCCGTCCAGCCCAACGCGATCTGACTTTCAGCGTGACCGGGACCGGCTGATTCATTGCGATGCGTTCCGCCGATTGGCCCACAAGACGCAGGTTTTCGTCCACCACGAGGGCGACCATTTCCGCACCCGCCTGTCCCACACAATTGAGGTTGGGCAAATTGCGCGCGCTTTGGCGCGTGCGCTCAATGCCGATGAAGATTTGGCCGAAGCCTTGGCGCTCGCTCACGACTTTGGCCACACGCCCTTCGGGCACGGTGGTGAGACGGTGCTTGACGCACGGTTGTCGGCAGCGACCGGCGGGCGGCAGCGGTTCGAGCACAACGCCCACAGCCTGCGGGTCGTGACAGAACTGGAGCGGCGCTATGCCGGCTTCGACGGGCTGAACCTGACGTGGGAGACGCTGGAGGGACTGGTGAAGCACAACGGCCCGCTGACCGATCATGACGGTGACGGGCTGGATGGGCCGGTGCCTTCCGCGATTACCGATTACAGCACGCGGAATGACCTGCACCTGTGGTCGTGGCCCTCTGTCGAGGCCCAATGCGCTGCGATTGCCGACGATATCGCCTATGACAATCACGATCTCGAAGACGGCCTGCGGGCAGGGCTGTTTCGCTTGCACGAACTGGCCGACGTGCCGCTGACAGCGGATATCCTGGCACACGTTCGCACCGCGTACCCGGTGCTCGATGACCGGCGCACCATTCATGAACTGATCCGCCGCCAAATTACCGGCATGGTGGAGGACGTAATCGCGGAATCGGCAGGCCGGTTGGCCGCGAGCAATCCTGCCGATGCCGACGCCGTGCGGGCGCTCGATTTTCCGGTCGTTGCGTTTTCTCCGGTCATGGCGGAGCAGGAAGCGGAGTTGAAGGACTGGCTGTTCGCCCATGTCTATCGCCACGATGCGGTGATGCGGCCGGTAAGGGCGGGGCAGACCATTCTGGGTGATCTGTTCGACGTGTTCCTCAACGGCGACGCCGCCACACCCGCGGGTGAGGAATGGTCGCTGGAAGGACTCGACGGGGATGCCCGTGCGTTAAAGGTGGCCGACTATCTGGCTGGAATGACGGACCGCTACGCCGTTGCCCAGCACCAGCGTTTGTTTGACCACACCCCCCAACTGCGATAACCGCGCGGCTATCGGCTCAGGCCCACAGCTTTGGCCATTTCCCAGCACAAGCGATAACCTCGATATGAACCCGTTCGACCTGTTCAGCGCCAAAGTGGAGAGCGCGGTGCGCTCCCTCGACCTGTTCGATGGCGAGCCAGCCGACCTGTCGCGCGTGACCGTCGAGCCGCCCCGCGACCCGGACCACGGCGATATCGCAACCAATGCCGCCCTCGTGCTGGCCAAGCCCGCCAAGCAGAACCCGCGTGCTATCGCGGAGCGGCTTGTTGCCGCGTTGGAGACCGACGCCGACATCGCCAGCGTTGAAATCGCGGGGCCGGGGTTCATCAACGTGCGTCTCGCCCCCGCCATCTGGCAGCGTCAGGTGCAGGCGGTGCTGAAGCAAGGGCAGGGCTATGGCGGCGGGGTGCTGGAACCGCGCAAGATCAATGTCGAATACGTGTCCGCCAACCCGACGGGCCCGATGCATGTGGGCCATTGCCGGGGTGCGGTGGTGGGCGATGCGCTCGCCAATTTGCTCGACTTTTGCGGGCCATGACGTGACGCGCGAATATTATACCAACGATGCCGGTGGGCAGATCGATGTTTTGGCCCGCTCCGTCTTCCTGCGTTACCGCGAGGCGCTGGGACAGAATATCGGTGCATATGCCTGAGGGCCTGTATCCCGGCGACTATCTGGTGCCGGTTGGGCAAGCACTGGCGCGTGATCAGCATGGCGATGACCTGCTGGCGATGGACGAGGCGGACTGGCTCCCGCTCGTCAAGAATGCCGCGATCGACGCGATGATGGACCTGATCCGCAACGATCTGGCGCAGTTGGGCGTGTCGCACGACGTATTTCTTTTCCGAGCGCACGCTTGCACGCCGACCAAGCGGCAACTCGACGCTGATCGGCGATGCGATTGCCGACCTCGAAGCGCGCGATCTCGTTTATAAAGGCACATTGCCGCCGCCGAAAGGTGCTGTGCCGGACGATTGGGAAGACCGGGAGCAATTGCTGTTCCGCTCCACGCAGGTGGGTGACGACATCGACCGGGCATTGGTGAAATCGAACGGCGACTACACCTATTTTGCCGCGGACGTGGCCTACTTCAAGGACAAATTCGAGCGCGGATTTTCGGAGATGATCTTCGTGCTCGGCGCCGACCACGGCGGCTACGTCAAGCGTATGGAAGCGCTCGCCAAGGCCGTATCCGGCGGCAGCGCCAAGGCGACGATCCTGCTGTGCCAGCTCGTCAAACTCTACCGCGACGGCGAGCCGTTCAAGATGTCAAAGCGCTCCGGCGATTTCGTCACGTTGCGTGATGTCGTGGAAGAGGTGGGCCGCGACGCCGTGCGTTTCATGATGCTTTACCGGCAAAGCAATGCTCCACTGGATTTCGATTTCGCGAAGGTGACGGAGCAGTCCAAGGACAATCCGGTCTTCTACGTTCAGTATGCCCATGCCCGGGCTGCCAGCGTGTTCCGGCAGGCGGGACGGGACATGCCGGACCTTACAATCGACGACGATGCCCTGCGCGACGCGGATACTTCGCTGCTGACAGATGCGGGCGAAATGCAGATCATGCGGAAGCTGGCGGACTATGCCCGCGTGGTGGACGCCGCAGCCAAGGCGCAGGAGCCGCACAGGATCGCGTTTTACCTCTACGATCTGGCTGGACATTTCCACGCGCACTGGAATGGCGGTCGCGACAACCCGGCTTTACGCTTCATTCACCAAGATCAGCCAAAACTCACCCAAGCCAGACTTGCACTCGTGAAAGCCGTGTCCACGGTTCTCGCATCCGGTCTCGCCATCGTTGGAGCCTCGGCCCCCGACGAGATGCGGTGAACGGGATGGTTTGGATGGGGCACTAATTAGCCGCATTCTTACGACATGCATGACTGGCTCGTTGTAACGAAGCCATGTGGTTTCGTGTGTATCTGGTGCTCGGGCGACCGATGGACCATGAGTAACCGAACGGGTGTCGCAGTGTTTGAGTATAGAAACGACCACCTTTGCCATATGGCCAACCCGGCCGACGATACGTTGGCGGAACTGGCACGAATCGTGGGCAGTGGAGCGACCTTGTCGCCCGCATCCTCTCCCGCAGAGAAACCGCGTCCCGATGCCCCCCGACTGGTGCAAACCGCACCGGTTGACCGTCGCATGTCCGAACAGCCCGCGCCGGAAGCGCCGGTGGTTGCAGAGCGCCACCCCACCATGATGATGGACGTGATCGACGCTCCCCATTCGCGCATTCCTGAGACCGCAAGAGCCAACGTACGCGAATTGCCGGTTTGGGCACAGGCGACCAGCGAGTCGGCTCCACGATTTGATTTCGACCTGCAGAACCGCTTGCAGGAAGCCTTCGGAACGCCGGTTGCGTCCGAAAAGTCTGCGTTTGAGCGGGTCGTGGACGAGGAAACGGACTGGGGTGAGCCTGAGCCGGACTTTGTTGCGCCCCATGTTGCCGAGGTTCAGACCTTCGAAACACACGCCTACTCCAATGATGCCGACGAACTCGATGCTGCTCTCAGCGCCGAGCTTGACCGTGTCCTGGCTGACGAAATGGCCGAAAGCGATGCGGACTTCGCCTCACCCGAACTCAAAGCGAAAGACGATTTCGAGGCCGAACTCGCCCGTATGTTCCTGCCGGATCCAGCTATCGAACCGGCACCTGCCAAGCCCGTTGCAGAGGCGATGGTCGAGATGGCGCGTATGCAGCCGGTTCATCACGATGATCCCGCACCTATTGCCGCTGACGCAGGGTTTGCAGCAACGCGAGCCGCGCCGGAACGGCAGGCACCGGTCATTGTCGATCCGATTTTTGCCGAGGCGGATGTGGCAAACGCTGCTGCATTCGAGGAAACGGCAACGGCGTCGCCTGGCCGCGGGAAGACGATTGCGATGGCAATTGCTGCTGTTGCGCTCCTGGGCGGCACGGCGGCTATCGCGCTGAACTTTGTGGGCGGCGAAAACGGCCCACCGCCGATCATCATGGCCGACAACACGCCCGCCAAGGAACGGCCTGCCGACCCCGGTGGCGAAAACGTGCCAAACCAGGATCAGGCGGTCTATAAATCCGTCGAAGGGCGCAGCAATGCCGACCTCGATCAACCGACCCTGCTCGAAAGCGAGGAAACGCCGATACAGGTGACGAATGTCGGTATTGCCGACAGCAGCGCCGCCAACGCGCTTGCGCCCCGCACCGTCCGCACGGTTACCGTCCGCCCTGACGGCACTATCGTCGGCAGCACGGATAACGGCACCACGCCGCGTGCGGTGAGCGTTACCAACGTGGCGGAAAACCGCTTTGGGAATGAGACCGCCAGTGCTGCCGCCAATCCGATCGGGCCTGAGGCGGAAACGATTGCGGCAGCGCCGGTTACGCCGGTGCCTGTCGTGCCGGAGCCTGTCGCAGTGGCCGAGCCGGAAGTCGCGGCCCCTGATATCGTTGCGCCGGTCGTTCCAACCCCCGCTCCCAAGCCTGTCGAAGTTGCCAAGGTGGAACCTGCGCCCGCACCGGAGCCTGAGCCGACGCCTGCCGCATCATCGCCTTACAAAGTGCAGATTTCGTCGCAGCGCTCCGAAGCGGCAGCGAAAAGTTCGTACAACACCCTGTCGCAGCGCTATGCCAGCGTTATCGGTGGCAAGGGCGTGGATTATCAGCGCACGGACATTCCAGGCAAAGGCATCTACTACCGTGTCCGCATTCCCGCTGCATCGAGCAGCGAAGCAAATAACATTTGCAGCCGCCTGAAATCTGCGGGTGGGTCCTGCTTCGTCACGCGCTAGCCGTTCTAGATAGACCCAGCAAAGGCCCGCTTCGTGCGGGCCTTTGTTGTTTCAAGGTGGTCGTATCAGGGCGGCAATGCGATAGTCCAAGCCCATCACCCCGCGAGCGAATCATGTCGTTCAAGCCCTTCACGACCGGCATTCTAGGTCTCGAACTCTCCGCTGAAGAACGTGCTTTCATTGGCGGGGAGCGGCCGTGGGGCTATATTCTATTCGCGCGCAATATCGACACCCCGTCACAGGTTGCCGACCTATGCGCGGCCTTGCGGGAAGCAGGCGGCAGGGCGGACGCGCCGGTTCTGGTCGACCAGGAAGGCGGACGTGTACAGCGCTTGCGACCGCCCCACTGGACAAATTACCGGTCGGCGGCAGATATCGGCGTGCTGTACGAGCGGGACCGCGAAGCCGGCGCGCGTGCGGCCTGGCTGATGGGCCGCCTTCACGCTTTCGATCTCCGACCGCTCGGCATCAACGTAAATTGCCTGCCCGTTCTCGATACGCGCACAGCGCAGGGCCATAACGCAATCGGTGACCGGGCGTTCGGTTATACGCCCGAGCAGGTTGTCGCTCTTGGCAGGGCTCAGGCCGAGGGGCTTATGGCGGGTGGCGTCTTGCCTGTGATAAAACACATGCCGGGGCAGGGGCGGGCGCTGGTCGATTCCCATGCTGACTTGCCGCGCATCAAGGCGTCGCTCGATGATTTGATCGCGCAAGACTTCGCGCCGTTTCGGGTGTTGAATGACATGCCGATGGGCATGACAGCCCACGCGATCTACGAGGCGATCGACCCGGACGCGCCTGCCACCACATCGGCGAAAGTGATCGCAGAGATCATACGCGGCCATATCGGCTTTGACGGCTTGCTGATGAGTGACGACGTATCAATGGACGCGCTTTCTGGGGATTACTTCGACCGCTCGCAGCGCATCCTCGCCGCCGGGTGCGACATTGTGCTTCACTGCCACGGCATCATGAAGCAGATGCGTGACGTGGCGCGGGCCTGCCACGAGGCGGGTGCAGAAACTCAGGCGCGGTCCGAGGCGGCGCAGGCACGGATTGCGGTGGATAGCAGCGACGAGGCCGCATGCCGTGGTGAGTTTGAATGCCTGTTGGCGGATTCGCTTTCGGTTTAGAGGACAAGGGAGTAGAGCTTGAGCGACGGCGGAAGCGATCTCTGGGACAGCCCCGACCCCGTTGACCGGACAGTTTCGGACCCGGACTTTATGGTCGATATCGACGGGTTCGAAGGGCCGCTTGACCTGTTGCTTACGATGGCGCGCACTCAAAAGGTCGATCTGACCCGGCTCTCCATCCTCGCCCTGGTCATTCAGTATCTGCAATTCGTCGAGCGCGCACGGCGGTTGCGGTTGGAACTGGCGGCAGACTATCTCGTGATGGCGGCATGGCTCGCTTACCTAAAATCGCGCCTTCTCGTTCCCGCACCCGAAGGCGACCCGGAACCGACCGGCGAGGAGCTGGCCGCGCGTCTGGCGTTTCGCCTAAAGCGGCTGGAAGCCATGCGCGACGCATCCCGCCACCTGATGAACCGCAACCGGTTGGGGCAGGACCGGTTTGCCCGTGGTGCGCCGGAACCTGTCGTGACGACGCGGCACTCGACTTTTTCCGCAAGCCTGTTCGACCTTCTCAGTGCCTATGCGGCGCAGCGGCAGCGTGAGTCGGTCAGCACCGTCACAATCGCCCACCGGCAGGGATGGTCTATGCAGGACGCGCGCGCTGCGATCACGCGGGTGATGGGCGAACTGTCCGAATGGACGGCGCTTGACCGGTTTCTTGCCGAGTATCTGTCGTTGCAGGAGACCCGTGCCAGCGTGATGGCAGCATCCTTCGCCGCCAGTCTCGAACTCGTGCGGGAAGGGCAGCTGGAAGTGCGGCAGGACAATGCGTTTGGGCCGCTTTACCTCCGCAAGCCTGCCGATAGGCCTTACACCGCATCCGCACATGAGGACGCATCTACATGACCCGTTCCAACGTCGTCACGTTTCCCGCAAACCAGAAGTCGGGTGAACCTCAGGCAGACGTGCCCACCGCGATCCGCATGGTGGAAGCCGTACTTTTTGCCTCTGCCGAGCCGGTTCATCGCAATGCCTTGATCGAAATTCTGCCCGAAGATGTCGATCTCGATGCTGTCATTGCCGAACTCTCCGCCACCTACGAACAGCGCGGCGTAAACCTGTATGCCGTGGGCGACGCCTACGCTTTCCGCACGGCGGACGATTTGTCTTTCCTGCTGCAAAAAGAGGCCGTGCAGACCCGCAAGCTTTCCAAGGCCGCGCTCGAAGTGTTGGCGATCATCGCTTACCACCAATCCGTTACTAGGTCAGAAATCGAGGATATTCGCGGCGTGGTGACATCCAAGGGCACGCTCGATGTGCTGATGGAAACCGGCTGGGTGCGGATGCGCGGTCGGCGCAAAAGCCCCGGTCGGCCCGTCACTTACGGCACGACGCCGGAGTTTCTCGACCATTTTGGCCTTGAGGCAATCTGCGATCTGCCCGGTTTGGATGAATTGAGAGGCGCGGGCCTTTTGCAGAGTCAGTTACCGGCAGCCTTCGATGTTCCAATGCCGTCCGACGACACGGCGCTGGATGACGACGAGGAGCCGTTGGGGCTCGATGATATCGAGGAACTTGGCCTACTCGTGCCGGGGGGCGGGCCGGACGAGCGCTGAAAGCGGTAGCCCTATTCGTCGAACCAGACCAATGGCGTGTTGCAGCGCCCGCACGCAAACACTAGATTATGGAAAAGCGCAGCCTCGATGGCGCGTAACGAGGGAGTTTGACATATGGGACAGATCGGCATTTGGCAGATCGTAATAGTCGCAGTCGTTATCGTGTTGCTGTTCGGTCGCGGAAAGATTTCCGACCTGATGGGCGACGTCGCCAAGGGCATTAATTCGTTCAAGAAAGGCTTGAACGACAACGACGACGATGTTGTTGCCAACAACAAGCTGGAAAAGGGGGACGACAAGGTCGTCGACGTCGTTCCAGAAAAGTCCAAGACCACCTAGCGCATCCGGGCGGGCTGAAACTTTGGCCTGATTTCTCCATCTGCGAAGGGGCAGGCATTTGTTCGATATCGGTTGGACCGAAATGATGGTTGTCGCCGTGGTCGCGATCCTGTTCGTCGGTCCGCGCGAACTGCCTGGAATGCTGCGAACCGCCGGTCAAATGATCCGCAAGGTGCGCGGTCTGGCTGGCGATTTCCAGCGGCAAATGGACGATGCTCTACGCGAGGCGGAACTCGACGGGCTCAAGGACAGCGTCAATCAGGTTCGCAATCTCAATCCGACGAAGGCGATCAAAGACAGCTTGAACCCGCTGAAGGCCGACCTTGAGAAGACACAGGCCGAGCTCGCGAACGCCGGTAAACCAGACGCAAAGTTTTCGACGGAGGATTTTCGGAAGAAGGATCCGTCGTTCGGAAAGGATGGTGCCGCTACGCCAGCGGCTGAGAGTAAGGCCGATGATGTCACGGTGAAGGCGAAGCCCGCGTCGAAAGCAAAATCGCGTAGCGCCAGATCCAAGGGTGCGGGCAAACCGGCGACGGCCAAAAAGCCTGCCAAGTCGCGCGCTTCTTCACCGAAGCCGAAGGCTGCCTTGGCGAAATCGCCAGCTCAAAAAGCGCCTGCCAAGAAACCGGCTGTCCGTAAACCGGCGGCCAAAGCCACCACATGACAACCGACACCAATATGGACGACACAGCAGCGCCGCTGGTGGAGCATCTAATCGAGTTGCGCCAGCGGTTGATTAAGGCGCTGATTGCGGTCGCAATAGTATTCGTCGTGGCATTTATCTTTGCTGACCACATCTTCCAGATTCTCGTCGTGCCCTACGAACGGGCGGCTGGTGAAAATCAGGAATTGAAGCTGATTTTTACCGCGCCGCAGGAATTCTTCTTCGCCCAGTTGAAGATCGCGCTTTTTACGGCGCTTTTCATCGCCTTTCCGGTCATCGCCTCACAGGTCTATAAGTTCGTCGCGCCGGGACTCTATAAGGATGAACGGCAGGCGTTTTTACCCTTCCTGTTCGCAACACCTATTCTGTTTTTCATCGGTGCTGCATTGGTGTTTTACGTCATCATGCCGCTTGCCATGTCGTTCTTTCTGTCCATGCAAATGCAGGGCGATCCCGGCACCACGACAATCGAATTGCTGCCGAAAGTCAGCGAGTATCTCAGCCTGATCATGACGCTGATTTTCGCGTTCGGGTTGGTGTTCCAGATGCCCGTGGTTATTTCCCTGCTCGCACGGGCCGGGCTGGTGAGTGAGGCCGGGTTGAAGGCGAAGCGGAAGTGGGCGGTTGTACTCACATTCGTGGCCGCCGCCGTGCTGACGCCGCCGGACCCGATCAGCCAGATCGGCCTTGCGGTGCCAACGCTGCTTCTCTACGAACTCTCCATCTACGCCACGAGACTGATCGAGCGAAAACGCCTCGAACGGGAGCGCGAGGCGGACGCTTAATCAGGCGCCCGCATCGCCTATGGCCTCATTCTGACAACGGCTGAACCATGTTCGATATCGGTTGGATACGCGACAATCCTCAAGCATTCGATGAAGGCCTAGCTCGGCGCGGTCTGGAGCCTCAAGCGCAATCGTTGATTGCTGCCGATGAGGCGCGGCGCAAGCATATCAGCGACGTGCAGGATGCGCAGGAAGCGCGTAATGCAGCGTCCAAAACCATCGGCGCTGCCAAGGCCAGAGGTGACGAGCAAGCGGCAGAGACTGCTATTGCCGAAGTCGCCAAGCTAAAAGCGTTTCTGCAAAACGGCGAAGCGGAATCCGCACGGCTTTCGCAAGCGCTGACCAATGCCCTGTCGATCATTCCGAACCTTCCAGCTGCTGACGTTCCTGCCGGTGCGGACGAGAACGACAACGTCGAATTGCGAACGGTTGGTGAGAAACCGCAGCTGACCTTCGAGCCAAAAGAGCATTACGAACTGGGCGAAGCGCTCGGGCAGATGAACTTTGAGGCGGCAGCGAAGCTGTCGGGTAGCCGTTTTGTGCTGCTCGAAAGGCAACTCGCGCGCCTTGAACGGGCACTCGGTCAGTTCATGTTGGACCGGCATGTTGACCATAACGGCTATACCGAAGTTGCACCGCCCGTTATGGTGCGTGACGAGATTCTCTACGGCACCGGCAACTTGCCGAAGTTTGCCGACGACCTTTTTCGCACGACCGATGACCGCTGGCTCATCCCCACTGCCGAAGCACCGCTAACGAACCTGGTGCGCGAAAGTGTACTCGACGAAGCGAGTTTGCCCCGCCGCTATACGGCGCTTACGAATTGCTTTCGCGCCGAAGCCGGTTCCGCCGGTCGGGATACGCGGGGGATGTTGCGTCAGCACCAGTTCAACAAGGTGGAACTCGTTTCGATCACCACCCCGGAAGAGGGTGAAGCGGAACACGAGCGGATGCTGGGGTGTGCGGAAAGCATCCTGCAGGCGCTCGGATTGCATTACCGCGTCGTCTTGCTGTGCACCGGCGATCTCGGGTTTTCGGCGCGCAAAACCTACGATATCGAAGTCTGGCTGCCTGGGCAAAACGCCTACCGCGAGATTTCGAGCTGCTCGCTGTGCGGTGATTTTCAGGCGCGACGCATGAAAGCGCGTTATAAGCCGGAAGGTGAGAAGAATACCCGCTTCGTCAACACCTTGAACGGCTCCGGTATCGCGGTTGGGCGGGCGCTTATTGCGGTGATGGAAAATTACCAGAACGACGACGGGTCGATCCGCATTCCTGATGTTCTACAACCTTACATGGGCGGCCTGACCGTGATTGAAGCCTGATGCGTATTCTCATCACAAACGACGACGGCATCAACGCACCCGGGCTTGCCGTCATGGAAGAACTGGCGCGCGGTCTTTCCGACGATGTGTGGATCGTCGCGCCGGAAACCGACCAGAGCGGGCTGGCCCATTCGCTCACACTCAGCCATCCGCTGCGGGTGCGCGAAGTGCGCGAACAGGTGTTTGCAGTTAACGGCACGCCGACCGATTGCGTCATCATGGGCATTCGTCAACTGCTGCCCGAAAAGCCCGATCTGGTTTTGTCCGGTGTCAATGGCGGGCAGAATGTCGGCGATCACGTCACCTATTCCGGCACGGTCGCGGGGGCGATGGAAGGCACCCTGCTTGGCGTCCGCTCCATCGCGCTCAGTCAGGCATTCAGTTTCGATGGTACGCGGGCGACGCCGTGGGAAACTACGAAGGCGCATGGCCCCGGCTTGCTGAAACGGTTACTCGCGCTCAATTTCCCGGCAGGTACATTGCTCAACGTCAATTTCCCGAATTGCCAACCGGATGAGGTGCAAGGCACCAGCGTCGTCCGGCAGGGTAAGTTCGAGCATTCGCTTGGCATCGGCGAACGCAAGGACGGTCGCGGTTTGCCGTATTTCTGGCTTGAATTTCAGGGCAGCCCGCCGGAACATCAGCCGGAAACGGACATAGCCGCGTTGCTGGACAGGCGCATTGCCGTCACGCCGGTGCAGATGGACATGACGGACTACGCTTATCTCGATGGCCTGAAAGCCAAACTGGCGTGATCGGGCGCACCGTCAAAGCGGAAGAGACACGCGAGGGCGAGGAGCGTTCGTTGGTCGCTCATCTTATGCGGCTGCGGGAGGTAGGGATTACCGACACCAAACTGCTGGGCGTTGTGGAAACGTTCCGGCACGACCACTTCGTCCCGACCGGGCACATTCATAAAGCATGGGGCCAACGTCCTTTACCAATCGGATGCGGGCAAACCATGCCATCGCCGGTAACGACCGCACGCCTGATCGCAGCGTTGAACCTCACGGGCAACGAAGCCGTTCTCGATGTAGGCACCGGCACAGGCTATCAGGCAGCGCTGCTATCGAGGCTTGCGAGAAAAGTGCATTCCGTCGAGCGCTACGGTGGGCTGGTCGATGCTGCACAACGCATTTTGAGAACGCTCGATCTTGCCAATATCACGGTGGCACAATCCGATGGCTCCAAAAGCGCCGGGCGCACAGGGCAGGGCGGGCAACCACTCTACGATCGTATCATCGTCGACAGTGCGTTTGTCGAGACACCGCGCGATCTTATCGATCAACTGGCATCTGGCGGCGTTGTCGTTGCCGTCATTGGCAACCCTGGCGAAGTGCAGAATGTCGTGCGGCTTACGAAAGTGGGCAGCCGGTTCGACCGGGAAACGCTGTTTCCCATTCGCACAACCATGCTCGAACCGGGTGTAGCGATTGCGCTGTAGGCGACCGTTTAACTGCGGATTAACCGTGATGGGCTTTAGTCGGGGATACGAGTTTTGCGTATTCGACGGATCCCAACATGCTTTCAGCGACAAAAAACCTGCGTCAGCCTTCCACGATGATGCTGTTTGCAATGCTCGCACTGGCAAGCGGGTGCAGCTCGGATGCGGTGCGGTTCGAGGAATTGCTAGGCGATTCTCTGGTTACGAACAGCATCAGAACATCCAACCAGCAGGCGCTCATTCAACGATCAGGCGGTCGTCTGCAATCGTTCAACCGTATGCCAGACGCACCAGTGCGCGATGGTATTCGCACTGTTCGGTCCGCCGCACCAGCGCTGCCCGCGGCACCGAATACCGGCTTCCGCCAGGGCCCGGCGCTGCAATCCGCCCCGTCTGTCTCACGCAATGAACTGCCGCCGGTGACGGAAACGCAGCCGATCAGCCGCACATCCTCTATACGCAATACGATCTCGAATGCCCTTGGCCGCACATCGCCACAGACGACAGCCTCCGTTCCCGCCGTTCTGCCGCCACGCACCAACGGCGTGTCTCCGCTCCGGAGAATTGACGAGCGGGGTGTCGTGACAGGTTCGGTCGCTCCCAAACGTGTAGCCGGATGGTCTGCCGATGGCGGCAGCAGAATCACGTTGCGGTCCGGCGAAACGCTACAAAGCCTCTCCCGCAGATTTGGCGTGCCAGTGAAAGCGATTGTCGCTGCCAACGGCCTGTCGAGCGCCAGTGCAGTTAGCGCAGGCCAGCGTATCATCATACCAGCATATTCCCACGGCCAGCGCTCCAACGCTGCCGCACCGGTCAACACTATGCAGACGGCCGAACAGCTGCCTTCGCAGGGCGTTGAAAGCCAGGCGCAGCTTCCTGTGACGACGCCAAACTTACGCGCCACTGCGCCGCGCAACACTGCTCCAGTCCGCACGGCCACGACCGAAAGCCAAGGCGGAACCCATACGGTGGCGGCTGGTCAGACGCTCTACGCTATCAGCCGCAAATACAATGTGCGGCTCGATGCGCTTCGCAAGGCGAACGGCCTGACGGGCGACAGCGTGCGGCAGGGACAAAGCCTCGTCATACCGGGCGACGGGTTCATGGCGTCCAACGCGACGGCTCAGAACATCGACCCAGTCACTACGGCCAGTGTGCCCAAGGTGAGGGAAACACCCCGCGCAACAGTGACGCGCACCGTCAGCACCGCGGCACCCGCGCCGGCAACGCAGACGGCATCGGCGACCACAACATTCCGCTGGCCTGTCACCGGTCGCACCATCGCGCAATTCGGTGCGTCGACCCCGACGGGCGCCAATGATGGCATCGACATTTCGGTGCCGACAGGAACGCCGGTCCGCGCGGCGCGCTCGGGAACGGTCATCTATGCGGGCAGCGAACTGGAAGATTTCGGGAAGCTGATCCTTCTCAGCCATGCCGGTGGATATGTCACAGCATATGCCCATGCGTCGGCCACAATGGTGAAGCGCGGCCAATCGGTCAGTGCGGGTGAGATGATCGCGAAATCCGGCGCGTCCGGCAACGCGACGGAACCGAAACTGCATTTTGAGATCCGCAAGAACTCCCAGCCGGTCAACCCGCTGAACTATCTGCCGAAGTAGCTAGTCTCGACCGGCCAGATCGGTCGCGAACTGCCACGCAACGCGGCCCGAGCGGCTGCCGCGTGTCGTTGCCCATTCGAGTGCCTCGCTTCTCACGTCGTCAAGCGTCGCATCGATTGCGAAATGGCCGAGATAGCCTTCTACCATCGCCAGATACTCGTCCTGCGAGCATTTGTGAAAGCCGAGCCAGAGGCCGAACCGGTCCGAGAGCGACACCTTTTCCTCGATTGCCTCGCCGGGCGTGACGGCAGTTGCGCGTTCGTTGTCTATCATGTCGCGGGGCATGAGATGGCGGCGGTTGGATGTGGCATAAAAGATCACGTTATCCGGCCGCCCCTCGACACCACCGTCTAGCGCCGCCTTTAGTGACTTGTAGCTCGTGTCGTCGTGGTCGAAGGACAGGTCGTCGCAAAACAGAATGTACCGTTCGGTGCGCCCGCGAATGATGCCGAGCAGGTCGGGTAGGGAATCAATGTCTTCGCGGTGGATTTCGACGAGTTTCAAGGCAGCGTCGGCCTCGGTTTCGAGCACAGTCGCGTGAGCAGCTTTCACCAGTGATGACTTGCCCATGCCGCGCGCGCCCCACAACAATGCGTTGTTGGCGGGCTTGCCGTTGGCGAAACGGCGGGTGTTTTCGAGCAGCGTGTCGCGGGACCGGTCGATGCCGTGCAGCAGGCGCATGGACACCCGGTTGACGGTTTCGACCGGCTGAAGCCGTGTTTGTATGGCGTTCCAGACGAAAAGCGTCGGCCACCTCGGCGTCGAAGGGCGCGTGCGCGGGCGGCACGGCCCGTTCCAGCAGACCGAGTAGCCGGTCGAGCTTGTCGTTGAGGGTGGCGATCTGGTCGGTCATCAGATGAAACTTAGGTTGGATCGTGCGCCCGATGTCTAAGCGCCTGCTCCCATGTTGCAAAGCGGGGGGCACAGACTATATTCCGGCCAACCCGTTGGCGGGTGCGGCCGAAGCGGCGTCGCGCGCCGCCCCAAACCCGCACTTTGCCAAGAGGCCCTCATGTTCATCACCCCTGCCTATGCCCAAACCGCCGGTGTTCCCGGTGGCGGGTTGCTGGAACTTCTGTTTCCGATTCTCATCGTCGGTCTCATCATGTGGTTTCTCGTCATCAACCCGCAGCGCAAACAGGCCAAGGCCCGTAACGAAATGTTGGGCGCAGTGAAGCGCAACGACACGATCGTCACAGGCGGCGGTGTCGTGGGCAAGGTGACAAAGGTGATGGACGACACCCGCGTCGAAGTCGAAATCGCACCCGGCACGAAAGTCGTCGTTATGCGCTCGATGATCTCGGACGTTCACGTAAAAGGCCAGCCCGTCGCTGCCAACGACTCCAAGGTGGTTGCGGATGACGTTGTGGTCGAAGACGGCGATGACACGACGAAGAAGCCCAAGGCCCGCGCTCCACGCCGCAAGTAACTTTCCGCCGCGCACGACACGTTCCGGCTCCCCAGTACAGGCTCCCCCATGCTTCATTTCTCGCCGTGGAAGATGTTCGGCACTCTCGCTGTCGTCCTGATCGGGCTGCTTTTCGCATTCCCGAACGTGTTGTCGAAGGATGGCGCTGCCAGCCTGCCGGACTGGATGCCGAACAGCCAGATCAATCTGGGTCTGGACCTGCAGGGCGGAGTGCATCTTCAGGTGCGTGTCGAGCGGGACGATCTCGTAACCGAACGGCTTGAAACGCTGTTGTCCGACGTGCGCCTGCTGATGCGGGACCGGGAACAGGGACCGATCGGGTATGCCGGTATTTCGGACCGTGGCGGTTTCGTGACGCTGCGGCTGCTCGAAGCATCCGATGCACCGGCAGCGCAGGAACGGCTGTCGAGCCTGCTCGACCCGGTTTCCACCTCCGGCGTTCTTGGCGGTTTGGGTGTCGCGGAAGTTGAGCAAACGCAGCCCCAGCCCGACACGCTGGTTTATCGGCTGACGGATGAAGGCGTTGACGAACGTCTGCGCGCAGCGGTTTCTCAATCCATCGAAGTCATTCGCCGTCGTGTTGACGAGTTCGGCACGACCGAACCGATCATTCAGCGGCAGGGTGTCGACCGCATCATCGTGCAGGTGCCGGGTGCAGACGACCCCGAAGCGTTGAAACGCCGTATCGGCACCACTGCAAAGCTCGGGTTCTACATGGTCGATGAGACCATGAACGTGAACGACGCCCTCGCCAACCGTCCGCCGGTCGGGTCCGAGGTCATTCAGACCAACGAGCCCGAATCACCGGAGCCGAACATTCTAATCCGCAAGCGGGTCGAGATATCCGGCGAAGACCTCAACGACGCCCAGCAAGGCTTCGATTCCCGCACCAACGAACCAATCGTCAGCTTCCGCTTCAACACAAAAGCCGCAAAACGCTTCTGCACGTTGTCAACGAACAATGTGGGCAATCGCTTTGCCATCGTGCTGGACAACACGTCCATCTCCGCTCCTGTCATTCGTGACGCGATCTGCGGCGGGTCCGGGCAAATTTCCGGTAATTTCAGCGCGGAAAGCGCAAACGAACTGGCCGTATTGATGCGAGCGGGTGCATTGCCAGCGGACATCTCGTTCGTCGAAGAACGCACGGTCGGCCCGGGTCTCGGGCAGGATTCAATCGATTCCGGCCAGATCGCTTCCATCATCGCCGGTATTCTCGTCGTCGTCTTTATGATGCTCGTTTATGGCCTGCTCGGTGCGATCGCCGTGTTGGCTTTAGCCGCCAATGTGGGGCTTATCCTAGGCGGTCTCTCGCTGATCGGTGCAACGCTGACGCTGCCAGGCATTGCCGGTATCGTGCTGACAATGGGCATGGCGGTGGACGCCAACGTGTTGATTTATGAGCGAATTCGCGAGGAAAAGCGCACCGGCCGCACTCTGTTGCAGGCCGTCGATGTGGGCTTCCGTCAGGCGCTCGGCACCATTCTGGACGCCAACATCACCACGCTGATTGCCGCGTTCATCCTTTTCTATCTGGGGTCCGGCCCGATCAAGGGCTTCGCAGTCACGCTCGCAATCGGGATCGTTACGTCCGTGTTCACGGCGTTCACATTGACTCGTCTGCTCATCTCGCTCTGGCTGCGCTGGCGACGCCCGCGCGAACTGCCGCGTTCGTTCCTGAAGCTGGTGAAGGACAACACCCACATCCACTTCATGCAGTGGCGCAAACTGTCGTTCCCGCTTTCGGCTATTTTGCTCGTCGGGTCGCTCGGCCTGTTCGTGGTGCAGAACCTCAACTATGGCATCGACTTTCAGGGCGGGTCGCTGATCGAATACAAGGCGACGTCCGGTCAGGCAGATCTTAGCGAAATTCGCGCCCGGATGGCGGGTTTGAATCTCGGCGACGTTCAGGTGCAGGAGTTCGGCGCGCCGGATGAAGTGCTGATCCGCATCGAAGGTCAGGATGCGGGTGACAATGCCGAGCAAAGCGCGCTCGCGAAGGTGCGGGCGGTGATGGACGAGGACCACGAGTTCCGCCGTCAGGAAGTTGTCGGGCCAACGGTTTCCGGTGAATTGGCGCAGGCGGGCACGATCGCCGTCATCGCCTCGCTGTTGGCGATCATGGTCTATATCTGGTTCCGCTTCGAGTGGCAGTTCGCGCTCGGTGCGGTGATGGCGACGTTGCACGACGTCATTCTTACCATTGGTATGTTCGCGCTGTTGCAGATCGAATTCTCGCTGTCGTCAATCGCGGCCATTCTAACAATCGTCGGCTATTCGCTGAACGATACGGTGGTGGTCTATGATCGAATCCGTGAGAATTTGCGAAAATACAAGTCGAAACCCATGAGCGGACTGCTCGATTTGTCGATCAACGACACGCTCTCGCGCACGATCATGACGTCGTTGACGACTTTACTTGCCTTGGCGGCACTATATTTCCTCGGCGGGGAAGTGCTGGCCGGTTTCACCTTTGCCATGATCTTTGGCATTGTGGTCGGCACCTATTCGTCGATCTTCATCGCCGCGCCGCTGCTCATTCTGTTCAAGCTGCGCCCCGGCGCAATGGATCGGGACGACCCGTCGCCCTACACCGGACAGGAAGCGCAGGAGGTCACGTAAGTGGCTTCCGACGAAAGTGGAGCGCCGCCATCTGCCGCGATGGCGATGCAGCCCGCGCACTTTCCGGGTCGCGCGCCGATAGACACATATGGCAATGGCGGGTTCCGGTTTGCCGACATGTCCCACCGCGGGTCGATTTTGTGCTTGCCAAGCGGAATCCATGCCTGGTCGCCGAAGGTTTCGGGAGAAATAAGTTCAGCCTCATTGGACCAGCTGTTCAGCGAAGATGGGGTTGAAGTATTGCTCGTCGGCACCGGGGCGGATCTTGTGCCCTTGTCGGACGAAATTCTCGTAGCCTGCGCCAAACGAAACATTCGTGCCGAGCCGATGAGCACTGGCGCTGCCGCCCGCACCTTCAATGTGTTGTTGGCGGAGGGCCGGGCGATTGCGGCAGCTTTGCTGGCGGTGGAATGAGCGCTGTCACGGAAGACGATCTGCGCCATTGCTCCAATCTACTCCGCGAACGTGACCGTCCGGTATGGCTGGCAACACTTCTCATGCCGCATCCTATGCGCGACGCCACCATCGTTTTGCGAGCATGGCACTGCGAATTGGTTGCCATTTCACGCATCGTAAGCGAGCCGATGGCGGGGGAAGTTCGGTTGCAATGGTGGGCGGATATCGTGTTCGGCAGTCGTGGCGAGGAGGCATCCGGCCATCCCGTTGCGCGCGCGTTGCTGGCGCTTATGGCGCAATACGAGCTGCCGCCGCAGACATTCGATGCCAAGATCGCTGCCCATGTCTTTGACCTTTACGCCGACCCGATGGGCCCACGTGACATGTTCGAAGGCTATGCAGGCGAAACGCGTTCGGCGCTTTACCAGCTTGCATGGCTGTGCGCGGATAGCGACCATTATGCGGAGCGGGCAGGCGCGAGCGGCCACGCGGGCGTTGCCGAAACGGTGACGGACGTGATCGTGCAGATGGTGGATCTGTTGCAGCGCCAGCGCGTGTATCTGCCATCCGACCTGTTGGCTGCGACAGGCTTTGATGCCGCGTCATTCACAGCGTCGGATGTCGATACGCGCGCGCCTGCGATACAGGCATTTGCGGAATACGGGCTGGACCATCTGGCCAAGGCGCGTGCTGCAATCGGGGAAGCGGAGCGGGACGGGAACGGCGCGCATCTGGGCTATCTGCCGCTCGTTGCCTCGGAGCGCATTCTGCTCGCCGCCCAAGCGGACCCGATCGACATTCAGAACGCGCCGCCGCGCCTGTCTCCGCTTCGTGTTCAGTGGAAGATATGGCGCGCCGCGCGAAGCGGGCGCATCTGACTACTCGGCTGCTTCGAGCCGCACGCCATCCTGCGCGAGCCAAGCATCGACGTCATCCAGCGCGCGACCTGTCACGGCGAACTTCTTGGCGTGCGCCTTGTCCTTGCCCCGCCAGCGTCCCTCATGGCCGTCAGGCTTGGTGATTGTAACAGGCGGGAAAAGGCCGAAATTGACGTTCATGGGCTGGAAAGACTTCCGGCCCCTGTCTTCGGCATAGGCAATGTGGCCCTCGGTGATATGACCGAGCAGGGCACCCAGCGCCGTCGTTTCCGGAGGTACAGAAGGCAAGCGTCCGGCCCGTTCCTCAGCGGTAAAACGTCCGGTCAGCAGGCCAATGGCTGCCGATTCCACGTAACCCTCGCAGCCTGTGATCTGGCCTGCGAAACGGATGTGTGGCCGAGATTTCAGGCGCAGGGTCCTGTCGAGAAGATCGGGCGAATTCAGATAGGTATTGCGATGCAGCCCGCCTAGGCGTGCGAATTCGGCCTGTTCCAGTCCCGGAATCATGCGAAAAATCTCGGTTTGCGCGCCGTATTTCAGCTTCGTCTGAAAGCCCACCATATTGTAGAGCGTGCCGAGCGCATTGTCCTGCCGCAACTGCACGACCCCATAGGCTTTGACGGTCGGGTTGTGTGCATTCGTCAGGCCCATCGGCTTCATCGGACCGTGGCGGAGGGTTTCGCGGCCCCGCTCGGCCATAACCTCGATGGGCAGGCAACCGTCGAAATAGGGCACGTTTTCCCACTGTTTGAACTCGGCCTGGTCGCCGCCGATCAGGGCGTCGATGAAGGCCTCGTACTGCTCCCGGTCCATCGGGCAGTTGATGTAATCCTTGCCGTCGCCGCCCGGAGCGGACTTGTCGTAGCGGGACTGGAACCAGGCGGTGTCCATGTCGATCGTGTCAAAATGTACGATAGGCGCGATGGCGTCGAAGAAAGCGAGCGCATCTTCGCCGGTCTCGGCTGCGATGGATGCCGCCAGAGCCGGAGCGGTGAGGGGGCCGGTGGCGATGATGGTCGGCCCCCATTCCTGTGGCGGCAAGCCTTCTACCACTTCGCGGCGGACGGTCACGAGCTGGTGCTGCTCCAATTCCTCTGTAACGGAACGGGCGAAGGCTACGCGGTCCACCGCCAACGCAGAGCCTGCGGGCACGCGGTTGCGGTCCGCCATCGCCATTATGAGCGAGCCCGCGCGCCGCATCTCCTCGTGAATAAGTCCGACCGCATTGGCGCGGGCGTCGTCGCTGCGAAAGGAATTGGAGCAAACGAGCTCTGCCAAATCGTCGGTATGGTGCGCTTCGGTGCCGCGCACGCCGCGCATCTCGTGCAGAATAACGGGAATGCCGCGCTGCACCAGCTGCCATGCCGCTTCGCTACCCGCGAGACCGCCGCCGATGATGTGTGTTGGTTCTTGTGTCATGACCTTTATCTAACGCGGGAAAAGCGCGACCACAAACGACAAACGCCCACCGGGGGAGGAACCGGTGGGCGCTGTCTTGTCGAACGGGCTGTGGGAGGAACAGCCGGTCCGTCTATCGGTACAGTATGGGAGGATACGGTTACCGAATTCTTAACGCGGTTCAGCGAACGGCGTTGCGTGCGATCCGTGGAATGTCGCCGCGTGCGATGCCCAGGTCGGACAGTTCACGGTTGGACAGGCTGTAAAGCTCGTTTCGTGTCTTGCGAACGCGATTCCATGTGCGGACGTTGTCGATGATATCCATAATGTAGCTCTTTTCGATTTGCCGACTTCTCTAGCCGGCCGGTTTCAAATCACGGCGATGAGGGCGTCGCCGTTGACCAACAGTTAGGAGCAGCTATCGAAATTTACGAACGCAAAGCGCGCACGTGAGCCATGCAATGTTTGCAGGGGGTGCCGCAATGCAAACACAGGTGTTGACGAGCAGTTACCGGGGCTGTGCTTGAGCCTGTTCGGGAGCGATCGCAGGGCGGTTGGCCGCCTTCTTCTTCGGCTTCAGATATCCGGCCCAGATCGTAAAGGGCGAGGCCATCAGCGAGACGACATCCGCATGTCGGGTGTCGCGCGAGCCGGTCTTTTCATGGCACGGGCCGGGCTCGTAATAGGTGCCGAACAGCCTGTCCCAAAGCGGTATGAGATTGGCGAGGTTCTTGTCGTGCGCAATGCGGACATCCGCATGGTGCCACAGGTGAAACCGCGGCGAAGCGACGAGAAGGCGGAACGGGGCCGTGGGTCCAGTCGATCCTCGAATGAACATAGACATTGTGCAGCAACAGTAGCGTTGCCCCCAGTCCCTGCGCTTCTGCAGGCATGCCGAGCCATGTGAGCAGGAGAACGTGGCTGACCTGCATGAGCAGCACTTCCAGCACATGCACGCGAAAGGTCGTCAGGCCGTTTACGTCTTCATCGGAATGGTGAACGGCGTGGATTGGCCAGAGCCATTTCCAGTGCATCGCCCGGTGAGTGAGATAGTCGACGAAATCTCCGCAGATCATGCCGAAACCAGCGACGAGAATGAGCGGAACGCCGACCCACACGGCAGTTGGCAGGTGGGGAACGCCGAGTGCATCGTATGCACCTGCCACCCAGTCAACACACAGCACGACAGTCGGAATCATCAGGGAGTTGAGGGCGATCAGCAGGATCGTCGCGCCGATGCCGGTCGTCATGCGGTGTGTCAGCGAGTTCTTCCAGCCCTTGTTGAGCGCGTCGTAGCCGAGAAACAGCGCGGTCATCGCATAGATGCCGAGCATGACCGGATTGAACAACGCCTCGAAAATAAGCGTGGAAACCGCCACAATCATGCTGCCGGATGTTTCGGTGTGTTCAGTCACGGGCTCGTCCACATTTCGCTGAAATCGTGGACCGAGACTGCCTGCAATAACCTTAATTCGCGGTTCAACGATGCAGGTGCGCTATTCGGCCGCTTCCAGCGCTGGTTTGCCGCGCCGTTCGAGCAATTCCTTCAGGAACCGACCGGTGTGGGAGCGTTCGACTTTTACGATATCTTCCGGCGTGCCTTCGGCCACCAGTTCGCCGCCGCCGTCGCCACCTTCGGGGCCAAGGTCGAGCACCCAGTCGGCGGTCTTGATGACGTCGAGGTTGTGCTCGATCACCGCGACCGTGTTTCCGCTGTCGACGAGTTCGTGCAGCACTTCCAGCAGCTTGGCGACATCGTGGAAGTGCAGGCCGGTCGTCGGCTCGTCAAGAATGTAGAGCGTGCGACCCGTGGCGCGTTTGGACAGTTCCTTCGACAGCTTCACACGCTGCGCCTCACCGCCGGAAAGGGTGGTCGCCTGCTGTCCGACCTTGATATAGTCAAGGCCAACCCGTTTCAGCGTTTCCATCTTGTCGCGCACGGATGGCACGGCGGCGAAGAAAATGCAGGCTTCCTCCACCGTCATGTCCAGCACGTCGGCGATGGACTTGCCCTTGAACTCGACCTCCAGCGTTTCGCGGTTGTAGCGTTTGCCGTTGCACACGTCGCAGGTGACGTACACGTCCGGCAGGAAGTGCATCTCGATCTTGATGAGACCGTCACCCTGGCAGGCTTCGCAGCGTCCGCCCTTTACGTTGAACGAAAAACGCCCCGGATTGTAACCGCGCACCTTCGATTCCGGCAGGCCGGAGAACCATTCGCGGATCGGTGTAAACGCGCCGGTATAGGTGGCCGGGTTGGAGCGCGGGGTGCGTCCGATGGGGGATTGGTCGATATCGATGATCTTGTCGATATGCTCCAGCCCCTCGATCTTCGTGTGCTTGGCTGGCATGGCGCGCGCCTTGTTGAGCGTGCGGGCGGCGGCCTTGTAGAGCGTTTCGATGAGGAACGTGGACTTGCCGCCACCGGACACGCCGGTGACAGCGGTGAACGTGCCAAGCGGAATCGAAGCGGTGACGTTCTGCAGGTTGTTGCCGGTAGCGCCGACGACTTTCACCGCGCGTTTCTTGACCACCTTGCGCCGCTTGCGATGCCCGTCGATGAACCATTCACCGGACAGATATTTACCGGTAATCGATTCCGGCGCGGCCATGATGTCCTGCCGGCGTGCCGGATGCGATGATACGACCGCCGTGGATGCCCGCGCGGGGGCCGATATCGACAACGTGGTCGGCGGTCAGGATCGCGTCCTCGTCGTGTTCGACCACGATGACTGTATTGCCAAGGTCGCGCAGGTGGCGCAGCGTTTCCAGCAGGCGCTCGTTGTCGCGCTGATGCAGGCCGATGGACGGCTCGTCCAGCACGTAGAGCACGCCCGTCAGACCGGAGCCGATCTGCGATGCCAACCGGATACGTTGGCTTTCGCCGCCGGACAGGGTGCCGGAATTGCGCGACAGGGTGAGGTAATCGAGGCCCACATCGTTCAGGAATTTCAGCCGCTCGCGAATTTCTTTCAGGATCCGCCCGGCGATCTCGTTCTGCTTGTCGGTCAGCCTTTCCGGCAGCGCGTCGAACCATTCGTGCGCGTGGCGGATGGACAATTCGGCGACCTGGCTGATGTGAGTGTCTGCAATCTTCACCGCCAGCGATTCCGGCTTGAGCCGGTAGCCCTCGCAGGTCAGGCACGGCTTGCGCGACATGTAGCGTTCGATTTCCTCGCGCATCCATGCGCTTTCCGTCTCGCGCCAGCGGCGTTCGAGATTGCCGATCACGCCCTCGAACGGCTTCGTCGTCTTGTAGGTCCGCAAGCCGTCATCATAGGTGAAGGTGACAGGCTTCTTGCCCGTGCCGAACAGGATGGCCGTCTGGCCCTCGGCTGAAATATCCTTCCAGCTATCCGTCGGCTTGAACTTGAACACCTTGCCGAGCGCCTTCAACGTCTGGGCGTAATAAGGCGACGGGCTGGACGATTTCGACCATGGTGCAATGGCACCCTTCGTCAACGTAAGCTCAGGGTCCGGCACGACGAGGTTCTCGTCGATTTTCTGCTGGGTGCCAAGGCCATCGCAAGCCGGGCAGGCACCAAATGGATTGTTGAACGAGAACAGGCGCGGCTCGATCTCGGGAATCGTGAAGCCGGAGACCGGGCAGGCGAATTTCTCGGAAAAGATTAGCCGCTCGTGGGTTTCGTTGCGCGATTTGTTCTTGGAACCGCCTTCCTGCGTTTCCTCAGGTGGCAACGGCTTGTCGGCCAGTTCGGCGACCGCCATGCCATCCGTCAGTCGAAGCGCGGTTTCGAGCGAGTCCGCCAGCCGGGTTTGCATGTCTTCCCGCACCACGATGCGGTCGACTACCACGTCGATATCGTGGGTGTATTTCTTGTCGAGCGCAGGGGCTTCGGCAATCTCGTGGAACGCGCCGTCGATCTTGACGCGCGCAAAGCCTTTTCGCTGCAATTCCGCCAGTTCCTTGCGGTATTCCCCCTTGCGCCCGCGCACGATGGGGGCGAGCAGGTAGAGGCGCGTGCCGTCCTCCAGTGCCATCACCCTGTCGACCATCTGGCTGACTGTCTGGCTTTCGATAGGCAGGCCGGTGGCTGGCGAATACGGAACACCAACGCGGGCAAACAGAAGGCGCATATAATCGTAGATTTCCGTCACCGTGGCGACGGTCGAACGTGGGTTCTTGGATGTGGTTTTCTGCTCGATGGAAATGGCGGGCGACAGACCATCGATCTGGTCAACATCCGGCTTTTGCATCATTTCCAGAAATTGGCGGGCATAGGCGGAGAGAGACTCCACGTAACGGCGCTGGCCTTCTGCATAGATCGTATCGAAGGCGAGGGATGATTTGCCGGAGCCGGACAGGCCCGTCATCACGATAAGGGAGTCGCGCGGCAGGTCGATATCGATGTTCTTCAGGTTGTGCTCGCGCGCGCCGCGAACGGAAATCAGCCGTTCGTCATGGGCGCGGCGGGCCGCGCGTTCGGCGGCGTTCAGTTTGGTCATAAAGGAAGTCTTTCTGAAAACGCGGTCGGGAAGTTTGGCGCTGGCTGGACAATAGGCAATCGCGCCGGATGTTCCAAGAACCGGACGAGCGGCGTGACTCGACCTGCCGAGACTTCATGCATAGAACATAAATAGAACAGACGAAACGTGCGACGTGATTCTGGTCGGCCAATTCAGTGTGGATGACCGCCGGAAATCGCAGCATTGCAGTGCGGGTTGTGCCAGAAAGGCGGTATAGCGCGCTATCACGCGATGGCGCTGGCAGTATCAAGAGGTGAATCATGGCAGGCAGCGTCAACAAGGTCATTCTGATCGGTAATCTGGGCCGCGACCCGGAAATTCGCCGCACTCAGGACGGACGGCCGATTGCGAACTTCTCCATCGCGACATCCGAAAGCTGGCGCGACAAGAATTCCGGCGAGCGCAAGGAAAAGACCGAGTGGCACCGGATCGTCTGTTTCAACGAAGGCCTGTGCAAGGTCATCGAGAACTACGTGAAGAAAGGCTCCAAGGTCTATGTCGAAGGCCAACTTCAGACGCGCAAATGGTCCGACAAGGACGGCGTTGAGAAATATTCGACCGAGGTGGTTTTGCAGGGATTTAACGGCACGCTGACAATGCTTGACGGGCGCGGTGACAGCGGCGGCGGTCAAGGCGGCGGTGGCGGATATGTCAGCGATCAGAGCGGCGGCGGCGGATACGGCGGTGGCGGTGGTAGCCAGTCCGGCGGGGGTTATGGTGGCGGCGGTGGTGGAAACTCCGGTGGCGGCTATGGCGGCGGGTCTGACATGGATGATGACATTCCGTTTTAGGCGGAACCGCTTTAGCATGCTGATTTACTTCTGGAAGGTTCCTGCATTGATACGCTCGCCTTTGGTCGTGATAGCACTGCTTGCAATGGCATATCCTGCGATCGCGTCACCATCCGACGTCATCAATGCCAAGGCCGAAAAACGCGGCGGAACATGGACGATCTCGGCCACTATCCGCCATGCGGATACGGGTTGGGACCACTACGCCGACCGTTTCGTCGTTGTTGCGCCGGACGGCACGGTGTTGGCGACGCGGGAACTGGCACACCCCCATGTGAACGAGCAGCCTTTCACGCGGTCAGTTTCCGGTGTCACGATTCCAGATAGTGCGGACTACGTGACGATCCGCGCGGATGACAATCTGGACGACGAAAGCGGCGCGGCTTTCCGCATCGACCTCAAATAAACAGTTTCTTCGCGCCATCCGCGATGAACTGAACGGCCAGTGCTGCCAGCAGAATGCCGAGCAAGCGGGTCAGTATAACGCGTCCGGTGTCGCCGAGCCACGCATCTGCCTTGTTGGCCAACCGCAACGCGAGAAACAGAACCAAGCCGACCGCCAGCAAAGCGCTCAGAGGTTCGACCAAAGCCAGAGTGTCTTCCGCTTCCGACGCAAGCAAAATACCGGCGGAGATTGCACCCGGCCCTGCAATCAGCGGAATGGCCAGCGGGAACACCGCAATCGAGTGCAATTCCGCCCGGGTCATAATTTTTTCGACCGTCTCGTTGCGGCGTTCGGTGCGTTTTTCGAACACCATCTCAAACGCGATGGAAAACAACAGCAGCCCGCCTGCCACCCGGAAGGCCGGCATGGTGATGCCGAGCAGGCTTAGGAGCGAACCGCCAACGAGCGTGAACACGATGATAATCGACATGCCCGTTGCCGTGCCGCGCCATGCGACCTGCGCCCGTTCGGCGCTGGACAGCCCGGCGGTCAGCCCTAGAAATATCGCCGCCATGCCGGGCGGGTCGATGGTGACGAAGAACGTGGCGAAGGCGTTGAGCCAGCCGTCGAGACTAATCATGGTGCTGCCTTTTCGCGTGGGATCAGCGGTTCCCTATCGCAAAAACTGTCCCCTAAGCTAACCGGCGGGAAAGAAAAAGCTGTGTAGCGGATAAAGCCATCCCAAGCCTCTGTAAGTGTTCCGTTTATCTCGGCTTCAACTCTGCCTGTCATTTGTTTCGGCTGTTTAAATGAGATAGTTTCGCACAAGCAATAGAAAACGAATCCGGTGCGGGTTCAACGGAGTATGACGTGGCGGACCCGACCGACGACGACCTGCCGGAAGACGACAACACGGCAGCGGACGAAACCGGCAGCGAAGCGGATGCTCCGCGCGGCGTGCTGACGGGCGAGATACACGAGCCCATCTCCATCGTATCGGAAATGCAGCGCAGTTATCTGGATTACGCCATGAGCGTGATCGTGTCCCGAGCCTTGCCTGACGTGCGGGATGGGCTGAAGCCGGTTCACCGGCGCATTCTCTACGCCATGCACGAGATGGGGCTGGAGAATTCGAAGGGCTACCGCAAGTCTGCTGGTGTGATCGGCGAGGTGATGGGTAAGTTCCATCCCCACGGCGATTCCTCGATCTACGACGCCCTCGTCCGTATGGCGCAGGATTTCGCCATGCGCGCACCGCTCGTGGACGGGCAGGGCAACTTCGGCTCAGTGGATGGTGATAAGGCCGCCGCCATGCGCTATACCGAATGCCGGTTGGAGAAGATTTCCTCCACGTTGCTGGAAGATATCGACAAAGCGACCGTCAACTTTCAGGCCAACTACGATGGCCGCGAGCGGGAGCCGATGGTGCTGCCGGCGCGCTTTCCCAACCTGCTGGTCAATGGCGCAGGCGGCATTGCCGTCGGCATGGCGACGAACATTCCGCCGCACAATCTAGGCGAAGTGATCGATGCTTGTCTGGCGCTGATCGACGACCCGGACCTGTCGCTGGAAGATCTGCTGGACATCGTTCCCGGCCCGGATTTCCCGACCGGCGGTGTCATTCTTGGTCGCGGCGGCATTCGCCTGGCTTATGAGACGGGGCGCGGTTCGGTGCTAATGCGCGGGTGCGTCAATATCGAGGATAAGGCGGGGGACCGCCAGTCCATTGTCGTCACCGAGATTCCTTATCAGGTGAACAAAGCCTCGATGGTCGAGAAGATTGGCGATCTCGTCCGCGAGAAGCGCGTCGAAGGTATCGCCGCGCTCCGCGATGAGAGCGACCGGCACGGCTATCGCGTCGTGGTCGACCTGAAGCGTGACGCCAATGCCGATGTGGTGCTGAACCAGCTTTATCGCTATACGCCCCTGCAATCGTCCTTTGGCTGCAATTTCGTGGCGCTGAATGGCGGGCGGCCGCAGCAGCTAACGCTGTTCGACATGCTGCGCGCGTTCGTTTCCTTCCGCGAAGAGGTTGTCACACGGCGCACGAAGTTCCTGCTCGACAAAGCCCGCAACCGGGCTCATGTGCTGGTCGGTCTTGCGATTGCCGTCGCCAATATTGACGAGGTTATTGCGCTCATCCGCGCCGCGCCGGACCCCGCGACCGCTCGGGCACAACTTATGGAGCGCCGTTGGCCCGCCAAAGATGTGGCGCCGCTTATTGCGCTGATCGACGATCCGCGTCATCGGGTCGACGAAAGCGACGGCACCTACAACCTTTCCGAAGAACAGGCCCGCGCCATTCTCGACCTTCGCCTGCAACGGCTGACGGCGCTGGGACGCGATGAGATCGCGGACGAGTTGAACACGATCGCCACCGAAATTCGGGATTATCTCGACATCCTCGGCTCACGTGCGCGGGTGCAATCAATCATCAAGGACGAACTGGCCGCAGTGCGCGAGCAATTTGCCGAACCGCGCCGGACCGAGATTCTAGATGGCGGGTTCGACATAGACGACGAAGATTTGATCCCCCGCGAGGATATGGTCGTGACCATGACCCACGGTGGTTACATCAAGCGCGTTTCGCTTGCCGAATATCGCGCCCAGCGCCGGGGCGGTAAGGGCCGCGCGGGCATGAAGACGAAGGACGAAGATTTCGTCACCCGATTGTTCGTGGCCAACACTCACACGCCGGTGCTGTTTTTCTCCTCACGCGGCATTGCCTACAAGATGAAGGTGTTGAAGCTGCCCGTCGGGCGCATGAACACGCGCGGCAATGCGTTGGTAAACCTGCTGCCGCTGGAGCCAAACGAGAGGATTACGTCCATCATGCCGCTGCCGGAGGATGAGGATAGTTGGGGTGAACTGGACGTCATGTTTGCCACGGTTCGCGGCACCGTGCGGCGCAACAAGTTGTCGGATTTCCAGCGCGTCAACGTCAATGGCAAGATCGCTATGAAATTGGAGGACGGCGATGGCATCGTCGGCGTCGACACCTGTTCGCCGGACGATGATGTGATGCTGACCACGGCCGATGGCCAGGCAATCCGCTTCCGCAGCGAGGATGTGCGCCTGTTCGCGGGTCGTAATTCCGTCGGTGTGCGGGGTATCCGCCTTGGCGCGACCGACCGTGTGATCTCGATGGCCATACTGCGCGGTTCACAGGCCACGCCTGCGGAACGGCTCGCCTACATGCGCCTCGCCTCGGCTGCACGGCGTGCCATGCAGGGCGATGACGGGGAAGAATTCGTTTCCGACGATGAAGATGAAGCCGTGGTGGACACCGGTCTTTCGCCGGATCGATATGCGGAGATGGGAGGGCTTGAGCAATTCGTGCTCACGGTGAGTGAGAAGGGCTTCGGCAAACGCACATCGAGCTACGATTTCCGCGTATCGGGCCGAGGCGGCAAGGGTATCAAGGCCACGGATATCTCCAAGGCGGACGAAATCGGCAGTCTGGTGGCAGCATTTCCAATCGATGAGAACGACCAAATCATGTTGGTGTCCAACAAAGGCCAGCTAATCCGTGTGCCGGTAGACAATGTTCGCATCGCCAGCCGCGCGAGCAAGGGCGTGACGATCTTCCGGACCGGTGAGGACGAGAACGTCGTTTCGGTTGAGCGTGTCAGCGAGCCGGAAGAAACAGACGATGCACCGGAAGCGGAAGCGGCTGATGCAGAGTAAATACTACTTGCGGGTGCTGATCTTTTGCGCGCGCGTTTTGTCGTCGTTGAGGCCGGAAACGATGGTGGCACCCATCAATATGGCTGTCATAGCGACCGCGAGAAGGAGAATGATCATGGCGTCTTTTCCGTTCCTGTTTTCGTCAATTACCGGGTCACACGCTGGCATCCGGTCGTCGTCTAACCCCGTGATGGGCATATTGGTTCAATTATCCTGTCAGTTTGCTGAACGGTTGTGCGGAAACGCACCTTCCTCGACGGCTACCGCACCATGACTACTGCGTTGTATTCCGGTTCTTTCGACCCGCTAACGAATGGTCATCTCGATGTTTTGCGCGCCGGAACGCGGCTCGCGGACCGATTGATTGTTGCCATCGGCGTTCAGGCGTCCAAAGCGCCGACTTTTCATTTTGAGGAGCGGGCAACTTTAATTCGCGCCTGCATGGACGAAGCCGGTCTGCCTGAAGTCGAGGTGATTTCGTTCAGCAGTTTGCTGGTGGACGTCGCTGCAGAACACGGTGCCACGCTGCTTCTGCGTGGCCTGCGCGACGCTACGGATTTTGATTACGAGATGCAGATGGCCGGTATGAATGGCACGATGGCACCGGCGCTTCAGACCGTCTTTGTGCCCGCTCAACCGCAAAGCCGCCACATAACGGGCACCCTCGTGCGCCAGATATGGAAAATGGGCGGCGATATCGCACCGTTCGTGCCGGAACCGGTGCGGGCGGCGCTCGTTGCCAAGAAACAGGCGCATTAGCGCAAACCACTTTAAAAGGACGAACACGTGCCCCTCACTAAAACACTCACCGCCTTATTCTTTGTCGTCGCCCTAACCGGCGCGGCGCATGCTGCCAGCGAGGCCAACACTTTGGTTCTGGAAACCAAGGACGGGCCGGTGATGATTGAACTTTATCCTGATGTCGCGCCCAAGCACGTGGAGCGTCTTACAAGCCTATCGAACGACGGCTTCTACGATGGCCTCAAATTTCACCGTGTCATCGAAGGCTTCATGGCACAAACCGGTGACCCGCAAGGCACCGGCATGGGCGGTTCGGACCTTCCCGATCTTGACGCCGAGTTTTCCGATAAATCATTCGAGCGCGGCACGCTTGGTATGGCACGGTCACAGAGCCCCAACAGTGCGAACTCGCAATTCTTTATTATGTTCGCCCCCGCGCCACATCTCGACGGCCAGTATACGATTGTCGGCAAAGTGACGGACGGAATGGATAAGATCGACGCGGTCAAGCGTGGGTCAGTTGCCAGCAACGGCACTGTCGACAACCCGGACACGATCGTTCGTATGCGGACCGCTGATCAGCAATAAGCACTCATTTTAACAGGTAGGAGCCAAACATGGCTGATATTAAAGACCCCGAAAACACGATTATTCTGGACACCACCAAAGGCGAGGTCGTTATTGAACTTTTGCCGGACGTCGCGCCAAACCATGTGGCCCGCATCAAGGAATTGGCGCGTGACGGCTTTTACGATGGGGTGGTGTTTCATCGTGTCATCGATGGCTTCATGGCGCAGGGTGGCGATCCGACCGGCACAGGCACGGGCGGCTCCAAGAAGCCGGACCTCGCGGCTGAGTTTAATGACACGAAACACGTTCGTGGCGTCTGCTCCATGGCGCGCTCGCAGAGCCCGAACAGTGCCAACTCGCAGTTCTTCATCTGCTTCGACGACGCATCATTTCTCGACAAGCAATATACCGCTTGGGGCCGTGTGATCGAAGGCATGGAGAACGTCGACAAGTTCGCCCGCGGCGAGCCTGTTCGCAACCCGGACAGCATCAACACGATGAAGGTTGCGGCGGACGCCTGATCACTGCTTGCAGGTGCGCTGACGATGCGTGTCGATACGTTCGACTTTGATCTGCCCGACGCCAATATCGCGCTGCGCCCCGTTTCACCACGGGATGCAGCGCGATTGCTTTTGGTCGAGCCGGGAAAGTCGTTAGGTAACCGTATCGTGCGTGATCTGCCGGATCTGCTAGAGCCGGGCGATGCGCTCGTCTTTAACGACACACGGGTTCTGCCGGCGCAGTTAACGGGGACACGCGAGCGGGACGGGCAGGTGGCCCGACTCGGTGTCACGCTTGCATTTGCGTGAAGCGCCCGACACTTGGCGGGCTTTCGTGCGCGGCGCCAAGAAGGTACGCGACGGCGAGCTGGTTCGATTTGGGGAAGCCGATACTGCGCTCTCGGCACGTGTCGTCACAAAGTCGTCGGGTGAAATCACTTTCCGGTTCGACCGGTCCGGTCAAGCGCTGGACGCTGCGCTTGCCGAATTTGGTGTTGTGCCTTTGCCGCCATATATCGCTCTCCGACGCCCCGCCGACGAGCGGGATATCGTTGATTATCAAACGATTTATGCCGATGAGGCGGGTGCCGTGGCCGCCCCCACTGCCGGTTTGCATTTCACGCCTGAGCTGCTGGAGCGGCTGTCGGTGCGCGGTGTCGAACAGCATTTCGTTACGCTCCACGTTGGGGCAGGCACGTTTTTGCCGGTCAAGGCCGACGATACCGACGACCACGTTATGCATTCGGAAATCGGCGTCGTGCGCGCGGAAACGGCGGCGGCATTGAACGCCGTCCGTGCGCGGGGTGGGCGGATCGTGAGCGTTGGCACGACATCCCTGAGATTGCTGGAAAGCGCGGCACGGGGTGATGGCACGATAGAGCCGTGGTCCGGTGCAACTGATATTTTCATCACGCCCGGCTACCGGTTTCGTGCAGTCGATGTGTTGATGACCAACTTCCACCTGCCAAAATCCACTCTGTTCATGCTCGTCAGCGCGTTCAGCGGAATGGATACGATGCGCGCTGCTTACGAGCACGCCATCGCCGGGGGCTACCGGTTTTATTCATACGGCGATTCCTCTCTGCTGTTCCCAGCGCCGACCTCAGGTCGAGGGACGACTTGAAACCAAGGCTCTTCCCGGTGCGTAATTTCAACAGGAATTAGTGGATCGGGAGAATAACGATGAGAAGAGTATTGATTGCTGCCATGGCATTTATGGGTTTCGCTTTGGCATCGTTCGGTGCGCGGGCGGATGATGTAACCGACGCACAGTCGGTCATCGATAGCCAGATCAAGGCGTTTCGAGCCGGTGAAAGCGTAGAGGCATTTTCCTATGCGGCCCCCAACCTGCAAGCCATGTTCCGCAACCACAAGAACTTCATCGCGATGGTGAAGCAGGGGTATGGCGCGATTTATGAAGCCCAAAGCTGGACGTTCGGGCGCAGCAAGGTGGAAGACGGCACACTGTATCAGGAAATGTTGATTACCGGCCCGAAAGGCCGTGGTTGGGGTGCGCTCTATTCGCTACGGCAGGAAAAAGACGGCACGTGGCGCATTCATGGTGTGCAGTTGGACAAGGCGGCGCTGCAGACGACCTGAAAGTCTGAGCTATAGCGTGGCAATGTCGCCCCGCGCCCAGGCTTCCTGACACTCTGCCATATAATCCGCGTAGCGCCCCTCTGCGATGGCGGCGCGCGCTCCGGTCATCAGATCCTGATAGTAGGACAGGTTGTTCCACGTCAGCAGCATACCGCCGAGCGCCTCGTTGGAACGTACGAGATGGTGCAGGTAGGCACGGCTGTAGTCCCGCGCTGCCGGGCAGGATGACTGGTCATCCAGCGGGCGGTGGTCTTCCGCATGTCGGGCATTCTTCAGGTTGATCTTGCCGAAGCGTGTGAACGCGGTGGCATGACGTCCGGCGCGGGTCGGCATGACGCAATCGAACATATCGACACCGCGCGCAATGGATTTGAGCAGGTCGTCCGGCGTGCCGACGCCCATAAGATAGCGCGGTTTTTCGGTCGGCAATGCGGGGCACGTCACGTCCAGCATCCGCAGCATCACCTCTTGCGGCTCGCCAACTGCTAGCCCGCCGATCGAATAGCCCTTGAGGTCGAGCGCCGACAAAGCCTCGGCGGATTTCAGCCGCAACGCCTCCACATCCCCGCCTTGCACGATGCCGAACAGCGCGCGGCCCTGGTGGTCGCTCTGTTGCAGGAACGCCGCCTTTGACCGCTCTGCCCATCGCAGGGACAACTCCATCGCCCGTTCGACCTCTCTCGTCTCGGCGGGCAGGGCGATGCATTCGTCGAGTTGCATCTGGATATCACTGTCGAGCAGCGCCTGTATCTCGACCGAACGTTCCGGCGTGAGGTGATATTTCGAGCCATCTATATGTGAGGAGAAAGTGACACCCTCCTCGTTCAGCTTCCGCAAACCGGACAACGACATGACCTGAAAGCCACCAGAATCGGTGAGAATCGGGTGCGGCCAGCGGGCGAATTCATGTAAACCGCCCAGTTTTGCCACGCGCTCTGCGCCCGGTCGCAGCATCAGGTGATAGGTGTTGCCGAGAACGACATCGGCGCCAAGATCACGGACCTGATCCATATACATGGCCTTGACCGTACCCGCCGTTCCGACCGGCATATAGGCTGGCGTGCGGATTGTGCCGCGCATAGTCGTGATCGCACCCTGACGGGCGGCACCATCGTTTGCGTGGACCTCGAAACCGAACGTGTCGGATGCCGCATCGCGTTCGTGCAAGGAATCGCGGTCGGACATGGACATGCACCAGTTTTGGAAGAAGTGGTGAGCCGTCACGGGTTCGAACCGTGGACCTACTGATTAAAAGTCAGTTGCTCTACCGACTGAGCTAACGGCTCCCGGGGTCGGATTGTATCCGGGTGCGACCGACATAGGAGAGGTGCGGGAAGCGGTCAAGCGGACCGGGCAAGGGGAAGGAGCTTTTCTCAAATCCGCGTCATTATCATTTGCAGTCGCTGCAATTCCCAACGGTGACGCGGGTGTGAATGTAAATGTTCACCGGCTTTCGCTAGAAGCGGCGCATGTCAGCGGACCTCACCCTTATCGGCATCTTTTTTGCGGGAATGATCTCCTTCCTCAGCCCGTGCGTGCTGCCGCTCGTGCCGCCGTACCTGACCTACCTGGCAGGTGTTTCGATCGACGAAATGTTGAACGACCCGGACGCTGCTGCGCGAGCGCGGGTGCGAAAACGGGCATTGGCCAATGCCGTGCTGTTCGTGTTGGGATTCGCATGCGTGTTTGTCGCGCTCGGTGCCGGTGCGTCGAGCATCGGGCTGTTCATGCGCCAATGGCAGAACGAATTGGCGATGGTGGCTGGCATCGTCATCATGCTGATGGGGTTGCACTTTCTAGGCGTATTCCGCATCGGGCTATTTTACCGTGAAGCGCGGATGAACCTCTCTGACGATACAGTGCGCGCCGCAGGGCGCGGCGGCTCGTTCCTGATGGGTTTGGCCTTCGCCTTCGGCTGGACACCCTGCATCGGTCCCGTGCTGGGTGCTGTATTAGGCATCGCAAGCGCACGAGACAGTGTGGCGGAGGGCGCGGGAATGCTCGCCGTCTATTCCGCAGGCCTCGGCGTGCCGTTCATTCTGGCAGCTTTCTTCGCCGAACCCTTCATGCGGTTTCTTAACCGCTTCAAACGTCATCTCGGCAGTGTGGAAAAAGCGATGGGCGGTCTGCTCGTGCTGACCGGCATCCTCTTCCTAACCGGCGGCATGCAGACGATGGCGTTCTGGCTTCTGGAGTCGTTTCCGGTGCTTCAGACTTTCGGTTAAACCAGTTCGTCTTCCATCGGCGCGTCGATGAACTCGACATAATCCATGCTTTCGACTCCAGCGAGCCACATCGTATCGCCCGAAACGCTGCTCAATAGCGCGCCTGTGTCGAACTGAGACACCTTAATGGGTCCACTTTGGGACAGGTCGATCGTGTCAGTCCACTTGTTGAAGTCCAGCACGACGTCCGCCCCCTTCGAGAAAACAAACGTGTCGTTACCCGCGCCGCCGATCAACACATCGTCGCCTTCGCCGCCGAACAGAATGTCGTCGTCATCGTTGCCGAACAGATGGTCGTTGCCTGCACCGCCAGAGAGCGAATCCGCGCCGCCTTCACCGAACAGCAAGTCGTCACCCGCGCCACCGTCGATGCGGTCATTCCCGTGGTCGGCGTAGACGATATCGTTGCCGTTGCCGCCGAAAATAATGTCAGGCGTGGCGCTGTCGCTGCCCACGATGATGTCATCGCGGTTCGTGCCGCGTTCGGTGCCGTGGCTGCCCATAACGATGATGTCGGATTCGGGGTCGAGTGTTAGTTCCGAGCGATCAACGGCGGTGAAGACGTCGTCCTGCAAATTGTCGATGCCCGTGTTCCGCATGATGATATCCGCAAGCGTATCGGCGCTGGCGTCCGCATCAAACGTCTCGTCGCCATCGCGGAGGCGGCTGAACTGCTCGGCGATGATGGTGGCGAAGGTTTCACCCACCAAACCGCCTGCGACGGCATCTTCAGCAAGGCCAGCTACGAACAGGTCCATGTCATCGACGGTTCCGTAAGCGGCGGCCAGTGCCGCCTGAACGGCGGGGTCACTGGAAATGTCTGCGAAGCTGGTTGCCGGTTCAAGGCCGAATGCGGCGCGAACAGTGTTGTAGTCTTCGATGCCGTGGTCACGTCCGCGCTGGATGTTCAGTGCTGCAAGGTCGAACCCGCCGGAACCGGGGCGACCGAACAGGAAGTTGCGAACGTCGTCCACGATTTGCGAATCGACTTCTTCCGCTTCACTGGCCGCCGCACCACGCAGCACGGCGTCGATGCCCTCGGTGCCGCCCAGCTTGTCCGGGCGGAAGAAGGCGTCGCGCAGTTGCAGGTTGCCCAGTGCGCTTTCCGTGCCATCTTCGTTCATTCGCATGACGTCAGTAGGCAGCATGGTGTGGCCAACGCGGAAGGCGGCGGTGGAGAAGACGTTAGCGATTTGCGGGTCGATATCGGCGTCAAAACCCTGCGCCGCGCCCAGGGCATCTGGACCGATGAGTTTCGGCAAAAACTCGTTGTAGGTAATGGCCTGAAGCTGCGCTTCAACCTGCGCACGGGCGGCCTCGAACTTCTGGTCGCCAGTTAGGCTGTCGTCCATTTCGGACACAAGACGGTTGTGCTCGCGTACGAAGATCGTGTGCATCGAAGTCAGTCCGACATTCTCGTTGGCGCGGATATCGCCCGCCAAAAAAAGGCTGCTCGATGTCGAATGAGCATTGGCCAGACCGTCGACATTGTAGGGAAGCAGGTCGCCTTCGGACGTTTTCATGGTGCCGTCATCGTTGCGAAGCGCGGCGAGCCGGATGGCGTCAGAGCCATAGACATTCGAGCCATCGATGAACGGCGTGATCATATTCATCTGCTCGCGCGGGCCGGAAACACCGGTTCCTTCCTGATACTCGGTACGCGTGAAGCCGATGGTCGCTTCGCCGGTTCCTGTCGGGTCAAACATCGGGTCGCCGGATGCAACTGAAATGTCGGCGGTGCCGGCGTGGGCGTGCGGGTCACTTAGCGAGAGGTCGTGGTCGAGAAACTGGCCCCACATCCACATGAAATTGGAAATGTCGGCTGCATTTCCGGTCGTTGCGGACTGGGAAAAGACGAGATTGGAGATTTCACGTGCAGAAAGACGGTCGGAACCCGCCATCGATCCGATGCCATCGCCAAAATCGGCCTCCACGAGGCGGAGCAGTTGGTCGCCGGGCAGATTGTCGATTATCGGGTTTCTCATCGTGAGGCTCCGTTATGTTTGTCCCAAACCGGGACAGGTGGTTGCGCTTCTACCTCTGATTTGCAAGCAGAGTGCCAGTTGGCGGAACCATTATTTTGACGACGGAACGGGCAAGGCATCTCCCTGATAGAGTGTCGTTTCGCAATGGCCGGAGAATTGCAGGCGAACGATGCGGCAAAAATCGCCCACGGCATCGCCTTCGACGAAAGGACCGGTGATCAATGTTACGTCGAGATCGTCTGGTACGTTCGAGAAGCGTATGAGCGGGGTTAGCGCCGTGAAACGTTCGGGCATCCGACGTCTAAGGCTTTCATAGCGGTCCGCCAGTTCTATGAGCGAAACGCTCTTTCCGAGATCCGCGCCAATACCCTTTGCATCTGTGGCGAGCGGCAAGACGGGGGTGGGTAAGTCCGCCACTGCTTTGATTACCTCGACGCTTTTTTCCGGCGGCTTTTCGATGGTCTTAGATACCGAAGCCGGTTCGTCGCGAGGCTCAAGGGCACGCCGGTCGATTAGCGCCCACGTCGCGGCTGCGAGCAGGAACCCAATGACCGGAACAGCCAGAAAGGAGGGCGCTTTCAGCCAAATGCTCCGCGCTTTTAGTGGTTCACTGCGAGGTAAACGTCGCGTGCGGACCGCTCTTTTAGTCAAAAGCAGCCGGCGAAACGCTCTTTGCTTAAGGTGTTTGAGGGGTGTGAGCGGTGTTCGCTTCATCGAATCGGGATCGTCTTCTATAGAGGTCGGAATGGGGCGGACGGTCCGGTCCGGTGGTTTTAGAGGAATGGGCGATCATGGCACAACAGACAGGGTCGCTGGCGATCATTCTCGCCGCTGGCGAAGGCAAGCGTATGCGCTCGACGCTGCCCAAGGTGCTGCATCCGGTGGCAGGCCTTCCGATGGTTTGCCACACGCTCGCGGCGGCAAAGCAGGCGGGTTTCTCGAAGCTGGTCGTGGTTGTCGGAAACCAGGCTGAATGGGTTTCGGAAGCGGTGCGCGGGTTCGAGCCGGATGTCGATATTTTCGAGCAGACTGAACGTCTAGGGACCGCCCACGCGGTGCTGGCAGCGCGCAAGGCAATCGAGACTGCACAGGGTGACGTGGTCGTATTGTACGGGGACGCGCCGTTAATCCGCGCCGAGACGATCGACGCCGGGCGAAAGGCTTTGGCGGACGGGGCCGATGTGGTCATGCTTGGTTTCCACTCCGCCAGCCCTACAGGTTACGGACGCCTGATCATGAATGGAGACGACCTGCTCGCCATACGTGAAGAGAAAGATGCAACAGATGAAGAACGTGCGATAACCTTCTGTAATTCCGGAATAACACTGTTTTCTGCATCCGCCGGACTGGCGTTGTTGGATGCTGTCGGCAACGATAATTCGCAGGGCGAATACTATCTCACTGACATCGTCGAAATCGCGCGTCGCAAAGGGTTGAAAGCGAAGGCTATCGCGGTGCCGGAAAGTGAAACGCAGGGCGTCAACGACCGTGTGCAACTGGCCTCCGTCGAAGAGGCCTGGCAGCAGAAATGCAGGACGGAAGCGCTGTTGGCCGGCGTAACGATGCAGGCTCCGGACAGTGTTTATTTCCATTTCGATACGGTGATCGGAGAAGATGTGACGATCGAACCGAACGTTGTTTTTGGCGCAGGTGTCACAATAGCCGACGCAGCCACAATCCGCGCTTTCAGCCATCTGGAAGGCGCGACAGTCGGGCAGGGTGCCGTCATCGGCCCCTATGCCCGTTTGCGCCCCGGCAGCGAAATCGGTGCGAAGGCGCGGATCGGTAATTTTGTCGAGACGAAAGCTGCCGTCTTCGGCGAGGGAGCGAAGGCCAACCATCTGTCGTATATTGGTGATGCGAATGTTGGCCCAGGCGCAAATATCGGTGCGGGAACAATCACCTGCAACTATGACGGTTTTGGAAAACACCGCACAATTATCGGCGCCAATGCGTTTATAGGGTCCAACACCGCCCTCGTCGCGCCGGTTTCCATCGGTGCTTCTGCCAACACGGCGGCAGGCAGCGCGATTGCCGAGGATGTGCCGGACGATGCGCTCGGGATCGCGCGAAACCGGCAGGTCAATCTCGAAGGGAAGGCGAAGGAATTACGCGAGCGGTTCGCTGCGGCGAAAGCCAGCAAGACCTGAATGCCATATCTCCGCGCTGAAACCATTTGTGAGTAGCCTTCGCGTAGGGTTCGGCTAGTCAGCAATTTTCGTTCTGCCGGAGAAGCGCCCATGTGCGGCATTGTAGGTATCGTCGGCAACCGGCCGGTCGCCCCCCTCATCGTGGATGCGCTTGAAGCGTCTGGAATATCGCGGTTACGATTCCGCCGGTGTCGCCACGCTGGAAAACGGCGTGCTGGACCGCAGGCGGGCCGAGGGCAAACTGTTCAATCTTGAAACACGGCTGGTGGAAAGCCCGTTGGCGGGTGAAACAGGCATCGGCCACACCCGCTGGGCCACCCACGGTGCGCCGGTAGAGATGAACGCGCACCCTCACTTTTCCGATGATGTGGCTGTCGTTCACAACGGCATCATCGAGAACTTCCGCGAGTTGCGGGAGGAACTCACAGCCGCCGGCTTTTCCTTTTCATCCCAAACGGATACGGAAGTCGTCGCACATCTTGTATCGCACGGCTTGAAGGCCGGTCTTGAGCCCGTAGCGGCAGCCGACGCTGCGTTGGAACGCCTGCGCGGAGCTTTTGCACTGGCTATCATGTTCAGCAATGCGGACGGCACGATTGTCGCCGCACGCAATGGACCGCCGTTGGCTATCGGGTACGGTGATGGCGAGATGTATCTCGGCTCGGACGCGGTTGCGCTCGCACCGTTTACCAATCGCATTTCCTATCTGGAAGACGGTGACCGCGCCGTGCTGCGCCGTGATGGCGTGTCGATCCATGACGCGAATAGCGCGCCGGTCGAACGCAAGATCGAGATTTCGCTCGGATCTGCCATGATGGTGGATAAGGGCAAGCATCGGCACTTCATGATGAAGGAGATCACCGAGCAGCCGGAGGTGATCGGGCACACGCTGTCGAATTACGTCGATTTCAACGAGCGGCGTGTTGTCATGCGCGGTCTCGGCGGAAGCGAAACGGACATTGATTTCGCAAAGCTGGACCGACTGAATATCACGGCCTGCGGTACCGCCTATCTGGCCGGACAAGTAGCAAAGTACTGGTTCGAGCGCCTCGCGCGGCTGCCCGTCGATATCGACGTGGCTTCCGAGTTTCGATACCGCGAAGCACCGCTTTCAAAGAACGGTCTATCGCTTTTCATCTCCCAGTCCGGCGAGACGGCGGACACGCTGGCCGGTCTGCAATATTGCCGGGATCAGGGGCAGCGCATTGCCGCTATCGTGAACGTGCGCGAAAGCACGATGGCGCGGGCCGCTGACGATGTGTTTCTCACACTGGCCGGACCGGAAATCGGGGTGGCGTCCACCAAAGCCTTTACCTGCCAGTTGACCGTGCTGGCCGCTATGGCAATTGCAGCCGGTGTGGCGCGCGGGCACATCGACCGGGAGACCGAGGCACGGCTTGTCGATGAACTGGCAGAAGCGCCGCGGTTCGCCAATCAGGCCCTGCACATCGAAAACCAAATCGAGCGGGTCGCGCGGTCGCTCATCAACAAGAAAAGCGTGCTCTATCTCGGGCGGGACACAAACTTCCCATTGGCGCACGAAGGCGCGCTGAAGCTGAAGGAGCTGTCCTACATTCACGCCGAAGCCTATGCGGCGGGCGAATTGAAACACGGGCCTATCGCGTTGATCGACGAGGATATGCCGGTCATTGTGATCGCGCCCCACGACCGGATTTTCGAAAAAACCGTGTCCAACATGCAGGAAGTAGCGGCGCGGGGCGGGCAGATCATTCTGATTACCGACGCGAAGGGCGCGGAGGCGGCTGGCATGGAAGATAGCGACGTCATCATCATGCCGGACATGCCGGAAATCGTGACGCCGATCGTTTATTCCCTGCCGATACAGCTGCTCGCCTACCATACCGCCGTCCATATGGGCACGGACGTGGACCAGCCACGCAACCTCGCCAAATCGGTGACGGTGGAGTGAGTGTGCGCCTTGCATCACGGGCGGCATTCGCCACATAGGGCATGAACGAAGATAGAGGCGCACAAACCGGTGGCACGCAAGAAATCAGATGTGACGCTGCTTCCGAAGCAATCGTTCGGAGCGCGGTTGCGCAGGTATTTTCTGACCGGTCTGGTAATCTGCGCGCCAGTCGTCATCACACTCTATCTTACGTGGACGCTGATCCAGTGGGTCGACGGGTGGGTGAAGCCCTATATTCCGCCGGGCTATAGCCCCGATACATATCTGCCATTCCCGGTGCCCGGTTTCGGGCTGCTTGTCGCGCTCTTGATGATTACACTCGTCGGCTTCCTGACCGCCAACCTGATCGGTCGCTCGATCATCGGGTACGGAGAGCGAGTGCTGGCGCGTATGCCGGTGGTCCGCAGCATCTATTCGGCGCTTAAACAGATTTTCGAGACGGTATTTCGTGAAGATTCCGACTCATTCCAGTCTGTCGCCATTGTGGAATATCCGCGCAAGGATATTTGGGCGCTCGCTTTCGTCGCCACTGACACATTGGGCGAAGTGCAAGCTCGGTTGGACGGTCAGGCGGGGCAAACTGTCAGCGTGTTTTTGCCAACGACGCCGAACCCGACGTCCGGTTTTCTGCTGTTTGTCCCCAAGTCCGATGTGATCATACTGGATATGACAGTCGAAGAAGCCGCCAAACTGGTCATTTCAGCGGGCCTCGTCGCGCCGGAATTTCGTGCTGCATCCGATAGAGCGCTCGCTGCGCGTAAAGGTGTGCCGGTGCAAAGGGACGGGGCGTCGCTTTCCTCGTGAGGAATGGCGATTGAGGTTGCGCGCGACCTCGGCTAACAGCGCGGCATGACACAAGCTCCAATCGTCCGCTTCGCCCCGTCTCCCACCGGGCGTCTTCATATCGGCAACATCCGCACTGCCATGTTCAACTGGCTGTTTGCTCAATCAGCCACGCCTGCGGGGCAATACGTTTTGCGGCTGGACGATACGGACACGGCCCGTTCGACCGAGGAATTCGCGCAAGGCATCGTCGACGATCTGACATGGCTTGGTATTGTGCCGGGCCGTACGGAACGGCAGTCGGCGCGTGTTGAGTTGCACGATGCAGCGGCGCAAAAGCTGCGCGATGTGGGACTGCTTTACGCCTGCTACGAGACACCGGACGAGATTGACCGCAAGCGCAAGCGGTTGATGGCACGGGGCAGGCCGCCGGTTTACGACCGGGCCGGGCTGTTGCTGTCGGATTCCGAAAAGGCAGCATTCGAAGCCGAGGGTCGCAAACCGCACTGGCGTTTTCTGCTGCCCAATTTCGACGGCGACCCGTCCCAACCCCACCGCACGGAAGTCAACTTTGACGACGTTTTCCGCGGACGTCAGACCGTCGATCTAGCCTCCATGTCCGACCCGGTTCTAGTGCGGGAGGATGGCACGTATCTCTACACGCTGCCCAGCGTCGTGGACGATCTCGACATGGGCATCACTCATGTTCTGCGGGGTGGCGACCATATCGCCAATACAGGCGCGCAGATCGCCCTGATGAGGGCGCTTGGGGCAGAAGCATTGCCTGCATTCGGCCACCACAACCTGCTGACCGGTGCCGATGGCGAAGGGCTTTCTAAGCGCACCGGCGCCTTGTCGGTGGCGGAGTTGCGGGAGAAGGGTATGGAACCGATGGCGGTTGCCATCATGTCGACCCTGACCGGCACGGACCGGGACATCGCGCCGATCCAATCACTCCCGGAATTGGCGCGGACATTCTCGGGCGCGTCCGTCTCCAAATCCCCCGCACGGTTCGACCCGACCGAGCTGGAAGCGTTGAACGAGCGACTGCTGCACACGATGCCTTACGAGACGGCAAGCAAACGGTTCGGCGCGCTCGGTATAGATGTGAGCGAAGCGTTCTGGCTGCTGGCGCGAGAAAACCTCGCGCATTTTGACGATATTACCGCGTGGACGCCGATCGTGAACGGTGAGATCGAAGGCGATATTGCCGACGACGACCGCGACTTTCTCGCGCAAGCTGGCACATTGCTGCCCGCGGAGCCTTGGCCTGACACCGTATGGCAGGACTGGACCGCCAGCGTGAAGGCGAAGACCGGGCGAAAGGGTGGGGCGTTGTTCATGCCTTTGAGGAAAGCGCTGACCGGCCGCAAGAATGGGCCGGATATGGCGTCCCTATTGCCGCTTATTGGACGGGAAAGAACGATTCGCCGACTATTCTGACGCGCCGCTCGGTCGGCTCGAAATCCGGCCTGCGGGGCACGACGGTGCCGCGCAATAGGCCGACGCCGGGACGGAATGTCGGTCTGGCGAGCATGGCAACTTGCGGAAGCGTACGTACCTGCTCGTTACCAGCCACGATTTCCAGCGGGTTGTCCGGCGCGATACTGGCGAAATCGCATTGAATGCGTGCTATCGATTTTTGCTGAAACATGAAGGCGGCGGGTAGCTCGCTGTAGGGGCGCTGGTCGCTGGCGGCTATCATGTCTTCGGGAAACTCACCCTCGGTCCGGTGGTAGAACAGTTCCATCGCCGCACCGGGGCAGCGTGTTTCGCAAGCCTTGCGGTCCCGGTCGAAAAAGTCTGCATTGGTTGCGAAGCTGACAGGGATATAAAAGCCGTCCGTCTCCCGCACGCAATATGTGCTGACCGTCGGGCCACCATATGATCGAGGGGCCGCGCTGGCGGTTTGACGCTCGGTGGACCGGCTGCGTTTTTTCTTGAAGGCCCGGTCGTGGACCGAAGCGGTGCTGCTACAATTCTGGCGACGCATGGCGCGCCGGATGGACGCCTTGGAGCGTTTTGCCGATCCGCCTTGTTTGCGCTGCAACTTGACGAGATTGCGCTGCATTCGCTTTAATAACAGGGCGTTGGAGCGGCAGGAGTTGTCGTTGCCACGGCCCGTGTCGCAACCGGATCGCGCAAGCCGTTTTTGCATGGTTTTGATGTGGCGTTTCTGAGCTGATACGAGCTTACTTCCGCCGCCGGAAGAAGCGTTCAACTGACGGGTGAGAGATGTGCAACTGGCTGCATCGGCAGCGCCTGCAAACAAAAGTGGTAATGCCACCACGCCGCCCAGCATAATGGTATGGACCTTCCAGAACAGGCCGAATGTGTCTTTTCGCGCTGGCATATTCGCCATGTCGCAGTGTCTCCGTCGATGCCGCTTTAGCCGGTCTTCTGAGAAACAAAACTATGCACGTGGAACCACCGTCCCGTTAAGAATGATCGCCAATCCATCCACAGGGTTTCCGAACGGTTAAAAGGCGTGGGGGAACAGGCCGCCATCGAGAAGAATGTTTTGGCCCGTCATGTAACCTGCCTGCGCCGAGCAGATGAACCCGCAGGTCTCGCCAAACTCTTCAGCCGTTCCAAACCGCCCGGCAGGGATGGCCGCCATCTGGCTGTTGGCCGAATCTTCATAGGAAACACCCTGTGCCGTGGCCGAGGCGGATATGCCGCCTTGCAGACGTTTCGTGTCCATTTTGCCGGGAAGCAGATTGTTGATCGTCACGTTGCGCCCGGCATAGAGCGGACGGATACCTGCGAGAAACGCCGTGAGGCCGGCGCGGGCAGCCGATGACAGGTCGAGACCCTCGATAGGCATCAACACAGAGAGTGATGTGATGTTGACGACCCGCCCGAAGCCCCGTTCCGCCATGCCGGGCACGGTCGCCTGCATGAGTTCGATGGGCGTGGTGAGGTTTTGCACGATGCCTTCCGCAATCGCCGCACGGTCAAGCTGTGTCCAATCCTTGCGCGGCGGGCCACCGTTATTGTTGACCAGAATGTCGGGCGCCGGGCAGGCGGCAAGGAGGGCACGTTGGCCCTCATGGGTCGAGACATCCGCTGCTATCGCCGTGACGGTGGCACCGGTTTCCGTGCGGATCGCATTCGCTGTTTCCTGCAGCGGCTCCTCACGCCTGCCGTTGATGACAATATCGCAGCCTTCGCGGGCAAGAACGAACGCGCAGGCGCGGCCCAAACCTTCGCTGGATGCGCAGATGATGGCCTTGCGCCCCTGAATGCCGAGGTCCATTGCATGTTTCCGAGTGAGAATGCTTTCGCACGGTGATACCAGATGAAACCCACATACGACACCATCGTCGAAGCCGCCGTGCGGCTGGCCGGCCACGCTGTCCAGACACCGTTGTTGCGAAACGACATTCTGGATGAGAGGGTCGGCGCACGGGTGTTCATCAAGGCGGAAAATCTTCAGCGCACCGGGTCGTTCAAGTTTCGCGGTGCCTACAACGCCGTCTGCGCAAATGCCGATGCCGCCCGTGCGCGGGGCATCGTGGCGTCTTCCTCCGGCAACCACGCGCAGGGCGTGGCCGAAGCGGCACGGTTGTTCGGCGCGAAGGCAACGATCGTGATGCCATCCGACGCGCCTGCCTCGAAGAAGAGCCGCACCATGCGCGCCGGCGCCAAGATCGTGGAATATGACCGCGCTACGGAGGACCGGGATGCATTGCTCGACAGACTGGCTGACGAAACGGGGGCGGTGCCAATCCATCCCTATGAGAATCCCTATGTCATATCCGGGCAGGGAACGGTCGGTCTGGAGATCGCAGAGCAGTTGAAGGATTATGGTGCTGTACCCGACCGCGCCGTTGTTTGTGCCGGTGGCGGCGGGTTGATCGCGGGTATCTGGCTTGCACTGGACCGGCACTTTCCCAGCTGCAAGATGCACACCGCCGAACCCGAAGGCCACGATGATCAGGCCCGCTCCCATGCCGCCGGTGAACGGGTCGGTGGCAACAGCCTCACCATGTCTGTGCAGGACGCGATCGTGACGCCTATGCCGGGTGAAGTTTCGTTCGATATGCTGAAAGGACGGCTTGAGCCCGGATTGACCGTCAGCGACGATGAGGCTCTGGATACCGTCGCGTTCCTCTTTAACGAGATGAAGCTGGTGGCCGAACCCGGGGGCGCTACGGCGCTTGCAGCGGTTCTGTTCGGCAAAGTGAATGTCGCCGGGGAAACGGTGGTCGTGACCCTGTCCGGCGGCAACATCGATCCCGCCACAATGGCGCGTGCTTTGGCCCGGTGAACGCGGCTGATACGAAAGACGAAGCACGGGACTCGCCCGGTAAAAGCGGGTATGTTTGCTCGATGTCTGCAAACCAGTTCATATCAGCCGAATGACCTCTATCGTCGAACCTTATGATGCTTCCGATGCCGCCCGCATTCCGGGTTCGGTTACCGTTTCGCGTGAAGATGACGCGCTGCTGGTGGAGGCGAAGGGCAGGTGGATGATGGGTACCGTCGCAGAGGTCGACGAGGCAATCCGCGATATCGTCGTCGACGGCAGTTCCATCTTGCGGGTGGACACGTCGAACGTCACAGCGATGGACACCGCCGGTGCCTGGCTGATGGAGCGGCTGCGGCGGCGGGCGGAAGATGCGGGACTGTCATTCGAGTTTGCGAACGAGAATGCGGTTGGTAGTGCGCTTATTTCTGTTTTGCATGAGCACGAGCAGCACACGCCCGCGCAGGCTAAACAACACACCCGTGTCCCGTTTTTCCTGCTGCCGTTCCATCAGGTCGGGCGCGGGTTGATGCAGTTCGGGCGCGACTTCACGCTTGCCTGCCATTTGATTGGAGCTTCCATTCAGGGCTCGCAAATGAAGGAGGGTGGCAAAAGCGCCCTGCGCCTGACGTCGATTGTGGCGCAGATAGACAATATGGGCCGCAAGGCGGTGCCGGTTATTGGCGTCATGTCGCTGTTGATTGGCGGTATTCTGGCGCAACAGAGCGCCTATCAGCTCAAGTTTTATGGCGAGGAATTGCTGGCAATCGACCTCGTGGGCATTCTCTTGCTGCGCGAGATCGGCGTGCTGCTGACCGCCATCATGGTAGCTGGGCGCACCGGGTCTGCCATCACCGCCGAAATCGGCACGATGAAGCAGCGCGAAGAGATCGACGCGCTGCATGTGATGGGGCTCAATCCTGTCGGAGTGCTGATCTTGCCTCGACTATTGGCCTTGCTCGTCGCCCTGCCTATCCTGACCTTGCTGGCGGATTTTGCGGGGCTTCTTGGCGCGATGATCGTGCTGGACCTGTATGTCGGCGTGACGCCGGGGCAGTTTCTCGAAGCATTCCGGTTGGGTGTCGGCGTCGAGCCGTTTTTCGTAGGGCTAATCAAAGCTCCGGTAATGGCGCTCGTCATTGGCCTTGTTGCCGCCATCGAAGGGCTGAAAGTCGGCGGCAGCGCCGAATCGTTGGGTCAGCGTACGACGGCATCCGTGGTTCGTGCTATTTTCGCCGTCATATTTATAGATGGCCTCTTCGCCATCTTTTTCGCATCGATCGGATTTTAAGCCATGTCCATCGAAAACAATCCGCCCGATCGCAAAAGCAGACGACCCCCGCACAGTCGTATTACGCGCGCGGGGCATCGATGTGGGTTTCAACGGCAACAAGGTGCTGAAAGGTCTCGACCTTGATGTGTTTGCCGGTGAAATTCTCGGCTTCGTCGGCGGGTCCGGCACCGGTAAATCGGTTCTCATGCGCGCCGTGCTGGATTTGGTAAAGCGCCAGGGCGGTACAATCGAACTGTTCGGACAGAATTACGATTCGGAAGATGCTGCGGGCAAACTGGCGCTGGACCGGCGTATCGGCGTGCTTTTCCAACACGGCGCGCTGTTTTCGGCACTGACGGTGAAGGAAAACGTGCAGGTTCCCATGCGGGAATATTTCGACCTGCCGGTCAAGCTGATGGACGAGTTGGCGGCGGTAAAACTTGAACTGGTCGGTTTGCCGCTCGATGCGCTCGACAAGTTTCCCAACGAATTGTCCGGCGGCATGGTGAAGCGGGCAGGCTTGGCGCGCGCGCTGGCGCTCGACCCGGACCTGGTCTTTCTCGATGAACCGACATCGGGGCTAGACCCGATCGGGGCGGCCGAGTTCGACGATCTCATCGTCTCCTTGCGCGACACATTGGGGCTGACCGTGTTCATGGTCACGCACGATCTCGATTCATTGCAGGCAGTGTGCGACCGCATTGCCGTATTGCGGGAGGGGAAGGTGCTGCTGGCCGGGCCGCTTTCGGCCATGCTGGATGTGGAGGACGAGTGGGTGAAGTCGTATTTCCGTGGCAAGCGCGCGCAACTCGGGGCACTCGACAAGGCCTCAGACAGCAACGACACCGTGGCCTTTGCGCCGACAAGGGATTAGGCAAGGGCAATGGAAACTCGCGCAAATTATGTGGCGGTCGGCGTCTTCACGATACTAGCGATCGTGGCGACCTTCGCCCTCGTTTATTGGACCGCCGGTTATTCGAACCGCGACAGCCTGGTGCCCTTGGATGTGCGTATCGAAGGGTCGGTGTCCGGGCTCGGTCCGGGCAGTGTGGTTCAATTCAATGGCATCACGGTGGGTCGGGTCGAAGACCTGTCGCTCGACACGTCCGACCCGCGTTATGTGGTCGTCCACACCAAGATCGACCCGAACACGCCGGTCCGCAGCGACACCAAGGCAAGTGTCGGGTTGCGCGGCCTTTCCGGCGGAGCGTTCATCGCGCTCGAGGGCGGCACAGCGGAATCGGCTGCCATTCTGGTGCAGGCAGCGGATGCGCCGGAGGGTTTCACGCCCCGCATCGTCGGCGACCCATCGGCGATTTCCGATCTCATCGTACGCGTCAACTCGATTGCCAACCAGGTCGAAAATACAATGTCTGCGCTGAACGAGTTTGTCCTGACCAATCAGGCGAGCCTGACCAGCACGTTCACGAGTGTCGATACGTTTGCAAAATCCCTCGCCGCCAACAGCGATGGTGTGTCGGATTTCATGCGTTCTGCGGGAGAGGCCGCGACCGCACTGGAAGGTCTTTCCGGCAAAATCGATGCAACGGTGACGCAGGTAGAGCGCATTGTCGGCGCAGTCGATCCGGCGAATGTTGCGGCAACTTTGGACGGTGCGGCGGAGTTTTCCCGGCGACTTGGTCAACAGGGTGAAGCGCTCGATACGATCATGGCGTCGGCCATCTCCACCAGTCAGGATCTCGGCACATTGACGGCAGGATTGAACCGCACCGTGACGACGGTGAACGGCGTTCTCGATGCCGTGGAACCCGCGCGGGTGCGTTCCACGCTGGAGGGAATCGACCGGGCTGCCGGGCGCGTTAGCGAGGTTCTTGCTGCGGTCGATGGTAACAGCGTGGCTGCGACTGTAGACAACGTAACGGCCATCAGCGCAGGAGTGCGCGCTGTAGTCGAGGATGTTGACCGCGATGCAATCAACGGTCTTTTAAGCGATCTCCGCACGACCAGCCAACGCCTCGCCGCGCTCACAGAAGGCATCGAGCCGACGCAGGTTTCTTCGCTCGTTGGCAACATGGACGCCGCCGCCGAGCAGGCGCGCAAGGTGTTGGGTGGCATTGATACGGCGAAAATCACGTCCACGCTGGAGGATGTGTCAGCGGCTGCATCCGGCGCGCGTGGCATCGTTGATACATTGGACCGCGATCTTGTCCAGCAACTCGTCGCGGACGTTTCTAGCGCAAGCCGAAACGTCGCCACGCTACTGGCCGCCATCGATGCGGACCGGGTGAACCAGGCGGTCGATTCCGTTACGAAGACTGCGGAGGGCGCGCAGCAGATTGTGGCGGACGTTCGAGGCGTAACGCAACAGCTTTCCAGCCGTGAAGATGATGTAGGCAAGGTTGTGGACGATGCCGTCGAACTGTCAGCCCGGTTGAACGAGACGTCGAAGAAAATCGACGGGGCCATCGAACGGGTCAACGCCTTGCTCGGTTCCGACGCCACGCAAGGTATCGTCAGCGATGTGCAGCAGACGTTGGCGGAGTTCCGCAACACTGCAAAGGTCTTAGCCGCTGAAATGTCGAGCATATCAGGTAATGTAGACGGGCTCGCGAGGCGTGGCTTGGGCGACACACAGACTCTCATTCGTGATGCGCGGCAGTCGATCGGGCGCATAGACCGTGTTATCCGTAAAATCGAGGATAACCCCTCGTCGCTCATCAGCGGCGCGGGCGGGTCCAAAATTCGTGAAACGGACGGCGGGAGACCCCGGCGTTGAGAATTGGTGTGGCGTTGAACCCGACAAGAAATCTGCTTTGTGTTTTGGCTGCCGCCACTGTTCTCAGCGGTTGCGCGCTGCTGAAGAGCCAGGAGGCCCCGCGCGAAACCTATGAACTGACCGCACCGCAGTCGTTCGATGGAGTTCGCGGCGGCACGCGGGCGCAAATACTCGTGAAGGCACCATCGGCGCTGAAAAGCATCGACAGCGACCGGATTGTCGTGCGGCCCTCGCCGAAGGTCGTCACCTATCTGGCCGGGGCACAATGGTCCGACACGCTGCCCCGCATGGTGCAGTCCAAGCTAATTGCGGCATTCGAGAATTCCGGCCGCACCGGTGCCACGGCGCAGCCCGGCGACGGGCTGGTGATCGACTTCCAGCTTATCAGCGAGTTGCGGGAGTTCGGCATTTCCCAGTCCAGTCGCACCGCCGATATCGAAATGTCGGTAAAGCTGTTGTCCGACAAGTCCGGCAAGGTCATCCGGACAAAGGTATTCCGCATCTCCCGTCCATCGGCAGGCACGACACCGGATGCCTATGTCGAGGCTTTGGACGCAGCGTTCGATACTCTGGCCCGCGAGCTGATCGGCTGGGTGACAGGCGCAGTCTAAGCGCCTGCTTCCACTATTCCTGCAATGTTGCGCGATGCTCCTCCGCTATCAAGCGGAGAAGCGCCCGGCTGCATGGGCAAGCATTGTATAGACTTTGCCCGTGTCTGACGTGAGGTAGGTCTGCGTCATGATGTTGTCGCGGTCGTTGCGGGCCACATCGGCGATCAGCTTCTCAAAATCGGCGATATAGCGGTCGACGGACCCTTTGAACGAGCTGTCGGCACGGTATTTCGACTTAATTTCGTCGAATGTCTGCTGGCCACGGCGCGTGTACATATCACGTGAGAATACGTTCTGGTCGCCACGCTGGTAGCGCTGCCACAGGCTGACAGCCGTGTCGTGCTCAATGGCTGCTGCGATATCGGCGGATAGCGAACCGACCGGATCGTCATTAGGGGCGGATGGTGCGGGCGCGGGTTGCGCGTCGTCATCCTCTGATGCGCGACGCAGCAGGTCGCTGACCCAACCACCGCCGGATTTCGCACCATCGCTGGCCGCTTGCTCCACCGGACCGAACGAACCGCGCAGAGTTGCCGGTGCAACAGTTGGCTGGGCGACGGTCGCAACAGGACGCGGCGCGGTCGGGAGAGGCGCGGGTGCTTCTGGACGTTCTAGCGTAGGACTTGGGTCAGGAGTTGGGGCACGCGCTGCAGGCTCCGGCAAAGGCGCGCGTGTTTCGGAAACGGGCTCCGGTTGCGCTACCCGCTGACGAGGGTTTTCCGATGCAGTGGGGGCGTCATACAGCCGCTTGGACTTGGCCACGAGATCAGACAAATCCTTCAGCGCCTTGATCTGGTCGGAAACCACGCGACGCATCGCACTGGCGCTTTCCTTGGTTTCCTCCGGCAAGTCGATGACTGTCTTTTTCAACTCCCCACGGGTGGCCGAAAGCTCGCTGCGAAGTGTTTCAGCGGAACCCCGCATTTCCTGCGTCGCTTCGGCGAACCGTTCGGTCGCCTCGCGGGCAGCATTGTCCACCTTGCTTGCCAGATCCTTGCCAAGCGTGTCGGCACGGGTTTCGGCGTTGGCAACGGAACCTTCCATGAGGCTCGTGAAACGTTGCATAAGACCCTCGATTTCAGAGGACTTGACGATGAGACCTTCGGTTAGCTGCTCTATCGCCTCGCGGCGGTTGTCGAGATTGCTGGCAAGGTTGTCCTGCGTATCTCCGAGCAGAGACGCGACCGAGCCGAGCGCTTTGCTCTGGTCCTCGAAACGGGACGTGATATTGGCGACATCGTTGAGCACGGTGCCGGAAATATCGCGCAAGCCCTTGTAGTTCGTTTCGATAATGCGGTTGGACGTGTTGAGATCGCCCGCGGCCTGTTCCGCAACGGTCCTGAAGGTTTCCGCCTGTTCGGCGAGACTTGCTTGAGCGTTGGCGAGGTTCTGGTCCGCGGATGTAATGAGCGTGGCCAGCACACGGTTTGAGCCGTTCAGCTGGTCCAGCAATGTGCCGATTTCGGACTTGAGGCGCTCGTTGGTGCCGTTGAGTGCTTCGACCGTTTCGGAAGATTTCGACGACAATGTTTCGACAAGGGCCGTCGATTCCGCGCGGACACGGTCTCCAACCTGCGACGCGACGGATGCAAGGCGTTGGGACAGCTCCTCGCCGCTCTTGACCAGCGAACCGGCCTGGTTGTCGACAACCGATGACAGATGTTCCGACGATTGCGTGAGGCGGGTAACGAGGTCTCCGGTACGGGTTTCCAGCGCTGAATAACGAGTGCCAAGATCGTCTGCTGCGGCCTGCGCGGCTTCTTCCATCCGCTCGTTGGACAGAAGAATGGAGGACGCAAGCTTCTCCGCCGCCTGATCGGCTGCACCGCGAAGAAGATGGCTCGTGCCTTCCAGCCGTTGGGTGAGCCCAATGGCGATCTCGCTCGTGGACGCAGCAAGCTGGTCCGCCACCGCCTTGCCCTGGCTTTCGAAGTTCTGCAGCAGGGGCAGCGTGTCGCGGGTCAGCAATTGCGAGAGTTCGCGGGACCGGGCGGCGAGGGTGACGTTCAGTTCGGCGGTGCGGTCGGCCAAAACGCTGGTGACGGCATCGGCGCGGCTGCCGATTGCGGAATCGGCGGCTTCCAGTTGCTCGCGCACCCGCTTTTCCAACGATGCGACGGCATTGGCCATCTTCGTTTCGGCGCGATCAGCTTCCGCCGTCAGCGCGTCTCCGATGCCTGCAACATTGTTCTGCAAGGTCTCTGCGAGGCGCGCACCGCGTTCGTCGAGCATCATTCCCACAGTATCGGCAGCGGCTTCGAGCGTGCCACCCACGCCGTCCAGCCGGGTGCCGAGGGTCAGTTCCATCGACGCGACATGCTCGTCAAGCTTCCCATTCAACTCGCCCTGACGTGCCGACATGGAGCGGTCGAGGTCCGCCGTGCGTTCGATCAGCGTGTTGCTCAGGGTTTCGATGGAGCCATCCAGGGATTTGACGGTCTGCTCCATGCCGCGGTTGGCGAGCGTTCCGATGACGTCCAGACGTTTCTCCAACCGGCTGTCGACCGCGTCGGACTGTTCTGCGAAATCGCGTCCAAAGGCGTCGAACCTGTTGGAAAGGCGACTATCGATTGAACCGACCCGTTCCTCCAGTTCCGCGGCGCGTGCATTTAGCACGCTATCAACGGCTTCAGAGCGCGCTACGAGCGTCGCATCGACCTCGTCCATCTTGGACGCGAATGCCATGGTGAGGCCGAAGGTACGCTCTTCCAGCTTCGCGCCTGTTTCTTCCACTTGCCGCGACAGGTCTTTGGTCAGGAATGTCTGGCCGGCCTTGAAAGTGTCGGCGATCTCCCGGGTGCGGTCGACAAGCTGACTGTTGAGCCGCTCGGCGCGTTCACCCAATGCGCTGTCGATGCGTTCGACAGTTTCGCCAATCGCCGTTGCTTTCTCGCCGAAGCTGGCCAGAACCTCATTGACACGACCGTCAATTTGCCCACCGTAGTTTTCCGCATTGTCGCTCAGCGATTGCTCGAGACGGGCTGCATGTCCGGCCATGGTGTCGCTTCGTTCATCGATCTTGGTCAGCACACCTGCTACTTGCTGGTCGAGTTTCGCGTTAAGATCGTCGAGTCCGAGTTCGACGGCGGAACCGATATTGGTGGAGGCAGAAAGAACTGACGTATCAATCGATTCAACGCTTCTTTGAATGTCATCATTCAACGTCTTGGCAGAAAGCGCGAAGCCGCTTGCGGTGGATTTCAGGCGCTCTTCAACACCGGTGAGAGAGCCGGAAAGGGCGTCGCTGAGCACACGTGTCCCCGCAGCCATGCGTTCGGAAAGGTCGGCGGCACGTTCGTCCATCGTCGCGGTCAGCATCTCGTTAGACATCGCGAAAGAGGCTTGCGCAGTATCAACAGCCTCGGCTGCTGTTGACGTCGCAGCCTGCAAATGGCCAACGATGGCGCTGGCGCCCGTTTCGAGACGGTTGGTGAGTTCGGTCGTGCGCTCGTCCATGGAAGTGCCAAGCATCTCGCCGGACATAGCCAGCGATGCCTGCGCGGTTTCCACGGCCTCGGTCGATGAGGACGCTGCCGCTTGAAGTTTGCTTGCGACTGCATCTGCACTGGCGTCCAAGCGGCGGGTCAAATCGGTCGTGCGCTCTTCCATAGATGCGCCGAGCATTTCGCCGGACGTGGAGAGGGACGCCTGAGCCGTCTCCACCGCTTCCGCAGATGTCGACGTGGCCGCATTCAGCCGTTCGACCATTGCAGTCGTGCCGCTTTCGAGGCGGGTCGTGAGCGTTTCACCAGCCTGCTCGGTTGCATCAGATATTGCGGCAGCGGATCTGTCGAGGGCTAGGCGGGACTGGTCCGCAGCTTCGAGAGCGCGTTCTTGTGAGGCTTGTAATGACGCTTCCAATTGCGCCGTGCGCGCGTCGAGACTTGAGGTCATTTCGTCACGTTTGCCATCGATCAGCTGCGCGAGGTTTTCACCCGCAAAGCCCACCGACATAGTGAGTTCGTCGGTAGCGGACGTTGCCTTTTCACCTGCACTGGCGAGCCTGCCGAGAAGGTCGTCACCGGACTGTTCGATGCGTGTGCCCATATTTTCGGTCTGGGAGGACAGGCTCGACATAATAGTCTCGGCAGCGAGACCGAGGGACACCTGCGCTTCTTCCACGCTGCTTACGGCTTCGCTGCCAATACGTTGTAAACGCTCGGCAAGTGATCCGCCGGACGTGTCGAGCCGTTCGCCGAGAGCGATACCGGTGGCGTCAAGAGACTGAAGCAGGGCTTCGCCGGACGCAGCGAGGCTTTCGCGCATCTTTTCGTTGGTGTCACCAAGCGAGGCGGCAAAGTCTTTCTGCGCGTCGGAGACATTGTCGCTGATCTGACGTGCCGAAAGGGACAGGTCTTCCCGCAGGGTTTCGCTGGCACCGGTGATCGACGAGCGCACCCGCTCGGAATGGGACACGATCTCTTCGCGTTCACGGGCAAGTTCATCGACCAAGGCGCGGATGCGGCCTTCGTTCTCGGCGTAGGAGGCTTCGAGGCTGGAGACCTCATTGTGAACAAGCGTTTCCAGTTCCGTTGCGCGGCTCATGGCACGGTCGATGCCGTCTGAGAGGGCATTGACCTCGGAGCGGATGGCATGGCTGACATTGCGGACGGAATTGACGGCTTCGGCTTCGGGCTCAATCAGGCGATAGGCAGCTTCCGTCATAGAGGCGGCGGCAGTCTTCAATTCCGATGCGCGCCGCATCATCACGACATAGGCCCAAATCAAAAAGAGGGGCAGAATGACTGATGCTGCAAAATACATCAGGTCCGGGCGGTTGCCGAGATTTGTCCATGCCGACTGGGTCAACAGGCTGTCGCCGATAATTCTGTACCCTGCAAAGCAGGCCACCGCGATCCATGCAATCGACAGGAACAGGCCGGTAAAGAGTGGTGCGCGTGATGGCTTGCGGACCAGCGACGCACGGAAGCGGGCTACGCCGGAACGAGTGGCGTCATTATCGGCTTCGCTCGTGGGCGCGACAATCGTTGCGGGCTTGGCGGGCGGGGCGGGGCGCTTCTCCGCGGGCTCAATCGAGTCGGCTTCAGCCTCCTGACCGAAATCGATCTGCAATGCCTGATCCACTGCGTCGAGCGCCTCTTGGGCGGCTTTTGCCTGTGATTCTGTCATTCTAGCCATGCTGAACCCTTCGCTGCGACCGTCGGGAACTGCCGGTTTCCAACGTCGCTCTACTCAATACACCGGCCCGCATTCGGGCCTTAGAAATCCGGCAATCGAACGGCAGCGTGCGGTTTGTGCACATAAATCAGCCATTCCATGCCGGTCGTTGACCTTAACCAATACCTTCACGAGGCCTTAAAGCCCATCGTTTCAGTGCAACCGGGCGATGTTTCTTAACGAATGGTTAACGGCGCGAGCGTGTGCGAAGCCGTTAAGAGTGCGGAAAGCGCTTGCCCGCTATCGTGAATTATCGAGGGTGAGTGCGGAGTAATTCAAATGGTGCAGACAGCGGTTCTCAAGGACAAGCAACCGGTGCAGGAAGCGCCGTTGGATTTGGTTCACCTTACACGGCAAACGCTGGGCGACGGCAATCTGGAGCAGGAAGTTCTGAGCCTGTTTGCCAGCCAATCGCGCCTTTATGTGGACCGTATGCAGAACGCCAAGACCGGAGAGGAGCGCCGCATGGCGGCGCACACCATTCTCGGTTCCGCCCGCAGCGTCGGTGCGTGGCGTGTGGCCGCAGCCGCCAAGAAGTGCAGCCACGACCGCCAGAGCCGTGTCGACCTGGGCGAACTGGCTAATGAAGTGTCTTTCGCAAGGGCTTTCATCATGGAACTGTTGGCAGAGCGGAAACCGGTTCTGAAAGCGGTTGGTTGACTCCGCGTGGGTCGCGCTTAAATCGACTTGAAACAGTGTGACCGCCGGACCATTCAATGCCCAAGATCAGTTACATCACTCACGACGATACCTCTTTTGAGGTGGACGCGGCGGCTGGCACGACCGTGATGGAAAATGCCATCAAGAACTCCGTGCCAGGTATCGAGGCTGAATGTGGTGGTGCCTGTGCGTGTGCCACGTGCCATGTCTATGTGGACGACGCATGGATAGAGAAGACCGGCCCCGCCGAGGCAATGGAAGAGGATATGCTGGATTTCGCATATGATCTTCAGCCGAACTCGCGTCTTTCCTGCCAGATAAAGGTTTCGGACGATCTCGACGGACTTATCGTACGGGTTCCCGAAAAGCAAGCCTGACCACCTCGTCAGCGTAGCTTCAGACTGCGACACAAGAATACAAATCGGGTGCTTACGCTTGGCCGCCTGCTTGGTTAGAGTGAAATGTCATGTTTCCCTCCCCGAAAGAGGTCCTGCTGGTGCAAACCCGCTCCGAAATTCGCTTTCTGCTCAACGACGAGCCGGTCGTTCTTTCATCCGTCGGCTCCAGCGATATGCTGCTGGACTTCCTGCGCATTGACCGGCGTTTAACAGGGACGAAGGAAGGCTGCGCAGAGGGGGACTGCGGGGCCTGCACGGTGTTGGTCGGGCGGCTGCGTGACGGCGAATTGCGCTACAAGCCGCTGAACGCCTGCATCCGTTTTCTCGCCAGCATGGACGGGTGCCATGTTGTGACGGTGGAGCACTTGCGCGGGAGCGAAGGCGGGCTGCATCCGGTTCAGCAGGCGATGGTGGACCACCACGGCAGCCAATGCGGCTTCTGCACACCGGGCTTCGTGGTGGCGCTCTATGCGCTGTGGATGGAAAACGACGCTCCCACAGATCGGCAAATCGAATCGGCGTTGCAGGGCAATTTGTGCCGCTGCACCGGGTACGAACCCATTATCGCCGCTGCACGAGCCATGGGCGACATGGGTTCACCCGCCAACGATTGGCTGACGCTAGAACGGGCGCGGATCACTGACCAACTCGCCGGATGGCAAGACGGATCGCGGGTAGAGATCGGAGCGGGGGATGATCGCGTTCTGCTTCCGGCAAGCGTTGATGACTTTGCCGAATTGCTGGAAGCCAACCCTGATGCAACCATCGTTGCCGGTGCAACGGATGTGGGGCTTTGGGTAACGAAGTTTCTGCGCCCGATCAGCCCGGCGATCTATATCGGCCATCTGGACGGCCTCGCTTCGGTGGACGTTTCGAACGGTACCGTCCGCATCGGCGCGAATGTGACCTACACCGATTTCGAAACTGTTGTACGCGCAGTATTCCCCCACCTGCACGATCTGTGGGATCGCATCGCGGGTTGGCAGGTGCGGAGCATGGGCACGATCGGCGGCAACGTCGCCAACGGGTCACCCATTGGGGACACGCCGCCGGTTCTTATCGCGATGGGTGCCACCGTGGAATTACGCCACGGCAGCGAGCGACGGTCGTTGCCGTTGGAAGAGTTCTTCATAGACTACGGGAAGCAGGACCGGCAGGCGGGCGAGTTCGTTGAAGCGATCGCCATTCCGCGGCAGCAGGAGAGTTCCTTCCACGCGGCCTACAAGATTTCCAAACGGCGGGACGAGGACATTTCCTCAGTCTGTGCGGCCTTCAACATAACAGTTTCGGACGGCGTTATTACGGAAGCCCGTATCGCTTTCGGCGGTATGGCAGCGACACCCAAACGCGCGGCTTATGCAGAAATGGCGCTCGTTGGGCAGTCTTGGAGTGAGGCGTCGCTTCTTGCCGCCGGAGCGGTTCTTGATCAGGATTTCGAGCCGCTTTCGGACTGGCGCGCAACTGCGGAATACAGACTTCAGGTTTCCCGCAACCTGTTTCGGCGTTTTTGGCTCGAAAAGGGTGCTGGAGCGGAAACCGTTCGTTTGGCGAGGGCTTCCTGACATGACCGACACAATCGAAAAACCCGTCGAGACAGAACAGCGCCGCGATGCGCCCGTGCCGAATGTGCTGGTGGATTCCGTAAGCGACGGCGACCGTATCAAGGGTGCGATCCACTCCAGCCACAAACACGATTCCGCCCATAAACACGTGACGGGCCGTGCGGATTATACCGACGACATTCCCGAGCCGGCCGGGACGCTGCATGCCTACCTGGGGCTGTCGCAGGTAGCCCACGGTATCATCCGCCGCATGAATCTCGATCCGGTCCGCGCCGCGCCCGGGGTTATCGGTGTTCTGACTGCCGACGACATTCCCGGCATGAACGACATCAGCCCGACCGGGCTGCACGACGAGCCGATCTTCGCGGTCGATAAGGTGGAGTTCTGGGGTCAGCCGATTTTCGCGGTCATCGCCAAAACCCGTGATGCGGCACGGCGCGCTGCCGCTTTGGCGGATGTGGAATACGATGCGCTGCCACATGCGCTGGACCCGGTCGCGGCGGAAGAAGCGGGGCTTCCGTTCGTCACCAAGCCGCTCACATTGAAGCGCGGCGATGCGGAAAAGGCGCTGGGAATGGCACCGCACCGCATTACCGGACGAATGGCCGTTGGCGGGCAGGACCATATGTATCTGGAGGGCCACATTGCGATGGCTATTCCAGGCGAAGACGATGACGTGTCACTGTTTTCCTCCACCCAGCACCCGAGCGAAGCGCAGCACATGGTGGCCCACGCCCTTGGCGTGCCATCCAATGCTGTCACCGTAAACGTGCGCAGAATGGGCGGGGGGTTCGGCGGCAAGGAAACGCAGATGAACCTGTTCTGCACCGTCGCCGCCGTCGCCGCGAAGAAGTGGAACCGCCCGGTCAAATTGCGCCCGGACCGGGACGACGACATGACCGCCACCGGCAAACGGCACGATTTCGTCATCGACTACGACGTCGGGTTCGATGAGGAAGGGCGTATCGAGGCAGTCTCCGGCACGTTTGCCGCGCGGTGTGGATTTTCCGCAGATTTGAGCGGCCCCGTCACCGACCGCGCGCTGTTTCACGCGGACAACGCCTATTTCTATCCGCATGTTTTGCTGAAATCGAAGCCGCAAAAAACCAACACGGTGTCCAACACCGCCTTTCGCGGTTTTGGTGGTCCACAAGGGGCAATCGGTGCCGAGCGAATGCTCGAAGAGATCGCTTTTGCACTGGGTAAAGACCCGCTCGATATCCGCAAAGCCAACTTCTATGGTGGTGAAGGGCGTAACACGACGCCGTATCACCAGACCGTCGAGGACAATATCGCGCCGCGTCTGGTGGACGAATTGGAGGCCAGTTCCGACTACCGGAAACGGCGGGCGGACATTGTCGCGTTCAATGAAACCAGCCCGATCATCCGCAAGGGCATTGCGCTGACGCCAGTAAAGTTCGGCATCTCGTTCACGGCCACCTGGTACAATCAGGCCGGTGCTTTGATCCATGTTTACAGCGACGGTTCAATCCACCTGAACCACGGTGGTACCGAGATGGGGCAGGGGCTTAACATCAAGGTCGCGCAGGTGGTGGCCGACGCGTTTCAGGTCGATATCGACCTCATCAAAATTACCCAGACGACGACCGAGAAGGTGCCGAATACATCCGCAACGGCAGCGTCTTCAGGTACTGATCTGAACGGCATGGCGGCGCTGGATGCAGCGGACCAGATCAAGGGCCGGTTGGTGAAGTTTGCTGCCGAACGCTGGCAAACGCGCGTCGATGCGGTCGCCTTTACGCCCGGCGGTGTGACGATCGGGACGGAAACGATCAGCTTTCGCTGAATTGATCAAGGAAGCCTATATGGGCCGCATTCAGCTTTCGGCGGCCGGGTTCTACAAGACGCCCAAGATTCATTGGGACCGCGATGCGGGGAAAGGGCGGCCATTTTATTATTTCGCCTATGGCGCTGCGGTTTCGGAAGTGTCCATCGACACGCTAACCGGCGAATACCAGATCGACCGCACCGATATTCTTCAGGATGTCGGTCGTTCGCTCAACCCAGCGCTCGACAAGGGGCAGGTGGAAGGCGCGTTCGTTCAGGGGGCCGGTTGGTTGACGACCGAGGAATTGTGGTGGGACACGCAGGGCAGGCTACGCACCCACGCGCCTTCGACCTACAAGATCCCGCTCGCTTCCGACCGCCCGCGCATTTTCAACGTAAAGCTGGCCGACTGGTCCGAAAATCGTGAATTGACGATTAAGCGATCCAAGGCCGTCGGAGAACCACCTTTCGTGCTCGGCATTTCTGTTCTGGAAGCGCTGTCGATGGCGGTTGCAAGTGTCGATAACTATCGCACGTGCCCGCGACTGGACACGCCAGCCACGCCGGAACGGGTGCTGATGGCCGTCGAGCGGTTGCGGGCGAAGGATGGTTGCTGAGGCGGGCCTTGAAGATTTTCTGAATGAGCAGGGGACATTCGTTCAGGTCACGGTATTGCGCGCGCAGGGGTCGACTCCCAGGGAAGCGGGCACCGTGATGTTCGTTTCGCTACAATCCGAATATGGCACTATTGGCGGCGGGCAGCTGGAATACCTTGCGATCGAGCGGGCGCGTTCACTGTTGGCCAGCGGTGCTGAAACGGACAACATGGATGTGCCGCTCGGTCCAGAAATCGGCCAGTGTTGCGGCGGGCGGGTTGGCTTGTCGCTGTCGAAGATGGACGCCGATGCCAAGGCAGCGGCGCTGCAGGACGCGAAAAACGCAAGTGAAATCAGGCCGGAGATCTATATTTTCGGGGCAGGGCATGTGGGCCGTGCGCTTGCGGATTGTCTCGCGCTTTTGCCGGTGCGCGCCATCCTTCTCGACGAACGTGATGACGAGCTGGCGAAAAGCAAGGCAGACATCGAAAAGCGGCGCAGCGCATTGCCGGATGCCGATATTCGCAACGCAAAACCCGGCAGCGCCTTCGTCATTCTCACCCACGACCATGCGCTCGATTTTCTGATTGGGGTCGAGGCTCTGTCGCGCGGCGATGCGGCGTATACGGGCATGATCGGGTCTGCCACGAAGCGGGCGAAATTCGTATCATACTGTCGGAACGAATATCCGGAATTGCAGGCCGGCGCTCTGGTGTGCCCGATTGGAGCGACGCACAGTGCAGACAAGCGGCCGGAGGTGATTGCCGCTTTTGTTGCGGCGGAAATCATTGGCGTTTTAACGAACCATTCCGGCTGAACCGTCAGGCGCCGGAAAACAGCCGGTTCATGCGGCGGTAATTGCGGCTGTCGCGTCGATCGAAACGCTGATTGCGCTCCGAATCCTGCGCGGAAAGCCGCTTCACCTCGGCCAAGGCATCTTTGTCGAGCGCGCGGCAATTACGGGCCGGTTTCAGCTTGAGAAGGGCGCGATGGGTCTTGCCCGCCAGTTCGCGGTATAAGCGCCCATGCACCCGCTCATGCTTCTCAAGCAGTTTGGTCATGCGGTCCCAGCGGGATTTTTCGCGTGCGTTCAGGCGTGTGGAGCGAGACAGGCGCGGCAGGGTGTAGGTTATTTTCATACGAACGTCCGCGCCCGTCACCCGGCATTGCCCGTTCTTGAAATCGCGATCGATTTGAAAGCGCAAATCGCGCGCTGCGGTCGCCCATGAGCGGGAACGGTGAGCGCGGGAGTAAGGTCCGCGCTTGCTCATCGAACGCGCCAGTTCAGCAGCCGTATCGCCCGAGACGCGGTAGGTCTTTGTGCGCTCCGTAACTGTCACCTCCGCGTAGGCAGAAGACGTTGCCAGAAGGGAAAAAGCTGCGAGAAGCAGCCATACAAATCTCATTGCGAACTCCCGGATCGCTGTGTGTGTGCCGCTGGTTGAATGGTCTTTCAGCCATCGGACTGCAAGCTGGGCGCACCCCGCGTCGCATATTTGGCAAAGCGGCTTTTTTCATCCGCATCGAATGCTTTCTGCGACGTGTCGTGCTCTTCCAAAAGGCTGGCGACCACCGCGTTTACGTTCGCCTTGGTGCGGGCGCACGTGTCAGCTGCTGGAATGGCCAGAAGCGATTGTTCCATGCGCTTGGCATAGCGGAAGGCGATGGCCACATGCACCGCTTCGTGCAGGCGGGTGTAGCGGTCGATATTGTCCCACGCCGCGCCAAGTTCCCGTGTAGCCGTTCCGCGCTCTTTCCAACGGGGAAGGGTGACACGGGCATTTACTGCCACGTTGGCCGAACGCACCGAACAGGAGCCGCCTGAGCGACGATATTTGACGTTTGGAAACATCTGGATACGGGCGACAGCGACGGCGTGGCCGGTGTCGCCGATCTTCGGCCCTTTGCGACGGATTTCACGGTCGAGCTCGGACGTCGAGTTGCCGGAAATCGCGTAATAATCGACCTTGACGTCATTCGATGCCGCAAGCTGGCACCCGGCCAGCACAGCGCATCCGACCATTGCGATGGCCTTGGAAAACGTCACAGGCAATTTTTGGGCGGATAAGGGTTCATCGGTCGACATTAGGATTGGTTATGGCGGAAGGCCAGTCATAACGCGAAATCGTTATCGCGGCTTTGACGCAGGGCACATTGGCCTTGAATGCTTCACGGGCTTGATGCACGGCTTGTTGATGACAGAACCTTCCCTCACCAAACCCCGCCAACTCGATCATCTCGTTTTGCCGGTCTCATCGCTCGATCATGCACGTGCGAGATACGAAACGCTGGGCTTCACCGTGGCCCCGGACGGCATTCACCCGTTCGGCACGGAAAATTGCTGCATCTATCTCGATGATGCGACGATGCTGGAACCGCTGGCAATTGGCCACCGCGAAACCTGCGAGGCGGCAGTGCTGGACGACAACACATTCGTGCGGAACGACCAGACCTACCGGTTCCGCCGGGGCGACGAGGGATTTTCCCATCTCGTCATCAAAAGCGACGATGCTGCGGCAGACGACGCCATGTATCGCAAATATGCCATGTCCGGCGGACCGGTTGTGGATTTCTCGCGGGCGTTTGAAACGCCGGATGGTAAAGCAGACGAAATGTCGGTGCGCCTCGCTTATGCCGGCGATCCGCGTGCGCCCGATGCGGGGTTTTTTGCTTGCGAGACACGCAATGTGCCGAAGGTCGATCAGACGGCTTTGAAAACGCACGACAATGGAGCCGTGGGACTGCTCGAAGTGGTGATGTCGGAGCCAAATCCGACAGATTTTCAATACTTCCTGCAGAGCTTCCTGAACCAACGGGAAGTCGATAGCGATTCTTTCGGCATGTCACTGGACACCCAGCAAGGCACGGTCACTGTTCTGACGCCGGATGGAATGGAGGCGCTTTTCGATATGCAGGTCGAGCGGTATGAGCGGGGGTTGCGTTTGCAAGGCTACGTGATCGCCGTTCTGGACCTCAAAAAAACCGCTGCACTTCTGGAACGGAACGGCGTTGCGACCACGCGAAAGGCCGGTCGGGTGATCGTCGCGCCAGCCGAAGGGCAAGGCTGCTTCGTGGCATTTGCAGAGCGTTCGCAATGAGCGGCCCCGATTCCGAAGTCAAGGCTGGCTCCGTCACGTTCGGCAACGAGCTGCCTTTCGCGCTGATCGCCGGGCCGTGCCAGATGGAGAGCCGCGACCACGCGTTCGAGATCGCCGGTCGATTGAAGGAAATCTGCGGCAAGGCCGGGGTCGGTCTGGTTTATAAATCCAGCTTCGACAAGGCCAACCGCACCAGTCTGTCCGGCAAACGCGGTATCGGCCTCGACGCGGCATTAGCCGTGTTCGACGATGTGCGCGCGGACCTCGGATTGCCGGTGCTGACAGACGTTCACACTGCCGAACAATGCGCGGAAGTGGCGCGGCATGTGGACGTGCTTCAAATCCCCGCTTTTCTGTGCCGCCAGACGGATTTGTTAATCGCGGCTGCTGAGACCGGTGCGGTCATCAATGTCAAAAAGGGGCAGTTTCTTGCCCCTTGGGACATGGACAATGTGGTCGCTAAAATTACCGAAAGCGGCAATTCCCAAGTGCTGCTTACCGAACGCGGCACCAGTTTCGGATATAACACGCTGGTAACGGATTTTCGTGGCCTGCCGCGCATGGCGCAGATTGGTGCGCCCATCATTTTCGATGCGACCCATTCCGTGCAACAACCCGGCGGGCAGGGCGGTTCATCCGGCGGGCAGCGGGAGTTCGTGCCTGTGCTGGCGCGTGCTGCGATCGCTGTCGGTGTGGCCGGCCTGTTCATCGAGACCCATGAAGACCCGGACAATGCTCCTTCCGATGGCCCGAACATGGTGCCGTTAGACCGGATGGCGGAATTGATCGACCGGTTGCAGGCGTTCGACCGGGTGGCAAAAGCCGCTTAAGCCGCCTCGTCCGCCGCTTGCTTGATGGCTGCGGCGATATTCTCCGGCGCTTCCGCACCCATCACCGCGTATTTCTGGTTGATGATGAAACAAGGCACGCCTGTGACGCCCATCTGTTGCGCGGTGGCGATTTCCTGCTCCACCTCAGCACGGTCCTTATCGGTCGCCAGCAGGGCTTCCACGACCGCACCGTCCATGCCGCTCGCGCTCGCCGCTTCGACCAGCTCGGCGTTGTCGCCAATATTGCCGCCCTCCATGAAGAACAGCTTGAACAGGCGTTCAACCAACACGTCCTGAACATCTGCGCCCTCGTTGGCGGCCCAGCGGATGACGCGATGGGCGTCGAGTGTATTGTAGGAGCGGGGGATGGACGCAAAATTGAAGGCGAGGTTTTCGCTGCGACCGACTTCCTCGATCTGTCCGTAAATCTGCTTCGCCTTTTCAGGTCCGCCGAACTTGGCTTCCAGATAGGCGGTTCGGTCCTTACCTTCTTTCGGAAGCGTCGGATCCAACTGGTATGGACGCCAATGAACGCTGGTTTCAGTGTCGGTCCCAACCAGTTGCAACGCCGTTTCCAGCCGTCTTTTCCCGATGTAGCACCAAGGGCACATGATGTCGGACACGATGTCGATATGGACCACTACGGTCTCCTATTCTGTTCGGTCGCCCTTCGGCTCAGACCACCATGTTTGGAAGACAGGGCCGTAGAGCGGGGTGGTTTCGGGCCGTTCAATTCGGGCCCAACGCGCGGTGCGTGATTCCGGCAGATGGTAGAGCGGCACAACATAATGACCAGAGATCAATGTGCGGTCATAGGCACGGACAGCATCGCGGAAGTCTGCCTCATTGCGAGCTGCCAAGATCGCTTCGATGAGGCGGTCAATGACAGGCTCGGCAGTGCCTGCGAAATTGAACGAGCCTTCCATATCGCGCGACGCCGAGCCCCAACGGAACGTCTGTTCGGCACCGGGGGAGAGGGATGATGTGTAGCGCGCGACGGTCACGTCGTAGTCGAATGACCCCTTGCGCGCCTGATACTGGGCATCGTCCACCAACCGAACGTCGATTTCAACGCCGAGTTTCGCGGCCGTCTGCTTGTAGGACAGGGCGAGCCGTTCGATGTCCTGCCCGCTGATACCGGCATCGCCCGCGATGAGCAATTCGAGTGAGAGGGGCTTGCCCGCCTCATCGACCATGCGCCCGCTTTTTAGGCTATAGCCCGCGCCTCGAAAGATCTTCAAGGCTTCGCGCAGAATCTTGCGGTCGCGCCCCGAACCATCGGCAATGGGAGCGCGGTATGTGCCATCGAGAATGTCCGGTGCCATCGCATCCGCTTCCGCGCCCAGCAACGTGCGTTCGGCATCGCTGGCGGGTGTGTCGAGAGAGGACAGGTCAGACTCTTGCCAATAGGAGGACGTGCGCTGATAGGCACCGAAGAACAGGTTGTCATTGGCCCATTCGAAATCGAACAGCATCGCCATTGCGCGGCGGACATCGCGGTTGTCGAATGGTGCGCGGCGGGTGTTGAAAACGAAGCCCAACATGCCGCTAGGCGTCCGGTCCTTGAATGTTTCCATGATTACACGCCCGTCTGAGACCGCCGGAAAGTCATATGCTGTGCGCCACTTGGCAGGGCTGTTTTCCGGATAGATGTCGAACAGGCCTTTTTTGAAGGCTTCGAACTGGGCTGTACCGGAGCGGTAGTAATCCACGCGCACTTCGTCAAAATTGTTGAAGCCGAGATTGACCGGCAGATCGCGGCCCCAATAGTTCGGGTTCCGCGTGTAGGAAATGCGCTCGCCCGGCTTCACTTCCCCCACGGAGTAGGGGCCGGAGCCGACGGGAGGCTCGACGGTGGACTGGCCGAAGCGCGCTACATCGGTCGCATGCTTAGGCAGCACCGGCATAAGGCCGAACAGCAGCGGCGTTTCGCGCGAAGCCCGATCGTTGAAGGTGAGCGCGACGGAAAGCGGCCCTGTCTTCTCCATCGTTTCCACCTGTGCCATGCGGCTTGAATAGGGAGGGCGACCCTTCTCACTCAGCAGGTCGAAGGTGAAGACGATGTCGTCGGCAGTAACAGGCTCGCCATCGGAAAACCGGGCGGATGGATTGAGGAAAAACTCGATCCGATTGCGGTCATCGGAAAGCTCGACCTTCTCCGCCAGCAAGCCATAGAGGCTGAACGGCTCGTCTTGAGAGCGCACCATCAGGGCTTCGAAAACGAGATTGCCGAAAACCGGATCCCACAATCCGCGCGCGCCGGTGCGGATGGATTTGAGGTCGAAGGGGTTGAGATCGTCGAAACTGCCGTAAACGCCATAGACGAGCCGTCCGCCTTTCGGTGCGTCGGGGTTGGCATATGGGAAATGCATAAAATCTGCAGGCAACGCCGGCTCGCCGCGCATGGCGATGCCGTGGGTGGGTTCCGCCGACGCCGTAAAATTGCCTGACATGACACAGGCGACGAAAAAGGCCGACGCTGCGGCGCGAATGAAAAGATTCGACATTGTTGGACCCCGTGCCCGAAGCAAGCTTTGTGCGATTCGCGTTAGGGAAAAGAGATAGCACACGCCCCCGGTCATGCTGGTGCCGCATTTAATAAGGATTGCAGCAGAGCGTCGGTTGGACTAGCCCGTCTTGCACGCCGCCTCGCCATTCATGCGACAACATCAGGACGACCACATGCGTTTCACCCATCGTATTCTCACCGCAGCCATGGCTGCCGCCGCTGTATCGCTTTCCGCCCCGGTCTTTTCGCAAGAACGCCAGGCGCAGGAATGGTTCAAGGTTTGCAGCAAGGCTGGCGAGAACGACATTTGCGTCGTGCAGTTCAACATCGTTACACCCACGAACCAGCTTGTTACGGGCGTGAACCTGCTCACTTCGACGGGCCAAACAAACCGCAAAATCTTTCAGGTCGCCGTGCCAACGGGTCGGTTCGTTCCTGCCGGCGTAAAAATGAAGATCGACAACGGCACGGAAAACACGCTGCCCTATTCGCTCTGCCTGCCGGACCGTTGTGTGGCCGAGGTACCCATGAACGACAGCCTCATCAACGCGTTGAAAGGCGGCGGTGAAATCACGCTTACATCCACCAACTTCCGCGCGCAGGCCAACCCGGTGAAAGTGACGCTGGCTGGCTTCACCGCTGCGTTCGACGGTCCTGCGATGAAGCAGGATCAGGTCGAAGAGCGTAACCAGCAGATTGCCGACGAACTGAAGAAGAAGGCGGACGAAGCGCGCAAGAAACTTCAGGACGCGCAGGAGAAGGCCAAGACCGGCGGCTGATGCTTACCGGTTTGAATATGAAAAGGGCGGCTAACCGGTTTCGGTGGCCGCCCTTTTTTGGGTTGAAGCGTTGGTGATCAGTGGTTCACACGGTCCCGTTCCCGGTACAAACCGTTCTTGTCGCGGGTGAACACTTCGTCGATCTGCGAATGGCGCAGCGGGATATCCTCGTCGTCAAGCAGAAGGTTCTGCTCGGAGACATAAGCCACATATTCCGACTCGTCGTTTTCCGCGAAAAGATGGTAAAACGGCTGATCCTTTTTCGGACGCACTTCCGGTGGGATTGAATCATACCATTCCTCTGTATTGTCGAAGACGGGATCAACATCGAACACGACGCCGCGAAACGGGAAGATGCGGTGCTTCACGACCTGACCGATCTGAAATTTAGCCGTTCGCATGGGTTTAATCCAATCCTTTGCACTTGTTGCAATATCGCACGATTCCACTGTCATTCTCAACCGGATTGGAATGCGGCGCTTGACCCCTAGCTAACAGCTACGTAGCCGATGGGCAGGGGAGTTCTTGCGGCGGCGAAAATGGGCGACGTTTTGGCGATGGCGCTGCCATTCTTCGGGCTGATCGGGCTCGGGGTGCTGGCAGCGAAAATCTGGAAGATCGACACGTCTGGGCTGGCGTGGATGAACGTGTTCATCATTTACATCGCGCTGCCGGCCCTGTTCTTCAACCTGCTGTCGCGCACCGCAGTGGAAGAGCTGACTAACTGGGCGTTTATCTTCGGCGCGACGCTTGGCACGTATATGGCCTTCGCTATTTGTTTTTGCATCGGCATTTTCGGCTCAAAGGCCAGCGTGCCGGAAAGCACTATTCAGGGTCTGTCCGGTGCCTATGGCAACATCGGCTATATGGGGCCGGGCATTGCGATTGCGGCGTTTGGCGAAGCGTCCGTGGTGCCTGTGGCGCTGATCTTCTGCTTTGACAATGTGCTGCATTTCGTCATGGCGCCGTTGCTGATGGCGTTGAGCGGAAACGACGCTGGTGCCACGCCCCTGGCTGTGACGATCAAGGTGTTGAAACGCATTTTTACACACCCGTTTATCATCGCCACCATCGTGGGCGTAACAGCAGCGGCTTTCCAGTGGCAGCCGCCGGAAGCCATTGGCAAGATGCTGGATTATCTCCAGGGTGCCGCCGCGCCATGCGCGCTGTTCGCGATGGGGGTGACGGTGGCGCTTGCCGAACGGGGGCGCAGCCCGAAGGTTATGTATGCGCTCGTGCCTGCAAAACTGCTGTTGCACCCGATCATCGTCTATATGCTGTTGAGCTGGATTGGGGATTTCAACCCGGTATGGGTCTATACCGCCGTGCTGCTGGCCGCACTGCCCACGGCGACGAATGTTTTCGTCATAGCGCAACAATACGACGTCTGGGTCGGGCGCGCATCGAGCATGGTAATCGTGACGACGCTGCTCTCGATCTTCACTGTGACCAGCCTGCTATACGCCATCACCAGCGGCTTGCTGCCACCGGACCTTTTTCCTGCTAGCTAGCGCCCATGCCTTGCCGCATGGCAAATTTACGCAGCGGAGCGATGGCAGACAACATCCCAAGCCCGGCGGCACGGGCCATTTGCACGGGCAGGAAGCCGGTCAACAGCGAGCGATTCAGTAGGTCGACGCCTGCCGTTCGAGTGGCCACATCGGCACGGCGGGCGGTGTCGTAAGAGGCAAGCGAGGCGTCAATGTTAGCGAGGTCGAGCGTTTCGGCCAACGACACGCCATCGCGCACCCCGAGATTGAAGCCCTGCGCACCGATGGGAGGGAAGACGTGGCTCGCCTCGCCGACCAACGCCACACGGTTGGCGGCAAAACGCTTGGCGGTCATGCCGGAAAGCGGGAATGATTGTAGCGGCTTTTCCACCGTCACCGCGCCCAGCATCGACTGCATTTTCCCTTCGATCCGCCGCCCGATGGCATCCAGGTCGAGAGAAACGATGTCATCTACCTGCGAAGGATCGACGACCCAGACCAAAGACGACCGCTGCTTCGCGCCATCCTTTGGCGGTAACGGCACCTGCGTGAAAGGCCCGGTTTCCGTGTGAAACTCGGTCGAAACTCCGTTGTGGGGCAGGGTGTGGGTGATGTTGGTGACAAGTGCCACCTGCGGATAGGACCACGAACGCGTTTCGATACCGGCACATTCGCGCAGCACCGAGTTGCGCCCATCGGCCGCGACGGCGACAGATGCGGCGAGGCTCTGGCCGTTCGACAGGTGAAGCATGATGCCTGTGTCGGAGGTTTCGCATCGTTCGACGGCGCATTCGATCCGATCCACCGATGTTTGCATAGCGAGGTTCTGTTCGAGCAACGGTGCGAGATCGGCATTCGGCACATTGTAGCCAAAGGCGTCCTGATCGATTTCGCCGGCGTCGAAATCCACCAGAGGGGCGCGCAACAGGCGGTTGGAGCCGTCCACGAGCCGCATGGTGCGGAGCGGTGCGGTTTTATCACTCACCGCATCCCACACACCGGACGCCTTGAGCCGGTCGATCGTCGGCATCAGCATGGCGGTCGTGCGCCCGTCCGAACCACTGCCGCGCGGGCCAACGAGGGCGATGCGGGCGTCGGCGAGATTTACCGTGATTAGCAAGCTCCGTCACCGCCATCAGCCCGGACAAGCTCGCGCCCACGACCACGATATCGACCTGTATTTCCGGCGCGTTGGCCATGCTGTTTCATCATCCGCTTGATTGGCTGGTCCATAGATGTGACAGCACGCGACATGAATCCAGCGGACAAATCCACTCATCCGATGAACGCAGTCGTTTTGACATGAGTGAATCTGCGACCGGGTACCGCAATCTCGGCCTTGCCGACCGGACGATTGCCGAAGCTGCGACGCGCCCACGGTGGCCGGTTTACAGCGTCTCTATCGTCGCCATTGCACTCGGATGGGTCTGGCTTGCATTCATGGCGGACGCGTCTTCCGGTGGCTTGGTTTCGGAAGTGCCATTTCTACAATGGCTGGCCGCCATTTGCGCGCCCACGAGGCCGGCAACACTGGGTTTGGCGACTGTCGCTGCCACATTTTCCATGTGGATGGCTATGAGTGTCGCGATGATGTTGCCTTCGGCAGCGCCACTCATCCGCACCTATGCGGAGATTGCCGACACCGCTGGAGCGAAGGGTGAACGGGTCGTTTCCGTGCTGGTATTGGTGGCTGGCTATCTAACCGCGTGGTTGGCGTTCAGTGCGGCTGCCACACTTGTGCAGTTGGGACTAGTGGCGACAGGGCAGGCGGCCTCTTTGGCAACGCCGGTCAGCGGATGGGTTGCTGGTTTCGTGTTGATCGGTGCCGGTGCCTACCAGTTCAGCGCTTTGCGGGAGTCGTGTCTTGAAAAATGCCGCAACCCGTTTGCCACGCTTTTCGCCCGCTGGACGGACAAACCGTTTGGCGTCTGGAAACTCGGCATCGAGCAGGGCGCGTTCTGCATTGGGTGCTGCTGGGCACTCATGCTGGTCATGCTGGTCGCCGGTGCGATGAACCTCGTCTGGATGGTTTTGCTGACGCTGTTTGCAGTGCTGGAAAAAAGTGGCACTGGCAAAGTGACTTCGCGCGTTTCGGGCGGCATATTGCTCGCATGGGGTGCGGGCTTGATCGCGCTACAAACCGTTTATTTCTGATCTGGAAGGACTGCACCATGGCGAAAGAGGAATGGAGCCTTCAGGGCGAGCTGGTGCTGGCCTGCAACTGTACGGTGTTCTGCCCCTGTGTGCTGTCGCTGGGCGACCATCCTCCCACCGAAGGCTATTGCCAGACATGGGCCGGGTTTCGCGTCGATGACGGCTTCTTTGGCGACACGGACCTGTCCGGCATCAATCTCGGCCTGATGATGGAAATCCCCGGATACATGAGCCGCGGCAACTGGACCGCTGGTCTCTTCGTGGACGAAAAAGCCTCGATTTACGCGACCAAGGCGTTGACCAAAATTTTCACCGGCAAGGCAGGCGGCACCACCGGTCTTTTGTCCATTCTCGTCGGTAACTTTCTCGGTGTGAAAAAGGAGCCCATTAGCTACGAGACCGATGGGCAGACGCGCCACGTCAAGATTCCGAAAATTCTCGATGGCGCGGTGACGCCGATTGCGGGCAACGGAAACGGGAATGGCGACGGCGACGTAACTGTCATCAAGAACTCGAAATACTGGATTGCCGAGGAGATTATCGTCGCCCGTTCGAACAAATCGAAGTTTCGTGCGTTCGGGCGCAATTGGAACTTCGAAGGTCGCTCCGCTGAAGTTTGCAAGCTGGACTGGCATTCCTGATCGATCGGATCATAGAACAATGGCTGTCCCCCGCAACAACCCGCTGATTGCATTCAGCGTTCATATCTTCACCGCATCCGGCGCGTTCTGGGCGTTTCTGGCGCTTGTGGCGGCGGCAGAAAGCCGCTTTGCCGCCATGTGGTTCTGGCTTGGTATCGCGCTGTTCGTCGACGGTCTCGATGGCCCGCTAGCGCGCTATTTCAATGTGAAATCAGTTTTGCCGAACTGGTCTGGCGAGACGCTCGACAACATTATCGACTATGTGACCTTCGTGCTGATACCCGCATTCGCGCTGTATCAGGTCGGATTTTTCGCGGAAGTCTACTCGTTTGTTTCGGCTGCCATGATCGTCTGCACATCGGCCATCTACTACGCCGATACGCGCATGAAGAGCCGCGATAATTGCTTTGTTGGCTTTCCTGTGGGCTGGAACATGCTCGTGTTCACGCTTTGGGTGATCTATCCCAACTGGTATATCTCATTCGCAGTCGTCGTCATTTCTGCGGTGCTGACATTCTCGCCGCTGCTGTTCGTCCATCCGGTGCGGGTGAAGACATGGCGTCCACTTACTCTATCCGTTTTCGCAGCATGGAGCGTGTTTGGCGCGATCTATCTGTATGATGACTGGTATGGCTTGCCCGCCCCGTGGTGGGTCGCGGTGGGCATTACGGTGACCGGGCTTTACCTCTACTGCATCGGCTTCGTGCTGCAGGCGCTCGGAAAGGTGCGGTGATGGTGGAGATGCTGTCGGACCCGGCGATCTGGGCAAGCTTCGCCACGCTTACGGTCATGGAGATCGTGCTGGGCATCGACAATATCGTCTTCATTTCGATCATCGTGGAGCGTTTGCCGAAGGAGCAGGCAGACCGTGCGCGGCGCATCGGCATTTTGCTGGCGCTTGTCTTCCGCATTGCGCTGCTGTTCGCGCTGACCGCGATTATAGGGCTGAAAGCGGACGTGTTTTCGCTGTTCGGGCAGGGGTTTTCGTGGCGTGACATCATTTTAATGGGTGGGGGCATTTTCCTTATCTATAAGGCCACGGCTGAGATCCACGAAGAGATCGAGGGCGAGACTGAAGCGGAGGAGGCGTCCCGTAAGGCGTCTTTGTCGTTTGCCGCTATCATCGGACAGATCATCGTTATCGACATGGTATTCTCGGTTGACTCCATCATCACAGCCATCGGGATGGCTGAGGAACTATTCGTCATGGTTGCGGCGGTCGTCGTCGCCGTTACGGTCATGTTGATTGCGTCCGGTCCAATCGCCGACTTTGTGCGCCGCCACCCGACGACGAAAATGCTGGCGCTTGCCTTCCTGTTGCTGATCGGCGTGTCACTGGTGGCGGACGGGTTCGGCTTTCACATTCCGCGCGGTTACATTTACGCGGCGATGGGCTTTTCCGTACTGGTCGAAAGCATCAATATTTTCGCCGGTCGCAAGAGGCGCAAGCGGCGGTTGCCACGCCAACAGCCGCCAAAGAACGCCTACATTCCCGATAATTCGGTCTAGGCCCATGTCGCGCGGGACGGCGATCTACGCCGTATTCTTTCTGGAAGCCTTCGTGCTGGGCAACTGGATACCGCGCATCCCGGCAGTGAAAGAGCTGTTCGGACTTTCGGCGTCACAACTCGGCATGTGCTTGTTTGCATTGGCATTTGGCACCTTGCTAGCGTTTCTGTTTGGCGGGGTGAAAATCAAGCAGTGGGGGCTGAAAGCCGCCTGTCGCTGGCCTTTGTTCTGCTGGGCGATAGCTATCGGTCTGGTGCCCTGGATGGGCTCAATGGCGGTTTTAATGGTGTTGCTGGTTAGTGCGGGCATTGCCATCGGATTCTGCGAAATCGCCATGAACACGGCGGCGGACCAGTCGGAACGGGAAAACGGACGCCGTATCATGTCAAAAGCGCACGGGTTCTGGAGCCTGGGGTCGCTCTTTGGCGCGGTGGTCGGCGCAGGTTTTGCGGCGCGAGGCTTTGACGTTTGGTCCCACTTCGCAATCGTGATGCCGCTGGTCGCGCTCTGCGCGGTGTTTGTGACCGGGCCATTGCCGGGGGCGGGAGACCGCTTGCCGCCGCAATCGACCGCGTTCAGCCTACCGCGGGCCGACCTCGTTCTGCTGTGCCTCATGCCGGTCGGTATCATGCTCGTGGAAGGCGCTTTCATCGACTGGTCGGCACTGTTCGTACAGGACGTGCTGCTCGGCTCGCCCATCGCGGTTGGAGCGATCTATGCCGCATTCTCCTCGGTCATGGCGGCGACGCGGTTGAGCGGGGACATGCTGCTGGACCGGTTCGGGCCTTTGCTGGTCGCGCGGGTTTCGGCTGTGAGCGCGGCAGTCGGCATCGCCCTGTTCGCCTTTGCGCCGAATGTCGAAATCGCGTTCCTTGGCGCACTGTTTTCCGGCCTCGGCGTGGCGATCTTTTATCCGTTGACGATGAGCGAGGCGGCCAAGCGCCCCGGGGACGCGGAAGACAATGTGGCGGCCATGTCGCTGTTTGCCTTCACGTCGTTCATGGTCGCACCGCCCTTGCTTGGCTTTATCGCGGACGCAGCGGGGCTGCGGTTTGCGCTGGCCCTGTTGATACCGCTGACCGTGATGTCGCTGGCGTTGACCGGGGAACTGCGTAAACAGCGGACAACAGCCACGTCGTGAGACCTAAACCATGAGCCTTGCCATCGAAGTGCGCGAAACCGGCGGTGCCGACGCGCTGATCGTGATCGACCGCGATGTGCCGCGCCCCGGCCCCGGCGAAGTGCTGATCGAGCAGAAAGCAATCGGCCTCAACTTCATCGACGTTTATTTTCGCACCGGTCTCTACAAGGCCCCGCAACTACCATTCGTGCCGGGCATGGAAGGCGCTGGTGTGGTTGCAGAGACAGGGGAAGGCGTGAGCGGATTTTCGGTCGGCGATCGGGTCGCCTATGCAGGGCCGATGGGAGCCTATGCCGAGCACCGCGCGATTGCAGCGGACAAGATCGTCAAATTGCCCGACGCCATTTCGTTCGAGACGGCAGCGGGCATGATGTTGAAGGGTATGACGGCGCAATATCTGCTTCGGCAGACATTCCGTGTCGATAACGGCCATACGATCCTGTTTCACGCAGCTGCTGGTGGTGTTGGGCTGATTGCAGGCCAGTGGGCATGCAAACTGGGTGCCACAACTATCGGCACCGCCGGCTCTGCCGCGAAATGTGAATTGGCGCGGGCCAATGGCTACGACCACGTCATCAATTACGATGACGAGGATTTCGTGCGGCGTGTGGCTGAAATCACGGATGGCGCGAAGTGCGATGTGGTTTACGATTCTGTTGGTAAGGACACCTTTCCCGGCTCTCTCGACTGCCTGAAAATGCGTGGGATGTGGGTGTCGTTCGGACAGTCTTCCGGCGCGCTGGACCCAATAGATTTCGGCCTGTTCTCACAAAAAGGCTCACTTTTTGCGACGCGGCCGACGCTGTTCAACTATATCGCCACGCCCGATGCGCTGGCTGTCACCGCTGGCGACCTGTTCGATGTGGTGGCGTCGGGCGCGGTGAGCATTCCCGTCAACGCTACCTACGCGCTGAAAGATGTGGCGCAGGCCCATCGTGACCTTGAAGGACGCAAAACCTCGGGGTCCACCATTCTGGTGCCATGAGCGAAGGTTGTGGCGAAGCGAAAATAGTGATTGCGCGGCCTTTCCCCTGCGGTCTAGCTTAATGGAATATGGATAATGCTCCCCTTCTTCAAACGCGCGGTATCACGAAAACCTTCGGTTCGTTGAAGGCCAACGATTCCGTCGATCTCACCATCGGGCAGGGTGAAATCCACGCGCTTTTGGGAGAGAACGGCGCAGGCAAATCAACGCTCGTCAAGATCATGTTCGGCTCGCTAGAACCGGATTCTGGAGACATGTTGTGGCTCGGCAAGCCTTACAAGCCGGATGCGCCTGCGGAAGCGCGTGCCACGGGTGTTGGCATGGTGTTTCAGCACTTCTCCCTGTTCGACAGTCTGACGGTGGCGGAAAACATCGCGCTGTCCTCTCCGCCGGACGAAAAGCTGGAAGACGTTTCGCGAAAAGCACGTGATCTGTCCCGCGAATACGGGCTGCCGCTCGATCCGGACGCATTGGTGGGCGAATTGTCCGTCGGCGAACGCCAGCGCATCGAGATCATCCGCTGTCTGCTGCAAAATCCGCAGCTCGTCGTGCTGGACGAGCCGACATCGGTGTTGACCCCGCAGGAAGCCAACAGCCTGTTCGAAACGCTCTACCGGCTGCGCGACGAGGGCCGTTCGGTGCTGTACATCTCCCACCGGCTGGAGGAAGTGCAGCGGCTTTGCAGCATCGCCACTATCATGCGGCTCGGCAAAGTGGTCGACATTTGCGATCCCCGGCAGGAAACGGCGGGCACGTTGGCAGCTAAGATGGTCGGTGGCGACATCGCCGACGTCATCCGCCCGCCGCTAGAAGGGCAGGGTTCGCCGTTGCTCGAAGTCGATGGGTTGAATTGCGCGGCTTCCAACCCGTTCGCAACCACATTGCGGGACGTTTCGCTTACCGTACGGGCGGGCGAGATCGTCGGCATCGCCGGCATATCGGGCAACGGGCAGGGAGAGTTCTTTGGCTGCGTGTCCGGCGAGGACTTGCGCGGCAAGGGTACCGTGCGGATCGCCGGAACGGACGCAGCGGCACTCGGTATATCCGCGCGCCGCAACCTAGGCGCGGCGTTCGTGCCGGAGGAGCGGCTTGGCCACGGCGCGGTGCCTGCCATGAAATTGACCGACAACATGTTGCTGTCCCGCCATGCAAGTGACGCGGGTGTTTTCAGAGGCAAATTGCAGACCATCGTTTTTCAGGCGGTGGCCAAGGCGACCAACGGCGTCATAGACATGATGGATGTGCGGAAATCCGCTCCGAACCCGCCAGCGGCGGCGCTTTCCGGCGGCAACCTGCAAAAGTTCATCGTCGGCCGCGAAATGGACCGGTCGCCCAAACTCATCGTCGTCAACCAGCCCACTTGGGGCGTCGATGCCGGTGCGGCGGCTCATATTCGCCAGTCGCTGATTGATCTGGCTGCCGGTGGTGCTGCGGTGCTGGTGATCAGTCAGGATCTGGATGAGATATTCGAGATCGCGTCCCATATCGCCGTCATGGCGGACGGACGGTTGAGTGAAACCTTTCCGGTGGCAGACATCACCCGCGAGCGCATTGGGCTACTTATGTCCGGGGACGACCAGCCCAAAGACGGGGAGGCGGCGGCATGAGGATTGAGTTGCAGAAGCGCCCAATCGCCTCCCCGGCATTCCAGTTGCTCTCTCCGCTGATCGCTTTGACGGCGACGGTTATCACTGGCGCGATCATGTTCACGCTCATGGGCAAGCCGCCGCTGGAAGCGCTTTATACCTACTTCATTGAACCGCTGACCGACCCGTGGTCGCTGGACCAGATTTTTATGAAGGCCACGCCGCTGGCGCTCATCGCCATCGGTCTTGCCGTCTGCTTTCGCTCCAACAACTGGAACATTGGGGCCGAGGGGCAGTATCTCATCGGCGGCATGATCGGTGCGACCGTGCCTGTGCTGTTTCCAACGTTCTCGTCGCCACTTCTCATTCCGATGATGATGATCTGCGGCATGTTTGGTGGTGCGCTCTATGCGGCCATTCCCGGGCCTGTTGAAGGCGCGGTTCGGGACGAACGAGATTTTGACGTCTCTCATGCTGGTCTATGTGGCGCAGCAATTCGTGGACTGGGTGGTGCGGGGCCCTTGGCGTGACCCGCACGGCATGGGTTTTCCCGGCACCAGGCGGTTCGACGATTCCGGTATCCTACCTGATCTCGTGCAGGGGTGGGACACGCATCTGGGCTGCGATCTTCGCCATCGTTGCGGCAGTGGTGTTCTGGTTTGTCCTGTCGCGCACCATCCGTGGTTTCGAGGTCTCCGTGCTCGGCCAAAGCGAGCGGGCAGGACGTTTCGCGGGGTTTTCGCCTGCACGGATGACCGTCATCGTGTTTCTCGTGTCCGGCGCGATGGCCGGTCTGGCGGGTATTGCTGAGGTGTCCGGCTCGGTCGAAAAGCTCGATGACAAGCTGTCGCTAAACTATGGCTTCACCGCTATCATCGTCGCATTCCTTGGGCGTCTGAACCCTATTGGTTGCGTGTTTGCAGCGTTGTTGCTGGCGCTAACGTATATTGGCGGAGAGGCAGCGCAGATATCGCTCGGTATCTCAGACCGCGCAACGCGCGTGTTTCAGGGGCTGCTTCTGTTTTACGTGCTGGCGGCGGACACATTGATTTTGTATCGGGTTCGCGTCTATGTGCCCGGCAAGGCGGAGGTGGCGTAATGGACGGCGCTGTTCTAATCATCCTGTCGATTTGCGCTGCGGCAACGCCGCTCCTGATCGCCGCCCTTGGCGAACTGGTGGTCGAGCGTTCGGGCGTTTTGAACCTCGGCGTCGAGGGCATGATGATCATCGGCGCGGTGGTGGCCTTCTCCGCGGCGCAGGCATCCGGCAGCGCCTATGTGGGCATGTTTGCGGCCATCGCCGCCAGCGCCGTGTTTTCCATGCTGTTCGGGTTTTTGACGTTGAAACTGATGACCAATCAAGTGGCCACAGGGCTTGCGCTCACCATACTAGGGCTCGGCCTCTCCGGCATGATCGGCGAGGGTTTCGTCGGCCTTCCGGGGTTGAAACTGGACCCGATCGTCATTCCGGTCCTCGCGTCGATACCGTTCTTTGGACCATTGCTGTTCGCGCAAGATATTATCTTCTACCTGTCCATCGCTCTGGTAATCGGCGTTTCATGGTTCCTGTTCCGCAGTCGCGCGGGGCTGACCCTGCGAAGTGTTGGCGACAGCCACACGTCTGCCCATGCGCTCGGCATTGACGTCATCCGTATCCGGTTTCTGGCCGTCATGTTCGGCGGCGCCTGTGCCGGACTGGCAGGCGCGCACTTATCGCTCGTCTATGTGCCACAATGGGTGGAGGGCATGACTGCCGGACGCGGTTGGATCGCGCTTGCGCTGGTCGTGTTCGCATCGTGGCGGCCGGGCAGGGTGCTGATCGGGGCTTATTTGTTCGGCGCGGTCACCATGGGACAGTTCCATGCCCAAGCATTGGGCATTCCAATTCCTGCACAATTTTTGACCTCACTCCCTTACATCGCAACCGTGGTTGTGCTTGTCTTGATCGCAAGCAACCGACGTATGACGCTGGTTAACACACCCGCATCGCTCGGCAAAGCCATTCGTCCCGGACCGCTAGGTCCGCCCCTTTCAGGAGAAGACTATGAAGAAAACACTTTACGCGCTTGCAGCTTCCGCTGCCGTGATGATGTCCGGCCAGGCACTGGCCGACGCGCACAGCAAAACGAAAGCGTGCTTCATCTATATCGGCCCTACCGGTGACTTCGGCTGGACATACCAGCACGATCAGGGCCGTCTTTCGGTCGAGAAGGAGTTCGGCGACAAGGTCGAAACCGCCTATCTGGAAAATGTGCCGGAAAGTGCTGAAGCACAGCGCCCGATCGAAGCTTTCGCCCGTGACGGCTGCAATATCATCTTCACGACGTCCTTCAACTACATGGACCCGACCAACAAGGCAGCCGGCAAGTTTCCAGATGTGAAGTTTGAACACGCAACCGGTTACAAGCGCGAGCATCCGAATATCTCGACCTACTCTTCGAAATTCTATCAGGGTCGCTACGTGCAGGGCCAGATCGCGGCCAGCGTTTCTGAAAAGGGTGTTGCCGGTTACATCGCCTCTTTCCCGATCCCGGAAGTCGTGCGCGGCATCAACGCATTTTTGCTCGGCGCCCAATCGGTCAACCCGGATTTCAAAGTGAAGGTCGTGTGGGTCTCCACATGGTTCGACCCGCCGAAGGAGGCTGATGCAGCCAAGGCGCTGCTCGACCAGGGTGTCGATATCCTGACACAGCACACTGATTCCACTGCCCCAATGCAGGTCGCTTCCGAACGCGGTATCAAGGCGTTCGGTCAGGCATCCGATATGATCAAATTCGGTCCCGAGACTCAGCTGACCTCGATCATCGATGAGTGGGGCCCATATTATATCGAGCGCGTCAAAGCCGTTATGGACGGCACGTGGGAGCAGCAGGATGTTTGGCACGGTATGGCCGATGGCAACGTCGTGATGGCACCCTACACCAACATGCCGGAAGACGTCGCCAAGATGGCTGCGGAAACCGAAGCCAAAATCACATCCGGCGAGTTCGAGCCCTTCACTGGTCCGATCAAAAAGCAGGATGGCAGTGTTTGGCTGGAAGAGGGCCAGAAAGCCGAGATCGGCGAATTGCTTGGCATGAACTTCTATGTCGAAGGCGTGGACGACCAGCTTCCACAATAAGCAGGCGTAGATTTTCCAGCGAAACGGGCGGCATCGCGAGATGTCGCCCGTTTTCGTTTGCATCATTTTAATCGGGCCGTGGCAGGTTCGAGAGATGGATACCCTCGCTTTGATTTCCTGCGCCTTCATTGGTCTGTTGGCCACACCGTTTGGCCTGCTGCCAAGTGTGCTGCTCTTTCGCGATCTGGCAAACGGACTCGATACTTCAGCCTCGCGCAAACGCGCTTATGGCTGGAGTGTGTGGGGTGGGCTGGGTTTGACTTGGCTGGTAGCTACAGCGCTGCTTGCCGGGATATATGCAGCAGCCTCATCTTGAGGCTGACATTCGTGGATACCTGAATGTCGTCGTAGAGGAATTGGCCCTTATCAGACGTAAAAGAACTGGTCGCTCAGCTGGGCGACGGTGAAGTTTTCGATGACGATACCGCTATCGAAACTGGCGGACGTAAATATGTAGGCATCTCCGCCAAAGTCCGAAAGTGTGACGTTGGCAGGGTTGAAACCGCTCATGCTAATGCTATCGAAGCTGGTTCCGGTCTCGGAAAAATCGGTAATGCGGTCGAAGACGCCTGAGCTGAACTCCGATGCTGAAAATGCGAAGGTGTCGTAGCCTTCGTCACCGTTCAAAAGGTCATTGCCGATACCGCCGACAATATAGTCATTGCCGAAACCGGCGTAGATCGCATCGTCGCCGAACCCGCCCTGAAGGACGTTGTCCTTCTCATCGGCAACGATCGTATCGCCGAAATACGAACCCACGACCCATTCGATGCTAATCAGGGTTTCCGAATTGCCATAGCCGTCATTGATGACCTGATTGCTTCCCAGATACAGCGCGACCGACGCCGCCGACGTGGCGGATAGAAACGAAATCGCGTCGTTACCGGCACCGCCATCCAGTCTGGTCTCCGTGCCGCTGCCACCGTCGAGGTAGTCGTCGCCACCGCCACCGTAGAGAGAGTCATTGCCGGAGCCGCCGAAAAGACCGTCATTTCCACCAACACCACTTGCAAGAAAGTTACTAGAAAAGTCGCCGTACAAGGTATCGGTGCCAGCACCACCAAAAATGGTATCATTTCCTCCGACGAAAAATGACGCTGTAGAGCCTATACTGACCACGTCACCATACAATGTGTCGTTAAAATTGCTACCAGTGATCCTGTCGTTACCACCGATCAAGCCTTCGTTAGCCTCAATGAATATGGCGTCCCCATAAACGGTGCCTCCCGATTGACGGATGAGAACGTCATCGCCGCCATAGACCGCGCCGCCTGATCCAATATTGAACGTGTCCCCTGCGATCGAGGAACTTCCCGAGCTAACAATCGTGTCTGCTCCTCCGATCAACGTACCACTGACGTTACCGGTATCCCCGTATACGATGCCGTTGTCAGTCTTGATGATCGTATCGTTTCCGCCAATTAGAAACGCACCTGCGTCCACGCTTGACGAAGTCACCATAAATCGAACCTACCACTGCTCCCGCCGGATATCATATCCGATCCCCCGACGATGTACTGCCCTGCTTCCAAAACATTTCCATCGCCAGCGAAGGTTATGGATTGTGAGCCATCCCCCAATGTCACGACATCATCACCGGACAGAACCGTGCGCCAGTAGAGATTATTCTGCTGTGTAGCTGTCAGACCACTGCCGACCAGAGTGGATAGCGTCGCAGCATTCAGCGACAGGCCGGTAATGTAAATGTCTGCAGTGAAAGGATTGGAGAATGTATTGGTGCTCGTGTCGTAATAAGCGCCTGTGATTGTGCCACCCGTAATGGCGAAGTTGGAACCGCCAACATCTGTATATGTGAAACTGCTCCCAAATACCCCAGCAGACGCCAGACTTCCGCTCTGGATTGTGATACCAAACCTAATTGTCTGTATTCTCACCAATACTGCTATCCCTAGGACCTGCAGTTCTCACCGATGCTAAAATCTTCATTGATGCCTGCGAAGCTGACGTTGGCCATAAGATTCCCCGTTCCTGTTTCACCTGTTGCGACACATTAACACATTATGTCGAAATTAGCCAATTATGCGCTCAGTAGCGTACCAAATCCATAATTTGATACGTGAAACTACTGTTTTTTCCAACAGCATACAGCTGCAGCGCATGCGCATTTACTGGCGCATGGCGCGCAACCAAACGTACTTTCAGCCTTGCAAAGCGGCAAGAGGTTCAACTGGAATGGCGGACAGGGTGGGATTCTGTACCACGTATCAAGTTATTGATGCGACAGAACAATTCCGATCGGTCAAAATCCTTCCCCATTTTCTACCCACTTTCATACCGGGCTATGACGGGGCCTTTTCATCGTCGGCAATCCGATCCTCGGCAGCTGTTTTGCCGTCAGCAAAGTCCCGCCTCGCCTGTTCGCGCGCTAATGCGCGAACGATCTCACGAGCAAGCTTCGACGGTTCACCGGGCTTCCCTTCATCATCAGACCGATCACTCATAGGTCGCGTCCGGTTCGACCACGTCGAGGAGCCAAGAGAATTGCTGGGTGAATTCGTCCAACCATTCGGCAGCTGCGGGTGAATAGGTGCGCGCATTGGCGTAGGCGGAGTCGCCAAGCATGTCTGCATATTGGAGGAAGACGCGGACGGCGGTGCGGTCGTCTGCAGTTAGCACGGCGAGCCGCGCAGCAGTCAGTACCAGTGGGGGAAAGTCTTTCATGTGGTGTCCTTCATGGTTCGGATCGAGCAACGATCTGAAGGAGCATATCGAGCGTTTCGGCAGAGGTAAGGTAACTTTGTTTCCCCAAGTTGGGGAAACTGCTTTCGGAAAATAGCAACAATTTCCATTCGTTACCGGAAATGGACATTTCCCCAAATCGAAATTATATTTTCGCCAGCGCACAATGTCGGCTAGAGATGTTAAGCACGGGACATATTATGAATCGTTACGATCCGCGATTCACACGCATCAAGGGCTCTACGATGACTGGAAAATATGCTGCGGCGGTAGAACGTGGTTTGAAGGCAGAGGAGAACCGAAAGGCAGCAGAAGTTGCCGATCGCGCTCAACGTGATCGTGATAGAATATTTGCATACAACGAAAATGTTGACTGGATGAATGACGTTTTCGTTCCTCATTTGAGTGAAGCCGAGGACCAAATGAAGGATCGCATGACGCTTAGTTTCGTTGCTCCTGACAGAATTGAGGAAGCCACGACGTTCCTCCCAAAGCTTACAATCGTGTTGAAGTTCAGACAACCTATCTCAGGTAGCAAGACTAGAGCGTTTGAACTAATCGGGGACGAATCTGGTTTAGAAATTACGGAGCCTGTCGGAATGCGTATGCTAGACAGCTCAACGCAGAAGTTGCAGAAAATTTCGGAACCGACCGAAGCCTGGTTTGAAGAATGGTTGTTGCAAGCCGTGGAAAATTTCTCTTCTGAATGCAGTAAGTGAACCCAAACCCGAGTTGATCGAAACGCGGGCGCTCGACTATCCTGTTACCGGCCTATCGTTCAACGAAGTCTGCCGCCCACGCTCCAGCAGTTCACGCATCCGCACCGATATCTCGCCAGCAGCGGCGTGCGGGTTCGTCGTGTGGATCGTCTGGTGAATGACGACCGACCCGCCGCCCGGCCCTTTGTGGGCCGGTGTGACGTAGCTATTGCGACCAGGCGTGATAAACTCCTGCCCACGCTCGTTAATCTGGTATGTGAGGCCGCGCGATACAGGCCCACCAGCGGCGCGGCGACCGGCAATCGGAGCCCGTCCGCCGGGCGGGCGACCGGCCACCATGCCTAAAGCGACACCGCGATTCAGTGCTGCATTTAGAGCGTTCGCTTTTCCGATGGCACGGTCAATCGAGGATGCATCCACGATAGGCATAGCCGTAACGGCGAGCGCATCGCGGATCTGGTCGGACGTGCGGAAGGTCTCTTCTAGCGCTTTGGCAGGGTCGAGGGATGGTGTGACTAGGACAGGCATGGTCCCGGCCCCGACACCACTTTCCAGCCCTCCGCCCGCGCGGCGACCGGCGACCATTCCCAGAGCAATACCGCGATCTAGGGCTACGTTCAGAGCGTTCGCCTTGCCAATGGCCCGGTCGATCGATGACGCATCGACGATCGGCATGGCGGTCACAGAGAGGGCAGCACGGGCGCTTTCCGCCGCTTGATCGGCCATGCTGAGGAACGTGACAGTGTCGAGCTCCGGCATGACCGCCGCCCCCCAATCGAGCCTTTGATCGGGGCGGGCGGAGATACTGCCGTCTTTGGCCATGCCGCTCACAACGCGGTCAAGAGCCTTTTGCCACAGAGCTGGCACATCGATGACTACACCGCCGCCCAGAGCCTCGTGAATTACATCAGCAATCGGTTGGGCTATTGCGACCGCTGTAAGAAGTCGGCCCCCGCGCCCCAGGAACGAACCTTTCGGAACGCTTGCTTGTGGCGAGTTCGGTTTCGCGAGCGAATTGGCTCGCTGCATGCGCTCGGCCGCCTTCCGGCGGGCCTCACCTTCTTTCGTCTTGGCGACTTGATAGTTTCCGTTCCCTGCAGCAGGACGTTGGCCCGATGGCGTACCTGCAACTGGCTTCTTCGATGCGGTCAACCCAGCAGCCGCGCCGGTCACTGCGGTGACAGCAGAAACGGAAGCAATGGCTTTAGTCAGCTTCTTTATTGAGCCCGCCTTCGTCGCCAATTTCGACAGCCGGCCGATGAATTTCAGCACTGGCCATGCGAGATTGACGCCGGACATGAATATCAGCGCGCGACCCAAAGTGCGGATCGGGCCTATCAGCAGACCGATTCCCAAGGCGGCAATGCCTGCCGTGACGCCCCATCCTGCCAGCCAGGACAGGTCCAGCCCGGTGAAGTCGGCAATGGCCCTCGCACCGTCAGCAAGCGATTGCATAGCGCCGACAACGGTGTCGATCCCGTTAGCGACGTTCTGGCCCATGGCCGTCATCATGCTGGCAAAGTCGGCGGCCGATTTATCGAGGCCGAGGAATTCCGCAAGGAAGTTCTTCACCCCTTCGCCAGCGCCGCGGATCGTCGCCATTGTCGCAGGATCGATCGCGTTGCGAAATGCGTCCGACATGCCGGCCAGACCGGCGATCGTTTGATCCCAATTTGTATAGGCCAGATAGCCAAGCGTTCCGGCCACCAGGCCGATCGGACTTACGACGAGGGCAGCGGCGGACGCGAGGCCGGACAGAGCGAAGCCGAGCGGTGCAATGACGGCAGTGGCCGCCACGGCATAGGCGCCGAACTTCAGGATGTTCGGGTTCACACGCCCCATCTCAGTAACCGTCGACGTGATCGACGCAATGGCTTTCGACACGTCCTGCAGGACGCCGGACTTCGCGATGGAGATAGACAGGTTTTCGAGGGATGCGCGCAAGGCGTTCACGATCCCGACGATGCCCTTGTTCCGGATCGCCGCCATTCTGTCCGCCGCGCCGGTGCTGTTCGCCACCACGTCAGTGAGAGCGGCGTCCAGGTTTCCCGCCATGAGGGCCATCATCTTCGCACCGTGACGGGTGCCGAAGATGGCGGGCATTAACGCTTCAGAATCAGGGTTCTTTCGGAGTTCGTTCAGAAACCCACTTAGGTCCACTTGGGTGCCCAACACCTTCAGTGTTTGGTTCAACGACTTCGCCAACTTGGTGCGGTCCATTACGGACCCGTCGCCAAGCGAGGCCGCAAGCATGTCGGCAATGGTGCCGGACAGTTTGGCTGGGCTCTTGTTGATCGACACGTCGTCTAGGGCGGACTGGATCTGTTGCTCCATACCGGTGGCGTCGATCCCGTCGAGCGCCAGCATTTTGACCACGCCGCTTGCATCAATCGCGCGGGCACCGGTGATGAAGTCCCCCAAATTGATGCCCAAGCGTTCGATCGCCGCCGACGCTTTCTCCGATGGTGACAGCATACGCACCAGCGCGTAGCGCAACCCAGTGCCCGCGTCGGAGCCCTTGATGCCGTTGTTGGCCAGCATCATCGTGGCTGCGGCCATCTGTTCCAAAGACATGCCGGTCGCCGCTGCCAAGGGTGCCACGTATTTGAAGGTGATCCCCATCTTGGCGATGTCAGTATTGGAGTTGGAAGCGGCATAGGCCAGCACGTCACCGACACGACGGGCGGACTCGGCGGCCTGTTCGACGGTGGCGATCGGCAGGCGCATAGCTTGGCTGACGTTCGTTATTATGTCCGCACTTTTCTGCAGCCCGATATCACCGGCTACCGACACGTTGAGCGTGTCGCGCAGCGAGCCCATAATCTGGTCGAACTTCATCCCGGCTCGCCCCAATTCGAAGGCGGACGACAAAATTTCGGTGTTCGTAAATGGGTTCGATTTGTTGAGTTCTTTTGCGTATTGCTCGACGGCGGCGCGCTGGTCGTCGGTGAATCCGGTCACGGCCTGCAGGGCGTTGCCCATTTTTTCGAAATCGTAAACGGACTTCGCCGCCCCGGCACCGGCCAGTGTTAGGCCACCGGACAGGGCCGCGGTGCCAAAGGATGCTGACCGCAGGCCGCGACCGTAGCTTTTGAGGCCGCGTGAAACTGCGCCGCCCATCATCAGCGACTTACTGGCGCTATTGAGTCCACGCAATGACGCTTCGACCTTACCGGCAGGGCCGGACAGGCGGTCGATCAGCCGCATCTTGAGAGCGACCTCTTTTGTGCTAGCCATTTGGCGGTGTCCGCTTCGCCGACAGCGCGATCGGCACGGGAACGGTAATCATGGCACCACGCGGCGATGGTTCGACCACCACCACCAGTTCCCCATCCTGTTCGGCAACAGGAATTTCCACGTTCACTTTGATGATCGTTCCACCCTGTGAAAGGCGGCCCGTGCCGCCCAGATTGAGCGGTTCGGAGACGCTTATGTGGCCGACGCGAACCCCGTCCGCGTTGCTGTTCGCAAGGCCAAGCACGACTTGAGCGACGGCCTTTTCGATGAATTCAGCAGGTGTCATCATACGCTCCATGCGGGGTAAGGAGTGTCCCGCGCGCGTTCGACCGGCACGCGCGGGACGTTCGGTCTGGGCCCGATCCCATCGGCCAGACCATCGGCGCGCACAAAGGAGAACCGCGCCGAATTTCTAGGGCGCCTATGCGCCCGAATTTTTCCACCAGCCGCGCCAGTTGCTCCAGCCTGCCCCGAAGTCGTGGCGGATTTTCCATTCCACCCCGTCGACTTCCCAACCGACACGCTGTTCGGTGAAAGGCTTTTCGTGACCGCGTAGGTAACAATGGCGCAGGCTGGAAATCTGCGCTGGATCAGCGGCCAGATACCAAGCGTTTTCATCTTCAAGCCTGGGTTCGACAACGAGTTCCAGCTTGCCGGCAAACGGGTTTGTTTCCTGCGTCGTCGTCGCCTGCACAATCGACAGCAGCTGTTCAGCAGGCGTTTGAAGGGTGACTGGTACAACCAGGAACTTGGGCCGAACATAGATCTGGCGACCGGCAGCGTCGGTCTGACGGCTCATGGCGATCCGCGCCTCACTAAGACTTTCAACACTCAGCGGGGATCCCGTCGGAGCAAGGTTGCCGTGCGCTGGATGGAAAAGCGCGTTACCATCAGACATTTCCTGTGCCGAAATCAGAGCACCGGCCAACCGGTCTCCCTCATATCTAGCGGCAGCCTTGCCGAGTTTGTTCGACAGTTCGGAGAAGGCATCAAGATCGTCGTTTATGATCGCCTGGCGGGTTAGCGCATAAGTGATGCCGACGGTCGAAATGCCCAGACTTTCTTCGCTTGTAAGTAGCGTTCCGCGCTTGAACTCCCCAGCTTCATTGACTTTTTCCAAATCGGAAAAGCTGGACACTTGAATGAATGTTTTACGGCGGAAATCATTCAGTGTCGTCGTGCGCGATACGCGCTTGAGCTCGCTTTCACTCTCGCTGTAACCGGCCTCAACAAGACGTTCGGCGGAACCTAGCAGCAGGCTTGGAAAGTCGCTGGTCGTTTCGAATGCGCGCCGCACGATGTTGGCAGGCGAGAAATCCATACCGGTGTTGACGCCGCTTCGTTCGACGCAGTATCGGGCCAGATCTGGTAGCCCTGCCGATGCAAACTGCTGGCCACGCTCGCTTTCTGCTTGGACACCACGGACGCGGGCAGTCAGTCCTTCGATCATCGCGTCCCGCTCGTGGAAGGCGACCCCGCTCGCACTGGCATCGCGGATGCCAGTCGAGTTCGTCGGTGTCTCGTTCTGCTTGTCGACCATTTCGTCGAGAACGGCGTTGCGAATTGTTTGTTCGTCCGCTGTCAAGGCATGAGCATCGATCAGGCGACTACGCGCTTCGTCGGAAATGGAGCTGCGGAACTGGTTCACAATCCCTGCATTGCGCGCGGCGAGTTCCCGCTTGGAGGGTGCGGACGAAGGTGCAGTTACCGTGGTACGTTCGGTTTTCTTTTCAGGCATATCGTTGTCCTTGTGGTCGGCTATGGCGCGAGCTGCGCTATGGGGGTCTGCGGGAACGGGCACTGCGGACACTTCGTATGGCGTCCACCTAGTCACGGTTACGACTGGCAGTCCTTCACCATCGCCTTCGTTGCGTTCGCTGGCGTTGACCTCGTAACCGACGCTTATCGGCGTGGGCACGTCGTCTTCGAGGTCGCGCAAAATACGGTCAGCTTCATCGCTACGCGATAGTTTGACGGTGACTATGGCCTTGCCAGATTCAAAGCGGAGGGTGCCCGGGACGATCCCGCCAAGGCGGTTCGCCATGCCCGAACTGCGATGGGAGTCGAGAAAGCTCGCGCCCACCGTAAGTCGACTTGCATCGATGGAATTTGCATCGCAGCGCAGGACTTCAAGGTAGGGGCCGTCGAGCCCACGCTGTCGGACCGGCGTTTCTGTCGCGAAGACGCAATCAAACGTCCTGGCGGCTACGTCGACGGATGCGGCGCGGATCGATGCGGGGGCGAACTGGCGATCGGTCATTAGAGCCGACCCCGGGCGCGGGCAAGTACATCGGCAGCAGCATCTTCGGCGGCGTTTTCAAGCTGTTCTGCGGCAAAGCAAAACATGCCGGCGAGCGTGCGCAGTGCGTCCGGTGACAAGGTGGCTTTCGTCATGACGCCGTTGACGATGACGACGATACGAGAGTCTCTGTCGACCGACATACCGATCTGGCTGTTTGTTTCAGCCATCGGACGATCCAGCCTGCACAGCTTCCAAATCGGCAAGCGCGCGTTCGACCATCTTGTGGACCGAAAATTTGTTGGCCAGGGGAAATTCGTCCAGCATCTGCAGTCCATCCACGGAATTGTCAGCGATCGTAAAGATGAATGAACCGGGTTCGTCCGCGTCAGGGATCGCGAACATCCACCGAACTGCGGCGGGGTCATCGATGATGGCTTGCACTTCGTCCCGGATCGCCATCACGAACGATACGGCGGCATTGTTGGCATAGCCCAACTCGAGAAATTGTGCGGACAGAACCACCATCACACTGTCAGTCAACGACCACGTCCGACTGCGGCCACGGGTGCCATGACGTTTGACTGGCAGCTGGTTTGCCAGATAGCGAACTGATCCGCCGGGGAGCTTCGTGACGGTCTCGATATCGTGGCTCGTATAGGTTTTCATCGGTAACGACTCAGAAAGAACGATTTTCTTCATTCTCGTTTAAACGGGGGAATCCGGCTTGGCAAGCGCCACGGCACAATTCGGTTCGCTAGAAAGACGCAATTTCCGTTTCGAAGGGCGCGACGGCAGGGTCGGTATGGGGTGTCGAAAGGGGCAGGTAGCAGACGTGAACGGCCTATCCGTGGGGTAAAAATGAGTGACATCTTGCGTGCTTCGCCCCCTGCGAAGGTTTGGCCCCCTTCCAGGAGAACCTATGAAGCCACCCGTCATTCGACCCCCAGCCGGCCCCTTCCGCACCCACGCTCACCAAGCCTAAGCCGAAGGATCCGGCGCTGTCCCGCGCGCCGCGGCCCGTACCACGTCGTCACCAGCCGCCAATGCCTGCATGGCAGCTGTATGCCGTGTGTCGAGCCTGGTATCGATACGTCCGATCTCGCGCTGCAACTTCTCACGAACTTTACCGTCGATGCCCGGACATGTGGCGATCTCTGACAGCCCTTCTTTGATTGCATCTACGATCATCCGACCCGCTGTCTCAGCTTCGCCAGCCGGCAGCTGGTCACGTTCAGCCCTGTCATTCTCCCGCCGCCACTTCCGCAGCTGTTCAGTGGCCATCGGATCGTCCGGATCTACGAACCGATCGGCGATCACGTCCATCCGGTATTGCGTGTAAGCCGCGACGTTAGTGAGTAGGTCAAACACGCCGTAGCCAACTTTGGACAGGATGCCACCTTGTACCAAACGACGGGTGGCCGACGTCGAAATTCCCAGAACAGCCGCCAAGTCTTTAGCCGACACGTATTCCGGGAGCGGCTCGGCTTTCCGCTTGTCGACGGCGCTCATTGGTTCGCCCCCGACGCCGCATGCACGGTCGCCATGTCCGCCCGATATTCCACCCATGCCTCAGCAAGCGCGCGCAGCGCGTCGACGCTTGCCCGCTTCTTCAAGCGGATATTCTTCCTCAACCGCCGCACCTCGCGAACGCTGCCAAGAACTTTCCAGCACCATGCCGTTCGCAGCACGAGCTCCGCCGCCTCTATATCCCAAAGCTCCGCGCCGTCATGGCCGGACGCGATATTGGCGGCGACCGTTTTAACGAACGCATCGTCGGTAATTTTCGGGTCGACGGCGGCCAGTTCGATACGGCCTTGGGCGTCTAGTTCGTAAGACATGGTATTTCCTTTTTGGTGCATGCCGGGCGCGCGTGAACGCGCCCGAGCACATCACGCTTCGTTGTGTAAATCTGAGTGTTGAGGATGGTCTTTCGCGTCAGGACTCGTCCCCGCGCGTTCCGCGGCGACGATCCAGCGTTGTGTACCTGCAGCGCAAGAAATCAGCGGAGAACCTGCGGACACCGTCGGATAGGTAGTTTCAGCGATGCCCTCGAAAGGCCACTGCGGAACCGTGTCGTTGTGAGAGAAACCGTTTAGTAAATAACCGCGCGCGCGTTCACTATTATAGGAACCGAAACTGTGGTTTCGGATGCATTCCCTTGAAATGTTCGGGATGGAACCGAAACTGTCCTTTCGGTTGGAACCGGAAGTGTGGTTTCGGATGGAAGCCGTTTGCAGCGGCGTTGCGGAGGCCGCATCACGCTGCCACGGGCCAACGTCACCCAGCCATGGGAACCAGAAATCCGTACCGGATTGCGTCTTTCGTTTGCCGACGTAGCCGAGTGCGATCGCCTTCTTCATCCGCGATCGCACATGCGTATCGGAAACACCGAGCTCTTCAGCCAAGATGGCCTCGGTGGGGAAGCATGCGTGGTTGCGAGAGCTGCGATGATAAGTCAGTGCCAGCACAAGCCGAGCGTCAAAGGCCGTCAACGCCTTGTCCAGCGTCACGATCTTCCGCATCTCTTCAAGGCTGGCGTGGCGGGCCATTGGTTCAGGCCGTAGCCCGGTCCCGTTGTTCTATACGTTCACGGATCCAGTCCTCGACTTCGCTTTCCACGAAACCTATACGGCGTTCATCGATGCTGACCGCGGCTGGAAACCGCCCCTTGTGGCGCAGCTTGTTGATAGCGGTGCGCGACAGGCTGGTGCGTTCGATGACTTCCTTCGTCTTGATGATCTTCATTCCGGTTGCTCCTAAGTAGTCACAACCGGTTCAATAGGATCATAGATCGCACGCAGGGCAGGGCGGAAATTCAGTCGATCAGCGGATTTTCCGCCCTTGTTTTCTGCCAGCTTTTGATCGCGCGGCGCACTTGATCACCGTCTAGTGTGAACAAATTGCGACGTTCCACACCATCGATCGCAAGCAAGAAATCCCTTGCCGGATGCCATGCTGTCCGCAATATACGCGAAGCTGGACCGTCTTCCGTAGCGCCGATCCGCTTGCTGGCATGTCGGCTCACCGCATAGAGCATGTCAGCGACAAATTCCTGCCTATGTGGCTGGTGCTGGCCCTTTGCATTCTCCGAAACAGCAAGCGCCAAGCCTGCGGACAGCTCGTGCAATCGGGCCAACGTCTCTTCGAAATCGCCCAAATCCTCGTGCAGAATGGTCTCCCCAACCGACACCGATGAAGCCGCCAGCGGCAAATGCGTTTCGGAAGCAATATGAGTGCTTTGGATCGCGTTTTTCAATTCATCTGACAAGCGAGCAACGTCTGAATATCGCTTCGCTTCGCGCTGCCAATCTCCATTCGAAAGATGCGGCCACCAGTACGCGCGTTCGAGCGCGCCGGTAAGCGCGCCGCGCATTTCGACCAGCACCGTTTCGACTTGCTCAGCATCCACGCCCAGCACCCGTAGATCAGTTGCGATACTTCCTTCCGCCGCTGGAGAAAGGCGGAAATTCAGTAGGTGGGTGGCAACGTCACGCATGAAGCGCAACGACATTGTCGGGTCGGTCGGCGGCAAGATAGTTGGCCCATGCCTCCATAATCTCACGACGCTGTTCGAGCTCATCGGAACGGCGGTAGGCCAACTCGGTGGCATTCCCGACAGCATGTGCCAGGCACCGCTCGATGCGTTCACGCTTGAAGGAAGTTTCGTCGCCAGCCCAATCGCGGAACGATGATCGAAACCCATGAACGGTCGCTTTCGTGTCCAGCGTTCGTTTCAATACCGACGCCATGGCCATGTTTGACATGGGCCTTTTCCACGTCCGACCATGAAAGACGTAATCGCCCAAAGCGTTTCGTCGCTCCTGCAGCACGTCGATCGCGGCGTCGGACAGGGGGACGCGATGCTCTCGGTTGCCCTTCATCCTGGCCGCGGACACCTTCCAGATTCGTTCATCGAAATCGATTTCCGACCAAAGGGCGCCTTGAACCTCGCCGGTTCGGGCGGCCGTCAGGATTGTGAACCGCAGGGCCGCGGGTCCGATGTCGGGCAGGGCGGCCAGCTTAGTCAGAAGTTCGCCAACGGCGATGTAGGGCAGGGCGGCGTGATGGCCCCTTTGGAGTTTCGAGACCTTGGGAAGCAACAGTTCCAAGTTACCCTTCCACCGGGCCGGATTCTCGCCTTCGCGGTGCCGTAGGACGCGAGCATAGTCCAAGACCATCTCGATGCGCTGACGTGTGCGCCGAGCCGTCTCATTCTTCTCAGTCCAAATCGGTGCCAGACAGTTCTTCACGTCGTTCTCGGTGATGCTTGCAACCGGCTTCGACCGCAGGGGCTTCGCATACTCCCGCAGGGTCATCGCCCATTGCGCCCGATGCTTTTCGTTCTTTCGTTCCTTCGCTTTGTCGACAAGAAACCGGTCCGCCATCTCCCCGAATGTTGTCGACCGTCCGCGGGTGGCCGCGGCGCGCTTCTTCTCCAATGGATCAATGCCGGTCGCCAAGTCGTGCCGGATCGCGTCCGCCTTCTCCCTAGCCAGCGCCAGCGAAACGGGGGCCGTGCCACGACCGAACGACCCTAGCCCAATTTCCCGACGCCTGCCTTCGCGAGTGTAGAGGAAGACCCAGCTCTTAGATCCAGTGCGTGATACGGACAGATACAGGCCGTCACCGTCGGCAAGGCGACCGGGTTCAAATGCCGCTCGACACTGACTGTCTTTCAACCGATGACGCACGACGCTTCCCCACTGATTTCCCTACTCCCGCAGGTTGTCATCTTGGAGCGGCTTGGTCAATATGGTCGCAGAAACCCTTTACCGATAAGGGTTTTTGCAATCTTAGGTCATGAGAAATAAGGGGTTCTGGCGGACAGGGTGGGATTCGAACCCACGGTACGCTTTCACGCACGCTGGTTTTCAAGACCAGTGCCTTAAACCGCTCGGCCACCTGTCCGTTTTTCTCTCTTGTGCGAAACCGGCGGACTTTTCAACCTGGCCGGTCGATTGCGTATATGATTGTTATGCGAAACCGCTAAACCACCATTCGCGTAACTCTTTCAAACCGCAAACGGAACCTGACGCATGAAAACCGCCGCACTCGCCTTCGTCGCATTGGCCATGCTGTCTCAGCCCGCATACGCAAACGCGTTGAACGATACGGAAATTAAAAACACGGTGTCGGGAAAAACGGTGCGTCTGGCGACCCGCTGGGGTTCTTTTCCGTTGACCTACCGGTCGAACAAATCCGTCACGGGTAATGGTGAAGCACTTGGTCTGGCGCGGTTTTTCTCGCCGAAAGAGACAGGAAAATGGTGGGTTGCAGGCGGTAGATTGTGCCAGCAGTTTCCGACCTGGTATGACGGTAAGCCGAATTGCTTTAGCCTCACATCGACAGGCGGCAGCAACCTCAGGTGGGTTCGGGATGATGGTTATTCCGGCACGGCAACCGTCAGCAACTGATCCTTAACGGTTTCAATACGGGAACCTGACAGTCTGCCCTGAAATTCTCGATTTCAGGTGTTGCGTATGTCGAGCCCAAGCCTTTCCCCGCGCGTTGTCTCGCGTGGGATCGCCGTTGTTGCCGCGTGTATCGCGCTCTCAGCCTGCACGGGTAGCGGAGGAGGGGTGCTGTCCAGTGTAGCGAAACCGACGCCGTCCCACATCAACAACAAAACCAAGTTCAGCGAGTCTGCATATGGCGTCGCGGCCAGCCCGCGTCTCACCACCTCCCGCAACGTTCGCAAAGGCGGTGGTAGGCGGCAGGTGGGGAAGCCGTATAAGATCAAAGGCAAGTGGTACACGCCGAAAGAAGAGCCCGGCTACGACCGCAAGGGCCAGGCCTCCTGGTATGGGCCAAACTTTCATGGTCGCCTGACGGCCAACGGGGAAATCTACGACCAGTTCGCCCTGTCCGGTGCCCATCCGACATTTCCGTTGCCAAGCTACGCGCGGGTAACGAACCGCAAGAACGGCAAGTCTGTCGTCGTGCGGGTGAATGATCGTGGACCTTATCACGAGGGGCGGGTGATCGACCTTTCCGCGAGGGGCGCTGAATTGCTTGATTATCAGAACGCGGGTGTTGCGCAGGTACGGGTTGAATATATCGGGCCGGCCCCGCTGGACGGGCTCGACAACGAATATCTCGTCGCCTCCTACAGGCCGGGTGACGGGTCAGGCGGTGATGCACCTTCCTATCAACCGCCCGTCATGGTGGCCTATGCGGACCCGCAACCCTCGACATCCAACGGTCCGCGTCCGCGCGCGCCCCTGTCACAGCGCAAAAGCCTTGACCGGGTGGTTACGGGGTCGATTGCCACGCGTAATATTGTGGTCGACTTCTTTGCCGAGCAGTTGAAAGCCGCCAGCGAGCGGCGGGAGAACAATTCGACGATCGCCCAACGTCTGGCAAACGAGCAGAAACGCTGAAGCCGGTAACAGGCGTCGCCGTGTGCACCCGGCGGTTGAAGTGAAGGCGGCGCGGCCCTACTAACAAAGCTACAGGTTTGGCTTTGGCGGGTATGGAATGGCGTTCTGGAAACGAACACGGCTGGTCAGTGGGCTGGCGATACTGATGGCTTGGACATCCGCGTGGGCGGTCTCCGCACAAACATTCGTAACGCAGGCCAAGCAGGCCATCGTGATGGATTTCGAGACCGGCTCGGTTCTGTATCAAAAGAACGCCGATGAGCAGATGCCGCCAGCTTCGATGGCGAAGTTGATGACGATGGAGGTCGTGTTCAACGCATTGGAAACGGGTACACTGACGCTCGATTCGACCTTCACCATTTCCGAGGATGCCTGGCGGCGGGGCGGGTCCGAATCCGGTGGGTCCAGCATGTTTGCCAGACTGAACGATGACATCCGGTTGGAAGACCTTATTCGAGGCGTGATCGTGCAATCCGGCAACGATGCTTCCATTGCCATTGCAGAGGGAATGGCAGGGTCTGAAGTTGGTTTCGCCGGGCTTATGAACCAGCGGGCGCGCAGTATCGGCCTGAAAAACAGTCAGTTTCGCAACTCCACCGGTCTACCCGACCCGCAGCAGAACGTAACGGCGCGTGACCTTGCCATTCTGGCACGGCACCTCATCCGCACCTATCCCGATATGTATGAAATCTATTCGGAAACGTCTTTTGAGTGGAACGGTATCACCCAACGCAACCGCAACCCGGTGCTTGGTAAGGTCGAAGGCGCTGACGGTCTGAAAACCGGTTACACATCGGCTTCCGGCTACGGTCTGGTGGCGTCTGCCGAGCAGGATGGTCGCCGTGTGATCGTAGTGCTCAACGGCATGGAGAGTTCACGGGAGCGCGCTTCTGAAGCGGTCAAGATATTGCGGTGGGCCAGCCGTGCGTTTCAGCCGGTCGATCTGTTTGCCGAGGGTGAGGTTGTCGGCGAGGCCACATTGTATGGTGGCGCGCGCTCCGGTGTGCCTTTGCGCGCCGAGGGACCGCTGCGCATCTTTGTGCCGGTTGGCTTCCGAGACAGGTTGCGCGCGGAAATCGTATTTGACGGACCGATACAAGCGCCTGTTCAGGCCGGTGACGAAGTGGCCCGTCTGGAAGTCAGCATTGATGGTGAAGTGAGCCAGGAAACCCAACTCTACGCCGCTGAGGACGTGACGACAGGGTCCATATCCCAGCGCGCGATTGACGCGGTTCAGGAACTTCTGGCCGGTGCGCTGCGGTTTGACTGAACGCCGATGAGCGGCGTTTTCATTACATTCGAGGGCGGGGAGGGGGCCGGGAAATCGACGCAGATTGCGCGTTTGAAAAATCGGCTTGCGGATGCGGGTCACACCGTCCTTGTCACGCGTGAACCCGGTGGCACGCCTGGGGCCGAGGCTGTCCGGCACGTCATTTTGTCCGGCGCGGCCAAGCGGTGGGGCGCGGCGGCAGAAGCCGTATTGTTCGCGGCGGCGCGCGCCGACAATGTCACGTCCATCATAAAGCCCGCACTCGCCCGTGGTGAGGTCGTTCTCAGCGACCGGTTTCTCGATTCCAGCCGCGTCTATCAAGGCGTGAGCGGCGGTGTGCCGGACCATGTGCTCGAACCCATGCAACAGGTTGCCATAGACGGCACGTTGCCCGCACCTGACACTTATCCTCGACATCGACCCGAAACTCGGGCTCGACCGTGCTTCTAAGGTCTGGGCCGGAGACGGGCCGGACCGATTTGAAAGCGATGAACTGGCGCAACAGGAGGACCGGCGTGCCGGATTTCTGGCCATCGCGAAGCGTGAGCCAGAACGCTGTGTCGTGATCGACGCTTCGCTGACGGTAGACGATATCGAAGACGCTATCTGGGCATCCGTGTCGGAGCGCATCGGCGACAGGCTGAAGAGCGTGCAGGCCGGATGATACAGGAAGAACGACCCGTATCGGACAGGCTCGATGGCATTACCGTGCCAGCGGAAACGCCGCATTTGGCAGGCCACCGCGCCGCGCTGGACGGGCTGGCAGAACGCTACGCAAAGGGGCGTTTGCATCACGCGTTGCTCGTGACCGGGCCGCGCGGTATTGGGAAGGCGACGTTCGCCTTTCATGCCGCCCGTCACTTGCTGTCCCATCCGGACCATCGGACGGCTCCCCCTGACAGCACATCATTTCCCGTATCCGAGCCCGTGCGGCGGCAGGTTGCGAACGGTTCGCACCCCAACCTTCTGCATATGGCGCGGCCATGGGACGAAAAGGGAAAGCGGTTCAAGACCCAGCTCTCCATCGACGAGGTGCGCCGCACACGAGCATTCTTCTCCATGAGTGCAGGGGCCGCAGGACTGCGGATCGCAGTCGTTGATACCGCTGACGATATGAACGGACCGTCTGCGAATGCGCTGCTGAAGATACTCGAAGAGCCGCCCGCGCGTTCGCTGCTGCTCGTGCTGTCCAACAGCCCCGGCGGGCTGTTGCCGACGATCCGTTCACGGTGCGAAGTGTTGCGGCTCGATACGGTTGCGGATGAAGAGATAGCGACATTGTTGCCAAAGCTGGACGAGACGATTCCGGCAAAAGCCGTGCCCGACCTTGTGGAACTGGCCGGTGGCTCTCCAAGGCTGGCGCTGCAACTGTCACAGGGCAAGGTGATGGCCGACTTCAGGGCGTTTCGAGACATGGTTGCCAACGGCGCGGACGGCAACGCCGCCGACTGGGTCATCGCGCACCGCATCGCTTCCGCAATCGCCCCGGTGGCCCGCGCCGACGACCATGCCCTGTTTCTTCGCATGGCGATTGACTGGATTGCGGTTTACGGACGGCAAATAGCAATGCAGCGGGCAAACCTGGGCGCGGTTGCGGGCTGGGCTGAGGTATGGGAAGGCTTGCGAGAGGCCACCCGGCTGGCCGACAGCTACAATCTCGACCGGAAACAGGTTGTTTTGAACCTGTTTGCCGACATATTTCAGCAGAACCGGCGGCATTCCAAAGCTGCCTGACGCCACTTTTCCGGAACGCATCATGAGCGCCGCCAAGCCGAGCTACTACCTGACTACCGCGATATCCTACCCAAACGGAGCGCCGCATATCGGCCACGCCTACGAGTTGATCGCGACAGACGCGCTCGCTCGTTTCAAGCGTCTCGATGGCTACGATGTGCATTTCCTGACCGGAACAGACGAGCACGGGCAGAAGATGGTGAAAACCGCGCGCGACGCTGGTATCGAGGTTGCCGATCTGGCCGAACGCAACGCAAGCGAGTTTCGCCGCATGGCGGATGTTCTTGGTGCGTCGAACACGGATTTCATCCGGACCAGCGACCCTGCGCATCATCAGGCCGCACAAGCCATTTGGAAGCGGATGGCCGCTACCGAAGGCGACATCTACAGGGACTCATACGCCGGCTGGTACAGCGTGCGTGACGAAGCCTACTATGCCGAGAGCGAGACCGAGATCGGCGTGGGTGATGTGCGTATCGGACCACAGGGCACGCCGGTGGAATGGATCGAGGAGGAGAGCTATTTCTTCCGCCTGTCTGCCTATCAGGATCGCCTGCTCGAACTATACGAAACCCAGCCTGATTTCATCGGCCCGGAACACCGGCGCAATGAGATCGTGGCTTTCGTCAAATCCGGCCTGCGCGATCTTTCGGTTTCCCGCACGACATTCGATTGGGGCGTGAAGGTGCCGGGTGACGACGCCCACGTCATGTACGTCTGGGTCGATGCTCTCACGAACTACCTGACTGGCACGGGCTTCCCCGATGAGAAAAGCGACCTCTGGCATTTTTGGCCTGCGGATCTGCATGTTATCGGCAAAGACATCATCCGCTTTCACGCGGTCTATTGGCCCGCATTTCTGATGTCCGCCGGCTTGCCGTTGCCAAAACGCATTTTCGGCCACGGCTTCCTGCAGGTCGATGGTGCCAAGATGTCCAAGTCGGACGGCAACGTCATCAGCCCGTTCGACCTCGTGGACCAATACGGACTTGATGCCCTACGTTTCTTTATGTTGCGTGAGGTGCCTTTCGGGCAGGACGGCAACTTCAATCATGAAGCTCTCGTATCTCGGATCAACGCAGACCTGGCCAACGATCTGGGCAATCTGGCGCAACGGTCGCTGTCGATGGTGTTCAAGAACAGCGAGGGCCGTTTGGCGCCGCCTGATGCGTTTGCGCCGGAAGACGAGGAATTGCTGGCCAAGGCTGACGGCCTGCTCGCAACTGCCCGCGAAGCGATGGATCGGCAGCGCATCCATGCCGCACTGAACGAAATCTGGGCCGTCGTCGGCGACGCAAACCGTTATTTCGCAGCGAGTGAGCCTTGGGCGTTGAAAAAAACCGATCCTGACCGAATGGCTGCCGTCCTCTACGTGACAGCCGAGGTCGTTCGCAAGGTGGCGATCCTGAGCCAACCGGCCATGCCGGATAGCTGCGGGACATTGTTGGATCAGTTGGGTGTGCCTGCCGATAAACGGGACTTTGCCGCGCTTTCGCAGCGTCTGACAAAAACCACGATCCATAAGCCCGATGGCGTTTTTCCCCGCTACGTTGAGGCTGAGGGCACTGGTGCATGACGTTTCTTGTCGACAGCCACTGCCATCTGGATTTTCCCGATTTCGCCGATGAACTCGACGCTGTTGTGGCTCGCGCCCGTAGTCGCGGTATCGGGCGCATGGTCACGATCTGCACGCGGGTGAAGACGTTCCCACAGGTACGCGCCGTCGCGGACCGGTTCGAGAATGTCTTTTGCACGGTCGGCACACATCCGCACAATGCCGACGAAGAACTTGATATTACAACCGCCGATCTCGTCGCTTTCGCAGACGATCCGCTGGTAGTGGGTTTGGGTGAAGCCGGGTTGGATTACCATTACGACAAGGCACCCCGCAAAGCGCAGGCGAAAGGATTTCGCCGCCATATCGCAGCAGCACGGGAAACCGGATTGCCGTTGGTCATTCATGCCCGCAGCGCGGATGAAGATATGATTTCCATTTTGGAAAATGAAATGGGGAAGGGGGCCTTCCCCGCTGTTCTTCACTGCTATTCGTCCGGTCCGGAATTGGCGAAACGTGGCGTTGAATTGGGGCTTTATCTCTCGTTTTCAGGCATTCTCACCTTCAAGAACAGCGCCGACATCCGTGCGATTGCAGCGGCCGCTCCTCAAGATCGTGTTCTGGTGGAAACCGATGCGCCGTATCTTGCGCCCGTTCCAAATCGTGGCAAACGCAACGAACCGGCGTTTACAGCCGACACAGCAGCCATGCTCGCAGATTGCTGGGGCGTTGATCCGGCTCAAGTCTGGGAACAGACCACCGATAATTTCTTCAGTCTTTTCAGCAAGGTTCCGCGCCATCTGCCCGGCGATGCAGACCTTTTGACCGTTGGCGCAGCGAATGGCTGACGAAGCGCGCCTCGTCTTCACGATTTTGGGTTGCGGCTCGTCCCCGGGCGTTCCTCGCATCGGAGACGATTGGGGCGCCTGCGACCCATTGAACCCAAAAAACCGGCGTCGTCGCGCCTCAGCGCTCGTGCAACAATTCGGACCGAATGGCACGACCACGGTTGTTATCGATACAGGCCCGGACTTTCGCGCACAGATGCTCGATGCGGGCGTCGGACGCGCCGATGGCGTGGTCTATACCCACGGACATGCGGACCACATACATGGTATCGATGACCTGCGGTCTTTCGTCATCAATGCGCGGGAACGTGTTCAAATCTGGGCTGATGAAAGCACGTCGCACCGCTTGCACGAGGCTTTCGACTATTGCTTCACGACGCCACCCGGTTCCGGCTATCCGCCGATCCTCGATGAAAACCGCCTCGTTGCCGGCGAGCCATTCGAGATCGACGGTGCGGGCGGCCCGATTACATTCATGCCGTTCGAACAGCCTCACGGTCGCGGCATCTCGCTCGGCTTCCGCGTTGGAGATTTGGCCTATTGCAGTGACGTGAGCGCACTGGACGACCGGGCTTTGCCGCACCTGAATAATCTGGATGTCTGGATCATCGACGCTCTGCAATATCGCGAACACCCCAGCCACATGTCACTCGGGCAGACGGTAGGATGGGTGGAAAAGCTGAAGCCAAAGCGCGTGATCCTCACGCACATGCACACGCCGCTGGACTACGAAACCGTTTTGCAGGAGACGCCAGAGAATGTCGAACCTGCGTACGATGGATTGCGGATTGAGATGAAGATTTCCGCCTAAGCTATTGATGTAAAACTTCTAACGCGTACGTTGTCTACGTATAAAGGTTCCATAATCCATCTTATGCGACATATGGGGTATGTCCAGTGCCACTCCAGATGCGTGTGCCGAAGCACGAATTCTGAGTCTGAAATCACAAATTCTGAGTCTCAGCATTTGTCTTGAATTTATAGGTGGTTACGCGGACGAATTTTCCCGTTCAAGCGGTATCGATTCTGCAAGTTGTGTTGCGCCGTTGTGCCCTCAAGTACCTGAGTTGATGAAGGCCTATGTCCTCCCTTCCAGGCCAGCAGTGACCACTCCAGCGATGTAAGTGCCGCGGTAGTCCAGAGCCTGCAGGATGGCTACCAATGGAGCGCCATTGGAATACATATGAGCGATCCCTGCCCACCGCAGATCCGAAATACGAACTGATGGAACAATGCCCATGCCGGCGGCCCTTCGGGCAAACTCCGCATAAACGGTATCAGGGTGGAATCCATTCCCCTTTTTTGTAACTAGAAGACGTTCCGAAGGATGGTTGCACATCCTTCGTTCTTGCTCGACAAGGATAGGTAGAAGGCCGTCTGGCACGGTTACAGTTCGAGCCAATGTTCCATGAAGTGGAAGTCGCAGCGGTTCATCCCGCGAGTGTGCACTTTGGTCAGCGAGGCTAAGGATCTCAGCTTTTGTAATTCTGTTGACCTCTTGAGCCGTGGCGGCAACGGCATAGGCGAGTGCGAAGATCGCGGATAGAGACCTCTGTTTATCATTGCGGTTCCATTCGCCACGGTGAATGAGCGCCAAGCACTCCTTGGCGGTCAGATCGATAGTGTGAGCGATTGAAATCTTCATTTATTGCCGGTCCAGGAAGAGCTGCACGGCAAAGGTGCGTCGAAATCTTGAATATTTCAGTACATGACAATGCGGTCTAACTGAGAATGATGCGCGTGAGCATTCAGTGTACAAGCATTGACGTTCGTCCGGCTAAAATCGGTTGGTATAATTGGAAACCGTACCCGCTCCAGCCACAATTTGCTGATGGCGTCGTTCACGGCGCAACGCGTTGGGCGCGAATTTAACCCCAACATTGTAGGGAGAAGCATACATCTGCGTCGCTGCAGTGTGAGTGGCATCCGACCCCATCAGCCGTTCTTGGACAGCCAACAATTTCAAGCAAGCGTTACCTGCATCTTGCGTAGTGAGAATTCGAGTGCGAACACTCCGGTGGTACTTGACCGCTCAAAGGCAGGTCACGGTCCCTACCCTGCCATTCGTTCAGATTGAACAGGGTTGGCAAAACTGTACGTTGTGGACAGATTCAGCAGCACTCTCCTCAATTTGTCCCGAAGACCTGAGGAGGTTGATAAGAAACCGCTTTAAGACAGTGACAGGGTCTACGCGGCGCAAAGTATGTGGGATACACGATATCAAACCACTATAGCCTATTGAATCCGTTTGGATACCATACGTCGACGTCAAGCTGTTTCAAGAAATTGCCCTTTGACGCTTTCCGTAGGTCCATGGTCGTAGAGGCATAACGAATGATTGCCCAGCGTTTGTAGGACCCGGCAGTTTCCAACACGACCACCACCACACTGCGTGATCATCCGGTTCAGTTCGTCACGCAGCCGCGCGAGGCTGGCCAAGCGGATTTCGACTGCTGCAAGTTGTTCTCGTGCAATCGCGTCGGCTTCGTTGCATTGCCGATCTGGTTCGTCTGCAAGGCTCAGTAAGTCGCGGATCGCATCCAGCGTAAAGCCGAGCTCCCGAGCATGACGGACGAACCCTAGCCGTTCGAGCGCTGCCTCATCGTATATTCGCTGGTTGCCCTGCGTCCGTCCGGCGGGCGATATCAATTCAATCTGCTCATAGTAGCGAATGGTTGGCGTCTTGGTGCCGGTCAGCCGCCCTATTTCGCCGATTGTGTAAGTCCTACTGCGTCGCGCCATTCAATTTCTCCAAAAATTCGCTTGAAGCTCTAGTCGCTTGAAGTCCTATAACCTTTCTCAATCCGTCAGGAAAGAGTCCAGTTATGCCGTCCGAAATCGTCAAGACCGAACCCCCACAGACACACGAAGCAAGTTGCTGTAGCACTGAAAAACGTGGTGATCAGGCCAATTCCAAACCACAACATTCCCATGTTCGTGGCGAGGTTCCGGTTGCTCTTCCGGCAGACTCGTTAGGCCGTTCCTTCGACGTGTCGGGGCTGGATTGCGTAGAGGAAGTGGCAATTCTCAAACGGGTCGTGGGTCCTCTCGTCGGTGGCGAGGATTTTCTCGCATTCGACGTTCTTAACGGTCGTATGACAGTGCTGGACGACGCAAAGCCCATAGACGACGAAGCGATTGTTGACACAATAGATCGCACGGGTATGTCTGCACATCGGTCCCAGGGTGGCCAAGTGACACCAGACACAGGTCGCTTCCAGGCACAGAAACTGTTTACAGTCGCAAGCGGCGTAATGCTGGCCGTCGGCCTTCTCATTCAGTTTCTTGTCGGAGACGGCATAATAGATCCTCTGGACCTGCTGGCTGGGCAGACCGGCACGGCGTGGCAATGGACAGCAACAGTCTTCTATCTGGGAGCGATCGGCTTCGGCGTCCGCTTCGTTGCCCCAAAAGCCTGGTTCTCGTTTCGCTCGTTCCGACCGGACATGAACCTACTGATGGTTATCGCTGTAACGGGCGCAGTGCTGATCGGCGAGTTGTTCGAAGGAGCAACGGTCGCCTTTCTTTTCGCCTTGTCGCTCTTGTTGGAGACATGGAGTGTGGGACGCGCGCGCGATGCGGTCTCCGCACTGCTTGACCTTGCGCCGGACACAGTGCGCCTGGTGAAAGCTAACGGTTCCGAACGAAACGTGCTTGCGGCAGAGGCGGCCGTTGGTACCCGGTTCGTAGTTCGGGGCGGCGATCGTATCGCCCTGGATGGCCGAGTTATCGAAGGTACAGGCTCAGTTGATCAAGCCCCTATCACCGGAGAAAGTGTCCCGGTGCTGAAGGAAATCGGCGACGAAGTGTTCGCCGGGACGATCAATGGTGAGGGCACCTTGACCGTCGAGGCTACAAAGCCTGCCGGTGATACGGTCCTGGCTCGCATCATCCGCTTGGTCGGTCAGGCGCATGGCCGTCGGGCACCCTCGGAACAATGGGTTGAACGTTTTGCGCGCATTTACACTCCGGCCGTCATGGTTCTCGCAATCCTTGTTCTTCTCGTGCCGCCACTTCTGTTTGGAGGAGCGTGGGAAGTCTGGATCTACAATGCTCTTGTACTACTGGTGATTGCGTGCCCCTGTGCACTTGTCATCTCGACACCCGTCTCGATTGTTGCCGCACTTGCGTCGGCGGCCCGCAACGGTGTGCTCATAAAAGGCGGGGTCTACGTGGAGTTGCCAGCAAAGCTGGAAGCGCTCGCTCTCGACAAGACGGGTACGCTGACGAAGGGCGAGCCTGAAGTGACGGACATCGTAGCACTAGGCGGAGAGACCAGCGCAATTGTCTTGAGATACGCAGCTGCTTTGGAAGCACGTTCATCCCATCCACTTGCTCGCGCAATTCTAAACAGGGCGGAAAGCGACGGGATTACAGTAAGGCCGGCCGACGGCGTCAGCGTTCTGGCAGGCAAGGGTTTGACTGGCTCCATCGAAGGTCGGCCCGTGTGGTTGGGCTCCATGCGCTATGCCGCGGAAAGGGGCTTCGAGATTAGCCAAAACGTCTTGGGCCGTGCCGAAGAGTTTGAGAGGCTTGGCCGCACAGTGGTCGCGCTGGGGAATGAACGGAACATTTTGGGCCTCATAGCTCTCGCGGATGCCATTCGACCTGAAGCGCGCGGTATCATAGCTCGCCTACATGGGCTTGGTGTCAAGCGCATCGTCATGTTGACTGGGGACAACGAAGCGACCGCCCGTGCTGTTGCAGCCGAACTGGGCATAGATGAGGTGCGAGCGGAACTCCTGCCCGAAGACAAGGTCGCCGCAATCGAGGAATTGACTGAGACTTACGGTACCGTGGCCATGATCGGCGACGGGGTGAACGATGCTCCTGCTATGGCGCGCGCTGACCTTGCCATAGCGATGGGCGCGATCGGCTCTGATGCCGCAATCGAAACCGCGGACGTAGCTTTGATGACGGACGAACTACAGCGCGTGCCCTGGTTGATCGAACACGCGCGTCGTTCTCTTCGCATAATTCGGCAGAATATTGCTTTCTCGTTAGGGGTTAAGCTCATTTTTGTTGGCCTTACCGCGTGGGGTCTTGCCTCTCTCTGGGGCGCAATTGCCGCAGATGTGGGTGCTACACTGCTCGTCGTTGCCAACGCCATGCGTTTGCTGCGTGCTTCGAAACTGAAATCCGAAGGCCACGAGGCATGACTCGGTCTACGTTAAAGCAGATGGCTTTTGGCCTCATCCTGCTTTGCTCGCTAGCAGTAGGAACGCTTGTTTTGGGCGCCTATCAGAGTGGTCCCCCCGCCCCTGCAGAAATGAGTGTTTTTGGCATGGACGGTAAGTTCGGTGGTGCATTCGAAATGACCGATGTACGCCGAGGACCGGTAACGGAAGCGGATTTCTCCGGTAAACCGATGGCGCTGTTTTTTGGCTTCACGTCCTGCCCGGACATTTGCCCGACCATGCTCACGCAGATGACGTCTTGGCTCAGTGATCTCGATCAACTGGCGGATAAGATTCATCCGATCTTCGTATCAGTCGATCCCGAGCGTGATACCGCCGAGGTCATGGCACAATACCTTGGAGTTTTCGATCCTCGTATAACTGGTTTGGTCGGAACACCCGAACAGCTGGCCTCCTTCGCAAACAACTACGGCATATTCTACGAGAAGGTACCGCTGGGCGGTGGCGAATACACGATGAATCACACCGCTGGCATTCTACTTTTTGATGGGAACGGCAAGTTTCGTGGCATCGCGGACTACCACGACGATCCAGATGCTGCATTGACAAAGTTCAGGCGTCTGGCCGAGCGAGGAACCTGATAGCATGAGCCTGATCCTCCTAGGCTTTCTCGGCAGTCTCGCCGCGGGCCTCATGACCACCGTGGGTGCCCTGCCCGTCCTAGTCGGTCGAGCGCCTGGCGAACGTCTGCGTGATACATTGCTTGGCTTCGCGGCCGGCGTTATGCTTGCTGCATCCTTCTTCTCTCTGATTGTGCCCTCGCTCGATATATCCGAGCGGTTATACGGTGAAGGAGCTATACCAGCAGCGATTGCCGTTGGCGGCATAGCGCTTGGCGTCATCGCGGTTGCTATCTTAAACCACGTTTTACCGCACGAGCATTTCGTGCAGGGTCGCGAAGGACCAGCGGCTGCTTCACTTCGTAAGGTTTGGCTCTTCGTCATAGCCATCACGATTCATAATCTGCCCGAAGGTCTTGCCGTCGGCGTGGGCTTTGGGAGCGGTGATACCGCGAATGGTACGGCGCTGGCGATCGGTATCGGGCTTCAAAATGCGCCAGAAGGCCTGGCCGTTGCCGTCGCTCTGATGGGCGAAGGCTACTCGAAGTTACGTGCCTTCACGATTGCCGCGTTGACCGGCCTCATTGAGCCTATTGGAGGTCTGATCGGCGCAGCAGCCGTATCGATCTCGGAACCAATACTACCTTGGGGGCTCACATTCGCTGCCGGCGCAATGCTATATGTCATCAGTCATGAGATCATTCCGGAGACACATCGCCGAGGATTTCAGAATGAAGCAACGGCCGGGCTGACAGTCGGATTGTGCCTGATGCTTTTCCTCGACGTTTGGCTGGGTTAGCGAAATGGCCGATAAGCTGTGTATTGCGCTCATTGCCAACCCTCTCAACCTCCCCCTGTTTGGGGCGTGGATTCTTTCGCTGACTGCTACCGGAGGCGCGCTCTTCATTGGAGAAGTCCTAGGGCAGACCCCCTGTGATTTGTGTTGGTTTCAGCGCGCTTTCATGTTTCCTCTTGCCGTGATTTTGGGAATAGCCGTGCTGAAGAACGACTGGGGAGCCTGGCGCTACGGTGTGCCGTTGGCATTCATCGGTGCAACAATCGCTGCCTATCATTCGCTACTTTATTCTGGCGCGATTGCAGAGCCGATCCGCGCCTGCACCGAAACCGGTCCGTCCTGCACGGACGCGGCTATGGCCATCCTCGGATTTCCTATCCCTTACCTCTCCCTGGCTTCGTTTGTAGCGATAATAGGGCTTCTCATGCTATCTCGAATTGGAGACTAATCGTGAATCGCATTCTTCTCGTTGCCCTAACGCTTGGCGTTGCGGTCGTCGTCTTCGGTGCGGCGACTTTCCTCGCAACTAGCGATGTCGAAACCCCTCCCCCAGATGCTGCTTCCTTCGCCGAGGTTGCTCTGACGTCTACCGATCCGGCTCCATCTAATGATGTTCTGGTTCGTCCACACTCTCCCATATTGGGCGACTTTGAAGCGCCAGTCACGATCGTGGAATTTTTCGATCCTGCGTGCGAGGCATGTCGCGCTTTCCACCCTACGGTCAAATCACTTCTTGAGAGCAACCCGGATACCGTTCGGCTCGTCATCCGCTACACGCCCTTTCACGGGAAAGCTTCCGAAATTGCGGTAGCCCTTCTCGAAGCAGCACGGGCGCAGGGGCTGTTCGAACCAGTTATGGACGCTTTATTGGAGAAACAGGGTCAATGGGCTGCTCACGGGGCGCCAGCAGCTGATCGTGCATTGGCGATCGCAGAAGAAGCGGGTGTCGATATGGAGAAAGCTTCGGCATTTATGAAATCTCCCATGACCATAGGAATTCTGAACGCAGACCGCGCTGATGTACAGGCAGTCAGGATTCAAGGCACGCCGACTTTTTTCATCAATGGGCGTTTGCTGGAAAACTTCAGTCGCGAGCAGCTTATTGCGGAAGTGGAACGTGAAATCGAAGCGACACGTTCAAACTGAAGTTATGATTTGAGAACATTCGGATATTGATCATGGGCGCTGGACATTCGCACGGTACAGAAATCGGCGGGACACCGGAAGCCAGCCGGTCGAAGGAGCGTGCTATCGGCATTGCGGCGCTTTTAACGGGCGGCTTCATGGGTGCCGAGGTCGTGGGCGGTGTGGTCTCAGGCTCACTGGCCCTACTTGCAGACGCCGGCCATATGCTGACGGACTTCGCTTCGCTCGTACTGGCCTGGTTCGCTTTCCGGTTGGCGCGACGTCCGGCCGACTGGAAACGCACATACGGTTTCGACCGCTTTTCCGTGCTCGCAGCGTTTGTGAATGGGCTCAGTCTCTTCGCCATCGCGATCTGGATATGTGTGGAAGCATGGCACCGGTTCAGCGAACCTACCAATATCCTGGGCGGCCTCATGCTATGGGTGGCGCTTGCGGGCCTTTTCGTGAACATCGTGTCGTTCTGGATTCTTTCCCGCACGCAGGGAGACAACCTCAACGTCCGCGCCGCAGCACTACATGTCGTGGGAGACCTTCTCGGTTCGGTGGCGGCCCTCGCGGCATCGCTGATCATTATTTTCACGGGCTGGATGCCGATCGATCCCATCCTATCCGTCCTTGTTGCCGTCCTCATTCTCCGCTCCGCATGGAGTGTGGTAAAGGAAAGCGGGCACATCTTGCTAGAAGGCGCTCCCGAAGGGTTCGATGCACGTGAAGTCGCTGCCGATTTACAAGCGCATGTGCCGGGAATCCTTCGTGTTCATCACATCCATGCCTGGGCTATCACGCAGGAACGGCCTAATGCGACCATGGAGATCGAGGTTCAAACCGGTAGCAACCACTCGGAGGTCAAATCAGCCGCTAAAGCCCGTCTTAGACACCAGTTCGGCATTGAGCACGTGACAATGGAAATAGATGAACGCGGCACGATGGAAGAACACTCGCTCGGCTTTTCCGATCATGCGACCTCTGATGCGATCATTGCCGGCACCGTCGGAACATCAGATAGGGGCGCGTAGTTATAGTGAGGATTGTTTCCCCAGTCCCCTGCCAAACGGGTTCGGCAACTGCCGTAAGGTACGACAGTTGAACCCGCAAACGGCTTTCGCAGATGAAAGCGGTCTCTCGGTACGGGAACGGTTTGAACTCGTGGATGCCGTTCGGGGCGCGGCCATAGCGGGTGTGGTATTATTTCACTTCGTTTGGGATCTGGAGTTCACCGGCTTCATTTCGGGGTTGGCGTTCCATCCCGTTTGGCTAGGCTTTGGTAAAACGCTTGCCGGCACGTTCATGTTTCTCGTTGGGTTCAGTCTGGTTCTGGCTCATGCGGATCACTTCAAAGCGAAAGCCTTCATTCGACGATTAGCCGTCATCGTAATTTCGGCCCTGGCAATTTCGGCAATTACATACCCGTTATTTCCCGACGTGTTCGTCTTCTACGGCATCCTCCATGCGATCGCAGTCGCGAGCATCGTCTGCGTCCCGTTCTTGCGCGCCCCAGTCGCTGTCTGTGTGATCGGCGGCGCAGTCTTTTTCATCTTGCCTGTCTATATTTCGGACTCAACGTTCGATCCTAGATGGCTGGCGTGGACAGGCTTTGCCGCCGCTCCACCACCAAGCAATGATTTCGTCCCGCTATTCCCTTGGGCAGGCCTTTCTTTGATTGGCATGGCTCTTGCAAAGCTGATTGCAACCCAATCCAAGATCTCTGAACTCGGCGCGGGTCTGTCCGCTTCCAGAATGCTTGGTTGGCTGACATGGATGGGTCGCCACAGTTTGGCGATCTACCTGCTCCATCAACCAATCTTGCTGGCGATTATCGTGCCTCTTTCCCGCTTGTCCTAGCGCGATGACCTATTGGGTAAGGATCGGCCAACGCGGCCTTTGGACGGCTGACAGGCACGTCGGTTGAGGACGTCCAGTTCGACAAATAGTCTGCGCCACGCTGCTTCAACACTTTGCGGAAACTCGGATGCATCCCCCCATCGCTATATGGCGTCGCAGTCGGTATACCATTGTCGATCAGTGCATTCATCGCTTTGAGGTCATTGGTCTGCCTGGCTTGGACCTCAGGAGGGGTTGATACCGTAGATGGACACGCGCCAAGCGGATTGGGGGCCTTGCCGTTGCTGGTTTCCAGTCCAAAACGGTACCGCCCTTCGCACATCACGTATTCCGGTGGTGTCTGCGTAAGCTCGAAGCGGTCCGCACCCTGCTTGAGATCGGTCCAGAAATCGAAATGTGGGTTGTTTTTGTGAATCGCCATATTTCGTGGCGTCATTCTAAATGGAAGAGACTGAAGCTGTACCGAGCGCTGTCCCGCCTTCAGCGCGTCACGAACAACGGCATACGCATCAGCGACTGCTTGATCCGATATCGCGAAACATCCAGAGGATGAACAGGCGCCGTGCACCATAAGAGCGGACCCGGTGTAGCCCTTGGCCCGTTCGAGCGCGTTTGGGTAACCAAGATCGAACGAGAGATGGTACTGAGATCTAGGATTTAGACGACCCAATGTTACGTTATATATGCCCTCCGGTGCCTGCCGATCCCCTTCTTTCTTCTTGGGTCCGAGCTGTCCTGACCACCGACATATAGGGTATGTTTTCAAGAGCGAGTAGCGACCGCTGCGATCCTGCTTCCAGACCTCCAGTTCGCTTTCCTGCTTAAAAATCCTAACGAAAACTGGAGATTGGGGCGTCATACCCTTCTTTTGCATTTCAGTCATAAGTGCTCGTGAAATCGCTTTGTTTCCGCGATCGTCGAGGTCTAGGGCGCTCGTGAGGCAACTGGAAAGAAGTCCACCTGCCACAATAAGCGAGAGCATACGCATAGCAGTCTGGCTACGGGGACGTGGCCATATGCTACTAGGACAAGTTGATTGGTTCGAGGCGGTCAAAGAACAATCAGTTTGCTGCCGTTTGGAACGCGTTTGTACAAATCGATGACATCATGGTTCATCATTCGCACGCATCCACTCGAAACCGCTTTACCAATTGTCCAATACTGGGGTGTGCCGTGGATACGATATAAAGTGTCCCGTCCATTCTGAAAAATATACAACGCTCGGGCTCCCAGAGCATTGTCGAGACCCGGCGGCATGCCGCCATTCGCGGCACTCCATTTCGCGAGTTCCGGCTGTCGGGCAATCATCTCTGCTGGAGGTGTCCATGTTGGCCACTTCCTTTTCCACTGAATGACGCCGTCGCCATTCCATTCAAATCCTTGCCGTCCCAATCCGACACCATAGCGCATCGCTTTGCCATCATCTTGAACGAGGTGAAGATAGAAGTTCCGCGTATCAACGATGACGGTTCCGACCGGGTGTGGCGTTCGATAATTGACCTGTTTGCGCCAAAATCTCTTTGGCACCCTTTCTAGGTTCACAGCTGGTACTGGAAATCGTTCTTCGGGTAGGAGTCCGTATATTAGCCCATAATCGTATCGTTCGGGCCTGTTGGCGGCTGCATTCCGAAGGCGGCTTGCCGACGAGCACCCGGTTAGTACCAAGGCAGAAGCACTCATTGAGCCTATGAGGAAAGTTCGTTTGTTTAACACTTTTCAGATCCATTATATTTGGAGGGTGAGAACCGGCAGGATTCTCGAACCCGATTGATATCGAATGCGTAAGGACGTCGGCTTAAAGGACCACCACTCTGGCCCCCTTACCAACGCGATCGTATAGATCCTCGACATGTGTATTCAGCATGCGAATACAGCCGTTGGAAACTGATCGACCTATAGACGAAGGCTGGGTAGTTCCGTGAATACGGTACAAGGTGTCTCGTCCACCACGATATAGATACAACGCCCGTGAACCGAGCGGATTATCGGGCCCTCCGGGGACCCCGTCTGCGAATCTGGCGTATTTCTCGGGAGATCGCCGTATCATATTCCTTGTGGGGGTCCATCTCGGCCATTTGGCCTTACGCCCAATCTCTGCTTCTCCTTTGAAAGCCAAGCCTGCACGCCCAACCCCGATCTTGTAACGCTTGGCCTTTCCACCGGCTAATTGCAGATACAGATTGTGATTGGCCGTATCGACCACCAGCGTTCCAGGGCGGTAACCTGAGAATGAAACAGTTTCAGGACGGAGGCGACCTGCGGCACCCTCGTCCGCACTGACAGATGCTAGGGACAAGGAAAAGGTGCTCGACGCGATGCCGAGCAGAAAGTGTCTGCGAGAAATCATTATAACTCTCAATCATGGATATTGGTCCGGCCAAACGGCCCAGCAAATTCGTGATTTAAGAGGTGTGTCTCGGGGGCTTTCGAGGTTCGTCCGGTTCGATTCCTTCTAAGGCGCATTCGGTTCCACAGAACATATGTGAGGCTGGAAGTCGCATCCTGGCCAAAGTGCCCTGAGGCAGGATTGCGGAGGTATGCGTAGCGCAGTGAACGTGTTCCGCAAGATGAACCGGAGGCCCATCAGGAACAGCGTTATCCCGATTATGAAACGTCGATTTGGCTACCAGAACCACAGTTTCGCACTTCATTGCAGAACCAAACGTAGGTGCGGAATGCGCAAAATTCGCCGCACCTATCGTGAGGGCGACAATCCAGATCATCAAGGTGTGCATACACTTGCGCATCGTGCCAATGTAACGCCAACGGCTTAACAATCCAGACACTCTCTTCGCAAACGGCGAATTTGTAAGTGATGCAGGACTTTGAAGCCGTGACGGCTGCCTAATGTTTCTGCCACGCAGTCGGGCTGGCGCAACCTACGACGTAATTTTAGTTCAACCAAAAACCGGGTTCTCAACGCATACCTGAAAACCCGGGGCAACGCTGATTCTTGAAGCCGCATTTCAATGCGCCCATATCACCGTGACCCCAGTCTCTGCCTGAGGTTTCCCCGCTATCGTCGCCCGAAGATAGCGTCACTATCAAGGCTCAAACCGTAGAAATTCGGCTTCCTATCGTTGTGTGGCTGGAAATCAATCACAAACCTGGTTTCAGTTTCTGCCAAGACATCAAATCGCCCGGAGCCTGACGTTTGATGTAGGTCAACTCGGCATCCTGCCAACGTTTCACTTCATCGTTATTGTTGTCGAGTATGAAGTCACCCTGGTCCGTGACAACGGTCAGCACAGCATGACCAGATCCGACCTCATCGTAGACGACGGTTGCGCGAAGTGCGCCTATTGGCAACCCTGCCGAACTTAACTGCTGCTGTTTAGCCAACACGTAATCCTCGCAGTCACCAGCGTACTCAGGCAGGGACCAGAACTCTTCGATCCCGTAAAGGTCCCGGTCGGTCATGGGTTTAACAGCCTGATTGATCTCGACATTGATCCGTACGATCTCAGACCAATTCGACCTGGTAAGGCGGAGTTCAAGGGTCTCCTGTGAAGGACGGCAAGCGTCCAACTTGCGTTCACAAAACTGATAAGCGCCGATCGGTATCGAGGTCTGACCAAAAGTAAGCATGCTTGCTGCGTGAGCTGGCTGCGATGGGTTTCGGTGTAATGCATCTGCGCTAGCTGAAGCGCAAGTCGAAACTAGAATAACGAATGTGAGCAATGACTTACGCACGGGTCATCTCCAGACGCGTATGGTTCTGGAGACATTATTGACATGCTAGAAAGTAGCGCTGTCAAATTTGCAGGCCTGCATTTGCTTCAAATTTTATCTGTCGTCCGGCATCAGGGTCTCAGGTAATCGAGCACCGACCCGCTCATGCGTCCGGCAGTTCAAAACCGGCGTGCAGGGTAAAAGCGAAGAACGCCATTGCGTGTCCGTTGGACCTATCGAAGGCGGAGGACTGGGGCCGCGTGTTGATTTCCTTGGATGGAGCAATTCACCTATCGATAAAGTACGAGCCAGCCTCTTGAACCTCTAGCCACTAGAGGAATTATACTCCGCGGATAACGCATCCCAAGAGGTGATCATGTCCCAGAAATATCTTTCGACAACGGAATTGCTCGATTACACCGCGCCGTCTATCCGCGCGCTAACTGAGCGACGTGGATGGTTGGACCTTTCCGCCGATGAACGGATTGGCCGCGTTTACGATTTCGTCCGCAACGAGATCTTATTCGGCTATAATTCCGATGACGCTTTGCCTGCGTCCAAGATTCTTGCCGACGGATATGGTCAGTGCAACACCAAAGGGACGCTACTCATGGCTCTGCTGCGGGGCGTAGGCATCCCGTGCCGGTTTCATGGCTTCACAATCGACAAAGGGTTGCAACGCGGCGTTGTACCCGAACTGATTTATCCCATCGCGCCTCGTGATATTATCCACTCGTGGGTTGAGGTTCTGCTCGATGAAGAATGGCTCAATCTAGAAGGTTTCATCCTGGACGTGGGTGTTCTCCGCGCCCTTCAAGATGCGTTTCCCAACCGCTCCACATTGTGTGCATACGGCGCGGGCACAGAGAGCTTGCAATCACCTGAAGTCGAGTGGAACGGTAAAAGCACATACATTCAACGCACGGGCATCAACAACGATCTCGGCGTCTATGATAGCCCTGATGAGTTCTACAAAAATCATCGGCAGCTTTCGGGGCTCCGGGGGGTGCTCTATCGCAATATCGTTCGTCACTGGATGAATCGTCGGGTCGCAAAAATCCGGACAGGTCACGTCCCATCTATTCCAGATGGGGAGCGTTCGCTCCTGCCCGCTGACTCGGCGCGCCAGTTCAGCAAACCGTCATTATGAAAATTTCAAATGAAACCCGTAGCTGTTCGTTGAATGACGCAATCGGCAATGTGGCTGTCATGGTCGCCAGTGTCGCTGTCTGGTTCACCCTTTCCGCATGGCCTGACCTGATTGTTGCCGCCAGAATGGCTCGCCTTTTCCTGCGCTCGTCACCACTCATCCTCGTGCAAGCATGGCAGCAATATCGCAGTGGCGATAATATGAGCGCACTTCAAAGCTACGGA
>CAWJDI010000008.1:0-22378 GCA_963841615.1 uncultured Alphaproteobacteria bacterium | reverse complement strand
CGGCGGCTTCGTCGCTGGTTCAGGGGCTGGTGGCGGTTGTGCTGATCTACGGCCTGTTCCTCGCGTTCGGCATCGTCGCGCGGGACGCGAAGCTGGCAGTGGCGTGGAGCGAACGGCTGGCATTAGCCATGATTTGTGGCCTTGGGCTGTTGCTGATCTGGCGCGGCGTCCGGTCCCTGCCCGCGTGGCGGACGGTTTCGGAAAAGCACGGCCACGATTCTCATGCCCATACGCGTGACGCCCACAATCATAACGAACACGCGCATCATGACCATGACCACCATCATCATGGCCACCACACGCACGCCCATTCCCACGACGATGCGAGCGTTTGCTCCAGTTGCGGCCACGCCCACATGCCGACGCCCGCGCAGGTCGATCAGGCCGGGGACTGGCGCACGGCGCTGGGGATAGTTCTGTCGATAGGCATGCGCCCCTGCACCGGAGCCGTGCTGGTGCTCGTGTTCGCGCGCGTGGCGCAAATTCCGTGGACCGGCGTGTTGGCCGTTTTGGCCATGTCGGCGGGCACGGCGATCACCGTCTCAGCGCTGGCGATCCTGTCCGTCCATGCCCGCCGTTTTGCACTGCGCCTGCTGGGCAGCGAAACCGGCGCGGCGGTTTGGGGCGGCGCCGTTCTGGCCGTGCTGGGCGGCGGGTTCCTGTTGCTGATGGGAACCGGCCTGCTCACTGCATCTTTCGACGCACCGGTACGGTCGCTGGGGCTATAGCCCTCACGCGCTCCCGTAGGCAGCGCTCCATTCCTTCGGCGCGTTCAGAAACTTTTCGACCTCATCAAGCGTCGCGACATCGAACTTTTTCGCGCGTCGCGCTTCGGCCAACACGTCCCACCACGTTCCCAGATGGTGCAGCGTGATGCCCTGCTTGGCCATCGTTGCAGGCGTGTCCTTGAAGATATCGTAGTAGAACACTGCGAACGTGTGGTCGATCCGCGCGCCTGCATCGCGGATGGCCTTGGCAAATTTCAGCTTCGACCCCCCATCGGTTGTAAGGTCTTCCACCAGCAACACGCGGGTGCCCTCGGCGAAATCGCCTTCGATGAGAGCGTTGCGGCCAAAGCCTTTCGGCTTCTTGCGGACATAAATCATCGGCAGGCCGAGGCGCTCCGCCATGAAGGCGGCAAAGGGAATGCCCGCCGTCTCCCCGCCCGCCACCACGTCGAACGCCTCGTGCCCTGCCGCTTCCAGCACGGTGCAGCAGGCTTCGTCCATCAGCCGCGACCGGATGCGGGGATAGGAGATCAGCTTGCGGCAGTCGATATAGACGGGTGAGCGCAGGCCGGAGGTGAAGGTGTAGGGCTCGTCAGCATTGAAATGCACCGCGCCGATTTCCCACAACATGCGGGCGAGCAGTGGGCCGGTTTCACCCGTTCTAGAGCCGGTCATCGTTTCGTCTCCACTTGCCAGAATACAGGGAAGCCAGGGTCGAACAGCGTAACAGGTCCGGCCCCTGTTTCGATATGCGCGGGCCATTCGACAGGCCTGTCGCGCTTTGAGAGGGTGAGGGTCTTATTGTTGGGCGGCATGCGGTAGAAGGCAGGCCCATTGCGACTCGCAAAGCCTTCCAGCTTGTCCAGAGCGCCGTCCTCCTCGAACACATGCGCCAGCAAAGGCATCGTATTGGGTGCGGTAAAACAACCCGCACAACCGCAAGCGTTTTCCTTCGCATCGGTCGGATGGGGTGCGCTGTCGGTGCCGAGAAACACACGCTCGAAACCGCTGGTGACAAGTTCGCGCAGGGCCAAGCGATGCGTTTCGCGCTTGGCAACCGGCAAACAGTAATAGTGAGGGCGAATGCCACCGGCGAGCAGGTGGTTGCGGTTGATGATGAGGTGGTGGGTCGTGACCGTCGCCGCCAGATCGTCCCCGCCAGCGCGCACATAGGCGGCAGCATCCGCCGTCGTGATGTGTTCCATGACGACCCGCAAACCGGGCACGCTTTTCCGCAACGGTTCCAGCACCCGCTCGATGAACACGGCCTCGCGGTCGAAAATGTCGATGTCCGGGTCCGTTACCTCGCCGTGGACGCAGAGCGGCAGGCCGATTTCGGCCATGCGCTCCAGCACGGGCAGGACCCGGGCAATGTCGCGCACACCGGCGCCGGAATTGGTCGTTGCCCCGGCGGGGTAGAGTTTGACGGCTTTGACCAGACCGCTGGCGGCAGCTTGCGCCACGTCGTCGGGGTCGGTGGTCTCCGTCAGATACAGCGTCATCAGCGGCTCGAACGTCTGCCCATCCGGCAGGGCTGCGAGGATGCGCTCACGGTAGGCCATCGCCTGCGCGCCTGTCACAACGGGCGGCACGAGATTAGGCATGATGATAGCGCGGGCGAAGTGGCGGCTTTCGGGCAGCACACCTTGCAGCATCGCGCTATCGCGCAGGTGCAGGTGCCAGTCGTCGGGGCGGGGAATGGTGAGCGTGTCCATGCCGCCTTCCCTGCCCCAGCCATGCGCGACATGGAAGCCGTTTGACGCAAGGAAGGCGCAGTCATACACAACGCGAACGAACGCCCTCCGCAGCCCCGCCATGTCCCACAACAGTTTCGGCCATCTGTTCCGCTTCACCACATGGGGCGAATCTCACGGGCCTGCGCTCGGCGTGGTGGTGGACGGCTGCCCGCCGAACATCGCTATCAGCGAGGCGGAAGTGCAAGCCTTTCTCGACAAGCGCAAACCGGGGCAGAGCAAATACACGACCCAGCGGCGGGAAGCGGACGCGGTGCGGATCCTCTCCGGTGTCATGCCGCAGGACTTGTCTGATTCCGGGGGCACGTATCTCACCACCGGCACGCCGATTTCGATGATGATTGAGAATACGGACCAACGCTCGAAAGACTACGGCGACATCAAGAACCGCTACCGCCCCGGCCATGCGGATTTCTCCTACGATGCAAAGTATGGCATCCGCGACTATCGGGGTGGTGGACGGTCTTCCGCGCGGGAAACGGCGGCTCGGGTGGCAGCGGGGGCGATTGCCCGCAAGGTGATTTCCGGCGTCACAGTGCGCGGCGCGCTGGTGCAGATGGGGCCGCACAAGGTCGATCGTTCGCGGTGGGATTGGGACGCGGTGAACGCCAACCCGTTCTTCTGCCCGGACCCTGTCGCTGCCGAAGAATGGGCGGATTATCTCGACGACGTCCGCAAGGCCGGGTCGTCGGTGGGTGCAGTGATCGAGGTGGTGGCCGAGGGCGTGCCCGCCGGATGGGGCGCGCCGGTCTATGGCAAGCTCGATCAGGACATCGCGTCGGCCTTCATGTCGATCAACGCGGTCAAGGGCGTGGAGATCGGCAACGGTTTCGAAGCGGCGACGCTGTCAGGCGAGAACAATGCCGACCAGATCCGCATGGGCGCGGACGGCAAGCCGGTGTTTTTATCCAACCAGTCCGGCGGCGTGCTGGGCGGCATTTCTTCCGGCCAGCCGGTGGTGGCACGGTTTGCGGTCAAGCCCACGAGTTCGATCCTGACGCCACGTCAGAGCATCACGGCCGAGGGCGAGGAAGTGGACGTGATGACCAAGGGGCGGCATGACCCGTGTGTGGGAATACGCGCCGTGCCGATTGGTGAGGCAATGATGGCGCTGGTGCTGGCGGATCATATGCTGCGGCATCGGGGGCAGAATGGGTGAAAGTTAAAGTAAACGGGAAGAATCTTAGCGACCTAAAGATTATGCTATCGTTCTCGCCTCTGTATCTACTAATCGCATCAGCAATTATTTGGTGCATAATCTCATTTAACAGTGACCCAGGAGATGGACTTTGGTTCCAGCGCTCGGGTGCAGTCCTCGTTGCTTGTAGTGCTGTTGCTCAGTTTTTTATGAGCTTTCCAATTCGTTGGCTGCGTTTAGTGATCGGGCTAAGCGCATCCAGCTGTCCAATGAGTTTGCCGATACTTTTACAGAATATTGAGATCGATGAAGAAAACCGAAGTGTCGAAAATGTTTTCAAATGGATTTCGCTGGTGGGTTTAATGATCGGCACAATCATCTGGGGCTACGGCGACGTCATATATAGGCAATTATTCTCATGATCGAAATCGAACGCGTCGAAGCGGCCATCGCGGCCTTCGCAGCCGGGGAAATCGTCGTTGTCATGGACGATGACGACCGGGAGAACGAGGGTGATCTGATCGTGGCGGCGGTGCATTGCACGCCGGAGAAGATGGCGATGATCGTGCGGCATACGTCCGGCATAGTTTGCGCGCCCATGCCCGCCTCCGAAGCGCGGCGGTTGAACCTGACGCCGATGGTGGCGGACAATGACGCGCCCCATTCCACGGCCTTCACCGTGTCCGTCGACTACAAGCACGACACGACCACCGGCATTTCCGCTGAAGAGCGCTGCTCCACTGTGCGCGGGCTGGCCAACCCCAATTCGGGTGCTGCGGACTTCGTGCGGCCGGGCCACATTTTCCCGCTCGTCGCGCGCGAGGGCGGCGTGTTGCTACGCTCCGGCCATACGGAAGCCGCCGTGGACCTTTGCCGTCTGGCCGAATTGCCGCCGGTGGGCGTCATATCCGAACTGGTCAACGACGACGGCACAGTGATGCGCGGCCCGCAGATCGAGTCATTCGCCACAGAAAAGGGCTTGAAGACTGTCACGGTTGCGGACCTCATCGCCTACCGCCAGCGCCGGGAAAACCTCGTGGAGCGTGTGAAGGACGAGACGATCGAGACGGCCAACGGCACCGCCCGCGCCGTCACCTTCCGCGCCGAAATGGATACAATGCAGCACCTCGCCATCGTCTATGGCGACATAGGCGACGGTACCAATGTGATGGTGCGGTTGCAGATCGAAAGCGTGCTGGACGATACCTTTGGTGCAAGCCCAAGTTTGCACCGCTACCTAAAACGCATCGCCAATGAAGATGGCTGCGGCGTGTTGGTCTATTTGCGCGAAGGCTCCGTAGGCGTCGCCCGGGAGGCCAGCCCTCGCAACGAGACGGTCGCTGCCTTCGGCGAAGAACGCGAGGCCCACGGCACCGCGAAAAGCCGCAAGGAGGAATGGCTGGAAATCGGCCTCGGCGCGCAAATCCTGCGCGACCTCGGCGTCCGCACGATTCGCCTGCTGGCTTCGCGTGAGAGGCATTACGTAGCAGTGGAAGGGTTCGGAATTGAAATCGTGGAAACGGTGACGGATTGAGATTTTTTGCGGTTCTTCTGCTCTGCCTGTTGGCTGCGCCAGCCTTTGCGGAAGAATGGATTGCAACGAAGGTTTACGAGCCAGTCGCCGCGGCCAACAGTGAGGAAGTCGATCGCATCGCCCGGTCGGTGGAAAAGCGGCCGGTTTTGGTGCCCTGCCCCAACGCTTCATCGCCCTTTGCTTATGATTGCGCGACTCCCTCCGCCAGACCGGAAGGCGCCGAAGCCACGCTTCCGCCCGAAAGCGGATTGCCCGATGGGCTCATCACCGTCGCGCCGGACCAATCCGGCCTCAACGCCGCCTGGTATGCCGACCCGACCGAGCGCTACGCTCACGGCGCGCTGGGCGATAGGATCGAAGCCGCGACGCTTGTGGTCGAACGCACGGATGGCAGGCGCGACAGCGTCACCCTTCCCGACACCGAAGTGTTCGAGGACCGCGCGCCCCGCATCGTCGATTTCGACGGGTTCGGTCGCTTCCATATCGTCACCATTGTCTCGGACGTGGCGAGGGGCGCTGCGGTGGTCGTGTTCGCCGTTACCGATGACGGCATTGAGCGGGTGGCCCAAACGCCTTTCATCGGCCGCGCCAACCGCTGGCTGAACATCGCGGGTATCGCCGATTTCGACGGTTCCGGCAGCACGAGTATCGCGCTGGTCGAAACGCCACATCTAGCGGGTGTGCTGCAGTTCTGGCGCTGGTCGCGGGGCGCTTTGAGTTTGACAGCGGAAGCCGCCGGTTTCTCGAACCATCACAACGGATCACGGGAACAACGCCTATCTGCCGTTGCGGATTACGACGGAGACGGCGTATCCGATCTTGCCCTGCCGAGCCTCGACCGCAATGTCTTGTTGATCGTCCGCTTCCCGGACCGGAAAGCCACTGCGTTCAAGATCTTCGCCTCCATCCTCCTGCCCGCACGCGTCGACAAGCCGATCGGCGTTCACTCAGATGGAGACGCGCCCATCCTTACTTTGGGACTGGACGACGGATCGGTTTACGCGGTGCACCGCAAGACGCAGAGTGAGTGAAACGGGAGCCATTGCATGACGACTCATCTCTATACCCACGATATTTTCGCCGAACATATTACGCCGGAAGGCCACCCCGAGCGCCCGGACCGTATTCGCGCCGTCTCGCAAGCGCTGTCCCATGAAGCCTTCGATCAGCTGGTCCGCTTCGAGACACGGCAAGCCGACGAGGCGACTTTTTACTACGCGCACCCCGAGCAGCATATCGACGCCATGCGCGCCGCCGTGCCGGAGGAAGGCAGCGTGCAACTCGACGCCGACACCCATATGAGCCCGAAGACATGGGAGTGCGTGCGCCATGCGGTCGGCGGCGGTTTGGCGGCGGTGGATGCCGTCCTTGCGGGCAAAGCCGACAACGCCTTCCTCGCAGCGCGCCCGCCAGGACACCATGCCGAGAAAACCACCGCGATGGGGTTCTGCGTCGTCAACACGGCGGCGATCATGGCCCGCCACGCACAGAAGGTGCACGGGCTGGAGCGCATCGCCATCGTCGATTTCGACGTCCACCACGGTAACGGCACTCAGAACATTTTTCAGGACGATAAGAGCGTCTTCTACGCCTCGTCCCACCAGATGCCGCTCTTCCCCGGCACCGGCGCGAAGCATGAAGAAGGCGTCGGCAATATCTGCAACGCGCCCCTTTCCCCCGGCACGGCTGGCGAAGGGTTCCGCGAAGCTTTCACCTCACGCGTTCTTCCTGCGCTCGACGCATTCGCGCCAGACCTTCTTATTCTGTCCGCCGGGTTCGACGCGCACAGACGCGACCCGCTCGCCAATATCGATCTGGAAGACGACGACTTCGACTGGGTGACGGGTCGCCTGATGAGCGTCGCTGAGAAACGCTGCAGCAGCCGTGTCGTCAGCCTTCTGGAAGGCGGATACGACCTGGAGGGGCTGGCTTCGGCTTGTGCCACCCATGTGAAGCGGCTTATGCACGGCTGAACGATTTGGAGCGGCATGATGGCTGAAAAGAAGACCGACAACGTGAGCAGCCTGACCTTCGAGCAGGCGCTGGAAAAGCTGGAGGCGATCGTCGCCAAGCTGGAGCGCGGCGACGTTGCGCTGGAGGATTCCATCCGCATCTACGAAGAGGGCGAGGCGCTGAAGAAGCACTGCGCCAAACTGCTGACCAGCGCCGAGGACAAGGTGGAAAAGATCCGCGTCGGTGCCGACGGGACCGCCAAGGGCACGGAACCGCTCGACCCATAGCGGAGCCTGCGCGGCAACGCCCGCGACCGTCACACCCTTGTCACGCATGGTTCGGTGCCCGATATTGGTTTCCACTGGACTTTCGCGCAGTTGCAGCGTGAACAAACCCGAACGTCAGGACCGTGCGTGCCAGAAACTCCGCTTCTCGATAAGGTCGTCTACCCTGCCGATCTGCGCCGTCTGAAGGACGATCAACTGCCGCAGCTTGCAGCTGAATTGCGCGCCGAAATGGTGGATGCCGTGTCCGTCACCGGCGGTCATCTGGGTGCGGGGCTCGGGGTCGTGGAACTCACCATCGCGCTGCACCACACGTTCGACACACCCCACGACCGCATCATCTGGGACGTCGGGCACCAGTGTTACCCGCACAAAATCCTAACCGGCCGCCGTGACCGCATCCGCACGCTCCGTAAGGAAGGCGGCCTGTCCGGTTTCACCAAGCGCTCCGAGTCGGAATACGACCCGTTCGGAGCGGCCCATTCCTCCACGTCCATTTCCGCCGGTCTCGGCATGGTGGAAGCGAGCAAGCTGGCCGGTATCGAGCGCAATGTTGTCTCTGTCATCGGCGATGGCTCGATCACCGCCGGCATGGCTTACGAGGCCATGAACAATGCCGGTGGCGTGGACGCGCGGCAGATCGTCATTCTCAACGACAACGACATGTCCATCGCCCCGCCGACCGGGTCCATGAGCCATTATCTCGCGCGCCTCGTTTCCGGCAAAACATACCGCTCCATCCGCGACGTGGCGAAGCAGTTAAACGAAAAGCTGCCAAAGTTCATCGCGGAAAAGGCGCGGAAAACCGAGGAATACGCCCGCACCTACTGGATGGGCGGCACGCTGTTTGAGGAACTGGGCTTTTACTATGTCGGCCCGGTCAACGGCCACGACCTGACGCAGCTTCTGCCCATTCTCCGCAACGTGCGCGATGCGAAGCGAGGTCCCATCCTCGTCCATGTCATCACCGAAAAAGGCAAGGGCTATGCGCCTGCGGAGGCGGCGGGCGACAAGCTGCATGCGGTCTCCAAGTTCGATGTGATTACTGGCGAACAGTCAAAATCCATTCCCAACGCGCCGAGTTACACTAAGGTTTTTGGCCAGTCGCTGGTGCAGGAGGCCGAGCGCGACGACAAAATTGTCGGTGTCACTGCAGCCATGCCGGGGGGCACGGGTATCGATATTTTCGAGCAGGCGTTCCCGGACCGCACCTATGATGTGGGCATCGCGGAACAGCACGCGGTCACGTTTGCCGCCGGCATGGCGAGCGAGGGTTTCAAGCCCTTCTGCGCCATTTATTCGACGTTTCTGCAACGGGGCTACGATCAGGTCGTCCACGACGTTTCCATCCAGCAACTTCCGGTACGCTTTCCACTGGATCGTGCCGGTTATGTCGGCGCGGACGGCTCCACCCATGCCGGTTCATTCGATTTGGCGTATTTGTGCTGCCTGCCCGGTTTCACGGTCATGGCCGCTGGCGACGAGGCAGAACTGAAGCATATGGTGGCCACCGCCGCAGCCTACGATGAGGGGCCGATCGCGTTCCGGTATCCACGCGGCGAAGGGGTGGGCGTGGACCTGCCGGAGCGTGGACAGATTCTGGAGATCGGCAAGGGGCGCATCGTTCGGGAAGGCAGTAAGGTCGCGCTGCTGTCCCTCGGCTCGCGGCTGAAAGACTGCCTGCTGGCAGCGGAGGATCTGGCTGACCGTGGTTTGTCGACAACCGTTGCCGACGCCCGTTTCGCAAAACCGCTGGACACCGATCTGATCGAACGACTCGCGCGGGACCATGAGGTTCTGGTGACGGTTGAGGAAGGGTCGCGCGGTGGCTTTGGCGCGCATGTGCTGCAGCATCTGGCAAGCGTCGGGCTGCTTGATGACGGCCTGCGTATCCGCACGCTCACGATGCCGGATGCCTATCTCGACCAGATGGCCCCGGAAGCGATGATCGTGCAGGCGGGGCTCGACCGCGTCGGCATACGCGATGCGGTCATCGCTGCTCTGGGTTCCAGCGCGAACAAGGCTTTGCGCGCGTGATTGCCGCATGGTCTGCCGTGCTTGTGAGATGACTTCGCTGCCACGAATGACTAGATAATTCCCATGAGAAATCTTCGCATCGTTCTTTGGATCGCCGTTGCAGCCCTTGCCGGCTGGCTGGGTTATGAAACCATCAACCGCACCATGATGGCGGGTACGAATACACCCGCATCATTTGGCGTGGCCGATATTGGTGGGCCGTTTACCGCTGTTTCGAGCGATGGCAACACGATCACGCAGGAAGATATGAAGGGCCGCCCCCACGCGCTGTTCTTCGGCTTCACCCACTGCCCTGACGTTTGTCCGACGACGCTGTACGAGGCTTCGCAATGGCTGGCCAAGCTGGGCGATAAGGGTGACGACGTCGACGTCTATTTTGTCACTGTCGACCCGTTACGGGACACCCCCCAACTTATGGCGGACTACATTTCCGCATTCGACCCGCGCATTCGCGGCATTGCGGGTAGTGAAGCGCAGATCGCCACGATGGTCTCGGAATGGCGGGTGCTCGCTCAGAAGGTTCCGCTGGAAGGCAGCACGGAAGACGACCCAGACTACACTATGAACCACACCGCCACGACGTTCCTGATGAACGCCGACGGGTCGTTTGCCGGAACAATCGCCTATGGCGAAGACAGCGACGTCGCCATCCGCAAATTGGAACGGCTTGTGGAGCGCAACACGTGACTGCCGCACAAACCGGGTTTGCCGGTGCCGGACTGGCGCTTGTCGGCGGCGCAGGGCTGGCCTTGTGGCAATCATTCGGCGGCGATGTGTGGTTTTCCTATCTGGCAGGTGCCATCCTCGCCTGCTTCTGATATTGCGCGGCCATGACAGGCCAACGCATCAGACTGGACGCTCTACTTCCCCTTCGCGGTCTGGCCCCCAGCCGGTCCCGCGCGCGGGACATGATTTTGCGCGGTTGCGTGCAAGTATCGCGTAGCGTGGCCACAAAACCGGCCGCGATGGTGGCGGACGACGCCGAAATCGACGTCACCGACACCGGATCCGCCTATGTATCCCGCGCGGCGCTTAAACTGGTTGCCGCACTCGATAGGTCCGGTTTCAGCGTGTCGGGCAAGCAGTGCCTCGACCTCGGTGCATCGACCGGTGGCTTCACGCAAGTTTTGTTGGAACGGGGTGCGCAGCAGGTCGTGGCGCTGGATGTCGGGCACGGACAGATGGTGGCATCCATCGGCGACGACCCCCGCGTGACCGTTTTGGAAGGTTTCAATGCCCGCGATCTAACGCTGAAAGACGTACCGTTTGCGCCCGAATTCATCGTCAGCGACATGAGTTTCATCTCGCTGCGGCTGGCCGCCGAACCGGCACTGAGGTTGGCAGCGAACGGAGCCCGCGCCGTATTACTGGTGAAGCCGCAATTCGAGGTTGGGCGCGAAGGTGTTGGCAGCAACGGTATTGTGCGCGATGAGGCTTTGATCGAGCAAACGGTTGCGAATATCACTAGGTGGTTCGACGCCTTGCCCGGTTGGAAGCAGACGAACTTGGTGCCGTCGCCCATTACGGGTGGTGACGGCAACCAGGAATTCCTGCTGTGCGGAGAACGGGCATGACCAAACTGGCGATCCACGCCCTCGGTGCGCTGGGCGATGGCATCGCTGACGAAAACGATCATCCGGTCTTCGTACCGTTCTCCCTGCCTGGCGAAATTGTTGAAACCGACGACCATCGGCCACATGCCGGACTCAAATCGGTCGTGCAGCCATCGGCTCACCGCACCGTGCCGCCGTGCCGGCATTTCGGCACCTGCGGCGGTTGTGTCGCTCAGCACATGCAGGCCGAGCTTTACGGGAACTGGAAGCGCCAGATCGTCGTGGACGCATTTGCGCGCGAGGGTTTGGACACGGTTGTCGAACCTCTCGTCACCATTCCGCCGCACAGCCGCCGACGGGCGGTTTTTTCCGCTCACAAGGATGGCGCGCATGTCGTGCTGGGCTTCAACCGCCGGGGCAACGACGACATTATAGACATTGCGGAATGTCCTGTTCTGACCCCGTCCATCGAGGCCGCACTGCCAGCATTAAGAGCAGTGCTGGCCACGATCCTGCGCGGTAAGGACCACGCGCAGATCAGCGTGCTTCAATCGCAGACCGGGCTTGACCTGGATTGCGTGCTGCCGGTGCCGCCCGGCGAGGATATGCTGGCGGCGTTCGTGCGTGCCATCTCACGGTCTTCGTTCGTGCGCGCAAGTATCGACGGCGATGTGGTGTTCGAACGCGCACCCCCGGTGCTGCAGTTTGGCGACGCGCAGGTAACGCCCGCGCCCGGCGCGTTCGTGCAGGCCGTGGCGGAGGCTGAAGCGGCGATAGCGGGTCTCGTCACGCGCCATCTGAAACCGGCCAAGCGTGTTGCAGACTTGTTTGCGGGCTCCGGTACATTCTCGTTTCCCCTGGCCCGGCGCGCTGCAGTTTCGGCTTATGAAGGGGACACTGTCGGCGTCGATGCCATAATAGCTGCTGGACAGCCGAAGGGCCACAAGCCGCTTACGGCCATCCAACGGGATCTGTTCGATACGCCCCTATCGGTGCGCGAATTGAATACATTCGACGGCCTCTGCCTCGATCCGCCCCGTGCGGGCGCACGGGAGCAGATGGTTGCGCTGGCAAAATCGGAAATCGCGCGCATCGCTTATGTGTCCTGCAACCCCACCACGCTGGCGCGGGACGCTGCGGTGCTGGTGAAGGGCGGCTATAAGCTGGAAACGGTCGTGCCGGTGGACCAGTTTGTCTGGTCGCACCATGTCGAGGCGGTCGCCCTGTTCAGCAAGGCCGTGTCGAAGCGACCAACCTCGATTTTCAGGAAACGCTAGGCGGCGTAAAGCCCCGCCCCCGCATCGAGAAGGCTGTCGCTGCCTGTTTCGATGGTGCGCCGCAGGCTGCCCGTTTCGCCGCACAGGTTGGTCGCCATAAAGCGCGCGATGGCAGCACGATTGGCCATGTTGCCATCGGCCAGCGCGGACTTGGCGAGATAAACGCCACCCGCCGCCAGCCCGAAGAGGCGCAAATAGGGTGTTGCCCCGGCCAGAGCGCGATTGCGCTCGCCATCCACCTGCCATTGCAGCAGTAAGTCCGTTGTCTCCGACAGATCATCGAGCGAAGCAGATAGAGTGTCCGCGATACCCGCGAGATCGTTACGGTTAGAGCGGGCAGTCTCTTCCACGATTTCGCGCAATTCGGCAATGTAGCCGCGCACAGCATCGCCGCCGTCGAGCGGCAGTTTGCGGGTCACGAGATCAATGGCCTGAATGCCGTTTGTGCCTTCATAGATCGGTGCAATTCGCGCATCGCGCATCAGGCGGGCCGCGCCGGTTTCCTCCACGAAGCCCATGCCACCGTGGACCTGCACGCCGATAGATGCGACCTCGCAGCCGATATCTGTGGAAAATGCTTTTGCAATTGGGGTCAGCAAACCGGCACGATTGGTCCAGTAATCATGGTCGTGTTGGTCCACGCCTGCCGCGGCGCCCCGGGCGGACACCTGATCAGCGCCCGCATGGGAGCGGTCAATCGCGTGGGCGCAGTTGTAGGCGATGGCGCGGGATGCGTTCGTGAGCGAGCGCATGGTCAACAGATTGCGCTGCACGTCCGGGTGCAGAACGATTGGGGCCATGCCCTCACCATCATAGCCATCCGCGCGCCCCTGCCGCCGTTCATTGGCATAGGCGAGCGCCTTTTGGGTCGCGGCTTCGGCCACTGCGGTGCCCTGGATGCCGACCAGAAGCCGGGCATTGTTCATCATCGTGAACATGCAGGCGAGTCCGCGATTCTCCTCACCCACGAGCCAGCCGACAGCGCCCGCATGGTCATTTTCGCCTTGGGGAAACTTCCCATCGCCGTAGATCATCGTGCAGGTGGGAGAACCGTGAATTCCCATCTTGTGCTCGATGCCGCTGCAAAACACATCGTTGCGCGCGCCGAGCGAACCATCGTCGTTGACGTGCATCTTCGGCACCAGAAACAGCGATATGCCGCGCTGTCCCGCAGGCGCATCCGGCAGGCGGGCCAGCACGAGGTGGACGATGTTGTCCGTCATGTCATGCTCGCCATAGGTGATGTAAATTTTCTGCCCGAAGATGCGGTAGGTTCCGTCGCCTGCCGGTTCCGCACGGGTTTTCAGCGCGTTCAAATCGCTGCCCGCCTGCGGTTCGGTGAGGTTCATGGTGCCAGTCCATTCGCCGGACACCAGTTTGGCGAGAAATTTTCGCTTCAGGTCATCACTCGCATGAGCGTCAACCGCTTCGATAGCGCCTGTCGTCAGCGTGGGTCCGATACCAAAAGCGAGAGAGCCCGAGTTCCACATTTCATATGTCGCCGTGGCGAGCGCCATGGGCAGGTCTTGCCCGCCAAAAGCCTCCGGGCCGGTTAGCGCGTTCCAGCCGCCCTCCCGCCATCGCGTGTAAAGGTCTTTCCAGCCATCGGGCATGGTCACAGCACCATCCTTCAGGGGCGTGCCCTGCCGGTCGCCATTTTCCGCCAGAGGGGCGACTTCCTCGGTGGCGAACTTTCCAGCTTCTTCAAGGATCGCTTGCAACAGGTCGGCAGACAGGTCGCCAGCGGCACCCTGCTCCATCTGCGCGCCGAGCCCGGTAACGGCTTTCAATGTGTGGAGAATTTCATCGACTGGGGCGCGATACATGGCAATTTCCGTGGCTGCACAGGTTTTGCAAGAGGTGGCACGGGTTTCCGTTTACGTCAAAGCATCGTCTGTCGCATAAGGCGGGCATGAGCCATGTCGTATCCCTTTCCGCTGAAGCCTTGAACAAGGCCGCCGACATTTTGCGGGGCGGCGGGCTGGTCGCCGTACCGACCGAGACGGTTTACGGTCTCGCCGCCGATGCGACAAATGCGGATGCGGTAGCGCGCATCTACAAAGCAAAGGGCCGCCCTAGTGCCAACCCGTTGATATGCCATGTGGCCGACATTGAAATGGCGCTGCGCTTCGGATTGCTTAACGAGACGGCGCTTCGGCTGGCGGAAGCATTCTGGCCCGGGCCGCTGACGCTGGTCGTGCCGGGTGGTTCGGTGCAAACTGCGCCCGCCGTTCGCGCGGGGCTTGCCACCATCGCGCTGCGCCACCCCATCGGGGCGATGGCGCAGCTTTCCGCGCTGCTCGGCAAACCGATTGCCGCGCCCAGCGCCAACACGTCCGGCCGCCTCAGCCCGACCCGCGCGCAACATGTTGCCGCCGACCTTGGCGACCGGGTCGATCTCATTCTCGATGGCGGCAGTTGCACGGCGGGGCTGGAAAGCACGATTGTCAAACCGGAAGGCAACTCGGTTCGACTGCTGCGCGAAGGGCCGGTTACGCGGCCGATGCTGGAAACGGTGGTGCGGCTTGCCGACGAGGCGCCAACCGGTACCACCCCGGAAAGTCCCGGCACGCACTTCCGCCATTACGCGCCGGATACGCCTTTAAGGCTAGACGCTGAAAGCGCAAACGAAGGGGAAGCCTTGCTCGGCTTTGGCACCGGCAGCGGTGCCACGCTCAATCTCAGCCTGCGCGGAGATCTCACTGAGGCGGCGCACAACCTGTTCCACATGCTGTGGGAGTTGGACCGGCAGGGCCATGCCCGCATCGCCGTCGCGCGGATCCCCGAATATGGGGCAGGCCGTGCAATCAACGATCGTCTGCGGCGCGCCGCGGAAGCCAACCGGTAAGAAATCAGCAGGCTTACCGGTCCGTTACAGGGTGTGACGAACCGCTAACCCTGCGCGGCGGCAATTTCTCTTAACCGCAATCCTTAAGCCAATTCGGCCTCCCAGCCGCTAGGTTGCATGTGTGACCGGCCATAAGAGCCAGCACGACAAACGCATCGAAGAGACCGGGCCAAAAGGCCTTTCCCACAAGGGCGGCTCTCGAAGGGTTTCAGGAAGAGAGAGACGAGACATGCAAACGGCAATTCAGGGCCAAGCGCCCGAAACAGTGCAGACATTCGAGCCGACGCGGCGCGACTTCCGCGTCGATCCCTATGGTGGGCGTCAGCGCATTTCATCTGCTGAAGGCGTTGAAATTGTCCTCGACGACAAAGGCGCGGTGATGAAACGCATTCTGCGATGTGGTGCGCCGCTTTCGATGGCCCTGCCGAACCGGGTGTTTCAGGGCATCGCGGCGCGCTCTACAGAACAGGATGATGGCACCAGTTCCGTCACGCTACACCTCCACCATGCCGACTCGGACCTTTGCGTGCCGCTGATGACCAGCGACACGGTAGAAAACGCCGCTGCCGATTGGCATTCCTGGGCACGCCGCACGGGTTTGCCGATGCTGATGGTCACATCCGACGGTGCGGTCACAGTCGTGCGCGAAGCAGGCTTGCAAAGCCGCGCGCCGAAACAGCGCCGCGCCCGCATCACGCAGCTCGCGCGCCGCCCCCGCTTTCTGCGCCGCCGCAAACCCGGCATCGTTGGCCCCGTAGAGCGTCTGGACGCCAGCGAGATCATCGCCCGCAACTAGATCAACAGATCGGCCGTCAATCCTGCGAACACGATCCAACCGAGATCGCGGTTGGATTTGAAGATGGTCAGGCACGCGTCGCCATCATCGATATTGAGGCGCATAAGCTGCCGCGTCATATGCGCGGATGCAACGAGCAATCCGACATAGGCAGGCCAACCGGAATTGGCTGTCATAAAAGCCACCGCCAGAAGCAGAACCGTCGCACCATACAACACGATGATGGCAGCCTTGGTCCGTTCTCCAAACAACCGCGCCGTCGAGCGCACGCCGATCAGAGCGTCGTCCTCGCGGTCCTGATGGGCGTAGATCGTGTCGTAACCGATGGTCCACAACACCGCACCGCAATAGAGCCAGACCGCCGGTGCCGCGACGGTGCCTTCCAACACCGCCCAGCCCAACAACGCTCCCCACGAAAAAGCGAGACCGAGCACGAATTGCGGCCAGTCGGTCACCCGCTTGGCGAAGGGATAGGCGGCCACTACGGCCAGCGAGGCACTGGCCAGCACGAAGGCAAACGTGTTGAAGCCGTTGGCTGACCAGTTCAACAGGCACAGGCACAAAAGAACCAGAAATCCGGTCAAAACCTGCGCAGCGACAAACATGAGTGCCCCTGCCCGCGACACGCGACCGGATGGAATGGGCCGGGATGCAGTGCGGGCCACGCGGGCGTCGATGTTCACATCCACCATGTCGTTATAGGTGCACCCCGCCCCGCGCATGGCCACAGCACCAAGCCAGAACAGGGCCAGCGCGGTGATGAACGTGGGCCAGTCGATAAGCGCATCCTGTCCCGCCGCCAGCGCCAATGACCACCAACAAGGCCACAGCAGCAGCCACCAACCGATCGGCCTGTCCCACCTTGCCAGCTGGGCGTAAGGCCAAAATGCGCGGGGCAGAAGGCGATAGACCCAGTTGCCGGACGGTGCATCGGCCACGCGGCCCGTATCGGTAGGAGTTTTGGCGCTTTCCATTGCGCGGATGTGACGGGCGTTGGCGTGAGGGTCAAGCAGGTGTCTGTGCGAAAGACGGTGGACAATGGCAGCGACGCGGTGCGCCGAACCGGTCCCGTGCTAGGGAGCCGCATGAACATTCTCCTCATCGGCTCTGGTGGCCGCGAACACGCGCTGGCCTGGAAAATGGCCCAATCGCCCCACTGCGACCGGCTTTTCATTGCGCCGGGCAATGGCGGAACCGGCGCTCTGACTGAGCATGTGGCGCTGGACGTCGCGGACCACGGTGCTGTCGTCGCCTTCTGTCGCGGCAAGCAAGTCCGTCTTGTGGTGATTGGACCCGAAGCGCCGCTGGTGGACGGGCTGGCGGACACATTGTGCGCGCAGTCCATCCCCGTTTTCGGGCCTTCCGCCGCTGCGGCGCAACTGGAAGGCTCGAAGGCGTTCACCAAGGCACTGTGCGACCGGATGGACATTCCGACCGCAGCCTATGCGGCCTTCGATACGCTGGAGCCCGCTCTCGACTATCTGAAAACGCGAGACGTCCCAATCGTCATCAAGGCCGATGGTCTGGCGGCGGGCAAGGGTGTGACCGTGGCGCAAACGCAGGAGGAAGCGCAGTACGCTCTGCACGCGATATTTTCCGATGGGGCGGGGTCCGTTGTCATCGAAGAGTGCCTCACGGGCGAAGAGGCCTCGCTCTTCTTCCTGTGCGACGGCACGACCGCCTTGCCCTTCAGCACCGCGCAGGACCACAAGCGGGTGGGTGATGGCGATGTAGGGCCAAACACCGGCGGCATGGGCGCCTACTCGCCCGCCGATGTGATAGACGCCGCACTCGAAACGCAAATTCTCGGTCAAATGATCGAGCCTACCTTGCGCGGCATGGCCGAAGCAGGCACCCCGTTTTCCGGCGTCTTGTATGCAGGCGTGATGCTGACGACGGAGGGGCCGAAGCTGATTGAATACAACGTGCGGTTCGGCGATCCGGAATGTCAGGTGTTAATGGCGCGGCTGGAAAGCGACCTCGTGCTACTGTTGCTGGCTTCGGCGAACGGCGACCTGGATGGCCATAGCGCACAATGGTCGAACGATGTGGCGTTGACGGTCGTTATGGCAGCGAAGGGCTATCCCGGTGCCTATGGGAAGGGCAGCCGCATCGACCTGCCGGAAGACGGGTTGATTTTTCATGCTGGCACGGCGCTGGAGCACGGCACACTTGTGGCGACTGGAGGGCGCGTACTGGCTGTGACGGCGCTAGGCGACACGGTCCGGGCAGCGCAGGAGCGTGCTTACGCACAGGTGGACCGTGTCGATTGGCCAGAAGGCTTTTGCCGCCGGGATATCGGCTGGCGGGCCGTTGCGCGTGACCGAGATTAAGCTTTGTCGGTGTAACCCTTCAAAGTGCCGTCGATGACGTAGCGCAAAATATCGACCACCTGTTCGGCGGTTTCAGCCACGGCCAAAGCGGCTGCATCCACTTCCTTCAGCGCATGGGCGTGGTCCGGGCCGTGTATGACGATCATGGGAATTGCCAATGCCGCAGCCTGCCCCGCGTCGAAGGCGGCGTTCCACTGCTTGTATTTCTCACCGAAGCGCACGACCACGATATCGGCCTCGGCGATTAGCGTGCGGGTGCGGATGGCGTTGATCTGCGCGCCCTTGCGGTCGTGCCAGACCTTTTTCGGCTCCGCGCCCAGAATGGCCGCGCCACAATCGTCGCTCGCTTCGTGGTGGGTGACGGGGGCGGTGAGCGTGACGGGCAGGTCGGCGGCCTCGCATCCCCGTTCGATGCGCTCGCGCCAGTCGGTGTGGATTTCGCCGGAAAGATAGATGGTCCAGTGTTTCATGCGTTCAGCCTGCAATCTTGGAGAAATCGGCGACCGTGCCGGTGGCATCGCGGATGCGGCGCATGAGAGCTAGCCGGTTGGCGGCGTGGCCCTCTTCCGTTACCATCACATCGTCGAAGAACGTATCGACCGGGGCGCGGAGAGCGGCGAGCGCCTTCATCGCTCCTTCGTAATTCCCCTTCTCCACCGCCTCTCGGGCGCAATGTTCGGCGCTTTCCAGCGCGGCGAACAGCTCGCTCTCGGCATCGGTGACGAAGAGCGCTGGATCGACGGCATCGGCGATGGCCGTGCCCTTTTTTTCCTCAGCGGCGAGAATGTTGGCGGCCCGCTTGGTGCCCGCGACAAGGTTCTTGCCGTCCTCGGTGTCTAGGAAGCTGGAGAGGGCCTCGACGCGGCGGGTAATGGCGAGGATGTCGTCAGATTCTGGCGTGATGACTGCGTCGATGAGGTCGTGGCGGGCGCCGGTGTCGCGGAGATAGGTTTTGAGGCGGTCGTGGAAGAAGGCGAGAAGGTCAAAAGATTTCTCATATGCATCTTCTACCACCGACCGGATATCGATCTTCTTGAAATCCTCTCTTAATTTGGAGACAATTTTCTCAGACAATTCCTTCTTCACAAACCCTGGTTCAGCGTCGTTCACGGCGTCTAGGTGCCGATCCGATTTGCTTTTTATCGCAGCAGACTTGATTTGGAGAATGTGGGACCGGATACCGAGAAATAACTGATCTCGTAAGCTTAGAATTACGGCTTGTGACAAAACTATCCGAATAACCCCCAACGCCGCGCGCCGTAGCGCAAACGGATCCTTGCTCCCCGTCGGCTTCTCATCGATCGCCCAGAAGCCGACCAGCGTGTCCAACTTGTCGGCCAGCGCGACCGCCACGCTCACCGGATCGGTGGGCACCGTATCGGATGGGCCGAGCGGACTATAATGCTCCTGCGCGGCGCGGGCGACGGAGGCGTCCCCGCCTGCCCGTTCCGCATACTGCCGCCCCATGAAACCCTGCAATTCGGGGAATTCGTAGACCATCTGGCTCGACAGGTCGGCCTTGGCGATTTCGGCGGCGCGGCGGGCTTGTGCGGGGTCGGCACCGACGATGGGAGCCAATTCCTCGGCCAAGGCCGCGATGCGTTTGATGCGTTCGCCCTGGCTACCAAGTTTGGCATGGAAGGTAACGTCGTCCAGCTTGTCGAGCCACGGCTGGAACCCGTGTTCGCGCACGGAATGGAGGTCCGTTTCCCAGAAGAATTTCGCGTCCGCCAGCCGAGCATTGACGACCTTGGCATTGCCGCGCGCGATCTCGACGCCTCCATCGGTGGCCGCAATATTGGCGACCAATAGGAAAGAGTTGGAGAGCGCTTCGCCTTTGCGAAGCACGAAGCACTTCTGGTTTTCCTTGATCGTCAGGCGGATCACTTCGTCGGGAATGTCGAGAAACGCCGCATCGAATTCGCCCATCAACGCCACCGGCCATTCGACCAGATTGGCGACTTCCTCCAGCAGCGCCTCGTCCGCCACCAGTTCCAGCCCGCGCGCAAAAGCGAGGTTGTTGGCGTCGGCGCGGATCGTGTCGCGGCGGCGTTCTGCGTCGAGCATGACGCGGGCCTTGTCGAGGCTGGCGGCGTAATCGTCGAAGCGGCGCACCTTGATCGGCGCGGGGGCATGGAAGCGGTGGCCGTAGGTGATGTTGCCGGATTTCACGCCGCCAACCTCGAACGGAACCACGACCGGCTCCTCGGTTTCCGGCCCGAAGGTGCACAGGATGGATTGGAGCGGGCGCACCCATTTCAGGCTTCCGGCTTCGGCGGATTTCGCACCCCAGCGCATGGACTTCGGCCACGGGAAAGTGCGGATGATCTCCGGCATCACATCCGCGACAATCTCCACCGCCGCCCGCCCCGGGGTTCGGATGACGGCGACGTAAAATTCGCCCTTCTTGGGGTCGGAGCGCGTTTCGGCGTCCTCGATCGAAGCCAGACCCGCCCCACGCAAAAAGCCTGCTACCGCCTTTTCCGGCGCGTCGGTGCGCGGCCCCTTGCGCTCTTCGGAACGGTCGGCGGAGCGTGCCGTCACTCCCCGCAGGTCAAGCGTCAGCCGCCGTGGCGTCCAGTATTCCTTCGCCCCTTCATAGGTCAATCCGGCATCGACCAGCGCGTCGGTGACGAGTTTTCGCAGGTCGCCAGCCGCCTTGCGCTGCATACGTGCGGGAATTTCCTCGGAAAACAGTTCGAGCAGAAGGTCAGGCATTCACGCTGCCTCCGCCGAAGAAGCACCACCGGCCTCGGTTTCTAAAAACGCCTTACCGCAAGCCTTCGATAGATCGCGCACGAGACCGATATATCGCTGCCGGTCCGTCACGGAAATTACGCCCCGCGCATCGAGCAGGTTGAAAACATGACTCGCCTTGATGCACTGGTCATAGGCCGGATGGGCCATGACGATGGCACGGCCTTTCTTCGGGTCGACGGGCTCGGCGGCCAATATGCGCTGGCACTCGGCTTCGGCGTCCTTGAAGTGCTGAAACAGTGTTTCGGTGTCCGCGATGTCGAAATTCCAGCGGGAATATTCCCGTTCGGTCTGCTGGAACACGTCGCCGTAGCTCACGCGGTCATTGCCGGTCGCGCCGTTGAAATTGAGATCGTAAACGTCGTCGACGCCTTGCACATACATGGCGAGTCGCTCCAGACCGTAGGTTAGCTCGCCTGCAACAGGTGAACACTCTTGCCCGCAAACCTGCTGGAAATAGGTGAACTGGGACACTTCCATCCCGTCGCACCACACTTCCCAGCCCAGCCCCCAAGCGCCCAATGTCGGGCTTTCCCAGTCATCTTCTACAAAGCGGATGTCGTGCAGGAGCGGGTCGACACCGATCGCGGCGAGGGAACCGAGATAGAGCGCCTGCAGGTCGGGCGGGGAGGGTTTGAGCAGCACCTGATATTGATAATAATGTTGCAACCGCATGGGGTTTTCCCGTAGCGACCGTCCGTCGGGCGGCGTGAAGGCTGCACATAGGCTGCATTCCACGACTTCGGACCGAGCGCGCGCAGGGTCGTGGCCGGGTGAAACGTGCCCGCACCAACTTCCATGTCGTAGGGCTGCAGGATGACGCAGCCATATTTGGCCCAGTAATCATGGAGCGTCAGAATGAGGCCCTGAAAGGACTTTTTCGGGTCGTGTGACATGGGTTTGATTGCAGGTAGCGGGGACAAGCGATGCCGTGCCACGGAGGCCGTTGCTTATCAAGTTTACTTCTTGGGGCGGTAGCGGCCCGTTTCCTCGTCGCGTTCCAACTCGCCACTGGCGCGCGGGCCTTCGGCCTTGCGCCGTTCCTCCGCCTCGATCTCAGCCATATGCTTTTTCAGCGACGTCCATGCCACGTAGGCGACGCCGCCGATGCCGAGTGCTGCGATGAGGGGAACCATTGGCGTTGTCCGTTCAAACGATATGCCCTCAACCTATCAAAGACCGATGCGCATCCACAAGGCGCGGCTGTCGGCCTCCGCCACCATCCGGTCAGCGATTTGGTCGCCTATACCGAAAATGGAACTGCGTCCGAACAGACCTTTCTTGGCCTCGATGAGTTTTATCCGCGTGTGCTTGCCATACAGCCGCTTCAGCGTGCCGCGCAGGTCGCCGATGGAGTCCACAAGTCCCAGTTCCAGCCCCCGTCCA
>CAWJDI010000007.1:0-594506 GCA_963841615.1 uncultured Alphaproteobacteria bacterium | reverse complement strand
TGGCGGGGTAGCTCAGCTGGTTAGAGCGTCGGAATCATAATCCGAATGTCGGGGGTTCAAGTCCCTCTCCCGCTACCACAAACTATCTTCTCTAATTTATCACGTGAAAACAATGCCTTACGAGCTTTATAGGTTCGCAAGCGTGGGTTACGTATCCATGCTTGTGTGCCGGGAGAATCGCCATGGCCCACGGCTCTTATCTGTTGAAAAGAGACAGCAGATTTTATTTGCAAGTGCGAATTTCGGGTTTTTGGGGCAAACTCACAGGTAGTAAATTGTACCGGCGCAGCCTGCAGACTTCGGATCCAAAACAGGCCCGAATTGCCCTGACGCCCTACCTCGAATGGATATGGCCCATGATGGGTGTGACGGAGCTCGCTGGACTTTTCGACAGCCTGACCAATCAGATGGCGTTATATGTCGACGACGTTTCAGGCCCGGATCCGGTCAAGCTTCGCGCACGCGAGAGCTATGAAGAGCATGTCCGAACCTGTCTTAACCGCGTCAAACATGAACACGGCCAAAAAGTTCAGGTTCTCATGTGCCCGGAACTGAACCAGACCTTCGATGCATTCATCAAGAAAAATATCGCCCAACGCGATTGGCTCGATGCCCGTATCGTGATCGATAGCCAAGCCTACGTATCGATCCATCAGTCGCCTTGTTCGTCTGTCACAAATGCCGCCGATGCAGCCCAGCCCGATATAATTTGTCATGGAGAAGCCCTGCGGAGTGAGCGTGCGCGTGATGGCGCGTTCCCGCAGTCGATCAATCATAATGCTGGCGTATCAAACGAGATCGACACGACCGTTGCAGTGAATTCGAACCCAGTTCCACATATTGCTGCGGAACAGATCGCTCCGACTGATGATACTGACCAGTTAGATCTAACGATCACAGAAGCAATGGAGCTCTGCCTAGCGAACGAGAAGATCAAAAAGAAAGACGACCGTCAGAGAGCTATCGCCCAACCTGTGGTCCGGTTCATGATCCACCAATGGGGTGATATCAAAGTCTCGCAAATCACACCGGAAATGATCAAAGAGTTTGGTCAACTCCTACCTCTTTTACCTCACCGGAACGCAGTTCCTCTATCAATCCGCGACGACTTCGGAAAGCGTTTTGACTATGGGCAACAGCTGATAGATCAGAAACAAGCCGACGGTACGCTTACTAGTATCCGCCGCATTGAGCAGCTAGAACGCTTGACAGTCACGACAATAACGGGCGGGCACTTCGTCGGAATTCGGTTGTTTTTCAACTTCATCAAAGAGCATGAATTGATCGATTGGAATCACGACGTTCCGACACTCTCAGTAGCAAACGAAGATGTCATGGCACCGCTTCCGCGCGATGCATTTCGTGACGACGAGCTTCTCGAAATCATTAGTTTACCGCTATTTACCGGCTGCAGAAGCGCTCAAAGATTCTGGACACCTGGAAATTATTTTGTTCAAAGCGGAGTATATTGGGGATATCTGATCGCCTTGCTCGCAGGCCTGCGACAATCCGAAATCGTAAAGCTCGATTGCTCCGACGTGGTTGAGCGTGATGACATTTGGTATTTCGATCTTCGCGAGTTCGACCCCGACAAAGGACGCATTGCATTAAAAGACCTCAGGAAGTTTAAGGCTTCCGGCTCCAAACGCATTGTTCCGGTTCACCCGTTGTTGATTGCACTTGGACTTCTCGAACGTAAAGAGGCGTTGGAAGGGCTTGGATGTAAACGCCTTTTCCCTGAGTTGGTGCCGTACATAAAGAAGGATGGACGGATCGATTACGGTCGCCCGCTGGTAAAGAGCTACCAGTATATTAAAAAGAAGTTCGGGCAGAAGCGTCCTAATGTAAGCCTGTACTCGATGCGACACGCTTTTGCAGACGCGTTGGACAATTTGGTGGGCGAAGGCAATCTCAGGGACCGGGTTATGGGCCACAAAGGAGTGGGAGTTGGCCCTAGTTATGGTGCTAAATCCCGGCTCAGCGCCACCCAGGCAAAGTTGCTGGAGGATCTAGAAATCGGTCCGCTTAAAGCGCTCTCGAAGATCTTGCTTGATGCTCGCATGAAAGCAGAAAATGAAGAGCTCACGATGCTGAAACCTTGGTTGCAGCAAGCCAACTGGGCAGACATGGATCGTCGATAGTTTGCGGTAGGGTGTCACCAAGAAAAGGATCCGATTTGTTTGGTTCCGGATCCTAAATTCCAATTGGGCAGAATAGCACTTGCAAAACGCCTGCGCTTGTATTGCTACAAATTTGAAGTGTCTCGAGAAAGATGCATGGGCACTGTGGATTAAATAACCTCCCCCATGCTTTTCATTTATGACTAGTTTTAGGGTTGGCGGTTTTTACGGTTCATGCAGTTGGCATAAACCGCTCTCGGGTTTCCAACAAAACCTTCACCAATCGCCGCAAGTTTCGGATTGATCCGCCCTGCCAATGCCGCCGCAGAAGCGAGAATTCGTCCGGAGTGATCGGTGTCGCCCATCCGGCGTGAAGTCCCCGCGCGGCGTACTCTCGCAGCCAGCAGTTGGGGTGCCAGGATCTCCAGGTGCGCCTTTCCCGGCAGCGGGCATTTGATAACTTCCAACCTATTCAAAAGTGCAAGCGGAATGTTTTCGTTGCTGTTGGCCGAGAATACCCAATTGACAGCCGAGAGGTCGGTCGGTTTTCCCAGAAACGGGCATAAGAACGATGCTGCCCGGCGGGGTTCGAGCATGCCCAGTAATTTTGTGCGAATGTCCCCATTGTTCAGCGATCCTCCAGCTTTCTCAAGCTCGTCAAAGATAAGGATTGGATTAGCGATTTCGTTTTCCACGATCAGATTGAGATGAACGCCAGGCCCGCCCGTACCCCAATGGTGGTCTACCCCAAGAAGATTGGCGTCCGATATTCCGGCGCCGTCGACTGTCAGCGATGGCGTAGATAGCGATTTCGCGAGCTCCTCCAACAATGTTGTCTTGCCGCAACCCGGCCGCCCGATCAGCAAAACGGGTGGAAGCTTTACGTGGGCATGGGCCACCATCGCATTCAGAATCCGGTCGATGACGGTTTCAAGGTGTGGAAGCATATGGACAAGCTTAGCGCGTATCGGCGCCAGGCTCGGCGTTGGCACGAGGGGCAGACGCTTTCCGCCAAGCTTATCTCGATAGCGCGCCAAACGCTCGTCCGTGTCGCGGTTGCCAGTCTTTTCAAACGCAGGAACAACAACGATCCCGTTGCCATCGTTGCTCGCCGCATCAAGGCTGTCGGCTTGCCCTTCCTCGTTTTCTGCAGTGGTATTGTCGTCCTGCATGCGCCGACTGGCGGATGGTCGCCTTCTTAGGCTGGTTGGTCACCAGCTTCGACCAGTATGCGTCAGCCGAGGTCTTGGGGCTCACATCTACCGGCTTCAGGCCAGCTTCATCGGTTGTTTCTTCGGGTTCGGCTACGACGTCTGGCGCTGTGCCGTTCCCAATCAGATGATTGTGCAAGCGGCGAGCGTCGCGCAGTTCGACCGCAAGGCGCACTGCATCCCGGTTCTGCCAAACCTCTTTTCCCCGATCGTCCTTCTCCACGGCGGCTTTCGCAACGGCATCCTCCTCGTTCCAGGTCTCAACCAGTTCGTGCTCGTTTTCAGCGAACATCGCCATGCGGATGTCCATGTAAGATTTGATACCGTCGAAGATGTCGGTCTCGAAATCGGTCATAACCTCCGACAGATCGGTCGCGAAGTTCACGATGTGCGACCAGCGTGCATTGTTTGCCCCATGCAGGATTTGCTTTGCCGGATCTCCGGCAACAAACCGCATCACCTGCAATCTTGCTAAGGCGTGTTGATGCACGAACCCCGTCAACGTCTGTGCACTCGGCGTGAGCGCCAGATGCAGTTCGTAGAAGCGCGATACCAACCTTGGCAGCACGCGCTGACCCTGGCGGTCTTCGGCAATGTAACACAGCACGATGTCGGTCAGATCGGCGATGGCCTTGCTGTCGTACATCACAGCCCGACGATACATCTCGTCGATCAAGCCGACAGGATCGCTGTCGGCAGTCCGTTTGAGAACATTGACGATTTCGTAGCCGTCGTCCGGCACGACGGCGCGTACAGGCGGAATGAGATCCTGAAGCGTGCAGTCACGCTCGCGGCAATGGGCAGACGAGCCAGATATTGGATCAGAACCGGCACGCTGTTGAGGTCGTTTTCTGCGGGATCGCGACTGGCGGCGAACAGCGTGTCCACTACCTCGATTTCGTGTTCGCCTTCGTAATTCAGCAGATCGCGGATCTTGGCGGCCAGTTCGGCAAAATCGCGGGTGGTTGCGCTCGTTTGAGCCGGACAATGCGCCTGTAAACGGAAGGCTGACTGCGTTCCCAGCACCAATAGCTCCTCCGGAGGCGGCCGAGACAGGAGTACGGGCTCCGGCGATCGAACGAGCTGGCACCCGGATGGACTTCCGGCAAGGTGCTCCCGCCTTCTGCGGGCGTGCATCCTTCAAGGCGACACGTGCGCTTCGCACAGAGCGTTTCATGAGCTTACGCATCGCGCTGCCCTCCTGTGCTCGGATCCGTCGTCGGATCGTCGTCCGAGCCGCCGTGGCGGGCGAGCAGAGTGACAAACGCCTTGCAGGCCGGATCGCCCGCATCGATCTGCGCCGTCAGCAAATCGACCGCACCCCTTGGAAAGTCGGAACATGTCCGCAGGCTGTGCTTGTGCGCCATGCCACCGATCGCGATGGCAACCACCGGACCGGACATCGGACCATAGAGGCTGGGTAGGCACTGTGGAAGACCTGCTCCCGGCAGGCTCGGAAAGCGCCACCGGGGCATCTTGGGGCAAAAGTGGCCCGCAGAGCGCGGTGTCCACCAGTTGATCCTCCTTGCCGATTCCGGTACTGTGTCGGTGCGTGCTGCCGCCATTATTGGACGCAGCTTCGCCGTCGATGATCTTGGTCATCGTTTTCTCCTTTCAGAGCTGTGGGATCAGGCCGAGGGCCCGTGAGGTGTTTACCCGAGGGCCGTCGAGTTAACTGCGCGGCGGTCGGGCACGACGTCGGCATTGCTCCAACCCACTCCGGTTTCGATATCGGCGTCGCGAGGCTCACCTACGGAATCCGACCCGTCTTCCCCCGGCCCAAAGGCTCTGCTGGCGCCAGCAGCTGCTCGTTGCGCGGCTTGCCTTGAGCATCACGTAAACCGCAACGGCCTGGCTTTTGACCTCGATGGGGTACGACAGCACCAGACGGCCATCGTCCTCTCCGGTTTCCTCCAGCATTCCGCTCGCCAGCAACCGATCGCGGGCGGCCTGAATGCTGGGCGGCAGCGAATGGTCCTTCTCCACGCGGAACTCGGAGCCTGGGAACAGACACGAAGTTTGCCCGACTTCGTGGTCGTGCCGTACAGACGATAATCTACGAGGCAGCCGCTCGGAACGTGGAATTCCCACAAGCTCTGGTCCAACCCGCCGAGAGCGTCGCCGGGGACAGTGGACGTGTTCTTGCAGGGGTCCTTCCCGGCTGCTACCCGCGACTTCTCGACCATCGCCTTGACCGGTTTCGCGATGGATTCCGTAGGCGCTACCGTCTGCGGGCCAGAAGCTTTGGCGTCCGTGGCAGTATTGTCGCGGTTGGCATGCTCGGCATGCTCGGCCTGCTTGGCACTTGCATGGACACCTTCATCTCCTTCGGTGCTGCCGCCTTCCGCTTCGTCGGCACTGGCGTCTTGCGCACAGCCTTCGCCTTGTAGTCGGCGTGATCGATGATCAGCTGGCCGTGCGCGTTGAGCGGATACGCAGCCGCCGCAAGCAGCTGGAACGACGTCATCACCATCACCGTCATGATGGCCTCGTCGCGCGGCGACATGGGGAACGCTGGCACATCTTCACTCGTGACTTCCGCGCGGGGCTGAACGGCCGTCGTGCGGCGCAGGATGCCTTCGAGCTGGCGCATATGTGACGAGGTCACGTCGAGCGACGAGGCGCTGATCACGTAGATCCACAAGGCGTTCGTATTGCGCTTGTCACGCTTGTGCTCGGGCAGCCGCCGTTTGATCTGACCGCTGGAGCCGACATAGACGGAGCTGTCGATGGTGGGATCATCGGACTGCGAGACGATAGCGTAGCAGCCTGGCTGATCCAGCGAGCGGATGTAAGCGGAGGTCGTCAGCGCGGACCACGGGATACGGGCGACCACGATCGTCGAACCCGGCGTACGGAACACACACGGTTCCTTCCGTCGTGCTAAAGCGTTCGGTATCGACAAAAGCGGTCGGCGCCAGACCAGAGAGGGTTTTCGGAGCAAAATTCATGGGTCAATCCTTTCGAGGATCAGACCGGCATTGGGGCACATGGACGTGCCGCATCGTGCTGCAGTTCACCCGTAAAGATGAAGGCAGATGAGCAGCCGATTCCATGACATGTGCAGCCGTGTGCAAAACCGGACGTGTCCGGTTCCGGTGCGTCAGCCAACCCCAATAAACCGGAGGGGGTTGGTTAGCGGAGAACGGGGTGCGTGGACGTGTCGAAGCGGTCCGGCGATACGCTCGACGGTTCGAACAACGCGCAAGCGCACAAATAGATCGTGAGGGGGGATTGGCCGCCTACGGCCATGGGGGTAACGGTGAGCATAGCTCTACCTTTCTGTTGAGGCAGATCGGTGGGGTCAGGTTCCCTTGGGTGCTCGATACACCCTTGGGGACCGCCACTGGTCCACAGACAAACGATCCGACTATTCGAACCGAATCCGGAACCTAGTGGTCGGCGCATCGGACGCCAAGGATTTACGCTTCTTATGCTTAACGCCTCTCTCGTCCACGGCGTTCTGAAGGTAATCAGGATCCAGATCGAGGTATCAGATCGCGCAAGTACGCCGGTCCAAAGCGGCTGGAACCGACGTTCGATCGGCGCTGATGTCAGATAGTCAGATTTGCACCGCAAGCTGAACGTGTGCCTGCGCCTCGGTTCACAACAGGCTGTAAACTTTTACAAAAACCACTTCACTACCGACCATCACTACCAAGTGCAGACAACGGTAGTGAAACGGCTACAAAGGGTAGTGAATCACCGGTTTTTCGATCTTTTTATAAGGCTCGAAACTTTTCCTGTTGGAATTTCGGCGAAAAAGAAATTCGGAAACTTTCGACCGAAAAATTTCCGAATGTTTCTTCGGGTTTCAAAAGTTTTCTTTTTCGTCAAAGCTGCTGCCCCATGCGCGTAGGCCCATGTTTTGATTGGCTTCTTTCCGAAATAAAAGAAAATATTTCGCAGTTTCGCCCAGAAGGCATCGGTGGAAATGATGAATGGAATCCGGTTTCGGAAATTCGGATTCCAAGTTTCGACACCCCGAATCTTTCGCGTAAAATTCCAAAATTCCAAAATTCCAAAACTTTCGACCGCCCGTAACGTCGCCGTTGATGCCGATCCCTCTCGGGTCCAATCTGAAACAGTCAGATGAACCAGAATGGCGCAATTCCTACGCGACCCTCCGAGCCATCCACCGCCGTTTTCCGGAGGCGTGGTTCCGGACTGGAATTGCCCATCCACAATAGACCGTATCACGAACTCATCGTGCTATCGGCGGTTCGACACGGCACGGGGGAGCGCGAGACGGTGGTATTGCCTCTGCGCCCACTCCCCCCCGCAAGCTAATGCTCCAGAAAGCCGATGTTGACCGTGCGGTCAAAGCACAAACCGCACTCGCCGCAACTTGTGACGCTCGCTTCGTTCCTGACTTTCGCCTTGTGCAGTGGGCACAGCTTCCAGCCCGCTTTGGGCAGATCTTCTTCTTGCTTCACCACCATCGTGGAATCCGTCTCGTCGCAAGTATTGGACCACCGCAGCCTGAACCGGTCCGGGAACGCAGCTTTCACCCTTGCCAGTGCCTGGCCGATTTCGCTGGATTTGCTGCGGGCCGTGTAGCCAAAGGCGTGCAGTGCAGGGAACTTTGCCAGTTGCTCGCCCCACCATTCCACATAGTCGACACTGTAGAAGTCGCCGAGAGCGTGGAAACGGACGATAAAGCCGTGTCGTGTGGCAGGCTCGGTGGCGCGGATCGCGAACTCGATCTCCAGCTGCTTCAGCAGCTCCGGACCGGTCTCATAGCGCCAGGCTCGTGGTTGGCTCATGCGATTTCCGTAACAAATGTGGTACACACGACACGTGATTGGGCACGTCTCACGCTCCACAAGCGCAAAGGAATCGATCGTCATCCCTTTCCATTTGCCCACCACGGCGCGGTCGCCCAACTTGCGTGAATGGCGGCCGCTTTTCAGCACGTTTTCGAAAGGCGTGGCCTTGCGTTTCAGATGAGGGTGCAGCGTTGTCCCGGACACGATCGCCGGATGAGTATTGGCCAGCACATTCGGCTCCCGCAGCATCTTGGACGTGTGACGTTGCTTCGCGCGCTCCCGCTTAGATTTTGGTTCGGCTTTCGCGCGCACAGCCTGTTTGGCCAGCGTTGTCTCCAACACGTTCTGATCCGTGCGGTCCGAGGCGACGATATCGATCGCCCCGTCCCTCGTCTTGCGCACGTAGAGACAATGGTATCCTGCCTCCAGACTGGCGGTCGCCTCAATCAGATCGAGGTTTGCCAGGTCGGACGTGGCAAAATGCTGATCGACAAGCGCCTTTTGCTCCTGCGCCGCCTTCAGCCGCGTCGCCTTGGGCTGATCGTCCAGGCGCAGCTGATTGGCCATTTTCCTGGCGCCGAGCTCCTTGAATTCGCTCTGGAACTCGTCCGCGGTCAGATTTTGCGAGGCACCGTATGCGATCGCGGCAGCCCAGTTGCTTTTGCCATATGCCCCAAGGGGCGCGTCCATGCCTGCAACAAGATGCTGCAGCAGCGGCGAGGCGATGTGCTTCGTTTGCGGAGCCAGCTCCACACCGATCGAGCCGAGAAACGCTCTCCCAACCTGCTCTGTCGCCATGGAAGGGCAAATACAGGTCGTACACGGCGGCCAGAGCTTTCGCCTGTGCTCGCTTCAGGTCCACAGCCTGATCCTGTGCCAGTGCCGCCACATCGGCAAAGCAGCGCGTCGCCACATCGTACAAGTCCAGAGCAGTTGGCCCTGCCGGGACCAGCGTTATGCTCGTCGGAATGTCGTCGATCCCCGGCGCAATGATGGCGGGAGACCTTTGCACCGCAAAAGTCTCAGTGTCGGGCAAAAATTCAACTGAAGTGTCTTCGATCCTGTTGTTGCCAACCTCGGCAACATGCGATTCAGCACGCCCGTTGGGGCTGGTCCGGGTCTTGCCCAGTTCGCCATAACATCTTGCGATACTCATGCGAATGACCTTTGGAATGGGGTCTTTGCCGGGCGGTCAGGATCGAACGGAAAGAATGGCGGCAGCGGTTTTAGGGCGTTATTCATCGTCAGCTTTTCTCCGAACCGCGCAGATCGCGGAACGCTAAAATTACCTTGGCCGGCCCTATGGATCGCCCCGCACTTGCGGTCTGTGCCAAGAAGAACGTCTGCGGCACCGGCTACCGTGACCGGGCACCGGCCCCTTTCGTCGGTGATTAACCTCAACAATGGCTAGGCCAAGTCGGTCATGTCGACGATTGCGACCTCCCAATACGCCCAACCGAACAACCGGTTAGTTCTCTTCCGGACAGTGAATTTGGCTCAAAAGCACTAAAATTGCAGATGGGTTTTGGTCGCATTTGAACAGCTGAGGTCACGATGCGGTAAGGGCTGATCATTCCTCCGGCGACGAACCAAACGCATCCGAACGTGATCTACTCCCATTCGGCCGGTTTTTCGACCAAATCATTCATGGGCATTAGCAGCACCGGTGGTCCTGGTAATACGGCTCGAACCACCATTTTTCTCCGCTGGATCAGCTAGCCAGCCAGTTTGGCAGGTCAATTCAGGATCACATTCCAAACCTTTTCGGTGCCGAACTTCCTGCTGAATCGCTGCCGGTCGCACCAGAAACCGGTACGATATCCTCGCCCTCGAAGTCCGAAGCCACTTTGCTGATATCCTTCAATCCTGCCCTTGCCTGATTGAGCTTGCACCTGAGGTCATACGGCAGATCTTCCTGGACGCTGCCGAGCAGCCGCGTGATAAATTTCGCGTCATGGACGAGGCGATGAGCGCGATCGACGTCAGTCGACCACTTTGCACGTCTGTTCTCGCGAAGAATGCGATCCTGGTGGATGAACTCAAGGTGTTCCTTCGCAGTGTTGCTGTTTCTGACCCGGTCGGAACGCAAGCTCTCGCGCTCGTCAGCCGCAGCTGTGATGCTGGCTTCTAGATCCAGTTTCTGCTGTTCGATATCATCAAGCTGGCGCTGCAAAGCGGCTTCCCGTGCCATCGCAAGTTCCAACCGGCTGGTCGCATCCGCGGTCACAATGGCGGCCTTGGTCTCTGCTTCCAGTGCGGCCTCCTCGGCGCTTGCGCGACGATCGACCGACGCTTTCTCGGCCATGTACGTCGCGCGCGTCATACGCGCCCGTTTCGGACCCGTACGCATCATGCCATACTGGGCATTTACCTCATGAATGCCATCCTGCCAGCGGATCATGGCATTCCTGTAGGAACGGTCCGCCTCCCGCTTGTTCGCACCTCCAACTCGCGCAGCATCGCGTGCCAAACAACCGGGATGGATATTGGCGGCTTTGCCGGATGGGTGAGTGCTGACGATGTGGAGATGTGGATAGGCTTCATCGAAGTGACCAACGGCTATCTCAACCCTGCCCCCCATAGTGCCCACCTCGGCGCGGACGTGATGGATGACATCCTGCATCCAGGCGTTCAGGGTCGGATCCGATGGTTCGACTTCGGCGTTCGGAACAGGGTAAGAATGCACATCAACGCGCACAATCGCCGTATCCTTGCGCAGCTTCCGAGATTTGCCGTTAATGCAACTCACGGTCGCCAGTTTTGCATTCTCGACGCAGCGGAATTCGGCCTGCTGGATCAAAAGTGAAGGACGGGCGCATGGCTTGTGTCCACGCTCGACATCAAAGATCACGACCGGATCTTTTGGCACGACGACATGGTCGCAAAAGCCAGGCTGCCGCTTTAATTCACCAAAAATACCGCGGACAGAACCGCGTGGGCTTTTCGCCGACGGCGAAATAGCGTATGTTTCCATGTGTGCGAATTGACTGGCCATAATGATCTCCTTCTGTTGTAGGAGTATTGTTCCAGCTACCTATGAAATTCCCAAATTCGCACCGCCAACCGGTTGGGCAAACGTCGAGGGAAAAGAGCGGTCGGCATTGCCCCAAGCATGCCTTCGGCGTCGTAGCGAAAAACCGCCATCCCAAACTCTAAGTCGGTTTACTAAGAGTTTGATTTCAGTCCCCACAGCGGCTGCCGTCCTACCTGTCGCCACTTTATGAGAGCGGCGCATTCTACGGTTCCTGTCGCGCCCAGGAATGGCAATAGCCTACAGTATCAAATCTTCACTCAGAAGTTCGCGCTCTGTGTTGCGCCCTCCCGACGAACCCACCCCCCAAAATAGACATCGAAGTAGGTGGTGTGCTCCAGAGCAGATACTCAGTAGCTAAAGATCAGCAGCTGGTCGATTGGCGATAGTGGGCGGAAAGCGGTCGTTCGCTGCCAAACACACATGTGCCCAACATTGGCCGCTACCGGACTTTCCGCTGCAGCTACACCCGAACTAATAGCGGACCTTAATGGCAGGCTTAAACCAATCAAACGAGACATATCCTGAGAACGCCAGTACTGGATGGTCCAGCGCTTAGATCAGGCCTTAAGCGTCGGTGATCTGACGCTGAAGGTGGACTGCCGTCATAGGCTAGGCCAATGGTTCAAGATTCTTTCACAGCGCTGATCATACGCCCCATTTTAAGATGATGATCAGTCGGAAAAAGAAGGCGAGACCGGGAATGAAAGGTTCATACAAATTCTCGCGCCATAGCCTCGGCCTGTTTGATAACCAGTATCACGGCTTCGGCTTGAAGATCGGGCGGATATCCGTAGCGACGCAATAGTCTTTTCACGGCAACCCGCATTTTCGCTCGAACATCGTCACGTTGCCACCAGTCGGTTCCCGAACTCTCCCGCACCGATTTTACGAGCTCTGTCGCTATGATGCGTAGCTCTTCGTTGCCCATTACTTCCACGGCGCTCCCATTCTGGGCCAGCGCGTCATAGAAGCTACGTTCGGCGTCGGAAAGATCATCGTCAGGCTCAGCCTTCAGGTCGCGCGCGAGAGCGATCAGTTCCTGAATGACCTGCAGCGCATCAACGCTTCGATTGTGGTATCGTGCAATTGCGTCTGACAGACGTTCCGAGAATTTTGCGTTCGCGACTACATTGCCCCGGGTTTTAGCTTTGATCTGCCCGTTCAGGAGTTTTTTAAGAGCCTCAACCGCAAGACTCTTATGCTCCATATTTTGAACTTCGATCAAAAATTCTTCGGAGAGGACGCTAATGTCCGGTCGATCGAAACCACAACTTTCCAAAATGTCGATCACCTCTGTCGAAGCAACCGCGCGGTTTAGAAGCTGCTCTATAGCGAAGTCTTGGCTGGAATTTCGCCCAGTCCCGCTTTTCAAATCCAACTTGGACAACGCAGATCGTACAGCGAGGAAGAACGCCACTTCGGTGGCATGTTCGGCAGCTTCCGGAGATCCAGCTGCAAGCTTGAATCCCTTGGCAAGGACGGCAACGGCGTCATGGAACCGTTTACCAAACTCCAGGCCGTCAGACGCATCGTTGTCCCGAGCGTTGGACAAGATATGATTGACTGCCGCAGGCAATATTTCCAGACGCGCGGAGCTGTCCTGGTACAGAGCGTTGCCATAGTCGAAGCCGTGGAACAGGCTGCGCACGACATCCAAGGACGTCAGGAACGCGGCAACAGCCTCCCTTTCATCGACGCCAGTTTGCTCCTAATCGCCTTGTGAGTAGTGTGCCAGCGCGTTCTTCAGTTCAGCTGCAAGGCCGATATAGTCCACGACCAGACCGGCCGGTTTTCCGGCAAACACGCGGTTCACGCGCGCAATGGCCTGCATCAGGCCATGACCGCGCATCGGTTTGTCGACATACAGGGTATGCATGCAGGGTGCATCGAAGCCTGTAAGCCACATGTCTCGAACGATCACGAGCTGCAGGGGGTCCGTGGTGTCCTTGTATCGGTTCCGAAGGTTTTCTAGCTTTGTCTTGTTTCTGATGTGCGGCTGAAAGGCTGCTGGGTCAGTAGCGTTGCCTGTCATGACAACTTTGACAGCTCCAGCCTCATCAGTATCAGCGTGCCAATCTGGACGGGCGGCTACGATACGCTCGTAGACTTCAACGCAAATTCGTCGGCTCATGCAGACAATCATGGCCTTGCCGTCGATCGCCTCAATCCTGGCGTCGAAGTGCGAAAGAATGTCAGCAACGACCGCATCAAGGCGTTTGTCAGCTCCGACAAGAGCTTCTACGCGGGACCACTTCCTTGCCGTCGCCGCTGCCTGTTCTTCGGCCAGCGCTTCCGTAGCCTCGTCAAACTCGTCATCAATGGCAGCCTGCACATCTTCGTCCATCTCGATGCGTGCAACGCGCCCCTCGTAGTAGATCGGGACCGTTGCGCCGTCCTCGACCGCCTGTGCGATGTCATAGACGTCGATGTAGTCGCCGAATACGGACCGCGTGTTCGCACCAACCAGCTCAACAGGAGTGCCTGTGAACGCGACATAGACGGCGTTCGGGAGAGCAGACCGAAGATGGTGGGCCAGTCCGCGTTTCACATCTCCTGACACTTCATCAATCTTTGCGTCGAAGCCATACTGGGTGCGGTGCGCCTCATCGACCATTACGATGACGTTCGACCTGTCGGTCAGCTCTGGAAACATCTCGCCGCGTTCTGGGCGAAATTTCTGGATAGTCGAGAAGACCACGCCACCAACCTTGCGGTTTAGCAGCAATTTTAAATCGTCAATGCTATCTGCTTGAACTGGATCTTCACCAAGGATATCGCGGCACCGGCCAAACGTTGTGAAAAGCTGAGTGTCCAGATCATTGCGATCGGTCAGTACAACAATAGTTGGGTTTTCCAACTCGGGCAGGTGAATGGTCCGCCCGGCAAGAAACGCCATAAGCAAGGACTTCCCAGAGCCTTGCGTGTGCCAGATCACGCCGCCCTTACCGTCATCGCCGCGCGCCGAAATGATTGAGGCAACGGCCTTTCGGACGGCGTGGAATTGGTGATAGCCAGCGGCTTTCTTAATTGCGCCTTTGCCGTCATCTTCGAACACAGTGAACCAGCGCAACATATCAAGGAGCGTGCGGCGGTTCAGGAGGCCGTCTGTCAGTGTGCCCAATGCTAGACCGGCCGTTTCAGGTACTAACACCTCGCCATCGACAGTTCGCCAGCGCATGAACCGATCCAGCTCGGCGGACTGCGTGCCGTAGCGGGCGTTCATCCCATCGGAGATGACCGAGAACGCCACCGTGCGAAACAGGTTCGGGATGTCGCGCTTGTAGGTCTCGATCTGGTTGAACGCCGCTTCTAGGTCCGCGCCCTCTGTGCCCTTCAACTCCACGACGACCAACGGTAGACCATTGAGATAAAGAACAATGTCCGGGATACGTGGATTGCGCCCGACGATGTCAAACTGATTGACTGCGAGCCAAGCGTTGTCCTTGTCCGCCCAGTCGATCAGTCGGGCGCGGTCATTGCGTTCTTCGCCTTGGTAAAAATAAGCGACAGGCACGCCCCGCACCATCAGGCCGTGGAGGCGCCGGTTCTCGGAGATCGGATCGCCTGCGAGTACCTCATCCGTGACAGTCCCGACCACTTCGCCCAAGGCTCCCTCGGGAAGGTCGGGGTTCAGCCGAGCAATGGCCGCGCGCAGAGTCCTGCGGAGTATTGCTTCCTGATAGCTACGTCGTTCGGGATCCGAGCCGTCTGGGGAAACATCAGTCCCATTGGCGGTGGCGTAGTCTAACACCTCCAGCTTGCCCATCATCCACGTTTCGAGATCAGCTTCAGAATTGAACGCCATTAGAGTGAAGACTCGACCTGCTGTTCGGCATCCCGGATACGAAGTTCGCCGGACATGAGGCGAGGGAGAAGGGTGTCGCGGAGAGATGCGAGGGTGTTCGCTTCGGCACAGAGGGTGCAGATTCTGTCAAACCATGTTCCAGCTAGGTCGCAGAAAGATGCTCTAACAGCGTCAGAGGCGACGACACAGGGTAGAGGCCGGAAGTTCTTCTTCGATATTTCCTGAAAGGTGGAGCCATTAGCGTTTGCTAAAATCTCATCCATGTTCGACTGCACCCAGAAATACGCTTCAACGGACGAAATTCTATTTGTTTCTCGTAGTGCAATAAAACCTTGGTTCACGGCAACGGGATTCTTGGCGATGACGATGTATCCTATGGGCGCACGCGACGACAACAAGACCGTTCCAGCAGGCGATAGCCCCGATGAGACCTTTGATAGTCCGGCTTTCGTGAGCGTTCGCTCGGTCTCAAATAAGATTGGCTGCTTGAGTTTCGACAGATCGCGTGGGGTCGCCCACCGATGCGGTCCATCCCAGAAGGTCGGTTCTTTGGTCTTGGGTGTTGTCCCACCCACAGTTTCTGCAACCTTCCCAATGGTGGACATCTCCCATCCCTCCGGCAGCCCATTATCGCTGAAGCTGTTGGGAAAGAGAGCGGCGGTAGCGGGGTGCATATGGGTAGGCGGCTGACCTGCGGCGCGGGCATGGACAGGGTCGAAGTCTACAAACCAAGACCGATAGAGCGCCCGTGCCATCTCCTCCAGCGTCGCGCTCATCAGCCGGTTTAATTCGATCTTGTCGTCAAGAGCACCGAGCAGGCTTGCAATCTCATTTTGATCCGACATCGGAATCAATGGGAACTCAATTCGGCCAATGATTGACTTGTTCAGGTTGGGCATTGTCGCCCCAATAGCCTGCTCTCGAATCCAAGAAACAGTTGAAGGCGCGGCAAGAAACCACGCGAGGAATATCGGATCAATCGCGTTACGATCTTCAATTCGAGCGCGGATGGCGCCGGTGCCGCAGATGAAGCCTTCCTCAGACGGACGTATTAGAGCCGTGCGCCCGGTTGCCTGCGCGCCGCGGCGCGCGAACAAGATATCATCCACGCGCACCCGATGTCGTCTAAGTTCGTCAGCTTTTTTGAGTTGATTTTCGGCAGCACCGAATGGTCAATACGACCGTCCTGTATCCCCTCCGTTGGGATCACCGGAACACCCTGATCCCGGTAGTCGTAGGAATGAAGCTGGGAGCCGAACGGCCCAGTCTGTAGGCTGAGTGTTCTGCTTTCGATCAGCTGCGCCAAGGTGACGTGGTTGCTCATTCGAGGCTCTCCAACCGCGCCTCGATCTCTGTCTCCAGCCGCCGCCCCTCCGCGAACTGGGTCCGCAACTCCGCTGTCAGCCGGTCGAACTTCTCCTCGAACGGCTCGTCATCCTCCTCCGCCGCGCCGGCCCCGACATAGCGGCCCGGCGTCAAGACGAACCCGTGCTTCCCGATCTCCTCCAGCGACACCGCCTTGCAGAAGCCCGGCTCATCGACATAAGCGCCCGCGTCAGGCTCTCCGCGCCACGCATGGTAAGCCGTGGCAATGCGCGCGATCTCGTCACGCGACAAATCTTTCTGCTTGCGGCTGCCCGCCACCAGCGCGCCCATCTTGCGGGCATCGAGGAACAGCACCTCGCCCCGCCGGTCTCGTAGCTTCGCATCCTTGGCGATGCCGTTCGACTTGTCCTTGGCCAGTATCCAGATGCAGGCCGGGATCTGCGTGCCGTAAAAGAGCTGACCGGGCAACGCCACGATAGCATCGACCGCTTCTGCCTCGACCATCGCGCGCCGGATATCGCCTTCGCCAGAAGACATTGACGACATAGCACCATTGGCCATAACGACGCCTGCAATGCCAGTGGCTGAAAGCTTGTCGTAAATATGTTGCATCCAGGCAAAGTTGGCATTGCCCACCGGCGGAATGCCGTGTTTCCAGCGCCGGTCTTCGGCTAAAATATCGCCAGACCAATCCGATACGTTGAATGGAGGGTTGGCCATAACGAAGTCGAATTTCTCATCCGGAAATGCATCACGCACCAGAGTGCCCTCCGGGTTCCATCTCAGACCGTCAGCTCCGATACCCCGGATAGCAAGGTTCATCTTGGCCAAGCCATAGGTCGTGTGGTTCCGCTCCTGTCCGTAAATAGCCAAGTCGAGACGGGAGTGTTTGTGCTGGTCGATAAATCGCTCGGACTAAACCACGAACGATGCTGTGCCATGACAAGGCTCATAGAGACGCCCTTTTAATGGCTCCAGCATCTCCACGATCAGTTCGACAATCGGCTTTGGTGTGTGGAAATCCCCGCCACGCTTGCCTTCGTTAGAGGCGAATTCCGAGATGAAATACTCGTAGATGCGGCCGATCAGATCAAAATCTTTCGGCGTGCCTTTGAACTCGATGTTCGAAAATAGATCAATGAGGCCGGTGACGACAGCAGGGTCCAGCCCAGCGCGTCCGTAGACCTTCGGCAAAGCCCCCTTGAGCTGCTTATTGACCTCCTCGATCGTCCGCATGGCGTCGTCGACCATAACGCCGATCTTCGGGTCTTTCGCGTGCGCCGAAAGATGCTTCCAGCGGGAAACGTTCGGCACCCAAAATATGCCGTCCGCGAGATACTCGTCCGTATCCTCAGCCGCTTCTGCGCCATCCTCGGCGACGAGCGCGTCATGTTTCCGCTGAAAGGCGATCGAAATGTACCTCAGAAACAGCAGTCCCAGGGCCACATGTTTGTACTCGCCCGGATCCATAGACCCACGCATTTTATCCGCCGCCGCAAAGAGCGTCGTTTCAATTGTCATATCGTTTGCCTCGGCCAACCCCGCGAAATGCTGAGGGTCGTTAACTTTTGACAAAGTGCGGTTGAGGAAATGTTAAGTAGGATCGACGCGACACAGTGGCGAATGGGCGGGTCCTCCGATTGAAGCACTAGGCCCGCTCTGGGATTGGCCGAGACTGGAGATTAAAACCAGATTTGTTCCGGCGCGTCCTATAGGGCGATTAAGAGGAATGGATCGTATGTCAGCGGCTTAGAAAGCGTTGGATTTTGTTCGACACTTTGGGAGCGGCTTTATACAACCAGCTTTCCACAGTAGCCCAGTTGCGCCAATAACGTACGAACGGATGGGACAGCTAGAACTGGATCACATTTCCGAAAAACGGAGCTGCAACTATGTCAACGACTTCAGAATTCTCGTCGGATTACCCAGATACCGCAACGGAGGAGATCGAGGGCATCGACACCACTGCCGGCGATGGTTGGGGAGACTACCGCTCGACGCGGTCTTTGTTCGGACAGAGCAGCGGACGGTTGGCGAGGTGGTCTCACGTATTGAAAAGAACAGGTACATCCTAGACCCGGACTTCCAGCGCGATTTTGTATGGTCCAACACCAAGCAGTCCAAGCTAATTGAGAGTTGTGTGATGCGCATACCTCTTCCGGTATTCTACGTCGCCGAAGCACCGGACGGCAAAATCATAGTCGTCGATGGATTACAGCGGCTAACTACCTTCGCACGTTTTCTTAGCAATGAGCTGCGGCTAACCGGTCTTGTAGACCATGATCGCACTGGCTCGCACGAACTCGAAGGAAAAACCTACGAAAAGCTGCCACTCAATTTGCAAGAGCGGGTCTTCGACACTCAGCTTACGATGTACATTCTTGATGCCAAAGCGCCAGAACGCGCGCGTCTTGATATATTTGAGCGAGTTAACAGTGGGGCACAGCTAACTAGGCAGCAGATGCGCAACGCGCTTTACAATGGACCCGCGACCCAGTGGTTAAAGGCTGCTGCGGAAGGCGATCCGTTCCAGCCGCGACCGCTGGGTCCCTTAATAGTAAGACCATGCGAGATAGGGAGGCTATCAACCGTTTTTGCGCCTTCTCTCTGATTGGATGGCAGAATTATACGACCGGTGACATGGACAGCTTTCTCGCGCAGGGCCTGAAGCGGCTCGCAGATACGGACCCTGTGAGCCGTGATAAACTACGGGTTGATTTCGATGCAGCGATGGTGGTCAGCAGCCGTCTATTTGGTCAGCATGCCTTTAGGAAGTCGCTAGCGTCGGAATTTGAAAACGTTGGGCGAAGTGTCATCAATATCTCGCTCTTCGAGGTCAGCGTCGTCATCATCGCCCGGTTCGCTGCGGACTTCGATGGTTCCAACGACAATGAACTCAGGGGGATATTTGAGGCGCTCGTTCGCGACGAGAATTTCGCGCGTTCCATCACGTACTCTACAAACAGCACTCAAGCGGTCAAGATCCGGTTCGACCACATGGAGCGGGCTCTTGCCCCATTCGCGCGATGAGCAAGACAATAGCTTCACTAAGCTTGAGGTCATACAAGTGCTTCGATGAACTGCGAGTGCCGCTAGCGCCACTAACCCTATTCACCGGTTTCAACGGAGCGGGGAAATCCACTGCGCTCCAGCCCCTCCTTCTGCTCGCACAGGCTGCCCGCCTACGCACATGGGGCTCTACTAGCCTTGACGGGCTGCTGCCTCTAAATGGGGACGTCGTGCGGCTCGGTTCGGCAGGTGACGTAATAAGATCGAGGCAACACGGTGGAGCGACGCACTTTGCGATAGGGATCGACAAGGGGGAGCTCGCTGTCAACGTGTCAGCCAAGGCTGGAGAGAGAGTGTTACAGGTTCGGGCAGTTGAAGGCAGTGTGCCGATGCCAGCGTTGGTGGAGCGGCTCGACCAGCTCGTTCACCTTGGGGCGGTGCGCACAGGACCATCGGACGCCTTTCCAATTCCTGACCGAAGCGAGGCGCAAGTAGCTGACGTCGGTGTTGACGGACGGTTTGCGAGCCATTGGTACCATGAACTCTCTGATACCGAGATAGCGCCCGCGCGCCGCCTTGGCAATAACGTTGGTTCCACGTTCCGCAAACAGGTCGACGCTTGGCTTGATTACCTTGCACCGGGTGCTAACGCCAACGTTCAGGCACTGCCCGTTGCCTCGACGCTTGCACTACAGTTTCGGTTGTCCGAGACTGGCGAGTGGCGTCGTCCGGCGAACGTGGGCTACGGGCTGACCTATGCGTTTCCCATACTGGTCGCCTTGCTCGCTGCCAAGAGCGGCGACATCCTTGTCATTGACAGTCCAGAAGCACATCTTCATCCCCAAGCTCAGTCGCGAATGGGTCGAATGCTTGCGACTTTCGCTACCGCGGGTGTCCAGTTGCTAGTTGAAACGCATAGCGACCATGTATTGAACGGAGCTCGTTTGGCCGTAAAGGACGGTGTCATCGCGGCGGATGATCTCAGCCTGCTTTTCTTTGCAGGGGTTTCCTCAAAGGGACACGGCGTGACTATCCCTAGCGTTGACCGGGAGGGCCGTATTGACGAGTGGCCCGACGGTTTTTTCGACCAGGGGGAAAAGGACATCTCCCGTTTGGCAGGTTGGGACTGAATGCGCTGGTATCTGAACGACGCCTCGCTCCAAGCGCAGTTCGTTGATATCTCACGTTTTGAGAGAACGCTACGCGAGCTGATGGGCGCACGCGCTAGGATCCCCGCGATCAAGCAAAACCTGCACACCACTCGCTCTTTCCGAGAGGCGAGCGCAGCACCAAACATGACAGTTCAAGAGTTCCTATATGCCTGCAGGGACAGAGATCTCCGGACGGCCGTTTTAATATGGCTTGACCGAACTGGCCCGTTCGTGGACGACGACCGGACGGATGAAGCGGACGACTACTTCGAGTACGACCACTGCGATGTAACGGAGAGCGGTCTCGGTGAGGCCGCGCGTCGCATCAAGAGCGGTGAAGACTGTGCGGCCTATAGCTTCGAAGGCGGCGAAAAAAATTTTGCGACCGACTTACTTCAAGTCGATCATGGGCTGCCAGAAGATCGTTACGGTCGATACGCGGTTCCAAACTATTTTAGACCGCAACGTTTGATCGAACATGGGTTGGCGAGCGGTCCGCCAATTACTTCATGGCAGGCGCTTGTCGAAGGCGCGCGCGTCCGCTTTCCCAACCTTGAAATATTAGATTTGCACGAAGACGCGATGCTCTCTCGCGAACCATTCGAGTCAGCCATTCGAGATCGCGCCTTCGCCCTCATGGGCATGTTAGACGAATACATGGAGGGTCGGGATGAGGGGGGCGCTGAAGGACCTAGGTCTAGAGCCGTCATTGATGCTCACTTCAAAGGCGAGCGGGCTTACTTTACCGGCGAATCCACAACAAATGAGCAGAAATTTAAGCGGGAGATGACTTTCAAGGGAATGGACGATCGCGATCTATTCGCGCCGTGGCACGGTAAGATTGGTCGTCGATTTTTCCGATTGCATTTTGAATGGCCTCTTGCGCCAGAATGTAAAAAAATCACTATTCTTTACCTCGGTCCCAAAATAACCAAGAGCTAGCTAAATATTTTCAGTTTAGGGTTCACTGAAGCCGCTTTAAAATTTATCGCCTTTCAGTTTACAGAATACACGCGATTACATTCGAGATATAACGTCGAATAATTTCAGCGTCCGCTTTAAGCGTCAAAAATCCAATTCTTGAAGGTCTATTGTGGGGCGCATAGCCAACGCATGCCACGTCGGCAGCGAAGGTCCGCTAAGGGCCGCGAATGCCGAACGCCCGCGGCTACAAATCGACTGCGTACGGGTCCGCTTCGAGCCCTTTTTGACAAATGCTGAATAGGGCAGGAATGTCTGCATATTGGATGTTCGGGTAGGAGGCTTAATTTAGTTGATTATTCAGGCTTGCTTAAATGGTAGTCGCAGTGCCGACTACCATCCGAATTTGCCATTGACCGTTGAAGCGATAGTAACCGCCGCTCTCGACAGCATTGCTGCTGGAGCAGGCGAGTTGCATATTCATCCCCGCGACACAGACGGAAAAGAAAGCCTCGCGTGTGTTGACGAGCTTGTTCGCAACATACGAAGCGCCTGCCCTGGCACATTGGTTGGTGTATCAACTGGGGCTTGGATCGAAAACGATGTCACCCTGACCAGAGAGCGTATAGACGCATGGTCTCATATCCCGGACTACGCCTCGGTGAACCTGTCGGAAGCGGATGCCCCAGCCATCTTTTCACTTCTCCAAACAAAGGGCGTTGGTATCGAAGCAGGGTTAGCGACTGTTGAGGACGCAAAGCGTTTTGTGACTTTGCCCCAACGACACAAGGTCTTGCGCGTATTGCTGGAAATCGAAGAGCAAAACCTCAGCGAGGCATATAAAACGCTGGAAGGCATCCAATCGATTCTGATGGTGGCGGGTATTGAGCGCCAAATTTTATTGCATGGATTAGATGAGTTGGTGTGGCCATTTGTGCGAGAAGCGCGCAACAGGCGATGGGCTACCCGCGTCGGTCTTGAGGATGGATGCCTGCTCGAAGATCACGTTATTGCACCATCAAACGCAGCTCTAGTTGCCGACGCAGTTGCAATCTTTCGACAGTAAAATGAGCATTAGTCGACATTCCGACACATGAAGCGAACGGCTCAAAGGTCCGCATAGCTGCCGTCGAGGGTGCTTCAGAACCACCCGCAACGAACGGCGGTTTCTGGAAACACCTGTCCGGTCGAGCAATTTCAAACCCGTTCATTCACCTCCGTTTGCTGACCGATCAGCCTACCGTCGGCAGATCGTCGATACGCGTCGTATAGCTCGGACTGCGGTGATCGGACCGCAGCTTCCACGTGCGCTTGAACCCTTCTGACCCGACGATCAGCGTCTTGCGTCCAAAGCGATCGTTCACACGGTCGAGCGCCTGCGAGATGCGGGCGTCGCGTTGATCGAATATATCGAACAGCATGGGCGGACGGTCCTCCTGGCGGATGAGGTCAGCCACCATCACCCCTGCCTTCGTATAGCCGTGCCCGTTGCCTGCCCGGTCGCCCTTCCATGCAGCCTCCACACACCGTCGTGCCGCATCGACCAGGACCAAGGTGTCGTTGGACATGCCCGTCAGCCGGGTGCTACGGCTGGCGCTGTGCTGCGGTGCCTTCAGCTTGTGCTTGTTGGTATGGAAGAACGCCGTGAACGTACCTGCGACCAGACCGTGCTGACGAAGCTTCTCCGCACACCGCGTGGCATGCGCCGTCATCGCTTCCATCACCGTGTCGAAGTCCATCATCGGTGTACCGGCACTGCGGGTTACCGCCATGCCCTTTCGTTGCGGTTCGACCGATTCCATATCAATGCAGGGTTCGCCTTGCAGTTCGAGCACGAGGCGCTCCAGTACGACCGTACCGATCATCCGGGCCTGACGCATGGGCATGTCCCGTAGCTGGTCCGCCATATGAATGCTGATCCCGTTGAGCTTCCGCTTCAGGGCTGGCCCCACTCCCCACAGATCGCCGACCGGAACACGTTCGAGCATCCAGCCGCAGATGCGCGGATCCATGGCGTCGAGCACGTCGCTCGCAGATCGGGTTCTTCTTCGCGATATCGTTTGCACATTTTGCCAGTGTCTTCGTCGGTGCGATACCCACCCGGACGGGCACCCCGACCCTTCGCAAAACCCGCGACCGCATCTCCCTAGCGTAGTGTTCACGATCTCGACCGCGATGACCGAAGCATGAGAAATCGAGGAAGCACTCGTCGATCGAATAGACCTCGACATTGGGCGTGTAGCCCTCGTAGACGGCGACCACCCGTCGGCTGATATCACCGTACAGCGTGTAGTTCGATGAGAAGACGCGGATGCCGTGCCTCTCGACCTTGTCCCGGATGAGATGTAGCGGCTGACCCATCTTGATGCCCAGGGACTTGGCTTCGTCGGACCTGGCGATCGCGCATCCATCGTTGTTCGACAGGACGATGACCGGAACGCCCCGCAGGGTGGGATCGAAGATGCGTTCGGCCGAGATGTAGAAGTTCGCGCTGTCGGAGATGGCTATCGGTTTGGGCGCGCTCATTCGATGGCGCACCGACGCACGACGCCGGCCACCACGCCCCACACCTCAGAGCCCTCGGTCATGCGGATCGGCTGGTAGTCGCCGGTGCGGTTGGCGGGGACCAGCCAGTATTCGACGGCGTCACCAACCCGGCGGCATTCGAGGATCTTGGCGGTCAGTTCGCCCTCGACCAGGGCCACGACGATCCGACCGTGGCGCCGTTTGCCATCGCGATCGACTGCGATGATATCACCATCGTGGATACCCGCATCCACCAGACTGTCACCGTCGATCTTCCACCAGAACGTGGTCTCTTCGTTGCGCATGACCCAAGCGATCGGATCGACAGGCTCTTCAAGATCGTCGGCTGCCGGTGATGGAAACCCAGCCGGTACCTTGAGTGAAGACAGCGACACCACCCAGTTCGGTAGGGGGGTCCGGCAGTTCGACGGGTATGAGCGGCATCGCGGATGATCCGGTTTGAATCAGATAGGATGTTCTTCCTATGTTCTGCGTGGTGCGATGCGCAAGTGAATACGGCCTTATAGGCGGGGCCAACAGTTTTAATACGTGAAGCGCAAGACACAGAGGCGGATCGGTCTTTCGACCAATGTTGCGTACCTAACAATCAGATGAATGCGTGATCGGCATCTACGGCCCATTGCTGCCGTTCGCGCTACAGCGGCCGGTTTGCTGAAAGCGGCCGTTCGAAGTTCGCGGTTTGGGAACGAGCTAATTTTACCGTGAACCGAGTAGCGAAACGCCAGTCGGGCTCCGCCCGTGGGTCCAGGCGAACTTCCTCCCCGATGAAGGAACGGCGTGCCAACGTCAATGTCAGGTCGGTCGTTTCTTACGACGTAGGATGCCTGTCATCTTTGCGGTGGTCTTGCCGCTCCCCGGTCCGCCAAGCAGTCGGCACCCCGTCGCGGCCATCGAAAATCTTGCACGATTTCCTCCCCGTCAAATCTTACCCCCCTTATAGCGAAAACGCCGTTTCCCGTTTGAACAACGGTCGGGGGTCATTCTCCACTCACAGCAAGCCGACACGATGATCGGCCAACGAACGGAGATTGATTATGACGCCTCACTCTACAAACCGCACCGCAAACCGCCTTCCTTCCAACCGCCGTACCGGAACTTCGATAGCCATCGCCGCAACGCCGACGTTCGCTCCGACGTCTATCGATATTCCCAGTCCGCTCTCCATCGTCCGCAAGCTGGCCAAGAACGTCCGCACCCGCTGGACGGCCATGCGCGAGACGATGGAACCAGCCTCGCTGTGCTATTCCCGCCCGACGCTGAAATGGCATGCCGATCCGAAATCGCCCGAAATGGTCGAGAAAATCGCCGAATGGAATGCCTGCAGCGATGAAGTCCTCGACGCCCTCGTTCTTGCCAGCACGGATGCCGACATCGTGGAAGCGCCCCGCGCTCCGACTGTCGCCCGCGCAGCCGACCGTATGGCCGCCTAAGCGCCGCCACATCCTTCAATCTCGAACGAAAGAGACAATCACCATGTCATCCTCCATCGAAACACTCGGCCTTACGATAGCCCTCGGCGCGGCCGCCGTCCTCTACCCGCTCTTCAACGCAAACTCCGCAACGGAACGCCGAACCACGCAAAGTTTCAGCGAGCTTTCCCAACCCGTCTTTCTGTCCGGGAACGAAAGTGGTCGGAAGCGACCGAATGGCCTTTGGCAACTGCCTCGACGAAATCGAGGCGACCGCACGATCATCCGGCATTCCGGCCCGCATCGTGATCGACAACGGCCGTGAACGGATCGTGCAGTTCCATGGTGCGCGATAGTGGCGCTGCCCCGGTCTTCGTCACCTGCGATCTGAGCAATAGCCGCCGCATCATCAACGTGGTCAACGAGACTCTCCTCTAATTGAAGGGTCGTTAATCCATCCGCCCGCACTGTAGCTACAATCCGCATACCAATTGGCGATGACGTCGTTGCCAGCGCCCCCTAACCGATCGGGAATCCAATGAGCCAGTCCGCCCACACGACCGTCACACCGTTCATGAACGTCGACTTCAGAGACGATCTACGCCCGTGCCAGAAGGATGACGACATCGAGATCTCCGGGGAAGAACTTCTCGAAGTCCTGTCCTGCTTCAACGCCTACGGGCGGTGGCGCTTCGACATCGCGACGGGGTCAATGACCTGGAGCGAAGACGTCTACCGGCTTCACGACATGCCGGTCACGCCTGGACCGGTCGGTATGAAGACGGCGGTATCGCGGTATCACCCTGAAGACAGGCAATACCTTCCCGCACTTCTAGCTGACGCCATCTCGAACAAGAGCGGTTTCCAGTTTGCCCTGCGGATCAAGTCACGCAGGGACACCTACAAACTGGTTCATGCAGTCGGCAAATACCGTGAGCACCCAACCAAAGGCCCGCAGATCATCGGAGCATTCTGTGAGCGCCAGCCCGCGATGCGCATGATTGGCGCGGCTGTGTAAGGAAGTTACTGAAGCTGACTTCGAACGAGCGAGACGAGAGTCGGCTCAGGTCAAAAGACCGCGACGGAGCGCTTCGGCGACCGCATGAACTCGGTTCGAAGCATTCAGCTTCTGAGTAGCGGATGTCAGATAGTGGGTGGTCGTATTGGCTGAAATGTCGAGGATGATCGCTGTTTCCGCTGCGGTTTTTCCGGCAGCCGCCCAGGTCAGGCATTCCTTCTCTCGGGGCGATAACAGATCTTCGTCCTGGGTGCCGATCTTACCTGGAAGTTCGGAATAATCGGAAATGGTCAGCAAGCGATTGAACAGATAACTGCTCAGCAGGTGGATGTTCGGGACATCGATGGCTCGCACGTCCAGTTTGGACGAGGCGAAGGAAACGCCTCCAAGGACACCGCTGGTAGCGACCACCGGACAGGCCAGACCATTGTTCATCTTGAAATCGTTCAGCAGCTCGACGGCGATGCGACGCTTCTTGGCCTTCTTGCATTTGGGCAGCTTGTCGACCTGGTATTCCATCGGACGTTCGCCCGTTTCGCAATGGTCCAGAACGCAGGAGACATCGGCGAGGTTCTCCTCGTCGTACGTCATCAGCAGTTCGGAATCCCAGTTGTTGACGAGCGCGAGGTCGGCATAGTCACTCTTGCGTCGTCCAGTGCCACGATGGAAAACCGGTCCGCTCCAAACTGATTGCCCAGTTTCCGCGTGTATTTGAACACGTCATAGGCCGTGTCCAGCTGGTCTATCTGGTCCACGTAATCGCAAATTTGATCCGAAAGCATGGTGTCGTCCTGGCAACTGACAAAAGTTCGAACTGTCAGGCTGCCAAGAATGGTTGAAACCGCGTTTAAGAATGCCAGACCAGAGCGTCCAAATAGCTTTAGAGAATTTGTTAGGCCTGATGGCTACAGTCTCAGCCAGTTGGAATTGCTTGGCGTGCGTCGGGCACGGAGAAACAATGTCGAAGCCCGAGACTGCTATCGCAGAACGTGCCACGCCCGCGAAGGCCAAAGAGTTCTTGAACATCGATTTCCGGGACGAATTGCGTGCGCCTCAACAACGCGACGACATCGATATCTCCGCCGATGAATTGCTCGATATCCTCGCTTCCTTCACGAGGCTTGGCCTCTGGAGGGTCAATATCGACTTGCGAAGGACAACCTGGAGTGAGGACGTCTATGCCATCCACAACATGGAATACACGCCCGGCCGGATCGCATTGGACTACGCCATAGAGCAATACCATCCGGATGATCGACAATATCTGTCTCAACTCATCGAAGATACGATCGCCAACAAGAGCGGTTTCCAGTTCGTGCTGCGCCTGAAGGCTCGGCAAGGACGCTACAAGCTCGTCCGGTCGATCGGAAACTATCGGGAGCGTGAGGACGGCACGCGCGAGATCATTGGTACCTTCTCCGAGTTTCAGCCCGCACACCGGATGATCGGAGCGGTCGTGTGAAGGCCGTTTGCAAGAGGCGGTGGAAAATCAATTCCTGAACTTCAATCCATGGGGCATCCAGACAGTAGATGCGTCGGTCGAAGCTAGCTCGAAGCGTCCCTCGCTGAATTTTTGAAATCGGTTTGGTCTGTCACCGTCATTTCCGGCCTATTGCGAACGGTCGCACCGTTTTGACTGGCTTCCCAAAGCGGCCATTCAAATCACGACCTCAAAGGGCAATGGTCGGCTACGCCGACTAAGTGCCGGAAAGCATCGTGAGAGGTTCGCCTTCGATGGCCAGAGGTATCTTTCTCGTACCGTTCGCAACTGTCGCACCTTACGCCGATGCCTACTTTCAAGCACGGGAGGGAGACTAGTCGGTTCGCCGCATTGAAGGCTCGGAGCAAAGAACTCATTGACGCTGGGATGCGCGCTTCTGCGTTCTTTCCCGCTCGGCGATCTCACGTCGCGCCGTGACAGCGTCGCGAAGGGTACTTCCAACGTTCGCCTTCATCCAGTTCATGAACGCAATGTTGAAGGTGAACCGCGATCCATAATGTTGGCGAAAGAAGGCGCGGACGTTGGGACCGTTTCGGTAGCTATCCGTAAGACCGTGTCGGTGTCAGCGTTGTTCGCCCAGTCAAAACCAGGGACATGGTGTAACGCTTCGGACGCTTGATCTTCCGGTATCGAGAAAATAGGCGATCCGCTGGGTAATCTCATCTTTTGAACCGGTAAGAGGAATACCGCGTCGCTTGGCCTCCGCCTCAACTTCGGACTTCAGCCAATACCAGCGCAACAACTCTGCGCCGGTTACGATCTCTTCGATTGGTGCCCGCTCTTCCATGCACCTCACTCGCAGATGGCGAGCGCGAACGTCGCAGTCACTCATGCTAACGTGCAGCCGCCAAAAAAGCAACAATCCAAAGTTGAATTTGGGCTCCAAGCGGACATAGCCGCTGCGTTCTGTTCCGGACGGAGCATGGGTATGCCCAGATAATATGCCTCGCTCAAATCCACTTTAGTGAGCGTCGTAATCTGCCGACGATCTGCGAAGATCACAGATTCCGTGGCTCAGCACCATGGATTGCCGCTGTTCGGCCAACGTTGCGCCAAGCCTTCCTGAATGAGAACGTCACCTGCATTCCGTCCGTCTTTCAGGCGCACGCTTACCAGCACCCTCCCATGGCGGCCGGATCTACCGGTTTCGATCAGTTGGTAGCCACCATTCATGAGTTGGCGAAGGCGTGTGGTCGCCTTGCGAGCCGTGCGGCGTTCGGCGGAACACAATGCGTGTTGCCCATACTCTGGAGTATCGACACCAGCCATGCGCCATTTGACGCCACGTTCCCATCCGGTGTCACCGTCGACGATACATGTAACCTTCCGTTCGGCTCGATTGCCGCCGCTGCATGTGCCGATTTGCGCCGCAGCTATGGTGGAAAGGCTTGGAAGCGTTACGAGCGCCGCAATGAACGCAATGCGAATAATCATAGGGTAATACCGTGTCGGTTGGGTTCTGTGCTGCTTCCCCCTTTATGGAACACCGATCTTAACGCGGCACCAATACGGTATCCCAAATATACAAGCGCCCGTTCACAGGGTTAGGACAGTTTGCCGGATCGCTTAGTCGACGGTGTCGTATGAAAGCTGTTCGACAGAGCAACGGTTTCGCCGAGATGGTGGGCGGGGAACGACGCGGCTACACGCAGTTTCAAACCCTAGCATGAATGTTACCTTTGATACATAAGACGGTCGACCGGCATAGAATTTCGGCCTGGGTGTGCCGTGCCGTACCTATCCGTGGACTGGGAACAAACGCCTTGGGCTCGGAGCGGACGTAGGCGTTACGGCGTTTCTGTTCCACGAGTATGTACGCGTTGACTGTCCGCTTATTGCAGGTGCCAGCCCGAAGCCGAAGGATCGCTTTCAGCCAAGCTTCACCCAAAGAAGTTTGCATGACAAACGTCCTTGGGTTCAATTCCTGATTGCATTTTGGAAACGTCAGTTCTCAAAAGCGCTTCGGCAACCTGCGTAGATCTGGACTCGGCCATGTCGGGCGAGCCTTACAGCTACCGCTTGGCCTGAAGCCGTTGGTAAAGTCTTGCACAGGCATCAGAACTCCGGCGCGGTTTAACTAGCTGACCAATCCGGCGCCGGTGGACAGCGCATCCATGCTGACCCGTTGTCGATGACTATTCCCGAAATGGTGTCGATAATTTTCCCGCTCGAATAGGCGCAGGGCGAACGCCAGTGGCCGAACGTGAATATGGTCGATTGCTCCCAGACAGCGATCTCGTCCGTCGGTCGTAGATTGGCAAACGGTAACATGGCCATCGGTAGCGGCACGACATCAGGATTGGTCAGCATGCTACGTCGATCTTCCAGAAGTTCGTCTCGCTCAGTTCTCGTCTTTGCGATCTCTCGACTGGCATACCATAGCGCCAAGAGTGATGCGGCGAGGGACAGGGCAACCGCGATTGCAGCTTCTATTGGCACGGAGGGTCCTCGGTTTGGCGGTCGCTTGAAGTTCCAGCAACAAATCTCCCCTTCTTCTTCCAGTCAATGTGATCGGCTTGTCGCAGTCATTGATCGTTGGTTGGAGAGGCATCAGCGTAATTTGTGCAATCGCCCGTCATTCTGGTACGTCCTTCGTCAGGGCAAACACGGATTGGCGACATGGCCGACGATCAGAGAATGAGCATCGATATCGAACTGACAGCAGAGATCGTATCGGCCTATGTGGGCAACAACCCACTGTCCGCCGATCAGATTCCGGCACTGCTGAGATCGGTTCATTCCGAAATTAGCTCACTGTCCGCCGGAACAGTCGTGCAGGAACCCGAACAGGCTTCTGAACCTGCAGTTTCCATCAAGAAGTCGGTCAAGAAGGACCAACTGACGTGCCTGGAATGCGGGAAGACTTTCAAGGCTATCAAGCGCCATCTGATTACCAGTCATGATCTGACACCAGCTGCCTACCGGGAAAAGTGGAATTTGAAGCCGGAATATCCAATGGTGGCCTCGAACTATTCCGAAGCCCGCTCGAAACTGGCGCTGGAACTTGGACTGGGTCAGAAGCGCGCCGACTAAGCGGACTGGAAAGCCGACGGGTGTTCGCATGTTTGGTTACCCGGATTGCGGCGTCGTTGCGCGTTACTGGGTTGACAGAGAAGCAACGAGGAACCCTTCCATGCTGTTCTGCCGCTGAGGTGAGTTCGTGACCGTATTCCGACCGATTGCCGACGATCACCCGGCTCTCCTCCAGTCACCGTTGGTTCGGGCGCTTTCTCATACCCTCACCTACCTCAGCGAGCATGGCGGCATTCCGCTAACGCCATCAACGGCGTTTAAGCGGGTTTTTGTGCATTGGGCAGCGAAGGCGTTCGACTGGCCCGGATACACGGAGACCGACCTCTTCCATCTCAACAAAGTTCTGAATGAAATCGACTTCCCTCCGCTAATGGAACTTCACGATCTGATGCTGTCGCTCAAGATCGGTCGACACTTTAGAGGCGAATTTCGGCTGACCAAAGTTGGACGCAGCCTGATCGGCCATCGTGCCCAGATGTTTGCGACCATCGTGCCGTCCTATCTGATCAACGCGGCGCACGAACGACATTCTCGTTTTGGCGATACTGCCATTCCTGGAAATTGGGATATTTTTCTGAATGTACTCAACGTCGAGGCTGAGGGAGGTGCGTCTGGTGCGGATCTCAGACGCGTTCTTTACGGCAAACCGGACGTTGCCGACATATTCGATCCTTTGATGAGTGGATCTGTACCTACAAGTTCTCCGGCCGCTTTGTTGGTCAGGCCTACTTCAAAAGACCGATACAGCCGGAAGGTACGGAACGAGCGAAGCCATGTTCGCGAAAACGCCGCTCTGGAGCGCGGCGCTCAAGCTGGATACGGATGACCTCGTCGACATTCAAACTCGCCACTGAACGGCGTAAATCGGTAGTTGGACGAGCTGTCGGCGACAGGCGCTCTGGGCAACGATAGTGGCACCAACCTTCAGCTTTTGCGTAACCAGTTCCGAATGAACACAGGAGGTGAGCATGGCCGCCAATTTGCCAGAACTTCATCAGGCTGCATGCCATTGCGGTTCTGTCCGCTTTCAGGTTCGTCTGACGGACGGTTTCAACACGATCAGACGCTGCACATGCAGCTATTGTAGAATGCGGGGCGCGGTGGCCGTTTCGGCGGATCTTGACGGGATCGAGTTCACCGCAGGCGAAGAGCTGCTCACCAAATACAAGTTCAACACCGGGACAGCGAAGCACTATTTCTGCTCCAGGTGTGGAATCTACACCCACCATCAGCGTCGTTCGAACCCGCACCAGCTTGGTGTCAATGTCTCTTGCATCAATGGGGTCAGCCCATTCGATTTCCCGGAGATCGTCGTCAACGATGGTATCAACCACCCGAGCGATAAGCGATCGCGGCCGGCCATTGCCGGTATCCTCCGGTACACAACGACCTGACCGGCTGTCCTCCGGTAAATGCCAGAATACCTATTAGGGGCGCCCCGAAAACCAGCCGAAGAAGTTTGTAGTGCAAACTTCTTCGGCTGTTCCGCTCCCGTACTTCCGGCCAAATTGCGGATCGTTGTCGGCGTGGCGTTTAAGCGGTAGGTTGGCAATTCCCCGGCGTTCGTCATCAGCGTGTTGGCATTAGCCAGCCATATGACGGTTTATGGCTGCCTCCGAGAGACTGCCTAGCTAGGCAACGTCAGGCAAAATGCTCATACTTGTAGCGGTTTCAAACCCAGCAGGAGCGTGCGTGTCATCAATGATCAGCCGGCTTCTATCCGCAAGTTCGACTTTATACATGGCGGCGTCGGCTCTATTCAGCACTTCGCCACACAGTGGCTCTGGACCTACAACAATGATCCCCCGAATATGGAAATGGGCGGCAAACGCCGCAGTGAAACTGAAAACGGCTACGCAAGTTCTACCATCTCGTCGCGTCAAAAACGGGAGGATCACCTACCGAATGGTCAATACACGGACCGACTTCGAGGCGTGTTATCGGCCTTCGTAGTCCGGCGAGAATGCCTGCACTTCGCTGAAGAATGGCGAAGGTCGGATGAATTTCGAGTGGTTCCTGAGGAAATCCGCCGGAATCGTTCGATCCTTATGGCTCACGTCGGCAACGTCACCGTAATTTGCGCTTACTCAGGTGACGGCTCCACGACCGCCAGTATTGCAATCCAGTCGTCTATTGTCCCGGCAAGCCCGACTTCCTTCCCGAGGCGGATATCCCGAACCGTAAACCCGGCTGTCGCCAGATGCACTAACAGCTCATCCTGGTTGTAGAACGTGTACAACCGCCCCAGTGTATCCCTCGCCTCGCCGACGCCCAGCTTCATGGCAATATGGAAGGGGCTGTCCGGAAGAAGCGCGCGGGCGATATGCTCCAGATGAACGCCAAAGCGGGATCGCGGCGCGTGGAGAAGCGAGAAATTGGCCCAAACGCCATCGTAGATTGCGGTGCCGTGAATATGATCGAAATTCGCCAGTCGGGCCGGCAATCCAAATGTTTCCTTCGCGGCGCGAACCATCTCCACCGACGCATCGACCGGATCGACGTTCAATCCACGATCGCGCATGGTGGCGGACGCGGCACCGGGTCCGCAGCCTAGATCGAGAACGGTCCCTCCAGGCCGTACGGCAGTAATAAAGTTGAGAAGAGCCCTGCCCGGTGCAGATCGCTTTGTAAGAGCCGCATAGTCCGCAACGCGCGCATCGTAGGCTGCAATCGTTTGACTGTCAGTCATTAGTCGTTCCGCCACTCGCCGAACTCGGAATGCTGGACATTACGCTACTCAGCGGATTCCGCAGACCGCTTTCCTCGCCCCACGATCTGTAGTGCGCCGTCCGGCAGTGGCCGCTGCAGTTTCATGGCATCGTCTGTGTCAGCAGTCAGCCATGCTTCTATCTCATCAGATCCTGTCAAAATGACCGGCATGGCCTTGGGATGAACGACGGCGACTTCGGCGTTGGGCTCGGTCGTCAAAAAGGCGAACAAGTCGTTCGTCGTCTCGCCTTCTTTCAGCTTCCGCACCGACGTCCAGTTCGTCCATATCCCTGCAAAACATGACAATGGCTCTGTATCGTCGCGGGCAAACCAGACCAGTTCCGGCTTGGCGTTTCCGACCTTCTCGTACTCCGAGAACGCTGTGAATGGAACGATGCAGCGATGTTCTCGACCCAGCCAGCGTCGCCAGTGTGGAGACTTCGTATTGCGAACGTTGGTGACACCACCATCAGTCGAGCGGTTTTTCAGCGCAAAAGCAGGCGACGGCATGCCCCATCGCATCATGCTCATAACCCGGCCCTCTTCCGTCTGAGTAATAACCGGTGCCGCATAGTCCGGGTAAATATGCGTCATGAGCGGCATATTGCCGGTCCGATCATCCCAGACCTGCACCATCTCGTTGATGGCTGCTTGGCCTTTACCCATCGAATAGAGATTGCACACGCCAAACAGCTCCGCTCCGGACCATGACCGATCCTGTGTCGGCGAGAAGTATGCTTGGCTGACCGTGCCGTCGGCAAGTCTGAGATCGGGAAACGCGGCGACCATTGCGTACGCCGCTTCCACGTCGCACAGGTGCACGCCCAACGCGTCCATACCGAGCACACCGGACGCATGAATGGCAAAGTGACCCTGACCCACTTCGCATTCCAGCCAGCGCTGTAGATCGACCAGGCGCCCACCTAGTCCCAGCCCCGGCACTTCGAAGCGTACACGCACCGGAAATGCACGCTCATCGATCGGTCTTCTGAGGAGTGGAACGACGGGACACTGGGAAAGGGAAACCGATACGCTGATCGAATTGAGACCTGCACGGTAGCTGCGAAGTGCGATGACAGATATGAATAAGTTCTTGTTTTGTTCTTTCGTCTCTGTGCTGGAATTGAGCCGGTATCTCGTCCGGGGGGTTCGGAGGATATGCCTATCAGAATGCCCAGCCAGCAAGCGACGAACATAGACCGTTGAGAATCTGACTGGCGCGCTGCGGTGAAGTTGGCTGCTCCGTTCATCGAACGGTTCGGCTCGCCGAACGAACCTACAAGTTCTGGACATGGTCGTGGGCCGCGTGAAGTTTTCGGCGATGCGACAATGCCGTCTGGCATTGGTGCGTCACGCCTGTTGTCCAACGACGCGAGCGCCTGGTGAATATTCGCTGGACCAGGTATCCACACACATGTTACGCAGGCTTAATTCAAACCATCGTAGGGTTTGTTTTCAGTGACTTCGAGAGTTTGTGGTACCACGTCCCTCTCCCGCTACCAACACCTTGTTTCACGCTACCCCAAGCACTGTGTAAGCTTTACGAAATAGACCCTTCGAAATCAACGTTCTTTCAATTTCATGATAGCGCGAAATTTTGGCGGTATCCAACGTTGCAGTACAGTGATGTAGCGAGTGGAGACACGAGGCTTTCATAACCTACCTAATACCAATTGCCGCTTGTCGTGACTCTCGGGATTCCCAAGCGCTGTATTTCTGATTCATCATGGCAAAGGAGATTTGCCATGCCCAGACCACTTCCCCTCCGCGAGGACTATTGCGCGGATGATCTGCGTCGGATTACCAAACGTTGTCGGGACGCCAGACAGAGCCGCCGTCTGTTATCAATTGTCGGCATCTACGACGGCATGGACCGTGGCTCGGCTGCCAGGATTGGCGGCATGGATCGTCAGATCCTGCGGGACTGGGTTGTGCGGTTCAACGCGCTTGGCCCGGATGGTCTCAAGGATGGACATGGCGGCGGGCAGGTTCGCCGGTTGAACGATGCGCAAATGCAGCAGCTGGCGGCAATTGTCGAAGCCGGTCCTGATCCGGATGTAGACGGGCTGGTGCGATGGCGATGCTGTGATCTTGCCGACTGGATCGAGAAGCAGTTCGGTGTGCGCTACCATGATCGCACGATCTCCAAGCTTCTGAAGGGGCTGGGCTTCTCACGGATTTCGGGGCGACCCAAACATCCCGCTCAAGATGCTGCTGTCATCGAGGCTTTCAAAAAAACTTCCCGGCCACACTGGCAGCGCATGTAGGGCATCTGCCAAGGAACAAGCCGGTCGAGATCTGGTTTCAGGAATGAGGCGGAATAAGCCAACATGGAAGGACCCGTGTTGGCCCGCCGAATGCCGGGATCGGCCAGAAGAACCCCCGAACGCGGCTTTGGGCGCGTAAGGGAACGAGGCCATCACTTCCCGCCGATCAGCGTTATCAGAACGCCTACCGTTTCGGGGCCATCTGCCCGGCCCGCGGCACAGGCGCTGCTCTCGTGCTGCCAATCGCCAACACCGAAGCCATGCAGCTTCATCTCAACGAGATCAGCAAACGCGTCGCCCGCAAGGCCCATGGTGTTGTGATCATGGACCGCGCCGGATGGCACACGACCGGCAAGCTGGTCATGCCGAAGAACCTGACCATCATACTGTTGCCGTCGAAATCGCCGGAACTGAACCCGGTCGAGAACGTCTGGCAATATCTGCGAGCCAATCATCTCTCCAACCGCGTCTTCGAAACCTATGATGCGATTATCGATGCGTCATGCGATGCATGGAACGCCCTCATCGCGAAGCCGGACGTGATCCATTCAATCGGCATGAGGAAATGGGCGCATATGGGTTAAGGCAAAGGGCGCTCGGTATAAAGGGCTTCTCTCACAGCGCGTTGAGATTCTGCCATGTCGACCAGGCCGCTATTGGGAACGTCTTCATCGGCAGGAAAAAGATAGGTCACGCCTGCCATCACGATCCGGTTCAAGAGATTATCCGGGACCGCGTCGATCTTCGCTCCGTAAGGCGCAGCGGTCGAAACGGTCCGGATCGGAAAGTGGTCGCGGTCGATTGTAACGGTCCAATCGCCCACGTCACCGATGGGGCGGCTCGTATGAATATAGTAACCGATGATGATGTCATCCCTGAAGCGAACGACGGGGCAGGCAAATCCGGGCTCATTCGATGCAGCGGTGCATCCCGCCGCAGCACGATCTCCCTCGCCGCGAACAGCAGAATAGGACCATTATCCCTCTGCAGCCGCATCTCGTGATGCGATAAGAATGATGCGAGAGATGCTGTTGTCGTGGCCGTTGCAATGTTCCTCAAAGGCCGTATGTAATTTTGTCGCCCGCGGCTCTCCCCAAGCACCTGCTCGATGATCGCCGAACCGAGGTCAACGATCGCACAAGCCGCACCGCTATCGTCGCTGCGTTCCCGGTTATATAAATTGCAACCATGAATGGGTTGCCTTCCGGCGGCGTCAGTACTGCTATGATTGATCGCGCTGCAAAACCGCCTGCACCTGCCTTGTCGCCGATGCGCCATCCGTTTGGCAGCATCGAACGGATGAGATCGTCCGCCACCGCGTTAGCTTCCATCCACGCTCGAAGCTGGGTCTTCGATGCTGGCGACAGAACTCTGCCGAACAGCAATTTGTCGAAGGTTCTCGCCATCGCCTCCGGCGTGGACGTATCGCGTTCATCGCCAGGCTGCGCTTCGTTCAAGGCCGTTCCCAGCCGGTCGAGCCGAAACGTGGTGTCGCCGACGCTATGGACGAACGCTGTCAATTTCTCAGGACCGCCGGTGGAGCGGAGCAACAAGTCGGCAGCCGTACTGTCACGGATGGTCATTGTCGCCCCGCAATAGGCGCTGATACTCATACCGTCGCCGACGCGCCTTTCGGTAACCGGCGCATACGTCACGAGATTAGTCTGTTTGTAGCTGACGGTTCGCGACAAGGTCTCGGCTCCGGAGTTCACCCGTGCAAGAATGGGTCCGCAGAGCAGCACCTTGAACGTGCTGGAGAAGGGAACGGATCGCCTGCTTGGCTCCGTGCGCCGCATCGTACCGGGCAAGACGGAAGCTCTTTAAGCAGTATTGCGAATTTCCGCTAATCGCTTCCAACACATCGCATTTAGACATTCGTTTCCGGCCAAAGGCGACCGAGCCGCTCGCAATGTACACCGCCTTGGCGTGATCGACGAAGCCGATGGTAGCCCGGGACTAGACCGCCATTGCGACCTGCAGGTGCCCTTCCCTGTCGATTATGATGTTTCGATGCAGGAGTGTGGCGACATATCTTGCTTTGAAATCTGAAACAGGCCAACGCTCCAGGTGCGCTTGAACATATCGGGCATGACGATATTCGAACCCGCACCCACGGGCCCGGCACGGCAGTGGTGTCGCGTGATGACGTGGGAGGTAATGTTGCCGGATGGCGACTGGCAGCTTCTGTCGGGCCGTGTGGGAATACCGGTTCCTCAGGGCACAGCCAACCCAGGCCCACTCACGTTTTGGCGCAGTGCATTGTTAACAACCATGCGGATATGAGCCGACTATTGCAGGGATGCGACCGGAGTATTTGCACGGCCGGAAGACAGTTTGCCATTTGCCGCGAAAATGTTCGATGAGGCTTTGCTCGAAAGTCGCCTACAAGTCGAAGCGTTTTCGAAAACCACACCGTTTGCAATGACCGATACCTAGAGAACGAACTGGAATGGAACACCTTCCGTCACGATGGCGGACGATAGGACGTGGTGTTTCGCAATATCGCAATTAGCGTTGCAGAATTTCTGGAAAAGATCGCATCAAGAGCGTGCTTCGTCGTTTTTGTGCCTAAAGAAGTGTCACAAGTTCTTGGAAAACTCGAATGCACTCTTCATCCAATGGCTCATTCATTGGCAGCGTCTGGGAAGATAGTTTGACGATAACAGTGCGGGTGGCGTGATCGACGTAGAGCCACTGGCCGTGGATGCCGATGGCCAATGAGACCTTCGCTGGTTCGGCTAGCTGATACCACTGACTGCGATAGCGGTTGATCGTGCTGAAACCGGCGAAATTGCCGTTGGTCCATGCGGTGCGGTCGCCATTCGAGTGCATGTCGGCAATCCATGCGGCCGGAACAATCTGGCGGGAGCCGACAGCGCCATCGGTGCAGAGCAGGTCGCCGATGGCGAGCAGGTCGCGGGCCGTGATGCTTAACCCGCCCGCGGCACGGGGGTGGCCGGCGGCATCGACCGTCATCCATGCGTCCGCATCCGCATTCATCGGCTGCCACAATAGGCTGGACATGAGGTCGGCAAAGCGTGTGCCAGTCGCCCGTTCGAGCAGGATGCCGAGCATGTCGGAATTGGGCGACAGGTAGTGGAACGAACCTCCATGCAGGCCTTCACTTTTGGATAGCGAACACAACATGCTGAGCATGTCTTCGACCGGCTGGCCAGCTATCGGTGGGTTCCATAGGGTCGACCGGCGATAACGCGCATAGTCTCCCGCATCGTCGAGATACTCCTCCTTGAAACCAAGGCTGACCCTCATGTCGAGCAGATGGCGCAGCGAACAATCTCCGAACCCGCTGTTGGCCGTTTCCGGAACGTAATGGGAAACGGTTTTAGTCAGGTCCAACACGCCCTGCTGTTCCAAAATGGCGGCCAGCAGTGCGGTGACGGATTTGGAGACGCTGAACACCAGGTGAGGCAAGGCGCGGTCTGCGTGGGGGGCTGTCCATTCCATCACCACACGTCCATCGCGCATGACGGCAAAGAGATCGGTCTCGGACCGTTCAAGAAACGCGGACAGATGGCAAGGTTCGCCATTATCTGCCCCGGCGGGCGAGACCATCATGTCCTCAAACGAGGCCGCCTCGCCTGCCGCGTCAGGCGTTCCGCAACCGACCCGTGCAGAGGGTACAAACTCGTTTACATGCTGGAACGACCACGGGCTGTAAGGCCGCTCGCGCCAATTGTGCAGGCTAACATCGTGGCGGGCGAAACCGTGGGTACTTTGAAAAGCCATCATGTAGAACGGGCGGGCTGCCGGACCGCCCGCCCCTTCCTTCGTTGGTTACGACTTCAGTTTCGTCCAAACCCGCTCGCGCAGGTCTTTTGAAGCTGTCGAACAGCTGGTGAACGGGCGCAGACGCTCCTGATATTCTTCCGGCATGTTGACGGCCGGGTCGGCCTGCAAAGCAGCCTTCAGGAACTCACCGGAGCCTTTGATGGCATTGGAATAGCCGGTATAATTGGAGGCTTCCGCAGCGTTTTCGGGCTTCAACATCCAGTCGATGAAGATCTTTGCATTTTCCAGGTTCGGCGCGCCTTTCGGGACGGCCATCTGGTCGGTCCAGAATGTCGTGCCTTCTTTCGGATAGACATAGACCACGTCCGCCTTCTTCTCTTTTACCCGGTGGGCCGCACCGTTCCACTGCATGTGCAGCGGCACTTCACCGGCGATCACACGGTCGATCGTGCCTTCGCTGGAATAGAGTTTGACGTAAGGCTTTTGGGCTTCGAGCAGGTCGAGAATTTTCTGAGCTTCGGCAGAATCTTCCGTGCATTTGTCGACATTGAGATAGAAGGCTGCGGCGTTCCACACATCCGTCATCTCATTGAGCATGGCGATCTGGCCTTTCAGCTCCTCGCGCGGCTCGAACACCTCTTTCCAGGACTCTTCCAGCACGCCACCTTCAACCTTGGACGGGTCGTAAGTGAAACCGGTCGTGCCCCACATGTAGGGGGCGGAATATTCGCGTTTGTCGTCGCCTGCGATGGACTGGAACGCGGGCAACACGTTGCCATAGTTGGCCATGGCGTTGGTGTCGATCTTCTCCAGCAGGCCTTTTTCGGCCATTACCACAAAGGTTGTGGTGCCCGGGAAGATGACATCGTAACCGCCGCCACCGGCTTGTAGCTTGGCAAGCAGGTCGTCTTCGGATGCGAAGGAATCCAGCGTCACTTTTGTGCCGGTTTCCTTTTCAAACTTCTCGATCAGGGTCGGCGGGAAATAGTTGGACCAGTTGTAGAGACGCAGTTCGCCATCGGCGTGGGCGGCGGTTGCGAAACCAGCCATCACGATGGCGGTGGAGGCGAAGAGTGCTTTGAAACGAGGTGTCATAGAGTTCTCCTGATCGGGATGAGTTTAAGTCTTCTTCTCCCGCCCAAGAAAGAGCGAAAGCGAAACGAGTGCAAGGGATAAGCAGCAACATGAGCGCCGAAATGGCGTTCACTTCCGGCGTCACACCGGTGCGGACGAGTCCGAAGATATAGATCGGCAATGTGGTGGAACCCGCACCGCCGAGGAAGAATGTGGTGACGAAATCGTCCAGCGAGATGATGAAGGCCAGTACGAGACCGGACGCGATGCCCGGCCACAGCAGCGGCAGCGTAATCTTGTAGAACGTGCGCAGCGGCGTGGCATAGAGGTCTGCTGCCGCCTCGGCCAGCCGTGGGTCCATGCCCTCCAGACGGGCGCGGATCGGCAGGTAGGCGAAGGGGATGCAGAAGATCGTGTGGCCGATGGTGACTGTGGTGATGCCCATGGTGACACCGAGGCTCGCGAAGAACATCAGCGTCGCCACAGCGGGCACGATTTCCGGCACGGTGATAGGCAATGCGATCAGACCATTGAACGCCCCCTTGCCCGCAAACCGTTCGCGGGATGCCATCCGCACCGCGGCCAGCGTTGCCAGTGTGGTGGCGACAACCGATGCGATAGAAGCGATGACGAGGGAGTTAATCGCGGCGTTGACAATATCGCGGTTGGCAAAGGCTTTGGCATACCAGTCCAGCGAAAAGCCGGTCCACACGGTGACAGTGCGGTTTTCGTTGAACGACAGCACCACCAGAATGATGATCGGTAGATAGACGTAGGCGAAGAACACGACCGTCGCCAGCAGCAGGCCGGGCCAATGGCGCGCATTGCCGTTGGCGCGCCGTGCAAAAGGATTCAGCACGTTCATGCCTGATCCTGCGGCTTGTAGCGCCGTGAATACGCCCAGAGCGACAGCAGAACGAGAGCCAGCAGAAACAGGCCGAGCGCGGCGCCAAACGGCCAGTTGCGGGCCGCACCGAATTGCAGTCCGATGAGATTGCCGATCATCAGCGTCTTGCCGCCACCCAACAATTCCGGCGTCACATAGGAGCCGAGGCTGGGCACGAAAACGAGAATGCAGCCCGCAGCGATGCCGGGCAGAGCAAGAGGCAGAATGACCCGCTTGAGCGTCTGCCAGCGGCCCGCATAGAGGTCGAATGAGGCTTCCACGAGCCGGAAGTCCAGTTTCTCCAGGCTGGCATAAATCGGCAGCACCATGAAGGGCAGGAAGGAATAGGTCAGCCCGATGGCCACCGCGGTCTGCGTGTGCAGCAGCGCGAGTGGCTCGTCGATGACGCCCAGCCACATCAGCGTGTTGTTGATCGTGCCGTAATCGCGCAGCAGCAGGATCCACGCATAGTTGCGCACCAGCAGGTTGGTCCAGAACGGCAGCGTGACCATGAACACCAGCACGGCCGCGCCATTTGGCGGGGCGCGTCGCCATGTAGAGCGCGACGGGAAAACCGACAGCCAGCGCGATGCTCGTCGTCAGCACCGACAGCCAGACCGAGCGCAGGACGATGCGCATATAGGACAGGTCGAACGCCAGCGTGCCGTCGAGTTCGCGCTCGAAAAGCAGCCGTTGATAGGCCTCCAGCGTGAACGAGCCCCACACGACACCGCCGCCATAGTCGCGTTGCTGGATCGAGATATAGGCCATCACGCCAAGCGGCACGACCATGAAGATGATGATGGCGAGCGATGCCGGGCCGATCAGCAGCGCACGCATGAGAAACGGGTTGGACGTCAGTGGGCGATTGCCCGCGCTCATGCGTTTGCGTCCGGCACAACTGAACTGGCTGCCTCCGGCAGCACGGAGATTGCGTCCGGTGCGCACCACCAGTCGATCTTGTCGCCAATGGTCAGCGTGTCCGGCCCGACGGTCGCGTTTTGTCGTCGTGCCCGCATGGGCGTGCCGTCGGCAAGGTCGAAATGATAGAACGTATCCGTGCCGCGATAGACGATTTCGGTCAGAGTTCCGCCAAGGTGGTTTGGTTCGGGGCGTGCCGCCTGTCGCAGCCAGGGATATGCGTTCGGGGCGCATTGCAAGGATTGCCTCCACGGCAGGTCCGGGCTCGGCAACCTGAACAGTACCGACACCGGCAATTTCGTAGGCATTACCACCGGCCAGCTGCGCCGGAACCAGATTGATCTCGCCGATGAAACCCGCCACGAACCGGTGCTGCGGGCGGTCGTAGATTTCGCGCGGTGTACCGACCTGCAGGATGCGACCCTTGTTCATCACCGCGATGCGGTTGGACATGGTGAGCGCCTCGTCCTGATCGTGGGTGACGAACACGAAAGTGATGCCGGTTTCCTGCTGCATCCGCTTCAGTTCGAGTTGCATGTCCCGGCGCAACACGAGGTCGAGCGCCGACAACGGCTCGTCCAGCAGCAACAGTTTCGGGCGCGGGGCCAAGGCCCGTGCCAGCGCCACACGCTGTTGCTGACCACCGGAGATTTCCGTGATCTTGCGGTCCGCCATCGGCTCCATCTGTACGAGCGCCAGCATTTCAGCGACGGTTGCCGTGATCTCGTCAGCAGATTTGCCGAGCATTTCCAGACCAAAGGCAATGTTCTGCCGCACCGTCATGTGCGGAAACAGGGCGTAGCTCTGGAACACGGTGTTCACAGGTCGGCGGAACGGCGGCAGGCTTGCAATATCCTCACCATCGAGTTCAATCGTGCCAGACGTCGCCTGCTCGAAACCAGCCAGCAGCCGCAGCAAAGTCGTCTTTCCGCAACCGGAAGGCCCGAGCAAGGTGAAGAACTCACCGTCGGCTATGTCCACCGATACATTGTCGAGGGCTTTGAAACCGGTGGCCGCCGGGCCGAATATCTTGTCGACCGACCGGACGCTTATGGCAGTTCTCTTATCGGAAACAGGGTCGCTCGTCAGCAAATTCACTCCAGAGACAGTTTGAAGCCTACCAGTTGGCACAGCGTAAGTCCGTCATGCCATTCAGTGCAAGTGATCATCCATTGCGATTATCAGTGGGAAGGTCACACAGGTATCAACCCACAGGAAGAGCCGCCGCCAGCCTGCATTTCTCCCCACCATGCATGCGTTCTGCCAATACAGAAGATGTCATCCGCACCGCATCGTGGGGATTGTCGCCGTCCGGGTGTGTGTTGCACTTGAACGGCATCGCGCCGACATAAGTCAGCGTTGTCAGGAAGCGCTTGCTGTCCGGTAAACCATCTCTCTGCACCAGCTTGACAGTCAGGACCTCGGAACACTTCTCCCGTCCCAGAATGAGGCTAGTGCTTGCCTAAGCAGCACGGCGCGACGAAAGCGGTCGCTAATATTAAGACATTCCATTCGGCAAAGCGGCGGCCAGATGCTCGACTTGCTGGTTGTTCGGATCGAGCGGGCCGATCTGGTTGCCCATATGGCGGGCATACAGTTTGCGGCACGTTTTTGAGGCCATGAGCCGTATAGGGCGTGGTCGACCACGGGTATTTCCATCATCATTCCGATGATAAATACGGCGCAGCTGAAGCAGCTGAAGCAGCAGAACAGCATGCACCGCATTGTCGTGTTCGCTGCGCAACGATGTCCCGCGACAGCCCCGCTGTTGCAGCGGAAGTGACATTTCCATGCCGGCAGTGGGCCAGAGACCGCTCAAACCCGCACTCAAACCCGCAATGGATTAACGGGTCCTGGCGCTAGGCATACAGAATCTGGTCAGCGAGTTGCGCAGAAGTGAAATTCTCGATGAATACCGCACCGGAGTAAGAAAGAGCCGTGGTCGATACTAACACCCCCCCATTGTAATCAGCCGTAATGATCTCAGCTGCGGTCATTCCTATCATGTAGAGAGAGTCGTAGCTCGTTCCACTTTCGGAGAAATCCAGGATGCTATCGTAAACGCCGGCCTGAAATTCCGAGAACGAGAAGGCAAAAGTATCATACCCCTCGTCGCCAAACAGCGTGTCGTTTCCGGAGCCGCCAAGGATGAAGTCGTTGCCGTAACCTGCGTAGATGACATCGTTCCCAAGTCCACCCTGAAGCACGTTTGCGGCCTCGTTAGCCAATATGATGTCGTTAAAGTCCGAACCTACCACCCCTTCGATAGCGAAAGCGTCCTCTGTGAGACCGTAGCCGTCATTGGCGACTTGACCGCGAGTTAAATAGAGCCCCACACTCGCCGCACCCGGAGCTGTTAGGAACGAAATCGTATCGTACCCACTTCCGCCGTCGTAATAGTCGCGGCCTGCTCCGCCATCGAGAAAGTCGTTATCGGCGCCACCGTATAATTGGTCGCTGCCTGAGCCGCCGAACAAATTGTCGTAACCGGCGCCGCCGTAAAGCACGTCGTGATCCGCATCTCCGGCGATAAAATCGTGGTCGTCCTGACCGTAAAGTTGATCGTTACCGTCCCCGCCAAACAGCGAGTCGTTACCGAATCCACCGTCCAGCAAAGTCGCTCCCGTTTTGCCCGTAAAGGCTATCGTTCCCATCCTGTCCGTAGACGAGATCGTCCCCTTCATTTCCGAGCAACACATCTTCGTCGTGGCCGCCGTACAGGCGGTCATCACTATCACCACCGTCGATATAGTCGTTTCCAAATCCACCATAGAGGAAGTCAGCTCCGCCAAGACCGAACACCGTATCATTGCCCAATCCTGCAATAAGCGAATTGCCGACTGCGTTGCCAAAAATTGAATCGTTGCCAGCACCGGTCGTGGCGTTTTCAATTACGGTGGTCAGATATATGCCCATGTTGTTGGACAAGCCGCCGGTCGAAGAAAGCTCACCACCATTCAGGTTGATGATCTGGTCAACGGAATACTCGGAAACGTCGATCGTATCGAAGCCTCCACTATCAACGATTGTGAACGATGGGACCGAGTTGACGTTGTCAAGGAGCATCCCCAGCGCGCCGTCGACATTATCAAAGCTGCCACCATAGGTGGTGTTACCAGTGCGCACGGTGGCCGCGCCATACATCTCTTGAATAGCGAAGATGTCGGCCATTTGCGGTGTTAGTGCGAAGCGGTAATCGCCCGTTCCGGCCGTGCTTTGCGAGAAGTAGGACATGAGCGAAAGCGCCCACGAATCGTTCTGGAATAGATTGTCGGATCCATAGGTCGCGCTTCCGTTGTAGTTACCCTGATGGCCCAAACCGAGCGCGTGCCCGATCTCGTGGAGGTAGGTCTGCATCGTATAGCTGTCGATATTGGTATTGCCGCTTGACCAACTGCTGGAAATATTGATTTGACTGGACGTAATCGTCCCGCCGGAGACCGAGTTACTCGCATAGGCACCGCTATCAGTGTTCCGGAATGTTATGTTTCCGCCGGATGTAACCTCCGTAAAATTGAAATCACCCACTTCAGCCCAAAGGCCAAGGGAAAGCCGTGCAAGGTTTGCTTGGTTATCCGTCAGGCCGGTTAAATTGAAGGTTATGTTGCCACTGGAAAACTGTTGTGACGCCCTCCCGGTGGACTCCCAGTATCCATTGACCAGTTGATCGGCAAGTTCCGGCACGGTTCCCGCTGGAGACGTTGGAGAAGCGCCTCCAATACTCAATTCATACTCACCTACGGATGAGCTGTACCCACCCGCCGACACGTAGAAGGTCCCTGCGGTTGTGGGAGTGAAACTAAGAAGCGAGTTGAAACCGGGACCGCCATCATCGTTGAAGCCGATTGAATTACCGGTGGCATCGAACAACCGCAAATAAGCGTCTAGGTTTGAACCGCTCGCCGCGTTGAGATTGATTGTATAGGTTTCTCCCGCGTTCAAGCTAACGCGGTACCAATCCTGATCCCCGCCTGTGTTGACGAAGCCGGAAACCGCGCCTCCGGGCAAAATTGTAAAGGTCGTACTGACATTATCCGGAACAGTGTCCCCACCCGTGCCCTGACCCTCACCGGAATCGATGCAGTCAAATATCTGGGGTGGACGACCTTCGTATTCACAGATCATGCACATATTTGATTTCCCTCACATTAACAGCCAAATACCAATTAAAATCTGTGTTGTTTTGTAGTTATAAAATATTTTCACAATCATCCAAACCTTAACAACTATCGATCAACTGCGTCAGATGTAAATTAGCCTAGATTCAGGGTTCATTGATCTACCACATAACGAGTGCTGCTATGCGGATTCTTGGGGTCGAAACCCAATCAGCATGTTGAGTTTGCTTTCTATTTTTGATTCATTCGTTGCGAACAGATCACGGGAGATGAACGATGGCGTTGTTTTGGTTATCGGATGATGCGTGGGCTGCAATCGAGCCACATATCCCCAAGAACCAGTCCGTTGCCCGCAGGGTCGATAACCGCTGGAAGATTTTGGGCACCGTAGTGTTCAGCTCGTCGAAGCTTCCTGCGTGCGGGATCGGTGTTTCGGACCGATGGCGCTCACGATTTCACGATCCCGACGCCGCTCAAAGATACGGTTGGCCGTGTGCCGCTTCTTTACGGGCGCCGTAAAATCCGCGTTCACGATTGTGTCGATAATCGGCAGAAGCAGACCCGGCTTCGGCTTCGTTACCAGCTTAGTGCGCGTGTACCTTGGTGGACGTAAGAACCGGCACATCCTACCAACCGTCTGACGGCTCTGGTCACATACCCGCGCCGCTGGCCAATGGCTGTTGCCTTCAACAAACATCAGGCGACGGCCTGCAGCAGAGAGTTCAACGGCAGACATCCCCAGCTATCCTCCCAAAGGAGAACAGCCTAGCCACTGACCAGATTTTAATCCGGTGCCAATCTTGCTCTTGATGGAAAGCACCCGAAAATTTGCAACTGCTCAACACGTCCAACAGCACGGATCCCGTTTGCAACGGATGGAAGTTGCAAGAGACAGACCTTGCGCCTGTTGAGGCAGAACGACGCGCGGCAGTGTTGGTGGAAGCACGGAGGGTGGTCTGTTTGCCATGAACGGAAAGCGACACCAGTGAAAGTTGAGTGCCTTTGACCCCCTAATGCAAAACCTTAAATGAAGGGCGCCTGTTTATTTTGCCTACAGCTTATACGGTAATAAACGTATTTACAGTATAGAATTTGCTTCGTAGACTGACGAAATGGTTTGTGCGATATGAAAATATATTCGACATTCAGGTCATTTTTATAATTACTTATATAAATTAAAGCGTTTGAACGATTGGAGAATGTTCGACAACAGATAACCGATGCAGGTTATCCATTATTATCGTGCACTGCGTAAAAATGCAGAGTTAAATGATAGCATAATATATTATTTTTGAACGATTTATATTTACGCTTGTATCATGAAACTGCAGCTAATAACTGCTGACCTCCCGCCACCGCAAACCCCTGAACAGCTTACAAACTTCCGACATTGTCGATCGACTGGCGGCAACGCTCTACCTCCACCTCGCAAACCCTTCCATCGCCAATGGCCCGTGCGTGGATGCGGTCCATGATCGGACGCCGTTGTCGTCTTCCGTCGCGTTGAGGGAGAAGCGTGCATTGTCGAATATTGGCGACAGGCTTCGGAAGCGGAATGATCTTGGGTTGGATTGTCGGATTTCGGCGGACATCTGACACAGGAGCGTCGCCTGCAGGGGGCCGTGGACGACGAGGCCGGGATAGCTTTCCACATCACGTGCGTAGGGCGTGTCGTAGTGGATGCGATGGCTGTTGAAGGTGAGTGCGGAATAGCGGAACAGGAGTGTCGGGGTGGGAACGATCTCGATAGCAGTGCTCGCCCCGTTCGGCTGCTGCGGGCGGTTGAGCTGGTGCGGTGGCTCCGGCGGCGTTCCGATACACGATGTCCTGAACCTCCGTGATGGCATGGCGCCCGCCGCTTGTAATCACGTGTTCGACGGTTACGAAGCATAGCGGTCCGGTGCGTCCGTCCTTCACCGCCACGTCCCTGACTGTCGAGCGCCGTTGCACGGTATCACCGATGCGAAGGGCCGCGTGGAAATCGACCTGCCCTCTGGCCCACATGCGGTTCGGCAGGGGCACGGGCGGCAGGAAGGTTCCGCGTGAGGGATGCCCGTCCGGTCCCAGCGCAGTTTGAGCGGCGGGCTGCTGGCACAGACACCAATGGATGAGAAGCGGTGCCGGAGCGCCAGCCATCGTGTCGGATTGACGGTCGAAGGTAGCGTTGAAGCGGCTGACCAGTGATGGCGTCAGCACGTCCGAGGCGACCTCCTCGCGTCCGATCCACTGCCGCAGATAGTCAATGTCGATTGCGCTCATGGATTTGCCAGTGGTTCCAGCACGGGTACCGGGCCATACCTGTGCTCTTCGCCAGCGACCCTTGCTCCCGGTGCGGGAAACGAGACCGGCCCGTTGGGCGTGTCGACCGTCATGCGGCGCAGATGGTCATGGACGGAAAGCTGCGCCATGTCGTTGACGGAGGCGAACGCGATGTCGGCACGGGCCAACACCGCCGTTGCCTCGGCAGCGTCCATCCGTCGAAACGCATCAGCAACGATCCGGTCCGTTTCCGCACGGTTCGCGACGCGGGCCAGGTTGGTGGCAAAACGCGGGTCCGCAATCAGGGTCTCATCACCGAGAAAGTCAGTACATAGCCGTGCCCATTCCCGATCGCTCTGGATGGATATGAGGATCGGCGCGCCGGACCGGGTTTTGAACGCTCCGTAGGGGGCGATGGACGGGTGGGCGAGGCCGACCCGTTGGGGCGTCTTGCCACCCTCGTGGTTCAGCAGCGGCACGGTCAGCCAGTCGGCCATCACGTCGAACATCGACACGGAAATGAGGCTGCCCTTGCCGGTGATGCCGCGCTGTATGAGAGCTTCGAGAATGGCGCTGTAGGCGGTTGCACCGGTAGCGATATCGACGATCGAGATTCCGACCCGCGCAGGCTCGGACGGCCCGCCGGTGATGGAGCACAATCCGGTCTCAGCCTGTATCAGCAGGTCATAGGCCTTCCGGTCCGCCATCGGCCCGCTCTCGCCATAGCCGGAGATGGAACACACGATCAGCTTGGGATGGGTTTTGGCCAGCGCGGCGGGACCGAACCCAAGCTTCGCCAGAGAACCCACCTTAAGGTTCTGAATGAGTACGTCGGCATCTTCCAGCTCGGTCGCCAGTGCTGCCTTGCCCGCAGGCGATGCAAGATCGAGCGTCAGGCTGCGCTTGCCGCGGTTCAGCCAGACGAAATAGCTCGATTGCCCGGCGGCGACAGCATCATACCCCCGTGCGAAATCCCCTTCGGGCCGTTCGATCTTGACCACATCGGCACCGGCATCGGCGAGCCTTGCGGAGGCGAACGGGGCGGCAACAGCCTGCTCGACGGCGACGACCTTCAACCCCTTCAGCGGCAACATCAGAAAGACCGCGGCATACCGAGCACATGCTCCCCGACATACGATAGAATGAGGTTCGTGGAGATCGGCGCGACCTGATACAGCCGCGTCTCGCGGAACTTCCGCTCCACGTCGTACTCGTTGGCAAAGCCGAACCCGCCGTGGAACTGGATGCAGGCATTGGCCGCTTCCCAGCTCGCCTTTGCAGCCAGCAGCTTGGCCATGTTCGCCTCCGCCCCGCAGGGCTTGCCGGCGTCGAACAGGGCACAGGCCTTGTAGCGCATCAGATCGGCGGCCTGCACCTCGATGTAGGCCTCGGCAATCGGGAACTGAACGCCCTGGTTCTGCCCGATGGGGCGGCCGAAGACCGTGCGTTCGTTCACATAGGCCGTCACCTTGTCGGTGAACCAGTATCCGTCACCGATACACTCAGCCGCGATCAACGCCCGCTCGGCGTTCAGGCCGGTCATGATGTATTTGAGCCCTTTGCCCTCTTCACCGATCAGATTCTCGACCGGTATCTCCAGATTGTCGAAGAACAGCTCGTTGGTCTCGTGGTTGACCATGTTGGCGATCGGCTTCACCGCCATGCCGCCCTTCATGGCCTCGGCGATATCGACCAGAAAGATCGACAACCCGTCGGACTTCCTGGCCACATCGGCCAACGGCGTCGTGCGCGCCAGCAGGATCATAAGGTCGGAATGCTGCACGCGGCTGATCCAGACCTTCTGGCCATTGATCACATAGCGATCGCCCTTCTTCACCGCCGTCGTCTTGATGCTGGTCGTGTCGGTTCCCGCCGTCGGTTCGGTCACGCCCATCGATTGCAGTCGCAACTCTCCGCTCGCCAGTTTAGGTAAGATGCGCTTGCGCTGCTCCTCGGAGCCGTGCCGCACCAGTGTGTTCATGTTGTACATCTGACCGTGACAGGCGCCGGAATTACCACCCGCCCGGTTGATCTCTTCCATGATGACACCGGCCTCCAACAGCCCCAAACCGGACCCGCCATACTCCTCCGGTATCAAAGCCGCCATCCACCCTTCACGCGTAAGCGCGGCAACGAACTCCTCCGGGTAAGCCCGGTCAGCATCCGCCTTGCGGTGATAGTCCGCCGGAAACTCCCCACAAAGCGCACGAACACCCTCGCGGATCTCTTCGTAAGCGTCAGCGATCAGATTCATGGCGGCGTCCCCCCAGCCCGGTCCAGTACTTCTCCTTAGTTTACCGGTGTGAGAAGCAGTGTGCCAGCGGCGTGGGCGCGCAGGTTTTGAACCACCAGATCACCCATCGCCGCCCGGGTCTTGACGGTCGCGGAGGCCTGGTGTGGCGACAGAACGACATTGTCCATCCCGAAATAGGCTTCGGGCACGCGCGGTTCGTCTGCGAACACATCGAGCGCCGCCGCGCCAAGCCGACCGTCCTGCAGCGCAGCGATCAGCGCCGGTTCATCGACCAGCGAACCGCGCGCCACATTGACCAGATGGCCATCCGGACCGAGAGCATCCATCACACGGCGGTCGATAATGTGCTTGGTTTCCGCAGTGCCCGGCGCGATGACGACCAGCCAATCCACGTCCCGCGCCATGTCCACCAAATCGGGATAAAATGTGTAGGGCTGATGAGCCTGTTCCCGCCGTCCGTGATAGACGACATGCATCTTGAAAACCGAGAGCCTGCGCGCGATCTCCTTGCCGACACGGCCAAGGCCAAGAATGCCGACCTTTCGCCCTGTCAGCTCGCCCGTCAGTGCGTAATTGCCCTCCTTCGGCCAACGGCCATCGCGCACATAGCGGTCCGCCTGCGGAATACGGCGAGCGAGCGCAAGCATCAGCGCCAGCGTCAGTTCGGCTGCGGAATCGTTCAAGACCTCCGGCGTGTTGGTTATCCGGATCCCCCGCGCGGTGGCTTCCGGCACATCGACGGCGTCGATGCCAACGCCGTATGATGCTGCAATTTCCAGCTTGGGCAGCGCATCCATGATGGCATGAGGCAGCCCGTTGTGACCGTCCGTGGCAACGAAGCGGGCGTCAGTGACACCTGCCAGCAAAGCTGCGGGGTCGGTCGCTTTGAAGTGGTCGTGAACGGTGAAAGTCTCGCTGAGCGCCTTTACTACGGGGGCGTCGAGAGGGGCGAGCATTATGAGGTCGGGCTTGGCGTCGGTCGGCATAGCAGGCAATCTCCGGTATGGTCGCCGCCCTTATGCCATCGCTGAAAGCTCGTGTCTTGGCTGGTAACCAGACACACGACTTCACAAGCACTCAGCCCTTCGGATCATAAACCCACTGCGGAAACACGCGCACCGTGAAGCCCTCGCCTTTCTCGATCGTGCCCGGTTTTTCCACCCACGTGAGCAGCCCACGCCTGCGCACGGCCATTTTCGGGAAGCCGAACTCGATATCGTCTACGCCCGTCGAACTCACCCGCGATGGAACGGCCCGAATTGCGGCATGGCGGGTTGTCGCCATCCACACGGATGGTCACGCCGCCTTCGAACAGCAGAATGGTTCGTGACGGCAGGTATGAAAAATGCGGGATGCCGGAGACAAGGATGTTGCCGCCGATCCATTCCGGCAGCAGGTGCGGGATCGAAAGGCTTTCACCCACGCCCTGCATGTCTTCAGACGACAAGATCGTCACCTGCCGCTCGTTCTTCATCTCCGTGCCGCGCTCGTACCACGGTTCCAGCGAACCGGACGGGCGCGTTGCGCCGTGGTGACGGTCGTTCAGAATGCCGGAAAACGCGAAATCGAGCTTATCGACCTCGCGGGTCCGAAACGTCGCGCCGTCCGCCAGATAAACGCCCTCCACCGTTCCCTTCAGCCTGAAGCCGGGATGGACGGTAAAGGCGTCCTCCGGGGCGGCATTTTCAGGCCGCACCCGGTCCAGATCGAGCGAAACGCTCACTCGGCTGCTGCCACGAACGCGGTATTGCCCTGCGCTGCGTCGCCATCCGTCATTTGCGGCGTGTCGCCGGTGACGGGAATGCCGTTGGGATCGTAACCAGCATCGGTCGACGCCTTGTGCCATTCCTGACGGACACCGGCTTCGTAGTCGGGATGCACCGCCTTCAGGTGTCCCATCCAGCGCTCGACGATCTCGGTCGGCACGCCGACCAGCGCGCCGCCCATGTTGGCATGCAGCCGGTCGCGCTCCCCTTGGTCCATCACCTCGGCATAGAGCGCACGCACCTGGGTCGTGTCGTCATAGGCCGTATGGTCGTAGCGATCTGCATTGCCGTCGATCCTCAGTGGTGGCTCCTGCGCGGAGCGGTCTTCCACGGCACCGCTGAACGAGTTTGGCTCGTAATAGGCATTTTCGTTGCCCGAGATAATGCCGCCATACGTGTTCATCTGCCCGTCGCGGTGATAGTGGCGCACCGTGTTTTTCGGGCGGTTCACCGGGATCTGCTCGTAGTGGGTGCCAAGCCGGTGGCGATGGGCATCCGCATAGGCAAAGACACGCGCCTGCAACATCTTGTCAGGCGAAAAGGCGATGCCAGGCACTATGTTGGACGGCGAAAAGGCCGCATTCTCGATCTCGGTAAAATAATTGTCCGCGTTGCGGTTCAATTCGAACTCGCCGATATCGATGCATGGATACTCGTCATGCGGCCACACCTTGGTGAGGTCGAACGGATTGTAGTCGGTTTTCTCCGCGTCCATTTCCGGCATGATTTGCACCTGAATGGTCCATTTCGGAAATTTGCCATCCTCGATCCCGCCGAACAGCGCTTCCTGATAACCCTCGCGGGTCTTGCCGGTAATTTCCTCGCCCTCAGCATTAGAATACCACGCATGGCCCTGCTGGGTCTTGAAGTGAAACTTGACCCAGTAACGCTCGCCTGCATCGTTCCACAGACTGAATGTGTGTGAGCCATAGCCGTTCATTTGCATGGGTGTTTGCGGCAGTCCGCGATCGGACATCAAGATCGTTACCTGATGCAGCGCTTCGGGAGACAGCGACCAGAAATCCCACATGGCGGTGGGCGAACGCATGTTAGTTTTCGGATGGCGCTTCTGGGTGTGGATGAAATCCGGGAACTTGTAGGGGTCGCGCACGAAGAACACAGGCGTGTTATTGCCGACCATGTCCCAGTTGCCGTCTTCGGTGTAAAATTTCAGCGAAAACCCACGCACGTCGCGCTCGTGATCGGCAGCGCCGGATTCACCAGCCACCGTTGAGAAACGCGCGAGCATCGGCATTTCGGCACCGGGCTGCAGGCATTTGGCCTTCGTATATTTCGAGATATCGCCGGTAATCCGCATGGTGCCGTGGGCGCCCCAACCCTTTGCGTGAACCGCACGCTCGGGGATGCGCTCGCGGTTCTGATGCGCGAGTTTTTCGATCAGCTGATAGTCCTGCAGCAATACAGGGCCGCGTTCACCTGCGGAAAGCGTATCCTGGTTATTGGGGACAGGTGCGCCGGCGGTGGTGGTGAGGGTTGGTTTGTTGGCCATGATAATGGCTCCTCGCATCTCGAATTGAATCTCTTGGAATAGTTCTAAGTATGCAATCATTGCGCTATCACGTCCAATGCTCTTTGCCGTGAACGGCGATAGAATGTGCTTTTAGGGGGGCGATAAGGAGACGCAGGTGCAGCGACGGGCGATCATAGCCGGAGCCGGTATCAGCGGGCTGGCAACGGCACTGGCGCTCATACAATCCGGCTGGTCGGTCACTGTGCTGGAGCGGGCGGAAGCGCTCAATGAGGTCGGTGCGGGCCTACAGATCAGCCCCAACGGCATGAAGGTGCTGAACCGTCTCGGCATCGTACCCGCTATCGAACACAGCCTGTTCGAACCGGTCTCCATAGAGATCCGGCAAGGCAAATCCGGTCGTCGGCTGCTGCGCTTACCGCTGAAAAATTACGCCGAAGCCCGATGGGGCGCGCGCTACATCCACATCCACCGCGCCAACTTGGCGCTTGCCCTTTCCGACGCGCTGGTGAGCGCTGCGCCCGGTAGTATCAAGTGTGGCAAGCAGGTCGAGACATACGAGCAGGACGCCAAGTGCGTGCGTGTTCTAACGAGAGACGGTTCAACCTATGAGGCTGATCTGCTTGTCGGCGCGGACGGTATCCATTCCGGCATTCGCGCCCGGATGCTGGGCGAGGACAAGCCCCGTTTCACTGGTAACGTAGCTTGGCGGGCACTCATTCCGGTGGACCGGTTCGGCGGCCATCCGCCACCACCAACGGCGTGCATCTGGCTCGGCCATAAACGCCACGCGGTGACGACACGGGTGCGCGGCGGAACGGTCGTCAATTTCGTGGGCATGGTGGAACGGACGGAGGCCGAAGCCGAAAGCTGGACATCAATCGGCGACCGCCAGGTGGCGCTGAACGATTTTCGAGGCTGGGCACCTGAAATCGTCACCGCAATCGCCCAGGCCGACAGCCTGAATCTCTGGCCTCTTTACGACCGCCCGCCCCTGCCCCGCTGGTCGGATGGCCGCATCATACTCGTTGGCGACGCTGCCCACCCGATGCTTCCATCGCTGGCACAAGGCGCGGTGCAATCGCTGGAGGATGCCGTCGCATTGGCAGACAGTTTGGACAGTCTGGATACGGTCGAAGCGGCAGGGCTGAAATTCTTCGCCGACCGCATTGCCCGCACCACAAGGGTGCAGGCAGAATCTGCAGCCAATGTACGCCGTTTCCATCAAGCGGATACAGTCTATGGAGCGCTGCTCTACACCGGCATGGCCGTTACCGGCACGATCGCACCGACCATTTTACACCGGCGCAATGACTGGTTGTTTGGCGCTGATATCGCCTAGGCGTCGCTGCCGTCTTTCCAGTGATCATCACTGTGGGTGCCGTCGCACAACGGCAGATTACCGGATTTGCCGCAGCGGCACAGTACGTATTTCGACTGCGTCGCTCCCTCCGGCCACAGGTCAGCGGCCAGCGGCACGTTGCGGACATTGTAGGGACCGTTCGGCTCCACATCGACACACAAATCCGCACCCTGTTCCAAATGCCGAGGCTGGCCACCGGGTTCGCTGATCCGCAGCGCGCCGGACGGGCAGGCGCGCACGGCATCGCGAATGGCATCGGCATTGGCCTTGTCCGGGTCGATCCATGGGCGCGCATCCGGGTCAAACGCACCACCACCGAGCCGCACACATTCAGCCGCGTGGGAACATAGAAGCGGGTTGTAATGAACGGTCACGTCTTTGCCGGTATAGGCCTTTACGCGGTCCTTCTCTGCACCTGCCCTACCGACCGTCTTGAAGCCGACATCACGGTGAGATCCATCACAATACGGCTTATTGGAAGACGCCCCGCACCGGCAAAGCGGTGCAAGGGGGCGTGGCGCAAGCTCGCTTCCATCGCGGTCTTTCAACTGCGGCAAATGTTTAGCGAGAAGCGGGCCGTCCTCGCGCATGTCGATGATAGGATCGGTGGAGTCTTGCTCGCTCATAATTTTGGTTCCCGTCTGCTTTGGAACCGTTCTAACATGCGGCGGACGCGGTCTGCCAACCTTTCAGGCTTTCCAAACGGGGTGTTAGCTTTGGAGCGGCGGGTTTCGACGATGCCAGAATATGCGCACGTTCCCGCACGGCAATCCGCCACGATAGCCAGAAGACCAGTGCGGTGGTGAGGGTTGCGACGGAAATACCGACGAGAAAGGCGGGGTCCAGATGGGCCATATGAGGGATGTCCATTCTTGCGCGATGGGCCTGAACACGCGGGGGCGCTGTCGGTTCCAAAATTCGTATCGCGGTTTTGCTATAGGTCAACGCACGGAAATTGCAGTCCGGTAGTGACGTGTGTGGAAGGGCGGTTTCAGGCAACCGTTCCCATTACTCCATTATGGGGATTGGAAACCGTTCTTTCACCCCCTTGAGCCACGCGTTGTTGCAACGGGCACACCGTTCGCACCATTTTTCGGGAACCCGATCGCGGCTGGCGTGTTTCATGCTCAAGCCGCCGCTGAGGTGCGGTGTAAGCAATCGAAAGGCAAATTTCACATGAACATTTTTTACATTATCGGCGTGATAGTCGTCATCCTCGTCATTCTGTCGTTTCTCGGCCTCCGCTAGAACCGAAACGAGACGTTCCTCACGGACACATATTGAAAAGCCGTCGTGCAACCCGCGTGACGGCTTTTTTCTTGTTCAGATCTGTCAGATCGGGAACCCGCAGCAGATTGGCGGTTGATAGTCGAACAATCACGAAAGAGAGCGCATCATGACAATGAACAGCTTGAAAGACGTCTATATCGATCAGCTTCAGGACCTGCATTCCGCTTGCAAGCAGTCAGCCGCCGTCACCGGCAAACTTGCTGCTGCTGCCACGAATTCGGAGCTGAAGAAGGCGCTGGAATCCGGTGTCAAAGGCACGAAACAGGGTATGGAAATCATGGCGGAACTCGCCAAGAACCACGATGCCGATCCGGGCGGAGAACACTGCAAGGGTATGGAAGGTCTCGTGAAAGAGGCGAACGCACATGCGCTGGACGAAGATTTCAGCGATGATGATGTGCGCGACGCGATGATCATTACGCAATATCAGCGCATGGTCCATTATGCGATTGCCGGTTACGGCTGCCTGGCGGCCTTCGCCCGACGGCTCGATCTCGAAGACGAAGCCGCCAAGATCGAAAAGTGCCTTGACGAAACTTACGAGGGCGACCGTCACATGACGGAAATTGCCACCGGTGGTGTGAACAAGAAGGCTGTCTAAACTCAGGCCGACGCAAATATGCAGAAAGGGCGGTGCTTCCGGCACCGCCTTCTTTTACGTCTGGTCTTCGAGAAACCGCATCAACCCGGTCTCCGCACTGTCCAAGTGATCGCGGCGACGTCCTTTCATGTATCCCACATTCAAATTTCCGCGTTCAAATGCCTCCACAATGGGCGGATGAACGTAGCTGGACCGCGCCACCGCAGGCGTGTTCCGCAATGTCTTGGATACCGCCTTCATCGTTTGCGATACGGCCTTGGCGGACCAGTCGTCCCGCGCTGCCGCTCCGCACAATTCCTGCAACGCCAGCGCTGAGGCGGCGAACGTGCGGAAATCCTTGGCCGAAACCGCCCGGTCGCTAACTGCCCGCAAATAGGCATTGATATCGGTCGAGGTCGCGTTCCGCTTCCCGCCTTTGCAGTCCCGATACCGGAAAAGCCGTTTGCTATTGGTGCGCTTCAGCTTTGCAAGCCTGCGCCGCAACACGCGGTCCTCGATGCTCAATTCAATCTTCTTGCCGGACTTGCCGGTGTAATGAACGTCGATGACGCCGCCATCTTCGATATCGAGATTGTCCGGTTCCAATGTCGAGGCGCCACGGGTGCCGTTAAGGGCATACTTCTCGTTGCCGGGACGTATCTTTTTGACGTCAATCAGCCGCACCGCCGTTGCCAGCACCTGTTTGCGGCCTATCCCCCGCCCCTTCATATCGGCTGCGACGGCGGCACGGATTTTGGGCAGCGCGCGGCCGAACATCTTCAGCCGTTCGGCTTTTACGAGATTGCGGACTTCGTTCCAGACCTCATGATACCGGTATTGCAAACGTCCCGCCGCATCCGTTCCAACGGCTTGAATATGCGATTGCGGATCGACCGCGATACGGACCGCCTGCCAGTTAGGCGGTAAAACCAGCGAGACAATTTGCTTCAACCGCGCTTTGGAAACCGCCCGCGCGACGTCCTTGCGGGTATAGGAGAAGGCTTCGGGTTTTCCATCGCGGTGAATAGCCAAATCCGCGACGGCGATAATTGTCAGTCCCAGACGTTCCGCATGATCAGCGTGAGACCGCACCGGCTTGAACAGTCAGACCGTCCGGTTGCCGGACAGCCTTTCCCGCTCGGCTTTTAACAGCCGCAGGTTCTTCGTGTTGGACTTGAAGGCAAAATCGAAAAGGTCGCCGACCAGCGGCACTGTACCGACCGCAAAATCCAGTCCGACATTCGCCGCCATCTTGGCCATCACCCGTTTGCTTGCACCGCTCTTCCATGCGTCAGCGATAAAGACAGTCGACACACCGGCGGTCACCAGATCACCAATGCCCGGGATAAGCCCGATCACGCCGTCCAGCCCGAAGCGATAACCGATACCGGGCAGCTTGAACTTGGCGTCCAGCCACTCCTCGTATTTATCGAGATGATGGTCTTTCAAAAAACCACGCTGCTCCGCATCAACACGCGGATCTACCGCACTCGCTTTAAGCATCGGAGTTTTTCGCGATAATCCAGACAGCATGTATCAAGCCCGGAATGAAACCGAGGATGGTCAGCACAATGTTGAGCCAGAAGTGGCCCCGAAACCCCACCGTCAAAAAGACAGCGACGGGTGGCAGGAAAATTGCCAGTAATATGCGGATGATATCCATGAGGACGGTTGCCTGATTTTCGATTCCTATGGCAACCCGCATCTATGCAGATACGTTCCATCAGATATAAGGCCGCGATACCGCCGGAAAATAAAGTCAATGGAGCACGTTGGATGACGAAAAAGATCGAACCGAAAGAGGCGCGTCAGGGACGTAGCCGCAAGAATGTCGCAGTCATTCTGGGCGTTTCTCTCGCTCTGGCGATAGGCATTCTGCTGCTCTTCCAACTCACCGGCCCATAAGCCGCAAACCGGCAACCGGTCTATCGGCTCGTGGAATTCCGGTTGCCTTCAAACACCTGCAGCGAGAGTGAATCCGGCCCGTAGTCGCTTTCGCCCGCCACTTCCAGATCGCCCATCAGCTTTGCCCGTGCCCGCGATACGCGGCTCTTGATAGTGCCGATCGCCACGCCGGTAATTTCAGCGGCTTCCTCATACGAAAATCCGTTGGCACCAATCAGCACCAGCGCCTCGCGCTGATCCTCCGGCAACCCTTCCAGCGCCGCGCGAAAATCGCGCATGTCCATGTGGCCGTCCTGCTGGGGATGAGTTGCAAGCTGCGCGGAAAAAACGCCGTCGCTGTCCTGCACTTCCCGCCCCCGCTTCCGCATCTGGCTATAAAATTCGTTGCGCATGATGGTGAACACCCACGCTTTCAGGTTCGTGCCTTCCTGAAACAGGTGAAACTTGTTCCACGCCTTCATCAGGGTTTCCTGAACGAGGTCATCGGCACGGTCGCTCGCCCGTGTCAGCGATAGGGCGAATGCGCGCAGGTTTGGAATGATCTTGAGCAATTCGTCCCGAAGTTCGGGCGAAACTGTCTTGGCACTACTCATTTGAGGACTTCGTCCCATCACTTCCGCTTTGTTGCGACAACTGGTTCAACAGGTCCAGAAAGCGGTCCGGGACCGGCTCGTTGATGACGTCCGAATAGGCCTCCTTGAGCTTTTCGCCCAGCTTTTCCTGGATGTCCGAGTCGATTGCTCCATCGACTGGACCACCCGTCTTGCTATTCGGCATATTTGAACCCTAACATAAACAATGGCACCTGCGTCGCTACGCGGGACGCTTTATTCTTGTTTCGCCAACACAAGCCGCGAAAAATAGTTCCATGACAAGGTCAACGCTATTGGTTTGTGGCATGCAAGCCCATATTCATAAGCGATGGTGTACCGTTTTTTTGGCACTGTAGCACAAAGATTTTTCAGGAGTTTACGATGTCGCTTGCCGATCAGGTAGCACCGCACCTTGCCTATCTCCGCCGTTATGCACGCGCGTTGACCGGCAATCAGGAATCTGGCGACCGGTATGTCGCGACGATTCTGGAAACCCTCATTGAAGACCCTACGTCCATCGATTTGACTGACAATGCGCGGGTTGCCCTCTTCGCGGCATTTTCCAAAATCTGGCAGTCGCTGGATGTGAACATGCAGTCTGTCGAGGACGCGAGCGCTGCGGACCGCAATGTCACGAGCCTTACGCCCAAGGCGCGGCAGGCATTTTTGCTGACTGCGGTTGAGGGCTTTTCGCCCGATGAAGTCGCGACCATCCTTGCGACGGACGCTCAGGAAATCTCCACTCTGCTGCGGCAGGCGGGGCAGGAAATTGCAGGCCAGGTCGGCACCAGCGTTCTCATAATCGAGGACGAACCGCTTATCGCCATGGACATTGAGCAGATGGTCCAAAACCTCGGCCATTCCGTCACCGGCATCGCGCGCACCCATGAGGAAGCGATTGCTGCGGTGAAGGAGAACGAGCCGGGGCTTGTGCTGGCCGATATCCAACTGGCCGATGGCTCTTCTGGCATCGACGCCGTGCGCGACATTCTGGAAACCATCAACGTGCCGGTCATCTTCATCACAGCGTTTCCCGAGCGCCTGCTGACGGGCCAACGCCCGGAACCGGCGTTCCTCGTTACCAAACCATTCCATCCGGACATGGTGCGCGCGCTGATCAGCCAGGCATTGTTCTTCGAGCAAAAGGCCGGCAATTCCGACTAGACGGACAGTTTTCGCTTGAACACGAATCTGTCGAGGCGGCTACGCAACGGCTTTGGGCATTTGCGCGATTTGGGCACCGTGCCCGGCATCATGGCCGTGGGGATGTGGTTTCTGTGCATTCCCGCGCTTGCAGTGGATGCCTATTTTCCGGACCTTGCCGGGCAGTTCGACATCCTGCGCGTGGATTATGACACCGGCAGGGCGCTGGTATCAACCGTCGCATCGGCCTCCATAACCACCCTTGGCCTTGTCTACTCGCTCGTGCTGCTGGTGTTCACCACCGCAGCCGGCAACATAGGCCCGCGCCTGTTGCAACGCTTTACGGGCGACCGTGCCAACCAGATTACGGCTGGCATTTTGGGCGGCACGTATCTGTTTTCGCTCAGTGTGCTGCACCAGACGGACGAGGGTTTTGTACCCCATCTGTCGATCACCCTCGTCATAATCTTCGCAGCGCTTTGTGTGTTGCAACTGATCTTCTTCGTTCACGAAGCCTCGATTTCGGTCACCGTGGATGAAGAAGTCGCCGAGGTTGCAGGGCAGTTACAGGACCGTCTGGCAGCCTTGGTGAAAGACGAAGCGTCGGGCGCGGTGCCGGATTTCGACTCGGCAAAAATGTGCTGGGAATTGAAAGCCCGCAAGAGCGGGTATGTGACCGCCATCGACCCTGAGGCCTTGATCACATTCGCCAGCGACAACGACCTTATGATCGAATTGAAAGTCCGGCAGGGAGACTTCGTTTTGGCCGGCCTGCCGCTTCTCACCGCGTCGCGTGAATTGTCTGAACAGGAAGTTGGAACGCTTCAGGAAGTTGAGAGCGAAGCGGTGCGGTTGAGCCGTTCGCGCAACCCTGATGGCGATATCGAGTTCTCCATCAACCTGCTGGTGGAAATTGCCGTGCGGGCGCTGTCTCCCGGCCTTAACGACACGTTCACCGCCATCGTGTGCGTGGACAGGCTGTCCTCCGCGCTCGCTTTACCGGTGGCACACGGCTTGCAGTCGGGCGTCTGGACGGATGGAGCTGATAAAGCGCGGGTAAAAATTCCCGGCTTTACCCTGCAAAACCTGTTGGACCGTGCATATGATCCATTGCGCCAAACGGCTCAACGCAACGTATTGATGATGGCCAGCGTTCTGGAGTCGTTGGGTCGCCTGTCACAGCTTGCCAATAGTGAGGCCTTGCCGTTGGTGCGGTGGCATCTCGACAAGGTTATCGATGGCTCGCGGGGCGCTGGCCTGCAGACTGTGGACCTTGACAGGTTGGAGGCGGTTTATCGCAGGATCATACGTGCCACACGGTTGTGACCCGCAACCATATCGTTTGCAGGAGCATATTCATGAACAGCCCGATTACCCGTATTCTTGCCGGTGGCAACACACCGCCTGACCCGATCCCGCCCCATTGGGGCCCGGGCTCCATGTGGCGTATGGGGCTGGTCGTTTTTGCCATACTCATCGCGGCGCTGTTGATTTACCGTTGGGTCGCGTGATGACCACTAAGTCGAGACGGTCAGACTGCATATTGCTGTGATGGCCAGTACACTTCTTTTTTGGGCAAGCGGCTTCCTGGCCATTGTTTGCTTTGTCACCAGTCTACTGCCGTTTATGCCATGGGCTCACGGCATATTCCGTGTTTTCGAATTCCCCCGCCTGCAATCCGCATGGATTTCGTGCGTGACTCTGGTTGCATCGCTGGCCTTCCTACCATGGCAGGGCTGGACTTTGGCGTTTGTGGCAATGCTGCTCATCTCGTTTTGCATTCAGGCTTGGCACATCATCCGGTTTACACCGTTGTGGAGCAGGCGGTCGCACACGTTCAAGGGTGACAAGAAAACCGCGTCCGTCATTCGTATGCTGGTGGCAAACGTGAAGATGTCGAACCGCGATTATTCTCCATTGCAGATGCTCGTTAGCGAAACGGCGCCGGACATTGCCGTTTTCATTGAAGTCGATGATGGCTGGATCGACGCCCTGTCCAAAGTGGTGACCGATTTTCCACACCGCGTCGTCTATTCCCAAGACAATGGCTACGGCATGTGGCTGGTTTCCCGCTTTCCCATCCGCGATGAGCAGGTGCGGTTTCTGTTGAACCCGGAAGTGCCAAGTTTCGACATGCGGATCGCCCATCCCGATGGCGGTTCGTTCCGACTCTTGGCCGTTCATCCTGAACCGCCGATTGCCACGCACGACACAATTGGCCGCGATGCCGAAATGTCCCGTGTTGCCGAACTGGTGAGGGAGGAAGAGGAGCCCGTGCTGGTAACGGGCGACCTCAACGACGTGGCATGGTCGCGTACCACACGGCGTTTTCTGCGTGTCTCTCGCTTGCTGGACCCCCGCGAAGGCCGTGGACATTACAACTCGTTTGACGCCCGTTTCTGGTTCCTGCGCTGGCCGTTGGACCATATTTTTCACTCACCCCATTTCCAACTCATTGAGATGAACCGGATGCGCCATATTGGATCCGACCACTTCCCCATGTTCTATGAACTGGCACTAACCGACCGGGACAATCCGCGCCGCGAAACAGACGAGGCCGATGCGGAAGACATGCAGGAAGTCGCTGAACTGGTGGAAACTGAAAAGAAACGGGATCGCAGGCCCGTTGGTGTCGATTGGGAAGACGAGTAGAGGCCGAACGCAAAAAAGCCGGTGAGGGACATATCCGCCACCGGCTCCACTAGGGTAGTTTGATCAGTTTGCCTTGCGGACTTCGCTGTGGCCCTTGAGCACTGCGCCCCCGTCTTCCTGCTTGATATAATAAGCCGGGTCATCCTCGCTTGCTTTGCGCGTCACCTCGTTACCGTCGATCTTGCGCGTAGTTTTCTCCGTATAGACCGTTTCGATCTTGCCGGTTCCGGTGCCATTGCCCCAATCCCACTCTACGTTTGTGCCTTCGCTATACTTCTTTGACATAAACTGCGCTCCTACAGGCTGACCTTGGCGTTCTCGCCCATCTTGGGCGCCTCGTCGGTAAAATAGCCTTTGCCGAATTCCCAAGCCGACGAGATCCACGATTTATCGTTGTTCCAATATTCTGCAATGGTTGGATCGAGCGTGATGACGACAACGTCGGACTTACCGTTCTCATCTCCGAACCAGGCTTCGGCACCCGCATCCCACAGCCGTTCCAGCAGCGCCGGGTCGGACGAAACGGTGCCTTTGCCGGAGATGGAAATATAGGTCATCGAGCCGTGGTCCACATAGGTGACATTCAAGTCGCGGTCGTGGTGGAGCTCTTCCACTTTATCGTCCGTGCGGCGCGTCAGAAAATGGATGACTCCGTTATCGCGGTCGATATGCGATGACATCGGACGGGCGCGCGGCATGCCACGGTCCTCTGTGGCCAGCATGCAAATATCCTGCTTTTCGAGCAGATCCCAGAGGTGGGCGACGGGTGTTTCGGTGGTCATGAAATGCGTTTCCGTATGAAGTGTTTATTCATTCCCAAACGACCAAACCGCGATTCAGGTTCCGTAAAACGACCACTAATGCCAGTGTGTCGCGCGTTGGTTTACACGTAAAGCAACGACCGTCCCTGCTCGTTGAACAGGTGCATGATGTCGGCCGGCGCAGTCATACCGACGCGCTGACCGCGCTTGTGATTGGTCGTGCCTGTCACTTTTGCAACCAACGGCTCTTCGACGCCGTCGATCTGCACATACAGGTTCGTCACCTCGCCAAGTGCTTCAACCAATGTGATTTCGCCTTCCAGCATCGCATCCGCACCATTCGCCAGCGTCACGTCTTCCGGGCGAAAACCAAGATGAACGGCCTTGCCGGACAGTGCGGCGTCGGATGCGATGGGCACCACCACCTCGCTGCCGCCGATGACGGAAACGGTAGTCGAAGCGCCTGCGGTTTTCACCGTGGCCGGCACGATGTTCATGGCGGGCGAGCCGATGAACTTGGCCACGAACAGATTGGCCGGCTTCTCGTAAAGCTCGATCGGCGCACCGACCTGTTCGATGTAACCGGCTGAAAGAACGACGATTCTATCGGCCAGCGTCATCGCTTCCACCTGATCGTGCGTCACATAGACCATGGTCGATTCCGGCATCGACTCTTTCAGCTTGGCAATCTCGATACGGGTCGCCACACGCAAAGCGGCGTCTAGGTTAGACAGGGGTTCGTCGAACAGAAACACCTTCGGATCACGGCAGATGGCGCGCCCGATAGCGACCCGCTGGCGCTGCCCGCCCGAAAGCGCTTTCGGCAACCGGTCGAGATACGGACCTAGCTGCAAGATGTCAGAGGCCTCATTCACCCGCCGCTCGATCTCGGCTTTGGGTTGCTTCGCGATCTTCATACCGAACGCCATATTGTCGCGCACCGTCATGTGCGGATAAAGCGCGTAGGACTGAAAAACCATCGCAATGCCCCGCTGGGACGGTGGCATCTCGTTGACGCGGTTGCCGTCAATACGCAGTTCACCGTCGGTAATGGTTTCCAACCCCGCAATCATCCGCAGCAATGTCGACTTACCGCAGCCGGAAGGGCCAACGAAGACGATGAACTCGCCTTCGTTGATCTCCAGATCGACACCATGAATGACATCTACAGGCCCGTAGGACTTTTTCAGGTCGTTCAGCAGCAATGCGGTCATGGCAATCCCCTCCCAAGGATCAGGTCGTAATGGCGTTCAGTTTGGAAAAATAAGTGCCGAACGGTTCCAGCCGCAGGCGGTCACCAGTCGTCGTTCCGCCCGGTCCGGGCGACGGTATTTCTGTATTGAATCCTTCCGGCGCGGCGCAATCGGCGACGAGTTCGGACATGTTGATGGCGCAGAAGATCGTGCTGTTTCCGTAGCTTCGGGTGAAGACGCAGACCAATCCGGTCACTTCCACGAATGCGATGTCGCCACGCTTAAACTCCGGGTTCATGCCCCGGAACACCAGCGCCTCGCGATAATGGTTGAGCAGAGAGTCCGGGTCGCCGTTCTGGTTGGCAACGGACAGATGCAGATGCTCGGGCGGCACGGGAAGCCAGCTTCTCGCGCCGTGCGTAAAACCGGCCTTCATCTCATTCGAAGTCCAAACCATCGGCGTGCGGCACCCGTCACGACCCTTGAAGGTTGGCCAGAAGCGTATGCCGTAGGGGTCCTGCAAATCGTCGTATGCGATCAGCCCTTCCGTCAGTCCAAGCTCCTCACCCTGATACAGGCAGACCGAACCGCGCAGTGACAGGATCAGCGTCGCCGTCATCTTCAGGAACGCATCCCGATCCGCCACCTGATCGGCCCAGCGGGATGCATGACGCACGACATCGTGGTTGGAGAACGCCCAGCACGACCATCCGTCCGGTGCGACTGTTTCGAACTCCTCCACCACATCGCGCACCTTCGCGGGTGTCAGCGGGTCGGGTGCGAGAAAATCGAAGGCATAGCACATGTGAACCATGTCATTGCCGGACGTGTATTCGGCGACGATCTCCACACCCCGCTCGGCATCCCCCACTTCGCCCACCGCAGCGGCCGCCGGATATTCGTCCAGCAGCGCGCGAAAGCGCTTCAGGAAAGCGAGGTTCTCGGGCTGATTCTTGTCGTATTGGTGCGACTGAAAATTGTAGGGGTTCACCGCAGGTGCGATCTTGTCGTTGCGCTTGTCGACATCGAGCGGCGGGTTGTTTTCGAGCCCTGCGGAATGAACGTAGAAATTGATCGTATCGAGCCGGAACCCGTCCACGCCCCGTTCCAGCCAAAAGCGCACGGTTTTCAGCAGCGCATCCTGCACATCCATGTTATGGAAGTTCAAGTCTGGTTGTGAGCCGAGAAAATTGTGCAGGAAATACTGGCAGCGGCCGGTATCCCATTCCCATGCGGAACCGCCGAAGATCGACAGCCAGTTGTTGGGCGGCGTGCCATCCGGCTTGGCATCGGCCCAGACATACCAGTCGGCCTTGTCGTTATCCTTCGAAGCACGGCTCTCCACGAACCAGTCGTGCTGGTCTGACGTGTGGGAAATGACCTGATCGATCATCACCTTCAGACCCAGCCGGTGCGCCTCGGAAATCAGGGCATCGAAGTCCTGCAACGAGCCGAACATCGGATCGACGGCCTCGTAGTCGGACACGTCGTAGCCGAAATCCAGCATCGGCGATTTGAAGAACGGCGACAACCAGATCGCGTCCACACCCAGAGAGGCCACATGTGGAAGCCGCTGCGTGATACCGCGCAAGTCGCCGATGCCGTCTCCATTCGTGTCCTGATAGGAGCGCGGATAAATCTGATAGATGACCGCACCGCGCCACCAGTCCGGGTCGTGATCATGGCTAGTCACAACGCCCGGGGCGAATTCGGATGTGTATTCGTGGAGAACGTTCATCGTAAAATACCTGAAGGTGGCAAGGCTGTTGGACGCCGCCTAACCACCCTTCACCGACCCCGCCAAGAGGCCGCGCACGAGATAGCGCTGCAGCGCAAAGAACACGCCGATCGGCACGATGATCGTCACGAAGGCTGAAGCGGTCAAAATCTCCCAGTTGCCGCCGCGGGAACCGAGCAATTCACGCAAACGTCCTGTCAGAACGAGCTGTTCCTCATTGTTTCCGAGGAAAACGGTGGCAACCAGCAGATCATTCCAGACCCAAAGAAATTGGAAAATTGCAAAGGATGCGAGCGCGGGAAACGACAGAGGCAGAATGATTTTGCGGAAGATTTCAAAATCCGTCGCTCCGTCCACGCGCGCCGATTCGAGTATCTCCTTTGGCAACCCTGCCATGTAGTTGCGTAACAAGTAGACGGCCAGCGGCAGGCCAAAGCCAGTATGGGCGAGCCATATGCCGATGTAACTCTTGCCGATATCGAGGGTGGTATAGAGCTTCAGAATAGGGATGAGCGACATCTGCAATGGCACAACTAGCAGGCCCACGATAATCGCCAGCAGCAGATGCCGGCCAGGAAATTCCATCCACGCCAAAGCATAGGCGGCATAGGCGGCGATAAGGATCGGGATGATCGTGGCCGGTATCGTGACCGTCAACGTGTTGATGAAGCTGCGGGCAAGCCCGTCGGAGAACAGCACGCGCTCGTAGTTCTCCATCGTGAATTTCGGCGGTTCGGTGCCGGTGACGAAGATACGCTGCCCCCGCGCGCCCTCCGGCTTTGCGTCGTATTCGATGCGGTAGTCACCGCTCTCCTCGACCGTCAGCCTGCCACCATCATTGAGGTCGACAGTCTCGCCCACCTCGTAGGCTTTCACGTCCTGCGAGGAGATGCCGAAGCGGGATGCGGTCGCCGCATCGCCGTCCAGCAACGAGCCTGCTGATCACCCACTTGTTGCCATCCTGCACCGCCGTTTCGGGCGCCGGTGCCCGTTGGGGCCGCAGGTTGCGTTCGCTCGACGTGAGCGACGTCCACCAACCGGTCAGTGCCAGCTGGTTCTTGTCGCGCACCGAAGAGATGAGAATGCCGAAGGTGGGCAATGTCCACGCGACGACGAGGAAGACGACAGCGATATTGACGGCCCATTTGAGCGCCGGAGCGCCGCCGACCATGCCTGAATTATCAGCCATCTTACATATCCTTCCGGGCTTCGCGGATGTTCCACACCATGACCGGGATCACCATCGCCATGATGACGAGGGCCACGACCGAGGCACGACCGAAATCGAGTCCTCGGAACATCCAGTCGAACATGAAGTTGGCCAGCACCTGCGTGCCCCATTGGCCATTGGTCATGGCCAGCACGATGTCGAAAACTTTCAGCACCAGTATCGTGATCGTGGTCCACACAACCGCAATGGTGCCGTAAATCTGCGGGATCTTGATCTTGAAGAAAATCTGCAACGGGTTCGCCCCGTCGATCACGGCGGCCTCCACCGTCTCTTCCGGTATGCCTCTAAGCGCTGCCGAGAGGATGACCATGGCAAAGCCGGTTTGTATCCAGACGAGAATAATCATCAAGAAGAAGTTGTTCCACGGATACAGCGTTATCCACGCTTGCGGTTCGCCGCCGAAGAACACGACGACGGCATTTAGCAGTCCGATCTGGTCCGTGCCCTCGGCGCGGTAGTCGTAGATGAACTTCCAGATCACCGACGCACCGATGAACGAGATCGCCATTGGCATGAAGATCAGAGACTTGGCGATGTTGCCCCATACGATCCGGTCCGTCAGCGCAGCGGCGATGAGGCCGAAGATTGTCGCCAAAGCGGGCACCACGATGAGCCAAAGAATGTTGTTGAGCATGGATTCGCGGAACGATGCGTCCCCGGCCAGCCACGTGTAATTGTCGAAGCCGACGAACTCGTTGCCTGAAGGCCCGTGAACGGACAGCCACAACGAATTGAACACCGGATAGACGAGGTAAACGGCGAGAATGACCACCGCCGGGCCGAGGAACAACCAAGGACGGATTTCATTGGCGCGCAGGATGTTGGACGCCGCATTTTCCCCGCGACCGGGATAGAGCATGTCCAGCCCCGCATTCGTGGACCAGAAATAGCCGAAACAGGCCGCCACGCCGAGCACCATCACCAGCGTTGCGTCGAGCAACTGGTTTTCCGGCAAGATGGTGGAGACGATGTTGTAAAGGAAAACGGCGATTGCCGCGGCAATCACGATGCCTCCGATTGCAATCAGCAGCGTCAGCGCTATGGCCTTGATGACATCACCGATTGAATTGGTCGGTTTGGGCATGTGCAAAGTACCCTGATTGTGGATGCCCCCCGACACCGGCCCCGTTGCGGTCAACCCGCCGACCACCGGCCCGGGCCCTAGGCGGTTGCCCGGTGCGGCTTCCGGAACGCCGGTCCCATCCGCTTTCACGTTCTCGCTCGACATGGTGTGCCTCCCCGCAACCGTGTGTCGTCAAATGGTCGGACCAGCATCACAGCCGGTCCCGCACCTGTCCACACCGGGAAAACGGTATGGTGTTGATACGGGCGACGTTTGATCGCCGCCCATATCCGCAATCGTCGGAAAGACCGCCTACTTGATGGCGTCCCATTCCTTCTGAATGCCAGTCGCCACTTCCTTGGCGTCCTTGCCACCGGCATAATCGACCATGCCCGTCCAGAACGCACCGGCACCGATCTTGCCCGGCATCAGGTCGGACGCATCGAAACGGAATGTTGTGGCGCTCGTCAAAATCTCACCCTGCTTGCGGGTGGAATCGTCGGCATAGGTGTCGAGATTGGCCGTTTTCAGAGGTGTCAGGAACGCGCCTTGCGCCATCATGATCTCGTGCGCGACAGGTGTTTTCAGGAACTCCATGAAAGCCTGTGCTGCGGGCGAGTCCTTGGTGATCGCCATCAACGTGCCGGCACCCAGAACAGGCGTGCCGAGGTCTTTTTCAGCGAAGGCCGGGAAGTAGAAGAAGTCCGCATCGACACCAAGCTTCGTATTTTCCGGGAAGAAGGCTGGAATGAACGAGGCCTGACGGTGCATGTAACACTTGGGCGGTGAGGTGAAGAGCCCTTTGGGCGAGTCGCGGAAGTCGGTCGTTGCAACCGCACCGGCCCCGCCATCCACATAGGCATCGTTACGGGCGAACGTGCCGAACGTCTCGATAGCTTCCACAACCTTGGGATCATCGAACGGCAATTCGTTGGAGACCCACTTGTCGTAGTCTTCGGGTGACTGGGTGCGGAGCATTATGTCCTCGACCCAGTCGGTCGCGGGCCAACCTGTTGCAGCGCCAGAACCAAGACCGATGCAGAAGGGCGTGCCGCCGTCTTCCACGATCTTGTCGGCCAGCGCGATGAGGCCTTCCATCGAATCCGGAATTTCGTAACCCGCGTCCTCGAAATTGTCCGGCACGTACCAGACGAGCGATTTCACGTTCACGTTGAAGAACAGGCCGTAATAGGCATCCGCGCCCTTGTCGTCTGCATAGGTGCCAAGATTGACCCAGGACGGACCGGCGGCGAAGTTTTCGGAAACGAACGTGTCCATGCCTGCTGGAAGTGGCGCGAGTTGGCCTTTCGAGGCGAGGTTGGCGGCCAGACCGGGCTGCGGGAACACGGAGATATTGGGGGCGGAACCAGCTTCTGCGTCGATGACGATCTGCTGCTCGAAGGAGTCGGAGCCTGCATAGGTCGCGTTGCCACCGGTGGCATCGTTGAAATAGGCGAGGAGGTTTTCGAAGGCATCCTTCTCGGCACCCGTCCACGGCCCGAAGACGGACATGTCCTGCCCGGCGAGGTCCGGCGCGGAGGCTTTCCAGTCCTCATAGGATTGCCAGTTGAATGCCCCTTCGCCGACCGGATATTTCATCTGCGCCAGAGCGGCGGGGGCGAACGCGACCGATGTCGCAAGAGCAAGCGCAAGGGCGCTGGATGTGAGCAATGTCTTCATAGTGTCCTCCGTGACGCGCCGGTCTGTGCCGGTGTTGCGCCGAATGTGTTGGTTGTGCGTCGAGACCGGCAAACGTGCTCCCACCGGCATAGACACTGAACAAAACACGCCTTGATGCGTTCCGCAAAACTTCCAAAGCGCTTTGGATTTCCTAATTGGCCACCTGTTGCACCGATTGTCAAGATATTGAATGCAGCGCTCCGCCGTGCCCTTATGGTCGGACCATGTCGCCAAACCTTGATAAAAAACCGGCGTTCTCATCGGTGCGCCTTAAGGAACTTGCCATGCATTTGGGGGTATCCCAGACCACGGTAAGTCGTGCCCTGAACGGGTTTCCGGAAGTTTCCGAAGCCACACGCAAACGGGTGCGCGAAGCGGCCCAATCGCTCAATTACCGCCCGTCTTCCAGCGCCGCGTCTCTTGCCACCGGTAAATCCCGTATCATCGGCCATGTGGTGCCGTTGGCGGACCATGAGATGATCAACCCCCATTTCGCCGATGTGCTGGCCGGCACCAGCGAAACCTGTGAGCGCGCCGGCTACGACCTCCTGCTCCGCATGGTCCGGCCTGCTGATGAGGAAGCACTCTACCGCGATCTGGCAGACCGAAGACGTGTGGATGGTGTCATTCTCCACGCTCCACGCCTGACCGACGCCCGTATCGACCTGTTGCAGGAAATCGGGCTGCCTTTTGTGGTGCATGGGCGGGCGCAACACGAAACCGGCTATGACTGGCTGGATGTGAATAACGAGCAGGCGATGAAACAAGCCACCCAGCGCCTCATCGACTATGGCCATCGGCGGATAGGTTTCGTCAATGGCATGGAGAATATGGGTTTCGCCTACCGCCGTCGGAGCGGCTATGAAAACGCGCTGTCTCTAAACGGGCTGAGCCCGATCGAAACCCGGATGACCACCGGTGAATTGACCGAGCCATTCGGCTACAAGGCCCTGCGCACGATGCTCGCGCTCTCCGACCCGCCGACTGCTGTGTTGTTTTCCTCCATTTTGCCAGCCATCGGAGCATTACGTCTGATGGCGGAACGTGGCTTGAAAGCGGGCCGGGATATATCGGTCATGGCCTATGATGATGAACTGTCCTGCCTGATTGATGCGGACGGCGACGATGCTATCGCTCTCACCGCCATGCGCTCGTCCATTCGCGATGCGGGCAAAAGGATCGCTCAAATGCTGATCGAACGCATTGCCGAACCGGACGCTCCGCCGAAACAGGAGCGTTGGGAGGCAACCTACCATGCGGGCCGCACAATCGGGCCGCCGCATTAAATGCCGAGATAGCGGTCCCGCAAATCCTCATCGAGTGCCGCCGGATTGCCGGTCCAGACCGTCGCGCCCTTTTCCAGTATCGTGCAGCGGTCGGCGACCTTCAACAATTCGTCCAGTGTCTTGTCGACTATCAGGATAGCCAGCCCCGTGTCCTTCAATCCTGCCAGCGCGGACCAGATTTCCTGTCGGATAACAGGGGCAAGACCCTCGGTGGCTTCATCGAGAATAAGCAGGCGCGGGTTGGTCATCAGCGCGCGGGCGATTGCCAGCATCTGCTGTTCGCCGCCTGAAAGTGTGTCGGCTCGCTGGTCCGTGCGTTCAGCGAGGCGAGGGAACAACTTCGTTACCCGCGCGAAATCCCATGCGCCCTTCCGCGCAGCCGCCATGCAGTTTTCCCGCACGGTCAGCGGCGCAAAACATCGACGCCCCTCCGGCACCAGCCCGACACCGCGCCGCGCAATACGATGCGATCCGTGCCCCGCAACGCCCGCGCCCATCACATCGACGGTGCCAGCGCTGTGCGCCATCATTGCGGTAGCAACGCGTATGGTGGTGGTCTTGCCCATGCCGTTGCGCCCGAGCAGAGCCACAACCTCGCCCTCGCCCACGGTGAGATCGACACCGAACAGCGCCTGCGCGGAGCCGTATGCCGCTTCGACACCGGCCATGTGGAGCAGCGCGCTCACGCTGCCGTTCCCAGATAGGCTTCGCGCACCACCGGGTTGCCGCGAATGTCCGCCACGCTGCCTCGCGCCACGATCTTACCATAGACCAACACCGACACCCGGTCGGCCAGTGCAAAAACCGCGTCCATGTCGTGTTCCACCAGCAGGATGGGCGCTTCATGGCGTAGATCGTCGAGCAGCTTGGTCAGCTCATGGCTGCCGCCGGGGCCGATACCCGCCATCGGCTCGTCGAGCAGAAACGCCTTCGGCTGCAGCACGGTCGCCAGCGCGATTTCAAGCTGCCGCCGTTCCCCGTGGGACAAATCACCCACCCGCACATCGCGCCGGGCGGCCAGTCCCAGCCGTTCCACCTGCGCCATGGCGCGGTTTTGCAGCGCACTTTCCTTCATGGCCCGCTTCCAGAAGCCGAGGCGCCCGGACGCCCCGATAGCGGCCAGCACGACGTTCTGCAGAACGGTGAACTCGCTTACCAAAGCAGAAACCTGAAACGTGCGCCCCAAACCGGCCCGCGCCCGTTCGGTCGCACGCATGGACGTTACATCCTGCCCGCCAAACGAAACGGAACCGCCATCGGCCTGCACTTCGCCTGCGATCAATTTGATTAGAGTGGATTTCCCCGCCCCGTTCGGCCCGATCAGCGCGTGAATCTCGCCGGGGCGCAGGTCCAGCGAAACCCCATCACACGCCGTCAGCGCGCCATAGCGTTTGGTCAGTCCCTCGACCTGCAGAACCGGCTCAACCAAAACGCCGCTCCCCCGCCAGCCAGCCAATGATACCGCCACGCGCGAACAGCACGACGCCGAGCAACAGCAGGCCCAGATAGAACTGCCAGAACTCGCTGATGCCGCCGAGCCACGTTTCCAGCACGATGAACAAAGCCGCCCCTGCCAGCGGCCCGAACAGCCGTGCCGTGCCGCCAAGAATGACCAGCACGATGAGCTCCCCCGATGTCTGCCACGCCAGCATGGAGGGGGAAACGAAGCGGTTGAGGTCGGCATAGAGCGCGCCCGCCAGCCCGGTGATTGCGCCGGAGATGACGAAGGCCGTCAGCTGTACCCGCTGCGGTTCCAGCCCCAGCGCCACCACCCGCCCCGGCGCCTGCCGAGACGCTTCCAGAACGAGGCCAAAGCGGGAATGGACCAGTTTTTGCAAGCCAAACAACACGGTGAAGAGCAGCGCCGCACAGATCGCGAAAAACTGGATTGGGTCCAGCATGTTCAAGCCAGGAAACGAATTGCGCATGTAGATCGACAGCCCGTCCTCACCGCCATAGGCAGGAAACGAGATGGCGAAATAGTAGATCATCTGTGCGAAGGCGAGCGTCAGCATAATGAAATACAGCCCGCCTGTTCGTAGCGCCATCACGCCGATGCCCAGCGCCGCAAGACCGCTCGCCACGACTGCCACAAGCCAGATAACCGGCATGGATTTCGTGCCCTCTACCGCAAATCCCCCCACGGTGAACAGCGGCTCGTAGAGCTGCGCGTGGCTCGCCAGCACGCCCATCGCATAGCCGCCGATCCCGAAGAATGCCGCATGGCCGAACGACACCAGCCCGCCATGACCGAGAGCCAGATTGAGGCCGGCTGCGGCCAGCGCCAGAATGGCGACCTTGGTGGCCAGCGTGATGATGAACGGCTCGTCCAGCGCCCATGCGGCCAATGCAACGGCCACCAGCCCGATGCCCAGAATGGCATTGACGGTGCCCGTCTTCACGCTTTTGCGCCCATCAGGCCCGTCGGCCTCACCACCAGCACGATCGCCATCAGGATATAGATCGCCATGGACGCCAGGGCCGAGCCGATGCTGGTCGCCGTAGAAGGTTCTAGAAACAGCCCGAACAAGTCCGGCAACAGCACACGGCCCAACGTGTCTGTCAGTCCCACCAGAAGCGCGCCAACCAGCGCGCCCGAGATCGAGCCGATACCGCCGATGACGATCACCACGAAGGCGAGGATCAGCACCGGTTCGCCCATGCCCACCTGCACCGACTGGATCGCACCTACCATCGCCCCCGCCAACCCCGCCAAAGCCGCGCCGAGCGCGAAAACGATGGTGTAGAGCCGCCCGATATCGACGCCCAAAGCCCCGATCATTTCCCGATCCGCCTCACCTGCCCGAATGCGAATGCCCAGCCGCGTGCGCCCGACGAGCCAGAATAGCCCAAGGGCTACGATCAGACCGGCCACTATGATCGCCAGCCGATAGGCCGGGTAAGGCAGACCGAACAGGTTCACAGTTCCAGCCAGGATATCAGGCGTGTCGAGATAAAGCGGGAAGGAGCCGAACAGGTAGCGGGTGCCTTCTGAAAACACCAGTATAAGTGCAAAGGTCGCCAGAACCTGGTCGAGATGGTCCCGCGCATAGAGTCGCCGGATCACCAGCATCTCCACCAGCACCCCCGCCGCCGCGCTTGCTGCCAGCGCCGCCACCAGCCCCAGCCAAAACGACCCCGTGGCCGCAGCCACCGCCGCACAGGCGAACGCGCCGACCATATAGAGCGACCCGTGGGCAAGGTTGATGAGCCCCATCACACCGAACACCAGCGTCAGCCCCGCCGCCATCAGAAACAGCGTCACGCCGAATTGCAGACCGTTGAGGATCTGCTCGAAAAGGAGACTGGCGGTCATGGATGGGACACGGTCATGTCACGCATAAAAGTGGGAACAATTCATTCGCTGCCTCTTTGAGCGGGTCGCCAAATCAAACTCCGTCATCCTCGGGCCTGTCCCGAGGATCTGGAACGGTTGCGACAAGTGAAATGCACCGGATCCCGGGCACAAGGCCCAGGATGACGACCTATCGACAACTGGTACGTAGTCTCAGTAGTTGCACTCACTTTCATACGCATTGCCGTGGTCCGTCAGAGCCGTGGACACGATCTTGTTGGTAAACACATCACCTTCCTTGATAACCTCACGGATGTAGATGTCCTGCACCGGATGCTGGTTCGGCCCGAAGGAGAATTTTCCACGGGTTGAGGCGAAGTCCGCCTTTGCAAGCGCCGCGCGAAACGCGTCCTTATCGCCAACATCAGTGCCCGCCGCCGAAAGCAGCAGGTTGGCTGTATCAAAACCCTGGCTGGCATAGAGTGACGGCAGGCGACCGTATTCGGCCTGGAATGTCTCGACGAATGCCTTGTTGGTGGCGTTGTCGATATCCTTTGACCACTGGCTTGCATTCTTCACGCCCAACGCCGCATCGCCCACGGCCTGCAAAATGCCCTGATCGAACGAGAAGGCCGGGCCGATCAACGGGGTGTCGAGGCCCGACGCCGCATACTGCTTCATGAACGAGATGCCCATGCCGCCAGGCAGGAAGAAGAACACGCTGTCGGCACCGCTGGCACGGATCTGCGCAATTTCCGCGGCGTAGTCGGTGGCACCCAGCTTGGTATAGATTTCACCGGCTACATCCCCTCCATAGGTGCGTTTGAAGCCGGTGATCGCGTCCTTGCCTGCCGGATAGTTCGGGGCCATCACGAACGTGTTGGTATAGCCTTCCTGCTTGGCATAGGCACCGGCACCTTCATGCAGGTTGTCGTTCTGCCAAGCCACGTTGAAATAAAGCGGGTGGCACCCCTTGCCCGCAAGCTGGGACGGCCCGGCATTGGGGGAGAGATAGAACACGCCCTGCGCCGTGGCGGCGGGCACGACGGCCATGGCGAGGTTCGACCAGATGATTCCGGTCAGCACATCGACCTTTTCCGACTGGATCATCTTGTCGGCCAGTTGCACGGCAATATCCGGTTTGCGCTGGTCGTCTTCCACAACAAGTTCGATGTCCGCATTGCCGGCCTGTTTCAGCGCCAGCGCAAAACCGTCCCGAACGTCGATGCCGAGACCGGCCCCACCGCCGGACAGGGTCGTGATCATGCCGACCTTGATCTTTTCGGCATAGGCAGAACCAGCCGTCGCCATGAATGTGGCCGCCAAGGCGGCACGCGCGAAAATCTTCAACATGAAAGTCCCCTCCAGAACGATGCTATCGGCAACGCGAAAGCGTTTGCCGGATATGCGGCGCACACAAGCCGAGGCGGCACGTGGCGTCAATATGATTGACGCCTTGCGGTAGGGCGATGGTGCGGGCAGGCTTGGACAAACCATGTCGCCTCCGCCAGATGCTCCAGACCTTTCCGACACCGAACCACCCCCCTAACCACCAGAGAGCCCGCGGTGCCGCGCGCATCTCCGTCGCCCATGACAGCACGCGCACGCGGTTGCGCGACCTGCACCAGTCCGGTTGTTCCAAATTGCGCCTGCCCCGTCGCGCGGGTGATGCGGTGGAAGCCGTGCTCATCAACTCATCCGGTGGTCTGACCGGCGGCGATGTCATTTCGGTGGAAGTCGAAGTCGGGCCGTACGCCGCCCTTGATATGACGACGCAAGCCTGCGAGCGTGTTTACCGTTCGAGCGGCGGGGTTGCGAAGGTCGAGACCCGCATCACAGTCGCGGATGGCGGGTCACTCTGCTGGCTGCCGCAGGAAACCATCCTGTTCAATGGCGCGAGCCTGCACCGCACGTTGCGTATGGACCTCACAGGAAGTGCCGAGGCATTGATTGTCGAGCCGCTAATCTTCGGTCGCACGGCTATGGGCGAACGCCTCTCTTCGATCCACCTGCACGACGACTGGCGCATCCACCACGACGGCGCGCTTCTCCACGCCGAAGCCTTGCGCCTCGATGGCACGGCGGCGCTCGACGCCCCCCACGGACTGGCGGGTGCCCGCGCCTGCGCGACGTTGCTGCTCGTCTCTCCACGTGCCGAGGGTCTGGTCGCCCCGATGCGCGACCTCATAGGCAAAGCCGGAGCGGTCGCCTGCTGGCGCGCCAATCCACATGCTGTGCCAAATGCACCCAAAGGGGGACTTGCGGGCAAATTGCTGGCGCGTATCGTGGCAACCAACGGCTATGAACTTCGCCGTACCCTCATGCCCCTGCTGGCGCTGGCATCCCCACGCCCGGTGCCGAAAATCTGGATGACCTGACACGATGCACCTCACTCCCCGCGAAAAGGACAAGCTGCTGGTCTCCATGGCCGCCAACGTCGCCCGCAAACGGCTGGAACGGGGCGTGAAGCTGAACCACCCCGAAACAATCGCCCTCATCACTGACTTCGTGGTCGAAGGTGCCCGCGATGGCCGTTCCGTCGCAGACCTGATGCAAGCCGGTGCCCACGTCATTTCCCGCGATCAGGTGATGGAGGGAATCGCCGAGATGATCCATGACGTGCAGGTGGAAGCCACATTCCCGGACGGCACCAAGCTGGTGACCGTTCACGAACCCGTAAGATAACGCCAACAGAACAAGGCCTTCAAAAATGAAAACTCTTCTCGCAACCGCTCTCACTCTCGCAGCAACGTCGGCGTTCGCCCATGACGGCGCGCACATGCACCCGCACGGCATGGAATCAACCTGGGGCTATGCCCTCGTTGCGCTCATCGCTTCAGGCGTGACCCTGCTCGCCATTCGCGCACGCCGCTAGTTCGATGCTGCGCGAGTTCGCTACAGTATTCCTGCTGGTAGGCGGCCTGTCACTGATCGACCAGTCAACCGCGCGCACCTTTGCAGCACGGCCGTGGATACGGGCCGTGGTAATGGCGGCGGTCCTGGCAACGGCACTTTACCTACTGGATGATGCGTTCTCCCGCTACGAAGTCGTCAGTATGACGGGCGTGGTAATCGCCGCCGGTCTCGGACTGGTCTTCCCGTCCTTGGTTCATTTTCTGCTCAAGAGGTTCCGCAATGATCCCCGGTGAAATTCTGCCTGCCGACGGCGCCGTCACCTTGAATGCAGACCGTGAAGCCATCACGCTTCATGTCGCCAACACCGGCGACCGCCCGGTGCAGGTGGGCAGCCACTATCACTTTGCCGAAACCAATACGGCGTTGGCCTTCGACAGGGACGCCGCCCGCGGCATGCGCCTCGACATCGCCTCTGGCACAGCCGTGCGCTTCGAGCCGGGTCAGGCGCGGGACGTGCAACTGGTACCCTACGGCGGCAAACGTATCGTCCACGGTTTTAACGGTGCCGTGATGGGTGAACTGTAACTTCAGGAGACCACCCTCATGGCCAGAACGATCCGCGTCGAACACCACTACGCCACTACCCCGCAAAAGGTCTGGGAAGCAGCCAAGCAATTCGACGACCTGCCCGCCCTCAGCGCAGGCTCCGTCCAATATCGCGGCCTGCCGACCGAGCCGGTGAAACAGGGCGACGTGATCGAGTTCGAGGTGCAGCCGTTCTACACCAAAAAGTGGAACCCCTACAAAGTCACCATGGCCGAGGTGAACGACGCCGAACGCCGTTTCGTCAGTGTAGAGGAAGGGGCCGGCGTGAAGGAATGGCGTCACACGATGCGCGTGGTGCCGGATGGTGATGGCGCGAAACAGATCGACGAGATCACCATCGACGCGGGCCTGATGACATGGCCCATCTCGCTGATGGCCAAGCGCATGTACAAGAGCCGCGACGCGCCCCGGCGCAAGATTCTGGGGCTGGCATGACATGAGCGCGGTATCTTTCCTCGCCTTGCTGTTCGTCCATAGTGTTCGCGCCCGCTTTCGCTTCCGACATGCCGGAGCCGGACTGCACGAACCCGCAAGTCCAGATCGAAATGACCTTCTGCGCCGGTAAAGACCTCGACGCCGCCGATGCACTGCTCAACGCAGCCTACAAAAGGGCCGTCTCACGGGCGAAGGACATGGACGCCGAAGGCACATCGGCTCCGCAGTGCCCATCACCGACCTGCTCCGCGACGCCCAACGCGCCTGGATCCCTTTCCGCGACGCGCCTGCGATCTGGAAGCCTCGACATGGGGCGGCGGCACTGGTCAGAGCATGGCGTACCTCATGTGCAAGACCCGTCTGACCGAACGCCGCACGTAAGACCTGAATCTGTTCACCGATTACCCGAACTGACGGACCCCGCCACATGCCCACCACCCTCCCCCGCTCCGAATACGCCGCCATGTATGGCCCGACCACCGGCGACCGGGTGCGGCTGGCGGATACCGACCTCATCATCGAGGTCGAGCGTGACCTCACGACCTACGGCGAGGAAGTGAAATTCGGCGGCGGCAAGGTGATCCGCGACGGGATGGGGCAATCCCAGGTCTCCCGCGCCGACGGGGCCGTCGATACCGTCATCACCAACGCGCTGATCGTCGACCATACCGGCATCATCAAGGCCGATATCGGCCTGCGGGACGGGCGGATCGCGGCCATCGGCAAGGCGGGCAACCCGGACACGCAGCCCGATGTCGACATCATCATCGGCCCGGGCACGGAGGCCATTGCAGCCGAGGGCAAGATCATCACGGCGGGCGCGTTCGACAGCCACATCCATTTCATCTGCCCGCAGCAGATCGAGGAGGCGCTGATGTCCGGCGTCACCACGATGCTCGGCGGCGGCACCGGCCCGGCCCACGGCACGCTGGCCACCACCTGCACGCCCGGCCCGTGGCATATCGGGCGGATGATCCAGTCCTTCGACGCCTTCCCCATGAATATCGGCCTGTCCGGCAAGGGCAACGCCTCGCAACCAGCGGCGCTGATCGAGCAGGTCGAGGGCGGTGCCTGCGCGCTTAAACTGCACGAGGACTGGGGCACCACCCCTCAAGCCATCCGCACCTGCCTGACGGTGGCCGACGACTACGACGTGCAGGTGATGATCCACACCGATACGCTCAACGAGAGCGGTTTCGTGGAGCAAACGGTGGACGCCTTCGAGGGCCGCACCATTCACGCCTTCCACACCGAGGGCGCGGGCGGCGGCCACGCGCCGGACATCATCAAAATATGCGGCCTGCCCAACGTGCTGCCGTCCTCCACCAACCCGACGCGGCCCTACACGGTCAACACGCTGGAAGAGCATCTCGACATGCTGATGGTGTGCCACCACCTCGACAAGTCGATCCCCGAAGACATCGCCTTTGCCGAAAGCCGTATCCGCCGCGAGACGATTGCGGCGGAAGACATCCTGCACGACATGGGCGCGTTCTCGATCATCGCCTCCGACAGCCAGGCCATGGGCCGCGTCGGCGAGGTGCTGATCCGCACGTGGCAGACCGCCGACAAGATGCGGAAACAGCGCGGGCGGCTGGCGCAGGAAACCGGCGACAACGACAATTTCCGCGTGCGCCGCTATATCGCCAAATACACGATCAATCCCGCCATCGCCCACGGCATGAGCAGCGAGATCGGCTCCGTCGAGGTCGGCAAGCGGGCCGATCTGGTCATGTGGGATCCCGCCTTCTTCGGCGTCAAACCGGCGCTGGTGATGATCGGCGGCATGATCGCCGCCGCCCCGATGGGCGACCCGAACGCGTGCATCCCCACACCCCAGCCCGTCCACATGCGCGCTATGTTTGGCGCCTTCGGCCAGGCGATGACGAACTCGTCAGTCACCTTCGTCAGCGAAGCCGCGATGGCGGGCGATCTGCACGAGCGGCTCGGCGTGGACAAGGGGTTCGTGGCGGTGAGCAACACCCGTGGCGGCATCGGCAAGGCGAGCATGAAGCTGAACGATGCCACGCCGGAGGTGGAGGTCGATCCCGAAACCTACGAGGTGCGGGCGGACGGCGAATTGCTGACATGCGAACCCGCCAAAGTGCTGCCCATGGCGCAGCGGTATTTCATGTTTTGAACTGGAGACGCTGGCTTTTTGGAACTCGTCCATCCAGCACTCCCGGCAGCAATGGCAGGCGAGTGATCTCCCGGGTTACCCTGTTTTTGGCTCTTTATCTTCTCGCCGACAGCATATTCAATTTGAGCTTTTTTGCGGTAGGTAATCCAGCAGCTTGGGTCGCCTATTCCGCAGCTTTATGGGCTGCAGTGTTTTTCTGTGTGATTGTCGTCTGGACGGTGTTTTTGTCGACCCATGCCTATCCGCCAGACCCATTTCGATTGATCGCCGACATTCTCATCTCAGGCTTATTTGCGGTCGCCTCGTTTTCCCTCGTCTATCGAGATTTTGGTTTTATCGACACCTTGAATGGCTCGTTGACAAACGGAAGGCGTGACAGCCTGTATTTTTCGATTGTGACTTTCTCAACTTTAGGGTTTGGAGATTTTAGACCCGTTGCCGAAGGTCGCTTGTTGGCCGGGCTACAGGCAATTTTAGGTAACCTCCACCTTGGTTTACTCGCCGGTGCAGCGTTCTATGCGGTGCAATACAAGCCGTCCCAAAGCAAACGAAGAACGCTAGGTGAGGATGATTCCTGCGATGAAAAGCACGAGCATGACAGCGCCTAGGATTTCCACAGTACGCTGAAAGCGGATATAAGTGCGTTCTGACATGACCGTTTTCCAAAGGTTTGTTGGTACATTTTGTACAACAAAACTATACGTAATCCAAATCACCAGATGTTCAATTGCGGGAAAGAGCATTCAGAATGAATGTGGTTTGAGACATGAACTGGATAGCCAAATGAACCCCCACCGCATCCCCGCCGCCCTGCTCATCCTGCGCCTGTCCATCGGCGCATTCCTGCTCGTCTGGGCAAGTCTCAAATTCCTGCGCCCCGAATGGATGGTCAACGTGTTCCAGAACACATACGGCCTCGATTGGGTGACCGCCGACTACGCCTACGCAATCGGCGGCCTCCAGCTCATCCTCGTCGTCGCGTTCATCCTCGGCATCGCCCGCACGGCGTCCTACGCCCTCACCACCATCATGCACGCTACCGGTATTATCGGCACGCTGCTGGGCGGCAATCTGCTGTTCAAGGGCGGGCTGATCGCCGCCATCTCCACCGGCACATACGAGATCGGCTACACCACGTTTCCCGCCAACCTGCTGTGGACATCCGTCGCCACGCTCGGAGCGCTTGTGGCGCTATTCATGATGCGCCATGCTGACGCCTACACGCTCGACGCCCTACGCGCGCGCAAACACACCAAGAGATTCGAACTATGATCTACGTCGTCGCCACGCTCACCATCAAACCCGGTTCCCTCGACGATGTCATTGCCGGGGTCATGCCCTGCATTGAGGCAACCCGTCAGGAAGAGGGCTGCGATGTCCTACGACATTCACCAGAGCCTGACGGAAGAGAACACCCTCGTTTACGTGGAACGCTGGCGCGATATGGACGCCATCAAAGCGCATTTCGAGATGCCTCATATGGGTGTCATGCGCAAAGCCGTGGCCGATTATATCACCGGCACAAAAATCGAAATCATCACGCCGGAGCGCGTCAAGGAACTCTAGGTGCTGCGTGTTGTCGGCCGGGGTCCGGTGGGGAATACCGCTGCACCTGACACGCTGACCCTCGACCATGCCGACCGCCATATCCGCCGCAAAGTGCTGACCACCGATTGCGGACGCGACGTTTTGCTGGAGTTCGACACTGCGATCAGGATGGCGGATGGCGATAGGCTCGAACTGGACGATGGCTCCAGCATCGCCATTGTCGCGGCGCACGAACATCTGCTGGAAATTACCGCCCGCGATGCGTCCCACCACGCCGAACTGTGCTGGCATCTCGGCAACCGCCACGTGGCGGCCGAACTGACGCCGGACCGCATTCTCATCGCCCATAGTGCCGTCATCGCCACCATGCTGCGCGGCCTTGGCGCGACCGTGACGGAGCGACAGGCCCCCTTCCACCCGATCACCGGCGCCTACCACCATGCCCACTGAAGGCGCGTTGCTGAAACTCATGGCGTGGCTGTCGCCAGCCTTCCCGACCGGTGGGTTCGCATGGTCGGCAGGGCTGGAAGCTGCGTGCCGGGAGGAAAGCGTGGTCGATGCGGCGTCGCTTGCCGACTGGTGCCGCCATTCCCTCGCCCACGGCACCGCCCGCGCAGACGCGGTTCTGCTTGCCGTTACCCATAGAGGTGACAATAAGCCGGAGACGATCAGCGCACTTGCCCTTTCCCTTGCCACCAGCCCCGAACGGCAGGCGGAAACTCTGGAACAGGGCACGGCCTTCCTGCGCGCCGCCCGTCATTGGCAGATGGACAGCGCCCCTCTCGCCTACCCGGTTGCGGTCGGCTTAACAGCGCGCCAGCACAAAATTGCCCTCGACGACACGTTGGCGGCCTACCTGCATGCAGTCGTGAGCCAGACCATCCAGGCCGCCTTGCGCCTACTCCCGCTCGGACAGGACGCTGCGGCGGGCCTGCTCGCAGAACTGGAGCGGGACGTTCTTGCAGCTGCCCGTGCTGCATCCGTAAGCACGCTCGACGATCTCGGCAGCGCGGCCCCCATTATGGACATCGCCGCCATGCGCCACACCACCCTCGACAGCCGGATTTTCCGCTCGTGACAACGCTGAACCATGGCCCTCTCCGCGTCGGCATCGGTGGGCCGGTCGGGTCCGGCAAGACCACGACCACAGCCCGCCTCTGCGAAGCCATGCGGGAGCGCTATTCCATCGCCGTCGTCACCAACGACATTTACACCCGCGAGGACGCCGAGGCGCTGGTGAGGATGCAGGCGCTACCCTCCGACCGCGTTGTCGGTGTGGAGACTGGCGGTTGCCCGCACACAGCCATTCGCGAAGACGCCTCCATCAATCTCGCCGCCATCGACGGTCTCACCCTGCGCCACCCGGCGCTCGACATCGTGTTCATCGAATCCGGCGGCGATAACCTCGCCGCGACCTTTTCCCCCGATCTGGCAGACGTGACGCTCTACGTCATATCCGTCGCGCAGGGTGATGACATTCCCCGCAAGGGCGGGCCTGCGATCACCCGCTCCGACATCCTCATCATCAACAAGACCGACCTCGCCCCTTACGTGGATGCGGACCTCGACCGTATGGCCACGGACGCCGCCAGCGCCCGGTGCAACCGTCCCACGATTTTCGCCGACATGAGAAAAGGTGACGCGACCGGCGAGATCGTGGCAATGATCGAACGACTGGGTGGCCTGAACACCCGATTGGAGACAGCGACATGAGCGATGCGGAAGTATTTGGACGCACGAAAGACGGCGAACCCGTCCTGCGGGTCGAACTGACAGGCGGTGGCCTGACTGCGCATGTCATCACCTGGGGCGCGGTGCTGCAAAACCTTCGGCTCGAGGGCCACGACGCGCCGCTCGTCTGCGGCTTCGACACGTTCGAGCCGTATTCCACCCATTCGCCCCACTTCGGCGCGATCCCCGGCCGTGTTGCCAACCGTATCGGCAACGCCCGTTTCACGCTGGACGGCACCGAGCACACGCTGGAGGCCAACAAGGGTGCGCACGTGTTGCATGGCGGCGCAAACGGCTACGGCACCCGCGTGTGGAACATCGCCGATCTCGGCACCTCCCATGTGGACCTAACATTGACGGACCCGGATGGCACGGCAGGCTTTCCCGGCACTGTGGAAGCGACATGCTCCTACACGCTGAAGGACGATGGCGTGCTGCACATCGCGCTGACCACGCGCACCGACGAGGCCACGATCACCAACCTCACACACCATTCCTATTTCGATCTGGAAGGCGCGGGCGATATCCGCGGCCACACGGTGCAAATTCACGCTGACACCCGCCTGCCGGTGGACGACGATTTCATCCCGACCGGCGCGCCGGTTCCGGTGGAAGGCACCGGGCGGGATTTCCGTGAATTGCGCCGCGTTGACGACGCTCTGGCTCAGTTGGAGAAGGACGATGACGGTGTCATCGACCACAATTTCTGCCTCTCCAATGAACAGCACGGCCTCCGCGATGTCGCCCGCGTTGTCTCGCCGGACGGGCGTATGGAGATGGTGATGGCGACCACGGAACCGGGCGTTCAGTTCTACGCCGGTCACAAGGTTTCCACCCCCGTTCCCGGCCTGACCGGTGTGCCCTATGGTGCCTATGCCGGCCTGTGTCTGGAGCCACAAATATGGCCGGACGCAATCAATCAGCAAGACTATCCGAACGCCGTTTTGCGCCCCGATGAAGTGCGACGGCAGGTGACGACCTATCGTTTTACCGGGAGTAAGTGACTGTGCGTCTCGTCGGTAAGACAGCCATTGTTACTGGAGGCGCCCACGGCATCGGCGCTGCAATCTGCCGGGCCTTCGTCACAGAAGGCGCACGTGTTGTTGTGGCGGACACGGACGACAGCGCAGCATCGGCACTGGTCGAAACCCTGTCGGAACTCGGCAGCGCCATGAGTGTGCAAACGGACGTGGGCGAACGGCTCGACGTACACAATCTGGTCGCCGCAACCTTGGATGCCTATGGCCACATCGACATCCTTGTCAACAATGCGGGCATCGCGTCACACGGCGCATTTCTCGACATCACCGAAGACGATTTCGACGCCGTCATGCGCGTAAACCTGAAGGGCGCGTTCCTATGCAGCCAGGCTGTCGCGCGCACGATGGTGGCGCGGGTGAAGGAGGACGGTCCGCCCGGCACCATCATCAACATTTCAAGCGTGTTCGACACCCTCGCCCTGCCCGATCAGGTTGCCTACACGGTATCAAAAGGCGGGCTGAAACAGCTAAACAATCTGATGGCCCAATCGCTGGCAGCCGAGGGCATTCGCGTCAATTCCATCGCCCCGGGCTCGGTCGCCAGCGATATGCTGGAGCGCGTGATGGCTGACGCGGACTCCCGCGCGAAAGTGCTGGCGCGCACGCCGATGGGGCGTATCGGCGAGGCGTCGGAAATCGCCTCGATCGCCGTGTTCCTCGCAAGCGACGATGCCAGCTACATAACCGGCCAGACGATCTATGCCGATGGCGGTCGCATGGGTCAGGCTTACGAACGGCGCAAACGCTGAGGTATCAGCGGCCCGCTAAAAGCGGCCGCCGATACTTGAGGAACGTCAGTCTTTTTTCGTAACCGAATCGCCCAGCGAAGCGAAGTTGGCGAACACGCTGTCAGCGTCATGGTCCACCGATGTGGGACGGTTGGCCTGCGGTTCCATGATCTGCGTTTCCGACGCTGGCAGCAATCCATCCTCGGTCTCACCCTGCTCCACCTTGGGCAGACGGTCGGCAGCCTTGTTGACTTCGAAGTCCAGATCGATCTGGCTGCATATGCCCAGCGTCACCGGATCGAGCGGCTGCAGGTTGGCAGAGTTCCAATGGGTGCGGTCGCGGATCGCAGCAATCGTCGTTTTTGTCGTTCCCACCAGCTTGATGATCTGCGCGTCCTTCAGTTCCGGATGGTTACGCACGAGCCACTGGATTGCGTTGGGACGGTCCTGACGACGTGATACCGGCGTGTAGCGCGGTCCTTTTTTCTTCAGTTCCGGCACCTTCACCTTCGGGTCCAGCAATTTCAGCTTCACGGACGGGTCGGCCTCCGCAGCCTTCAACTGGTCGCGGGCAACCTGGCCCGTAGCAACCGGGTCGAGACCCTTGATACCCTGCGCGGAATCACCGTCGGCGATGGATTTCACTTCCAGATGGTGCAGGCTGCAAAAGGCACCGATCTGTTCGAAGGTCAGCGAGGTGTTGTCGACCAGCCAGACGGCGGTTGCCTTGGGCATGAGAAGGGCGTTGGCCATGAGAAATCTCCCGTTCAAACACAATGACCCGACCGCCCGCTCTGGTCCGGCAACGCGGGTTGCGCGTGGCCGGGGAGCGAACCGTGGAAAACGCCACGATGTCGGAATGAACCCGCGATATAAGCGCTGGTCGAACACTTGGCAATCCGGCGGCGTGCAGGATTCCATACTTGGCAGCGCATTCCCCACAGGGCAGTGTGACCGGATGGACGATGAAAAACCCCGCCCCCACACCGTCACGCTTAACGGCGATCTTTATGACTTGTCCGTTAGCGATATCGATGAGCGCATCGACGAATTGAAGATCGAGATTGCGCGTTTGCAAGACGAGCGCGCACGCAAGGCCGGTTCCGTGGCCGCAGCCGATGCGTTCTTCAAACCGCGCGGCTGAACAACACGGCTCTTAACCCTGTTGACCATTTGTTAATCTTTATGGGCGTTAATCAGTTTGGGTTCGGTTAACCCCGATACTCTTGTCATTGATGGTTTTCATCGTGATTTTCTCTCCTGAAATTCTTCGAGAGTCGCTCTGCGGCTCTCTTTTTTTGTCCGAATTTCATTTGTTTCGCCGAAAGCCACGCCTTGTCCACCGCCCCCATGCGCGCTTTAAGAGGGGCAGTATGGTGTTGGTTTGAGGTGAAGTGCATGACAGGCAATCGAAAAGACGAGCACGACACGCCAACTGGCAAGACTGTCAAACTGGCGGAGCATTTCACCGCGTCCCCCCGCTTCGAGGAGCTGTTTTCCGGCGGCATGTCACTGATCGAGGAAACGGCGGCGTATCTCGACAGTAAGGGTCGGCTTGAAGCGACAGACCTCGATGCCAAGGCTGGTGCGCTCTACGGTGCTGAAAGCATGCGGCTGACGACGCGGCTGATGCAACTGGCGTCTTGGCTCTTGCTGCAAAGGGCCGTGGCCGAGGGTGAGATGACTGCCGAACACGCGTTGACGCAGAAGAAGACAATCAAACTCAACCGTCTGATGGCACGCCCGCAAGATGATGGCTGGAACGCCCTTCCGGAAGATTTTCGCGCACTCGCGGACCGCGCCAACGCGCTGCAACGGCGCGTCTCGCGTCTGGACGCCGAAATCTATGGCGATGAGGGCGCAGAAGCAGGACCGGCACGGCAAAACGCTGTCGCCGCCCAGCAGTCACTGCTGCAAAGCGCATTCGACAAACGGTTCGGCGACTAGGCTCTAGTTACCGTTCGGCAGGTTGACAAAAGCCAGGCGCAACGGGCGGTCGCCGGAAAAGCTGTCGGACCGCCAAGGCGCACGGCTGCGGGCGAACCCTTCCGAATAGACGGAGCCGGGGGCCGCACGGCGGGTGCTTTGGCTGTAATCCGGCGCGCGCAATTTGGCCGCATCACCAATCCGTGTTGACGATGCAATGGCCCAGACCTTCATCGACTGGCTCTCCAGATCGCCAATGGAGAGCGCTGGTTCCAGGGCGGAGCCGCCGGAAATCAGGATAGCTGCGACCGGTTCGGTGGTGCTGGTCGGCAGCTTTGCAAGCACCGTTGCGGCTTCAGGCGTGACGATTGGCGCCTTGGGTTCCGCATCGCGCCAGCTCGGGACGATGGAAGCGTTGATCTCAGCCGCAGGCTGCTCCAGCGCAGCAACCTGAACGGCAGCTTCGTCGGAAGGACGGGCGCTTGGACGCGTGCTTGACCCAACGACGCGACCAGTCGGTACGGTTGTGGATGAGACGCTCCCATCAGAGCCCACGGTGGTTATGACACTGCCTTCAAGAGCAGCCACATCCTGTTCCGCTATCGCTACGCCGGATGTGGCAGGACGACCGGTCGGCGTAGCGCCGGGCACGATGGCGACGAGCGTTCCTTCCTCAATGGCGTTCTCAACCGGCTGTTCCTCGACCGTTTCAGGACGTGAGATAGACTCGATCTCGATCACAGGCTTCAACACCTGTTCCGGCAAGGAAGCCGTTTGCTGTTCCGACACGGGAGTCTCCGAATCCGGCACGTCGGCGCGCGGACGCAGCACACGCGCTTGGGGAACCGGCACGGTCGGCGTCACAATCGGTGTGGCAACAGGTGCAAGAGCAAGCTGCGTCGGCGATAGCGTTTCCACCGCTGTAGCCGGTGCCAGTGCTGTCAGGGTGGACTGGGCCGGACGGCGACGTGGAACAGGCATCTGCTCGGGACGCAACGCGGCAATAAGATTTTCCTCGGCAGGTGCGACTTCGGGTGCAGGTTCGGAATTAGCTTCGGCACGATCAGCAGCCGCTTTGTCTTCCAGCGCGCGCCTGCCATCGGCCGCGATCTGCGCCGCGAGTTGCGCTGCGGCAGCCTTCGCTTCGTTGTCTTTCAAGGCCGAGGCCTCGCTGGCAAAAACGTTCGGGCCGGATTGCGCCTTTGGCAGTTTCGGTTCCGCCTTGGCGACCAGAACCTCCTTCGGCTTCGGCTTCTTGGCTGGTGCGGGCTTTCGGGCAGGAGTCGGCGCGACGTCTGTATCCTCGTCCTCGTCATCATCCCTGCTGGAGCGACTGAACAGACGCGCCAACAGCGAACCCTTCACTTCCGAACCACGGCGGGACCCGTCGGCATTACGGCCCTTTTTCAGGTTCGCCATAGCGGTTTTATAGCCCTTCAACGGCTTGCCGTTGGAGGGAACGTGGATGGTGTCACCCTTCGGAAACACCTTTGACAGCTGGCGCGCGCTCATACGCGGCCAATGGCGCACGCGGCCCGTGTCGAGATGCACGAAAGCACCGCCATAATATCCAACACCGCCACGATGCGCCTGAAGGCCAAGCGCGCGCAGCTTGTCGACGGAAACATCCGGCATAAAGAAATCAAGCGCTTTGCCCATCGTGTGCTGGGAGGTCTTGGCGACGTTGCGGCCACGGCTGCGAAGCATGTTATTGGTTTTCGGCGAGCGGTAACCGGAAATTACCTGGATCGTCTTGCGGGAGCCGGACTTCTTGTAAACTTCCCATACCAGATCGAACAAAGCCGGATCCATATTGGTCGGCTCGTTACGGCGGAAATCGCGCAGGAAACGGTTGAGCTTCTTCAGCCCTGCCTTGTCGTAGCGACCGTTCTTCTTGAACGTGACGGTGATCGATTCCTTGGTGTGCGTGTAATACATTTTGAGCGTGCGGGTTTCCGCCTGCGCCTGCGTTGCGCCGGTTGCGGCCAGTGCGAAAAACCCGGATAGCAAGACGGCAAAAGCGAGCACAAACCTGCCGGCAGCGGAACGCGTCCCCTGCGTTAACACGCCCTTACCGGCTTCCGGTCGGGCGTCTGTTGTGCTGTCGATCTGCTGGATCATGCGAATGGCCTGCCAACGGTGCTGCAGCTTTCAACCCATCAATGAGACGGATTCATGGCGCGGAGGCACCGTGCTACTGTTGAAGGCCCACCGTGCGCCCCCCGTGGTTAACATAGGGTTTCGCTGCTGCGCTAGCCCGCCGTTGCAACAGGTTGGGGATCGTCCGGGTCGATGGAAAGCTCTTTCAGCTTGCGATAGAGCGTCGAGCGCCCGATGCCGAGGCTGCGGGCCACTGCCGTCATCCGCCCGTCATGGTGGTCGATAGCGAAGCGGATCATCGTTTCCTCCACCGCATCCATACGGGCGACGGTGCCATTGTCCGTGACCATCGCGATCATGCCGTAGGCGCTTTGAGAGGCGGCGGAAACGGTTGGCTCGACTGATGGTGTCGAGGACTTTGCCAGTCCTTTCCCGAGCGGCACGACGGTCGTATTGACCTCGTTGCCAACCTTCGCACCCGTCGCGATCTGCGGAAACTCATCCAACGTCAACTCGTCCCCGTCGCATAGAACGATTGCGCGAAACAGCGTGTTTTCCAGCTGGCGGATGTTGCCGGGCCAGTCGTGAGCCTCCAGCAAGGCCAGCGCATCCGACCGGATACCCCCGATCTGCCGCCGCCCCTCCTCCAGACAAATGCGTGCCGTGAAATGGCGCACAAGTGCCGGAATATCTCCCCGCCGCATCCGCAGTGGCGGCACTGTGACGGGAAACACGTTGAGGCGGTAATACAGGTCTTCCCGAAAGCGGCCTTCGGTGACCATATCCATCATGGTGCGGTTGGTCGCGGAGATCAGCCGAAAATTGGTCTTGACCGGGCGCTTGCTTCCGACTGGGTCGATCTCCCCTTCCTGAATGGCACGCAGCAGTTTCACCTGCAATTTCGGCGTCAGTTCCCCCACCTCGTCGAGAAACAACGTGCCGCCATCGGCCTCCTTGAACTTGCCGGTATGGGCGCGGTCGGCTCCTGTAAACGCGCCTTTCTCGTGGCCAAACAGAATGCTTTCCGCCAGCGTCTCCGGCAGTGCGCCGCAGTTCACCGTGACGAAAGGCTTGGCCCGCCGCCCACTCTCGCCCTGAATGGCTTTGGCGATAACCTCCTTGCCGACGCCGCTTTCCCCTTCGATCAGCACCGGAATGTCAGACCCAGCGGCACGACGGCCAAGGCGCATGACCTTTTCCATCTCCTCGCCAGCAACCATGTCGTCGAAGGTGAAGGTGCCGGTGGACGCCTTTTTGAGAGACCGCACCGCGTCCTCCATCGCGTCCAGCTTCAGCGCGTTGGTGAGGGAAACCTTCAGCCGCTCGAACGACACGGGCTTGACGCAAAAGTCCGTCGCGCCTGCCCGCATTGCGGAAACCACCGTGTCGATGCCTGCCATCGAGGTCTGCACGATGGTGGGCCGCGCCAGCCCGCGCTCCTTCATCGCACCCAATGTGCCCATACCGTCGAGATTGGGCATGACGAGATCAAGCACGAGTGCCTTGACGTCTTTCCCGTTCGGTCCGGTCAATATCTCCAGCGCCGCCTCCCCATCCTCCGCCAGCAGGCAGCGGTAGCCGAGACGGCTGACCGCATTTTCCAGCAAGCGGCGTTGAACCGGGTCGTCGTCAACGATAAGGATAATGGCTGCCAAAGGGATATGACCTGTTCGTGCGAATCTGCCCCGTTTTGGCACGATTTCGGTGAAAGCGCCCTTAAGCCATGCCCTCAATCAGCAACACGCTGAACGAACCGTTAGGAACTGCCATGCCCTCCGCCGCATCCGTGAAGACCGAGCTTGGCGATCTGCCCCAGTGGAACCTCGACGACCTCTATCCCGGCATGAAATCCGACGCCTTTCGCGCGGATTATGACAGCACCGTGCCGGATGCTGCCGCGTTCGAGGAAACCTATAAAGGCAAGCTGGCGTCCCTTTCCGGTGACGAGCTGGCCGAGGCCATTCACGCCTACGAGGCGCTTGGCGAGGTCGGCGGACGCATGATGTCCTATGCCGGGCTGATCTATGCGGGCGACTCGCAAGATCCTACCAATGCCAAGTTTTACGGCGACGTGCAGGAACGGCTGACCGACGCATCCCGCCACGGCCTGTTCTTCGAACTGGAACTGAACCGCATTGCCGACGTCGACATGGACGCGCTGCTCGCGAGTTCCGGCGCGCTTACCCATTACAAGCCGTGGATCATGGACGCCCGGCTGGAGCGCCCCTACCAGCTCGACGACAAGCTGGAGCAGCTTTTCATGGAAAAGGGCGCCACAGGACGCGGGGCCTTCAACCGCCTGTTCGACGAGACCATGTCGGCGCTGCGCTTCGATGTGGACGGCGAGGAACTGGCCATCGAACCCACACTCAACCTGCTGGTCGACACCGATGGCGACCGCCGCAAGGCGGCTTCCGACGCGCTTATCAAGACGTTTGGCAAGAACCTGCGCCTTTTCACGCTCATCACGAACACGCTCGCCAAGGATAAGCAGATCGGCGACACGTGGCGCGGCTTCGAGGATGTCGCCGACGCCCGCCACCTCGCCAACCGTGTGGAGCGCGAGGTGGTCGATGCCCTCGTCTCAGCCGTCGAGGACGCCTTCCCGCGCCTATCCCACCGCTATTATGCCATGAAGGCGAAGTGGATGGGCATGGAGAAACTCAATCATTGGGACCGCAACGCGCCCCTACCCTTCGCGCCGACCACCCGCATCGGCTGGAAAGACGCCCGCACCACGGTGCTGGACGCCTATCGCGGCTTCTCGCCTAAAATGGCGACGATTGCCGACCGCTTTTTCGAGGGGAACTGGATCGACGCGCCCGTCACACCGGGCAAGTCGCCGGGAGCCTTCGCCCATCCGACCGTGCCATCCGCGCATCCTTACGTATTGCTCAACTATCAGGGCAAACCGCGCGATGTGATGACGCTGGCCCACGAACTTGGCCACGGCGTCCATCAGGTGCTGGCGGGCGAACAGGGCGCGCTGATGGCCTCGACCCCGCTCACTCTGGCGGAAACCGCAAGCGTCTTCGGCGAAATGCTGACCTTCCGCTCCCTTCTGGACGGCGCGAAGAACGACACCGAGCGCAAGGCCATGCTGGCCGCCAAGGTGGAAGACATGATCAACACCGTCGTGCGGCAGATCGCCTTCTACATGTTCGAGCGCAAGGTTCATGAAGCCCGCCGTGATGGCGAATTGACCTCGGACCAGATCGGCGAATTGTGGATGTCGGTTCAGGCCCAATCGCTGGGTCCGGCAGTGACGTTCGGTGAGGGCTACGAGACCTTCTGGACCTATATTCCCCACTTCATCCACTCGCCGTTCTACGTCTATGCCTACGCATTCGGCGATTGCCTCGTGAACTCGCTCTATGCGGTCTATCAGGACGCCGACAGCTCGGTGAACGGGGGCTTCGTGGACAAATATTTCGACATGCTGCGCGCAGGCGGCACCAAGCACCATTCCGAACTGCTCGCACCCTTCGGCCTCGATGCGTCCGACCCCGCCTTCTGGCAAAAGGGGCTCGGCGTTATCGAAGGATTGATTGACGAGTTGGAAGCGCTGGACGCGGCAAGCAAATAGAACGAAGCGGTTCGCTTCCCATCGTGCCACAAGCAAGGCTAGACTGGCTCCAACGGCCTTTGACCAGCCCACAGGATTATTTCCATGCGTATTCGCGTTCTCGCCTCCGCTGCAACAGCGGCAATCATTCTCACCGCCTGCCAGGGCATCACCCCACGAAGCCAGCAGCCGGTGCAGGTGGCGATCGCCACACCACAGCCGGTGCAGACACCGCAGTCCGCCAATGCGGCACTGAACGGGCAATGGCTGCCGAGCGACGAAGCCTCACGCGGCGTTTACGTGGCGGAATTCCGCGACGGCGTCTTCGTGTCCCGCTCGCCGGGTTCCGATGACGCGCTCGCGCGTGGCAGCTATAATGTGGCAGGCGACAGCGTGAACCTGAACTTCGTTGGCGCAGTTTCGCAAACAGAGGTCAACGCCACCTGCCAGCGTCGCACGGCCACCACGCTCTACTGCGTGCCCACCGTCGGCTCGCCGTTCAACCTGCAACGCGGATAAAACTTGCCGCCTGCATTCGGGCGGACTAGACAGACGGTACGCAACAAACCGCCTTACCAGAGCAGACGATTTTCATGGCCGACCACAGCTACGACGTGAACCACGAAGCCGGTGCCGATATGGACTATGCCGAGCACCAGCAAACCTACGACATGTTTCTGGTGATGGCGAAATGGGTCACCATCTTCTGCGTCGTCCTGCTGATGGCTATGGCCATCGGTTTCTTCATGGGTGGCGGCTTTGTCGGCGGGTTGCTCAGCTTTATCGTACTGATGGTCGCCGCAAAAATTATCGCCTGACCATCCGGACACCGCGCCGACTTATTGAAGCAGCCGCGAGAATCACCGTGCCGCTAACAGGCCGTGCGCCAATTGCCAGACATTATGGAAACGCTTTGAAAGTCACGCCCCGCGCGTGCGGGCCATGCCTTCCTGCGCGGGCCTGTAATTGCGGTCCAGCGCAAAGCCGCGGCTGTAGGAATCGAACGCAGTCTTGCGTTCGCCCTTCTGCTCATAGGCAAGGCCGCGAATGACCCAGGCCTCGGCATATTTCGCGTCCAACTTCAGCGCCGTATTCACGTCGTCCAGCGCGTTTTGAACCGAACCCGTAGCCAGATAGGAAGTCGCGCGCGCATTGTATGGCTCGGCCTGCCGGTCAGCGAGAGACAAGGCCTGCGAGAAATCCTTGATCGCCTGGTCGTGCTGGCGTGAGACCTGGTAGAGCAGCCCACGGTTATAATAGGCGCGCGGATCGGTCGTGCCGAGTTGAATGGCCTTGTTGTAATCCGCCAGCGCCTGCTGCGGACGGTTGGCGCGCCGGTAAACGTCTGCGCGACGGATATAGGCCGTGTCGTAGCTGGAATTGATCGTCAGCGCTGCATTGTAATCGGCAGCAGCGCGGGCATCGTCACCGGTCTGATAATAGACAAGACCGCGATTGGCGTAGGCCTGATAGTAGCGCGGATTCAACTGGATGGCGCGGTTGAAGTCCTCAAGAGCCGCGGACGAGCGACCGGAGCGGCCATAGGCAGCGCCGCGCACGTTGTAGGCTTCCGCATCGCTTGGATTTGCGCGCACAACCTGCGTCAACGATTTGATGTTGGCGGAAGAACCCTGCTCGGCCTCGATGTCCAGACCGGATGTGATGCTGGAGCCGGTGCACCCGGCAAGAGCGAGAAGAAACCCGCCAGCTATCGCGGAACGCCGGAAACCGGAGCAGTAACCCGAACGATCAAAGGCGAGTTCGGGCATGGCATGCATCCATTTCACGTCATCTAGTGTGCCGCCAGCCAATAATGGAATAGCGCCACATGAATATCCCGACATACGCTCAACCGGGAGCCGGTTTTCAGAGTCTGCCGAACGCAGCGACACATCACAAGGGATATGAACCCTGCATGAACAGCGTCACGCAGGGATAGTGCTGAACTAGCGTGCGGGCTTGGGAGCCGGTCCGGGAATCATGCCTTCGCGCTGGGCGCGCTTGCGGGCCAGCTTGCGCGAACGGCGCACGGCCTCGGCTTTTTCGCGGGCGCGTTTTTCGCTTGGCTTTTCATAGAAGTTCCGCAGTTTCATTTCGCGGAACACACCCTCACGCTGCAGCTTTTTTTTCAGCGCACGAAGGGCTTGATCGACATTGTTGTCACGGACGACGACTTGCACGGGTTCACATTTCCGTTCTTGGTTCGGGTTGTCTTGATACGGTGCATCTGCCTGCTGTTGCGCGCCGAAAGCGCAGCTTGCCAGCGGGCAAACACATCACCGTCCCGGCACCACAGGCACCAGGCTGTTGGCGCAGTAACAAGTCTGATCTGAAAAATCAACGCGCAATCGGACGTTTCACCCGTTCAAACGAGCCGGACGCTGTGCCCCATCTTGCGCCCGGGCCGCGCCTCGGTCTTTCCATAGAGCGTGATGCTTTCGCCCCGCGCCATACGGTCCGCAACCTGCCCGATGTCGTCGCCCAACAGATTGTCCATCACGCAATCGCTGTGCCGGGCGGGATTGCCCAGCGGCAAGCCCGCAATCGCGCGGATATGCTGCTCGAATTGCGAACTGGCACACGCTTCCCGCGTCCAGTGGCCTGAATTATGAACCCTTGGGGCTATTTCATTCGCAATAGGCCCGTCCGCCGTTATGAAAAACTCGACGGCCAAAACGCCGACGTAATTCAACCCTTCCGCGATTGTCGTCGCAAAGGCTTGTAACGCCGCCTCATCGACGGCTGTTGCGGGCACTGTCGACTGACGCAGGATACCGTTTTCATGGACATTCTCAGCGGTATCGAAACACGCGATTGCGCCGTCCCGGCCGCGTGCGCAAATCACCGACGCCTCGCGCTGGAAGTCGATCAGCTTTTCCAAAATCCAGGGGCCGGTGCCAATGGACGATAGTGCAGCGACCAAATCGCCTTCGGCGGTGCGGAAGACATGCTGGCCCTTGCCGTCATAGCCGAAGCGGCGGGTTTTCAGCACCCCGCCGCCAAACTCCGATACTGCGGCCTGCAATTCGTCCACAGTATCCACCGAGCGAAACGGGGCAACCGGCACACCCATGTCCCGAAGCGCGGTCTTCTCCACCAGCCGATCCTGCGCCACTTCCAGCGCCCGCGCCGGAGGAAACAAAAGCCCCGACTTTTCCAGATAAGCGGCTGCAGCGAGCGGCACGTTTTCGAATTCGTATGTCACGACATCGCTGGCTGCTGACAGTTCGGCCAGAGCCGCCTCGTCGTCATACGCCGCAACGATATGCCGATTGGCGAACTGCGCGGCAGGGGCATCCACCGCAGGCTCTAACACGATGATCCGGTAGCCGAGACGACCCGCGGCGGACGCGAGCATCCGCCCCAGCTGCCCGCCGCCGACGATACCGATAGTGCTGTTGGGCGGTAACGCAGTCACGAGTCGCTCGGCACGTCCGCAACCGCGCCCGTCCGCGCCGCGCGCCACCCGTCGAGGCGGTCGGCAAGGGCTTGATCGGAAAGCGAAAGCACGGCAGCTGCCAGAAGCGCCGCATTCACCGCCCCCGCCTCGCCGATGGCAAGCGTGCCAACGGGTATTCCAGCCGGCATCTGCACAATAGACAGGAGCGAATCATACCCCGACAAGGCTTTTGATTGCACCGGCACGCCAAACACAGGCAACGGCGTCATCGCTGCCACCATGCCCGGCAAATGAGCCGCGCCACCGGCCCCTGCGATGATGACCTTGTGCCCCGCATCCCGCGCGCCTTTTGCAAACGCAACAAGCCGGTCCGGCGTGCGGTGGGCGGACACGATCTTTACGTCGCAGTCCATGCCCAATTCCGCGCAGGTTTCCGCCGCCCGTTTCATGGTCTGCCAGTCCGACTGGCTACCCATTATGATGGCGACCGGCGCGCCGTTCTTATTCATGCGGTCCAGTCCGGAATAGTTTTCGAGGCGACCTGCTCGATGCGGTCCTTCAGTTCCAGCTTCTTCTTTTTCAATCGCTGGATAGCGAGCGCATTGCTGCGCTGCGCCGTCATCGCCTCGATCGCCAGTTTCAGATCCTCATGCTCCAGCCGGAGCCGGGCAAGGCGCATCATCGTGTCGGCGGAATGCTGGTCGTCGTTCATGAATGTGCTTCTGGAAAATGGGCGCAACCGGTTGCGACAGTTCCTAGCGCGGCGCTTACAATCCGCCAACCATCGGTGCGGAAATGCCCACCGCTTTCCTCGACAACGCCTAAATCCTGTGACACAATTCATTCTGTCAGCGGCATATCCTGTTTTGCGTTGTGGATGCCATTCCGGAAGCCGGTGGCACCATCAATGTTGCAAACGGGAGATATGCCTATGTCCGTCCATTCTCACATCGAACAGCTCGAACTGCGCCATCGTAATCTGGATGAGGAGCTTTCCGCCCTCGCCAAGAGCCCGTCGGCGACTGACCGCGAAGTGAACGACGTGAAACGCCGGAAACTGCAACTGAAAGACGAGATAGCCCGACTGAACGGCCAAACGTCGCACTGAAATTAGCCCTCCAACCGCCATTCGCCTCGCACGAATGGCGGTTGCATGGGGGTGAACGGCCTTTTACTGACGGGCCATGTCCGCTTCCCACTCCTCCACACCATCCACTGCTGCGAACCGCTGCCGGCTCGTTCTGGCGCTTGATGGTGACACGATTTCCACCCTCGGTGACAACGCCCTGATCTGCCTGACGGCAGCCATTTCCGGCGGCGATGTGGCGAGCCTCATTCTGGCCCCCGGCACGCTCGATGAAGAGCCGTTTGAAACAGCCATTCGCCCCCTTGTCGCGCCCGCTCAGGAACAGGACGTCGCGGTTATGATAGCCGGTTTCTCGCGTGTTGCTGGTCGGTTGCAGGCGGATGGATTGCAACTGGGGCAGAACCCGGAGGCCATCGCAGAAGCGGTCGAAAAATTCGCGCCGAAAATCATGGTCGGCGCTGCAAATGTGAAAACCCGCCACACCGCCTTGGTCATTGGTGAGGTCGGGGCGGATTATCTGATGTTCGGCAAGCCCGGCGGCGACACCCACGCCGAGGCGAACCCGAAATCGCTGGCCTTGGGCGAATGGTGGGCCTCGATGGTCGAAATTCCCGGCATCGTGATGGGCGGCAGCGATGTGAACTCCGTTGTCGCGGTCGCAAAGACCGGCTGCGATTTCGTCGCCCTTGGCAGCGCCATATTCACCGCAGATTGTAGCCCCGAATCCTGCCGCGCTGCGGTGGCCCAAGCCAATGACCTGCTGGATGCCCATGCACCTCGTTTCGACACGTCTCATTAAGCGCCTCGCCGTCTGTCTTGCGCTGGCTGTTACCCTTCCGGCGATGGCCGCAGATGATGCGGCAGAAGGCGTGAAAGTCGAAACGAAACGCTACACCAAGCCCCTTGAAGGCCCCGAACTGGATGGCCCCATTCTGCCGATCGACCGCAAGGTGGAAACGGCTGAGACGAACGGCGAAACGCCTGCCGAGCCGACCCCGGACGCCGCCCCCGACCCCGGTGCAGACCTCGCCTTCGGTGCCTACCAGCGCGGCTATTATCTCACCGCCCTCCAGCTGGCCCTCCCCCGCGCAGAAAGCGGTGATCCGGCAGCGCAGACCCTCATCGCTACTCTCTATGACCGTGGTCTCGGCGTTCCCCGCAACCCTGAAAAGGCCGCCGAGTGGTACCGGTTTGCGGCGGACGCGGGCAACCGCGCCGGCCAATTCGCCTATGCCAACCTGCTGTTGCGCGGCGGCGCGGTGGAAGCCGACAAGGAAGCGGGCGAGGCTTACATGAAGAAGGCCGCAGAAGCCGGGCACCCGCAAGCCGCCTTCAATCTGGCGCAGATCATCACCGCCCGCCGCCCCACCTGGTCTGGCTTTGAGGAAGCGTTGCCATGGTACGAAAAGGCTGCCGAGGCAGGTCTGGCCGACGCAAACTACGCCCTCGCCAACATGCACAAGGAAGCGAAGGGTGTCGCTGCAAACGATGACGCCAAAGCTCTCGTCTATCTCCGCAAGGCCGCGCAGGAAGGCCTCGACACGGCACAACTCGACCTCGGCACATGGCTCGCCAATGGCCGCGCCACGAAGGCCGATCCACGCGAAGCCTTTCTCTGGTTTGCCCGTGCCGCAGGGCAAGGCAATGTGCTGGCGCAAAACCGGTTGGCGCGCATGTACGATGCGGGCTTCGGCGTGGAGCGCGATCCCGTGCTCGCTGGCGCGTGGCACATCATGGCGAAACGGGCGGGCTTGGCCGACACCGCGATGGACCGCCGCTTCGCCGCCATGAGCGATATCGACCGCCAGCGGGCGCTGGAAGCCGCGAAAAGGCTTGGCGGCGGCTAGCCCTTCCCCTACCGCTCTCCGCACAAACACAAAACAAGCTCCGGACACACAGATGGCCCGCTCCGCCCTCATGAACATCATGGTCGCCGCCGTCTCTCAGGCAGGCCGGTCGCTGACGCGCGATTTCAACGAATTGGAAAACCTGCAGGTTTCCAGCAAGGGTCCGGCCGACTTCGTGTCGCAAGCCGACATCAAGGCGGAAAAGACCCTGCGCGATGCGCTGCACAAGGCGCGGCCCGGCTACTCGTTTCTGATGGAGGAGGGCGGTGAGGTCGAAACCGGCTCCGACCACCGCTGGATCATCGACCCGCTCGACGGCACAACCAACTTCCTACACGGCCAGCCGTTCTTCGCCGTATCGCTGGGGCTTGAGCGGCGCGGCGAGCTGATTGCGGGCGTCATCTACAATCCGGCCACCGAAGAACTGTTCACGGCGGAAAAAGGCCGTGGCGCATACCTCAATGACAGGCGGATTCGTGTGGCGGGGCGCAAACGGATGGACGAGTGCGTCATCGCCACCGGCATTCCAGCCCTCAACCGCACAGGCCACGGGGCATCGCTGTATCGCCAGCGCGATATCATGAACCGAACGGCAGGCGTGCGCGCCACGGGCTCCGCCGCGCTCAATCTGGCTTGGACGGCGGCAGGCCGTTTCGACGGCTATTTCGAGGAAGGGCTGCAACCTTGGGACGTGGCGGCCGGCCTGATCATGGTGCGCGAGGCAGGCGGTTTCGCCAGCGAACCGGACCGCAAGCTGTCGCTCTACGAGACGGGCCGTATCATCGCTGGCAACGAATACGTCCATGCCGCCCTGCGAGACATTGCGCTGGCTGACATGCCCGAGAAACTGTCCCCCAGCAGCCGCACGTAAAACGCGCCAAGGCACGCGCAGAAGCGGCAGCCAGGGCGCAACTTGAAAGCGACGCGGAAACCGCCGAAAGCTAGCCCGGTGGCGGGTGCGGGAAACGTGGTTTACAAAACGTAAAGACCACACGGGCACATTGTGTCCGATTCGGGCGCAGCGACGCGCCATGAGGAGCGATACTTTTGGCCCGAACACTACGATCCCGACCGCCTGTCCCCGCCCCGCGTCTATATCGTGTCCATGCTCGTCTTCGTGGCCTTGGTCACGTTTCTTGGCATCATTCTCTACCCACAAATATCCTCGGCATTCGCCACCAATCCGGGTCTGAACGGCCTGATCGTCGGCGTGTTGTTCGTGGGCATGTGCCTCGCGTTCCTTCAGGTCATCCGCCTGATGCCGGAAGTAGCCTGGGTCAACACGTTCCGCACCGGCGAGGGCAAGGACCGCGATCCGGTTCTGCTGGCACCCATGAAAACGCTGCTCGGCGACAAGCGCGATGTCATGTCGCTATCGACCGCGTCCACCCAGAGCATCCTCGATTCCGTCGGCAACCGGCTTGATGAGCGACGCGATGTCTCCCGCTATCTCATCTCGCTGCTCGTCTTTCTCGGCCTGCTCGGCACCTTTTGGGGCCTCTTGCAGACCATCGGTTCCATCGGTGACACAATCGGTTCCCTCGACCCGCGTTCCGGTGATTCATCCGACGTGTTGGACGCATTGAAGAGCGGCTTGCAAGCGCCCCTCGACGGCATGGGCACGGCGTTTTCGTCCTCGCTGTTCGGTTTGGCCGGATCGCTGGTGCTCGGCTTTCTCGATCTGCAGGCCGGTCAGGCGCAGAACCGGTTCTATCTCGAACTGGAAAACTGGCTCTCCACCGTCACCAGCGTCGATTCCGATGTCGCAACGCTCAAGGCGGGTGGGGCGAACGTGTCAGAGGCGATGGAGCGTATTGCCGCACAGGTGCGCGAAGGCGGCGGCGGTGCGCGCACGACGGCTGCGATGGCGAGCCTTGCCGAAGGTATTCAGGGCCTCGTCAAGCACATGCGGTCCGAACAGCAGTTGATCCGCGACTGGGTGGAAACGCAGAATCAGAATCAGACCGACATCAAGGCATTGCTTGACCAGTTGAACCGCAAGCTGCCATCCGCCGATATATCCGGCCGCCGCCCGCCCGATGGTGGCGGAACGGGCGGTCTTTAGTCCATGCCGGGCCGCAACAGCAGGCGCCGCGCGGGGGTCGATTACTGGCCGGGTTTTGTGGACGCCCTGTCCACGCTGCTACTTGCCATCATGTTCCTGCTGTCGGTGTTCGTGCTGGCGCAGTTTCTGCTCAGTCAGGAAATCACCGGCAAGGACAGCGTTCTCAACCGCCTTAACAGCCAGTTGAACGAGTTGACCGCCCTGCTGGCGCTAGAACGCTCCGCCAAGCAGGATCTGGAAGACGAATTAAGTTCGCTCTCATCCAACCTGTCCGACACCGAAACCGAACGCTCCCGTCTGCAATCCCTGCTTGATTCCGGCTCCGGTGCCGCCGAATCCGCACAGGCCCGCGCCGGTGAACTGGCAGACGTGCTGGACGAGGAAAAGAAACTGTCGCGGCAGGCTCAAAGTCAGGTGCAGCTTCTCAATCAGCAGATCAGCGCGCTGCGCCGGCAGATTGCGGCGCTGGAAAATGCGCTCGATGCGTCTGAAGAGAAGGACCGTGAATCTTCCACCAAGATCGCCGATCTCGGCAAGCGCCTCAATGTGGCGCTGGCCCGCCGGGTGCAGGAATTGAACCGGTTCCGCTCGGACTTCTTCGGGCGTTTGCGCGAAATTCTGGGTGCGCGGGACGATATCCGCATCGTGGGCGACCGGTTCGTGTTTCAGTCCGAAGTGCTGTTCCCCTCCGGCGGAGCGGAACTGAATCAGGCCGGTCTGGGCGAAATGACGAAACTCGCCAATGCGCTCATCGAACTGGGCAAAGACATTCCAGACGAAATCGACTGGGTTCTGCGGGTCGATGGCCACACGGACAACATCCCGCTCAGTGGCTCCGGCCGGTATCGGGACAACTGGGAATTGTCGTCCGGCCGCGCCACGTCGGTGGTCAAATATCTCATCTCGCAAGGTGTTCCCGCCGACCGTCTCGTGGCTGCCGGTTTTGGCGAATTTCAACCGCTTGAGCAGGGCGACACGCAGGAAGTGCGGGACCGCAACCGGCGTATCGAGTTGAAACTCACAGAGAAGTAGCGGCTTCTCCGTGCCCCAAACCGTCGACTGGCGGAGCATTCGGCTCCCGCCTTTGTGCCATCGTCAGCAACGGTGTTGGGCGCAGGGTTTCCTGCGTCGCCATCAACCCGCTATCGGCAGGCAGCCGCAATGCGGTCAGCCACGACAGCAGCGGCGATACGATCAGACAACCGGCAATCGGCGCGAGCCACCACGACACAAAACCGGCGGCAATTCCCGCACAAAGCAGCAGGCCCGTCACGACCTCAGCACTGTGGAAACGCGTCAGTTTCAGCACCGATAGCTGCGTACCATCGCGGTTTTGCGGTGCCCAACCCGTGTCGAGACCGGCAAAGGTGCGACCCACCGCCAAAACATGCTGCACCATCATCGTCGGGGCCAGCACGATTGACAGCGCCAGTTCACAAAGCGCCGAGCGAAGATAGGCCGCAAGACTTTGCCCCTGCGGGCGCGGGCGGGCCGCAACAGCGATCAGTTTTGGCGCGAGCAAAAGCACCGCCATCGTGCCCAATACGGTCCATTTGCTTACCACATCCATCTCAGGCCATCGGGGAAACAGCGGGTTCTCGATGGAGAAATAGGTGAAAACCGTCGCTTCCTCGGTGCCCAAAGACGCCCAGATCAGCAGCAATGCAAACCAGACGACGGAAGCCAGATAGGCCATTGCCCCCTGCAGCATGTGAAAGCGCGATACGGTCGCCAGCCCCGGCAGCGCGAGCATACCGATATGCTGGAGATTGCCCTGGCACCAGCGCCGGTCGCGCAGCACATGGTCGACAAGCGATTGCGGCGCTTCCTCGTACGTGCCTGCCAGATCGGGCCGTATCCGCACGCCCCATCCGGCACGGCGCAACAGTGCCGCTTCAACGAAGTCATGGCTCTTGATCGCGCCGCCCAACGTAGAACGCAGCCAGCCGTGTCCCTTCAGGTGTGGCAGCCCGCAACAAGCGGCGAAGGCACGGGTGCGAATGATGGCATTGTGGCCCCAGTAATTTCCCTCAGCCCCGCACCAGCGGGCAAGCCCCTGCGCCAGCCACGGGCCGTAGATGTTGTTGGAAAACTGCATCATGCGCCCGAACAGGCTGCGCCCGCCCATCAAACGCGGCACGCTCTGCACCAGCCCGGCGGACGGGTCGGAGGCCATATCATCGGCAAGGTCGGTCAGCGTTTGCGCGTCCATCAGGCTGTCGGCATCGAGGGTTATAAAGGCGTCCCAGTCCGCACCATAGCCGCGCAGCCAGTCAGCGATATTACCGGTCTTGCGATCCACGTTGAACTCGCGCCGCCGGTAGAAGATGTCGATACCGCCGGTCTCGCGCGTCGCATGGAACGCCCAGCGCTCGGCCTGCGCAATGCTTTCTTTACGGGTGTCGGACAGCACAAAGAAGGTCCAATCATGCGCGCTGGCGTGAGAGGCAAGATCGGCCCGCATGGCGCGGATACGCGCGAACACTGCAACCGGATCTTCCTCATAGACAGGCACCAGCAGCGCAACGCGCAAAGGCTTGAGGCCTTGCACAATGCGTTTGCGCTCCGGCAGCATGGCGGCAAGCGATGTGAAAACTGACAGCGCGATCCCGAATGCGGAAAAGGCAACCAGCCCCACCATCACCATCTCGGCAACCTTGATGCCACCCTCGTCGAACCAGTCGTAACAGACAGTCGCCAGGGTAAGCGATACCCCAATCGCTGGCACGAAAACCAACAGGCGCAAAAGCCACGGCTGCGCGCCCATGCGGCCTAGGCGGTCCGCTTCAGGATCGCGGAACACGTCATTCAACTCCCGCACCGGCATGGTCAGCGGCGAGCGGTCCGGCATGTCGTGAAATACGCGCGGCGCGAGTTTCTGAAGGTCGAGCGTGGTCATGCGGCGGTCCAGCGGTAGAGCCAGACTTCCGATACGGTCTGTCCGTTCTTCAAAATCTGCGCCCGCATTTCCATCGACCTCGCTTCGCCGGGCTCGTAGGTAAAGGCCAGCCGCAGGCCGCCCGTCAGGGGGTTGGCCTGCAACACGCCCTCGGAAACCGTGCCGACATTCGCCGAAACGTGGGTCGTGAAATCATCAGGCACACCGTCCTTCACCAAATCGCCAACGAATTCCACCACGGCCACCCGGCCGTCCTCGAAGATGCGTTGCCCCATCGCCGTGTTCATCACACGCGCCTTGCCACCCTCGACCGGCGCTTCTTCACACCAGTCCAGCCGGTAGCTCATGCGATGCGGTTGGCCGGCGGGCAGCGGGTCGCGGGGCCGCCAGTAAGCGACGATATTATCGTAAATTTCCTTGTCGGCTGGAATCTCCACCAGCGTAACCGCACCACGTCCCCAGCCCTCGCCCGGTGTGACCCATAGGCCCGGACGGAGGTGGTAATGGGCTTCCAGATCGTAATAGTCATCCAGCTGCCGGGGCCGCTGCATCAACCCGAAGCCACGCGGGTCGGTATCGACGAAAGACGAAACCTGCACCGCAGCCGGGTTGGCCAGCGCCCGCCAAAGCTGTTCGCCCGCGCCGTTGACCACCAGCAAGCCGTCGGAATCATGCACCGCACGACGGTAATCGTCGAACCTGTTGCGGTTGGTCTGGTCGAACAGGAACATGCTGGTTTGCGGCGCTATCCCCACATGCCCGATCTCGCGGCGCGGGATGATAGTCGCATCAATATGCATGACGGTCGGCGAACCGGGGCGAATGTCGATCGAATACAATCCCGCGACCGACGGCGAATCCATCACTGCGTGCAAAACGACCCTGTCCTCGCCCGGCTCGGGCTGCTCGACATAGAAAGCGCGGAATGCAGGAAATTCCTCACCCTCCGGATCCGCAGTGTCGATGGCCAGACCGCGCGCGGAAAGGCCGTAATTCTGTCCGTCGGCAATCGCACGGAAATAGCTCGCACCCTGAAAGACGGCGAATTCGGACTTGTTTTCCGCGTCCCCCAACAGCGCATTTAACCGCAGGCCGGAATAGCCGAGCGCCTCACCTTCACCGGCTGCAGGAAGGTCCGGTACGTTATCGGTGATCGTGAACACATTCCTGTCGAACACGACCGGACGGGCCATTTCGCCGTCCACCACGAACACTTCCACCGGATTGGGGAAATAGAGACCGGGCGCAAAGAACTCCATCTCAAACGGGCGTGGCGTCTCCCGCCACAACGCCGCCGTGTGCTTGAACAGGAAGCCGCGATACTGGTCGTAAGTCAGGTCTTTCCAGGCCGATGGCACGACAGGCGGCTCGACATAATCCGCAGCAGCCAACGCCTCCACCTGCGCCATAAGCGCGTCGCGGGAAAACGGCGAGGCCTCACCTAACCCCACCCGTGCGGGGTCGGCTGCGAAAGCGCCGGACATCGACAAACCGGGCATGGTGCCGGAGGCTGCCAGCATGGCGAGAAAGGAACGGCGGCTTATCATGAGTTCAATCCGTTGAGGGACGGCGGGCAACCGGCAATGCGGTCGTGCCGGATGCTACGGTGGGGGGCATATGCGACACGTTTGTGGCAACCGCCTTGTTGGGGGTGGCGGGCAGGCCTTTCCACGGCTGCCGCTTGAACCAGCCGACGCTGTAGGCGGTTGCGATAAGCACTGCGAAACCCAGCCCGTTGCCGAACAGCGCCATCCACGGGCCGTTGCCGAACGTCTTGAACAGTGCGCCCACGAATTGCGCGAAGAACATCGACATCAGAAACACCGCCAACGATTGCTGCCCCACCTTGCGGATGACATCGACGACCACCTGCCCCCGGCCCCAGCCGGAAATGCGTGCGCCCATCGGCCCCACCGCGACCCAGGCCACATAGGCGAGCGCAAGAAAATGCACATAGCGCAGGATGCCGAACGAGGTTTTCGCCGTCAGCGGTTTCAGGAACTCCGCCGCAGCCTTCATCTCCGGGAACATCTGCAGGCTGCGATACCAGGCGAAAGGAATCGTTAGCAGCACTATCGCTACCCCCACCACGACCAAACGCCGGTCCACTGGGGGCGGCTTGATCCAGCCGCTCATGAAGGCGAAGCCCGTAAAGAACACGAGCTGCCAGCCGAGCGGGTTGAAGAACCAGTTCCGCGCGCTCCAGGGTTCCGCCGGAAATGCGACCGGTGTCAGGCCGAACAGGTTGGCATTGGCGAGCAACCAGAATACGCCGACCATTCCGGCAACCGCCCACAGCGACACGCGGGAAAGCGCCATCATCAGCGGCACCATCGCCAGAATGACGAGATACATCGGCAGGATATCGAAATAGTTCGGCACATAGGTCAGCGTGAAAATGCCGACGATCAGGTCCGGCGTTTTCGTGAAGAAGTGCAACAGGTTGAGGGAGGACACGTAGGAACCGTCCCAGTTTTCCGACACGAACAGCCCCGACCGGTCCATGACGATACACAGCAACAACACAGCAAAGAACAGCCCGATATGGGCCCAATAGACCTGCCAGACCCGGTGGGCGATACGCGCCGCCCCCATCCACCAGCCGCGCGTTGCAAAAACGCCGCCGAACGCGATGGCGGACGCCAGGCCCGAGCAGAAGACGAAGATTTCCGTCGCGTCGGAAAAGCCGAAGCGCGCGGGTATCCACAACGCCCACCAATCCCGTGGCGTATGGGCGATGAAAATGATGAACATGGCGATGCCGCGAAAGAAATCGAGGCGCGGGTCGCGCACGCGCGGAGGAGCGGTTTTCGCCGTCTGGGCAGGGGCAATAGGTAGGGCGTTCATCGTCGGTTCCGAAGGTCTAGTTTGCCGCCATGTGCATGCTGGAATGGGTCGCATTGGCCAACAGGTCCAGCCGTTCGGCGGCAAAACGGTCGAGCCGCCCGCCGCGCTTGTCGGCCCGTTCGTCGAGCAACGTTTTGGCCGCATTGTGGCACCCGGACCGGATGGCGGCTTCCACCGTCAACCTCTCGAACACATCCCGCTGGGCATGGCTGCCGCCAATGGTCTGCATAGTGCCGCGGGCATGGGCAAGGTGGCGGAAGGCGGTGTGAAAATCCCCTTCCCCGAACGCTTCCAGCCCCTGCGCCGCATCGAGGCCGGTACGTGCATAGATGGTGCTCATCTCGTTGGCTTCGCTGGCAGCAGAGCGCTTCATCTGCCCCACGAGGCGCTGGATTGCACTCTCCCGCTTGCCGCCGATGAGGGCCAGCAGGTAGTGCAGGTCGGCAAACGGCAGGCAGGTATCGTCCGTGCGCCCCTCGCAGATATCGGCCAGTTCTGCCCACCGGTGGCCGACACTATGGCCGTCCACTTCGAGGCGCGACAGCAGCGAGGCAGCGTTGGAAATGTCGCGGTAATCGTCCGTCCGATCGGCGCGGATATGGTCATCGTACAGCGCCAGCACCGCATCGATCTCACCACGGTCAAGGTGCAGTAGCGCCAGATGCCACCACACATGGTAGCGGAAATTGTTGCAGTGAGACCAGGCGCTGCGGCGGTTGCCGAGCCATTCGACGCCGGCTGCGTTGTCTGAGCGCATGTCATGAACGTGGGCCACGGCATGCAATCCCCATGCATCGTCCGGCGCGATCTCTACCCCGGCCCGACCGACGGCCTCGGCGCGGGCATAGTCGCCGGTTTCCTCCAGCGTGAAGGCGTGGCAACCGAGCGCATAACCATGGGCGGCGTGGGTCCGGTCATGCCCGGTCAAGGCGAGTTCCGCAGATGTGCGCATCCCGATGGCATCGCCAAGCATGAAGCGCAGCGACTGCACCATCTTCATCACCAGCGTGTCGTCGCGGTTGGCCATCAAATGCGCATCAAGCCGCAACGCGGCGCGGGAGGGGAAGCCTTCGAGCCAGTCGCCCAGCGCATCGATGAAAACCTGTTCGCGTGGAAGCACGCCCCGGCGCGCGGCCGCAGCCGTTGCATCCGCGTGGGACTGACGCGCGGTCACCATCATTTCCGCCCGCCCGAGCAGGGCGCAGAACAAGCCCTTGCACGCCAGCGCCAGCGCGAAATCCGCATCGCTTGCCAGCACCTTGGCGAGATGATCAGGCGTGGAGGCCGCGTGGGACAGGAACCCGCTTTGAACACCGTTCCAGGCTGTCATGTCGCCGTCCGCCGATAGGCTGGTCGGCTGGCCGAAGCGGTCCGTTCTAACACGTGATGTCATGCGTATAGATCCTGATGAGCCGCGAGGGAGCGGCACGTAGAGTGGCTTCGACCGTGGCAGCGGCACTGTCACAGCGCCAAACAAGGCCCATGACATTGTCGTGACGCCTGCAAGCAGCGCACATGGCACATACCGGCTGAACGGAAGTTGAACGTGGATGAGGGAGCATCTTCACGCAGTCGTGGCTTTCTCCTTTGGCGACTGCCGTGGCACGAATATGGCACCTGGCGTTGCAAAGCGCACTCTTCAACACAAGGCGGTGATTTTGCAGGCACCTTCACCCAGCGCACCCGTTACGAAAGCACCAGGCGGCACCATGCCGCAGGCCGCTTTCGCATGGCTCGCTGCCATCGCCGCGCTGGCCGTTGCGTGGCGCGCATCAGTGGAGACCGGGCCCCGTATGGTTTTGGTGGTGGCCATTGGAGCCTTTGCCGGTTTTGCCCTCTATCACGCCGCCTTCGGTTTCACCGGCGCATGGAAGCGCATCGTCACCGAACGGCGTGGCCACGGCCTGCGCGCGCAAATGCTGCTGCTGGTAGCGACGGCTGCGATAACCTATCCGATGTTCGCCTACGGTCTGCCGGATCTTGCCCGTGATGCAGGCTTCCGGAGCGGAGCTTTCGTCTTCCCGTTCGGCGTTGCAGCGGCATTCGGGGCATTCCTGTTTGGAGCGGGTATGCAACTGGGCGGCGGGTGCGGCTCAGGCACATTGTTTACAGTCGGCGGCGGTTCGAGCCGCATGATGCTGACACTGGCGGCGTTCATTGCCGGCTCGCTGTGGGGCACCCACGATCTGCCAGCATGGCAGGCTTTGCCAAGATTCGCACCGGTTTCGCTTGTCCACGAATGGGGACCGCTCGCCGCTTTCGCATTCCTCTCGGTCTTCGCGGCAGGCGTCGTCTGGTTTACACGGCGCATGGAACGTCGGGCGCATGGTCGTCTGACAGGTGGTACGGAAACGTGGTCGTTCTGGTGCGGCCCGTGGCCGCCGGTTTATGGTGCGGTGGCGCTGGTCGTCGTTTCGGTGGCGACCATCCTGACGCTGGGTCGTCCGTGGGGCATCACGTCCGGCTTTGCACTCTGGGACGCGAAGCTCGCGACGCTGGCGGGGATGGATGTCGCCGCATGGCCCTATTGGGCGGGCCAGACCGGGCGCATCGCACGCAGCGTGTTTGCCGACAGTACGTCGGTAATGAATTTCGGCATCATTATTGGCGCGTTCTTCGCCGCTGCCATGGCGGGCCGCTTCCGTCCGAACCTTTCCATCGGCTGGCGCGGCGTGGTGACGGCTATCGCGGGCGGCCTGATGATGGGCTACGGCGCGCGCCTGTCTGGCGGCTGCAATATCGGCGCCTATCTCGGCGGCATCATTTCCGGCTCCGCCCACGGGTGGTTCTGGGTGATCTTCGCGTTCGGAGGATCGACCCTGACCGTGTTGATGCTCGAACGGGCCAAGAGCGTTTCAAGCCCAGCTTGAAATGCGAGGAGGCCAAGCGGCCGACCGGTGCTAATGCACCGCCCCTCGGAGCGTAGGGCGAAGCCCGACAGCGTGAGAGCTAAAAAAGCCCCTCATAAGCGCGCCTGCCAATCCGGCAAGCCAGAACGGTAAACGTATGCCGACCGAGCGCCGCTTCGGCTTCCGCCGTCAGCGTTTCTACGTCCTCGATCCAGACCCCGTGCCCGCCCATCGCCGCCGCAACAGCGGGAAAATCGGAACCGGTGAAATCGACGCCGACATTGCGCCGTTGCGAAGCGCGCTGCTTCATTTCGATCAGCGTGAGGCTTTCATCGACCAGAACGCAGACGATCAGCGGTATCTTGTGATCCCGCAATGTCGCCAGTTCACCCAACCCCATTTCCAGCCCGGCATCGCCCACGAAGGCGCATACGGGTCTGTCGGGGGCGGCGAGTTTGTAGCCGGCGGCGATGGGAACCGCGCAGGCCATCGTGCACAGGGCCGAGGATTGCAGCATCGTGCGCGGCTCGTCGCACTGCCACATCTGCGACAGCAGAATGCGGTGCGCACCGGAATCGGCAGTGATGACGGCGTTGTCCGGCAGCGCCTCACGCATGGTGGCGAACACCTGCCCCGGCCCCCACGTGGCGGACGGTGCGAAGGCTTCGGTGACGTCTGCTTTCACCTTTGCCGGTTGGCCTTCCGGCCAAGCCCCCAGCAATTCCTCTTTCGGCGTGATGGCGTCCAGCGTCTGCCGCACACTGCCCGTCAACCGCATGTCGATGCGATGCATGCCGTGGTCCCGCAGCACCGGCGTCACGTCGATCACCGTTGCATCGTCCGCCCACAGATCGCGCCAGCCGACCCGCATTTCGATTGGGTCGTAACCGGCCAGCACGACACAATCAGCCTGCGCGATAAGCGGCAGAATGTGCTTGTCGGATTTTGGCGAAAGCCCATGTCCGCCGAGGCAGAACTTGGCGCTTTCCGGCACCAGCCCCTTGCCCTTGTAGGTCGTCACGAGAGGCGCGCCGGTTGCCTCGCAGAATGCCGCAATCGCATCGCCCGCCATGTCGTTCAGCCCATCGACGCCCGCAATGACCACCGGACGTTTTGCACGCGCGACAGTTGCCATCGCCCGTTCCAGCGTCTTGCTGTCGGGCATTGTCGAAGACCGTTCTACCAACGGCGGCAAAGCGGTTTCGGCACACTCGCTTTCAGCGACCGAAATCGGCAAGTCCACGTGAACCGGCCCCGGCTGGCCGTCCATCGCCAGCGCAATCGCCTTGTCGATCATCACACCCACGCTACCCGCATGAGCCCGAAACGAGCCTTTCACGATAGGGCGCAAGAGTTGCTGATGGTCGAAGACCTGATGGGTGTAGGTGTCGCCCAGCGCACCATCGACGCAGCCGGTGAGGAAGATCAGCGGCACCCGGTCCTGCATGGCGTTGGCGACCGTGTTGACGGCATTGGCAACACCCGGCCCGATGGTCGCCAGCAGCACGCCCGGCGCATCGCGGCCCTGCGCGAAACCGGCATGCCATGCGCCTTCGGCCATGAAACCGGCAGCGTTTTCATGCTTTGTAAGATGGAAGGCGACGCCCGCGTCGTCGAGTGCACCCATGAGTGCCAGCACCTCACCGCCTGGAATGCCAAAGGAGTAACGGCATCCGGCCTCGGCCAGCCGTGTCGCAATGATTTCCGCACCCGTCATCGTCATGCCCTCAAGCCGAGGCGGTTGCGGCCGAACTGGTCCCGCATCCGCGCCATTACATCCACATCCATTTGCAGCAGCACATGGATAATATCTATGGGCACCCAGTTCTCGCGGATTTTGCCTTCATGGTGATTGTAGAAATCCATCACCCGCATACCGATCTGCTTGCCTGTCGGCCCGGATCCGAACAGCCCGCCGCCCAGATGGTTCGCCACCACCGAGGGCCAGCCGCCGGTGACCGAATAATGCCCGTCGCCGATCCGCACGTAATGGCCGCCCTTGGCACGGTCCTCGATTTGCGCCCCGCCCTGCCGGTTTGGAAAGACGAGGCGGAAGGGGAGTTGGTGGAAGTCCACGAAACCGGCCAGGCCACGGTTCATCCCGATGCCGGACGGCCCATACCACATCATCTTTTCGTGCCAGTGGTCCTTTTGCGGCATTGCCAACAATCCGTCCCGGCCAAGCATGTCCTTGTCGTCATAATCGGCCAGTGCCTTGTGCATCGCCAGCGTCTGCGCGATGGCCGCCTGCCCTTCGGCGTTGTCCTGATCGGCCAGCAGCAGGCCGTCGCCGGTAATTGGCCCCGGCCACATGCCCTCCATGCCCCAGCTTGGCGGCAGCGGCCAGTAGCCCGCTTGCCGCATGACATCGAGCACATCCCAGATGCAAGTCGATTGAACAATCTTGCCGTCACGCACTTCATGCACTTCACCGTAGCGGATGAAGACGGGTTGACCGGTGGCGGGAATATCGAGCCAGTCCTGCTTGAACGTGCCGAGATAGTGCCCGCAGGCGGCCACGTAATGGCGGTCTTCGTACAAGCCCCGCGACGAACACATCGTCCCGCCGTTCGAGGTCGGGAAATGCATTCAGCAGCGGCGCCCATACATCGGCGGCGACCTCATCGACGCCTTCCATCTCGTTGAGCGGATGCGACCCGCGCCACCCTGCGTCCTTCGTGTAAATTTGAGAAAGGGTGTCACCCACATCATCCGGTCCGGAGGCTGCGACGGCACACAAGGCGGCATGAATGTCCCGCTTGGTTCGGGTGTTCAGCACCTGATCGACAGGCTTGGTTCGGCTTTCAAAACGGGCGTCGTCCATCGGTGCGTCTGCGACAGTGAGGGTGTTGGATTCGACTTGTGACCAACTTGCGCGCCGTTGCAAGACATGGTTCGCTCCTACCCAACGCGCGTTCTGGCGAAACATCGAAAACCGACCAGCCGTCGCGTGCAATCAACCGGGCCTTTGACGGCCCGATACGGGAGAAAACCATGTTCAAGAAACTCATTCTGGCCGTCGCTTTGACGGTTTCCGCAACCGCGATGGCCCATGCCGACGCTCATTCCAAATGCGGCATCGAAGCCGGTCGCGTCAACATTCTGGGCAACGAGTTCCCGGCCATTCAGACTATTGCGAACGCAACGCAGGAATGTGCCGTTGAAGGGAAGGTCGAGATCAAGACCAACCTGACCACCGAGCATAAAGACATTCAGGTCGCAGCGCTGAAAGCCAGCCCTTCTGAATATACATCCGCCATCGTCGCCAACTCGTCGATCGTGCCGTTGTTGAACGACGGTCTTATCCGTCCGCTCGACGATCTGATCGCCGAGTTCGGGCAGGACATTCCCAAGTCCCAGCTCATCACCATAGACGGCAAGGTCTATGCCGTGGCCTTCATGGCCAACGCGCAGCACCTGATGTACCGCAAGGACATTTTGGAAAAAGCCGGTGTCGAGCCGCCAAAATCCTATGAGGATGTCCTGGCCGCCGCCAAGGCGATCAAGGATGCGGGCCTGATGGATTATCCGGTGTCCGGCACCTATCAGACCGGTTGGAACCTCGCGGAAGAATTCGTCAACATGTATTTTGGCCTCGGCGGCTCGTTTTTCAAAGACGGCACGGCTGAGCCTGCGGTCAACAACGAAACGGGTGTGAAGGCCATCGAGATGATGAAGGCCCTTTCCGAATACATGAACCCCGATTTCCTCACCTACGATTCAAACGCTGCACAAGCGGAATGGGAAGCTGGCAATGTCGCCATTATGAACATGTGGGGCTCGCGCGCGGCGACCATCGTTGACGCGGAAGGGTCCACGGAAGAGGTAACGTCCAACACCGTCATGGCAACCGCACCAACGGTCGGCGGTGGCACTGCACCGGCTTCCACACTGTGGTGGGACGGTTTCACCATCGCGGCAAATATCTCCGATGAAGATGCCGAAGCGACGTTCCGTGCGCTCGCGCATGGCATCGACCCCGCTGTCATCACGGCTGAAAACAATGACGAAGCTGTCTGGCTGATTTCGAGCTTCAAGCCTGGCGCACTGGCACAGGGCGTTGCGGCAACTGCGACAGCGGGCACCGCACCGTATCCGATGCAGCCCTTCATGGCCGCCATGCACACCGCGCTCGGCAACGAGTTGAGCGATGTTATGCAGGGCAACGAGTCCGCCGAACAGGCGCTTGCCGATGTGGAAGCGGCCTACACGACATCCGCCAAGGAAGCCGGTTTCCTGCAATAGGCAACCGACCTTCCAAATAGGATCTGACGAAGGCCGGAGCATCGCTCCGGCCTTCTTCTTTTGGGGAACGCCTCATACTGCCCTTGCGTGGATGGATTTTCCGTCGCAACCTGTTGCAACAATGCCAGTTTGGCACGGCCGGGCGTGGGGGCGCATGAGGGCGAATGGCACACAGAACATTCTTCTGGTTTATCGCGCCGTCCCTGCTGGCGATGATGCTGTTCATCGCCCTGCCGATCGTTTCCGTCATCATTCAAAGCCTGCATATCGAGCACGAAAAGGTCGTCATCGCGGTCGAAAACTGCGGTCCGTTCGGCTGCACGAAATCCACGACCGTCGATACCGCGGCCACCGCCGCGCTTATCGAAGCCGAGCCGTGGGGCCAGTGGAACGGGCTCGATACCTATACCAACCGCGCGCACCTTGCATTCAGCGAAATCGGCGCGGCCTGGTCGTCCAGCAACGGCATCGGTGATTTCTTCGGCAAAGTGATGAACCTGCCGTTCTACAGCGCACTGGCCTTCACACTCGCCTACACGTTCATCGTTACACCGTTCACTATCGTGCTTGGTTTCTCCATCGCCATCGCCGTCAACACGGTGTCCCAGTGGTTGAAAGGGCCGGTGATCTTTTTCTCGCTGCTGCCCATGATCGTGACGCCCTTGATCGGCTCGCTCATCCTGTTCTGGATGGTTGATGCGCGCGGTATTCTCGGCGCATCCATCCAGGGGCTTTTCAACGACCCGACACTGTCTCTGAAAGCCTCTCCGGTGCTGACCTGGATCATGCTGATGGTCTACGGCATATGGTCGTCCGCGCCGTTCGCTTTCGTCATCTACTATGCGGGCTTGCAGACCGTGCCGCAGGATACGGTGGAATCAGCGATGATCGACGGAGCGACGCGCTGGGAGCGTATTCGCTATGTCGTCATTCCCACACCTGCTGCCGCTTACCACATTTGTGGCGCTTATCCAGCTGATGGACAATTTCCGGGTGCTGGAGCCTATCGTCGGTTTCAACGCAGAGGCGTCCGCCACATCACTCGCCTATATCGTCTACAGCGATCTGCGGGGCGAGATTCAGCTGTTCTCATCCGCGGCAGCCACTTCGGTGCTGACGATTCTTGGCGTCGCCATCCTTCTCATGCCAGTGCTCATCCGCACATGGCGCGACTTCAACCGCAAGACGTGAGGGCGCGCTGATGTCCAGCCAGGCAACCAAACCCTCCACCGCTTTGCGCAGCCTGTCGTTCGCATTCGTGATCGTATGGCTCATCGTCGCGGCGTTCCCGTTCCTGTGGACCCTGTGGGGTTCGTTCAAGGTGGAGTCGGACTTCTTCTCCAAGGCCGACTGGACAAACGCGCTGACAGGCGCCCGCACCATCGCCGAGACCGGCGGCTATTTCACCTTTAACGGTTATTGGGGCGCGTGGGTGCAGGAGGAGTTCTGGCTTGCAACGCTCAACACGTCGCTGGTCGTCATTTGCGTGGTCACGATATCGCTGACGCTGGGCACATTCGGAGGCTACGCACTGTCCCGCTCGGGCTACAAATACACGTTCTGGATTCTCATGGTGGCGCTCATCTTCCGCGCCATGCCCCACATCACTCTGGTGTCCGGTTATCTGCTACCCTTCTTCCAATGGGGCGTCTGGGGGTATCTGTCCACGTCTATCGTGGTGCTGGTGGCAATCAACCAGCCCTTCACCCTGTGGATGCTGCACTCGTTCTTCCTCAACATTCCGAAAGATCTCGACGAGTCCGCGATGGTCGATGGCTGCACCCGTTTTCAGGCGTTCCGCCACGTCATCATTCCCGTCATGTGGCCGGGGGTGATTACGACCGGGCTGTTCTCTTTCCTGCTCGCCTACAACGACTTTCAGGTGACCGCGATGCTGCTGTCGAAGGAAAACCAGACCATGGTGCCCAAGATCGCGGGATTCCTCGGCTCGACCCAGCAGGCTGGCAACGTCATGTTCGCCGTCTCCGCCGTGGTCTCCGCCACCGCACCTCTGTTCGTCCTCGTCCTCTTCTTCCAGCGCCAGATCGTCAGCGGGCTGACAGCCGGTGCGGTGAAGGGATGAAGCATCTCAACACCCATACCGTGCAGCCGATGCTTGGCTGCCCCGCCCGCAGCGGAGCGAAGGAATCATAAATGGCTGGTATCAAACTCAAAAACGTCAACAAGCGCTGGGGTGATTTCATCGGCGTCCACAAGTTCGATCTCGACATTGCGGACAACGAATTCATCGTCTTGCTTGGCCCCTCCGGCTGCGGCAAGACGACGACCATGCGGATGGTGGCGGGCCTGGAGGACGTGACCGAGGGTGAAATCTGGATCGGCGACCGCAAGGTCAACGACCTGGACCCGAAGGACCGCGACATCGCCATGGTGTTCCAGTCCTACGGCCTCTACCCGAACATGACAGTTTGGGAAAATATCCGCTTCCCCCTCAAAATCCGCAAGGTCGACCCCGCCACGCACGAGGCCCGCGTGCAGCGCGCTGTCGATATGGTGGAATTGAACGACTTTACCCACCGCCGGCCGGCCGAACTGTCCGGCGGCCAGCGCCAGCGCGTGGCGCTCGCCCGTGCCATCGTGCGGGAACCAACCGTGTTCCTGATGGACGAGCCCCTATCCAACCTCGACGCCAAATTGCGGGTTTCCACCCGCGCCCAGATCAAGAACCTGCAACACGAGTTGAATGTCACCACAATCTACGTCACCCACGACCAGATCGAGGCCATGACACTGGCCGACCGTGTGGTGGTGATGAACAAAGGCAAGGTGCAGCAGGTCGGCACACCCGTTGATATTTACGATAACCCGTCCAACACATTCGTGGCCGCCTTCATCGGCTCGCCGGCCATGAACCTGATGACGGGCGAGTTGTCCGGTGGCACATTCACCGGCAAGAACGTCTCGATTTCCGGCCTGCGGGCGGATCACAATGGCCCCGTTACGTTGGGTTTCCGTGCCGAAGATGCACAGCTTACCGACGCGGGCGGTCAAATCGCAGCACCGGTTTACTCGATGGAATTGCTGGGCGAGGCCACGATGGTCACGGTGAAAGCCGGTGGCGAATTGATCGCAGTAAAGGCCGGCAAGGAATTTCGCGCAGAAATCGGCGCGCCGATGCAGGCCACGGTGCCAGCGGAAATCTGCCACCTGTTCGATGCCGAAACCGGTGAACGGTTGACCTGATAAAAATCTTTCCCAAGCCCACCGATACAGGGGTGAATGATGGAATCTTCAACCTTTATCACAAGCCGGGTCGCAGGCGGGATCGTAGTGCTCTTCACTCTTCTCACCTTGATCGAACGCGCGGCTCAAGCGTCACCACGCATTGCCGATCCGGATGGCTTGATCGGTTCCTCAGCGCTCGTCCAGTTTGAAGAACGTCTTGACCAAGTAGCCGACTACATCGATCTGCGCTTCGAACTGCTTGATGAAGGCCCAGCTTGGCAGGTAAAGTCTGCACTCAACGAGCGTGAGAAATCCAGTTTCGGGCGTCGTATCGAGGACACCAACGGTCTCATCATTGCGCTGTCGAAAGGCGCCGCAACCTACTCTTTCAAACATGGACAGCTGGTTCCCGGACTGGTTCACGACGATCTGGCGCGATTCATGGTGGAACGTATTTACCCGCTGATAAGCGAGCGCCCCATCCACGTGACGATCGACGAGATCATCGGCTGGTTGGAGAATACGACGCGGCGATTACCGCAAGCAGCCTACGATCTGAGCGGTCGATGGCGCGGCGTGGCCGTCTGCGAAAGCCGCGCCGACATGGAAGTCGATCTGGACAGGATGGGTGAAGTCTATGTGGGTTTCGTACCCGGTTCCCGTAAATCACGTGTCACGCTCACGCCGAAAACGCCGGGTTTCTACCATGTCAAGGATGAGCATAACAGATTGGGCAACCGAGGCTCGTTGATCGCGCCAACGGGCTTTCCTCTGGTTCTGCAACTCGACATACGACGCCGCGGTTGCGGAAATATCTATCTGGTGCGGGACTTCCCTCACAACGTTTTGAAGGGGCGTTTGGGAGCTGCTGACGACTTCCGGCAGGCTTGTAATCACGTCAAGCAGTGGTTGAAAAAAGGCTCTGATGCCGCGAGAAATTTTCCGGTACTCGAACGGGCAAGCGAAGAGCCTTGGGAAGAAAGCCCGACATACCGAGGCCATTTCGGTCGTGAGTTAATGGTCGAATATTTCGGCATGCCGGCCAGCGGCCTTTCGAGGTCGCAGCGCCAAACGCTGACGGGGATCGTCCAGGCATGCATGACGCTAACAGATGAAGTTTACTACGTTGAACACTTGTTTGATGACCCGCAGGAATTCGAAGCCCTTGATAAACTGATCCTTCGATTCGGAATCGCTCAAGGAGTAATTCCTCAGCCCAGACCGGCATACGAGCATTTTCTGCATACCGGTGATGATCCAGCGGGCTATATAGATTTTGGACAGGTTCTTGCAGGCTGGGAAAAGCTGCTTACCGGCAGCAACGCCGCGGGCGAACTGAGAAAGTTCATTTCTGAACGGACGCCGCAGATGCGGCAGGCTGATCCGGAAACATACGCAGCCGATCTTGGAGCAATACGAAAAGCGCTCCACAAACTGGAAACAACGCCAACGCCGCAACAACTTGCCCGGCAAAGATTCGGCGAGGCATTGGCACAAGCCGTCTCCGAACATGTTTTAAAGGATTGCAATCGATTGTCGTTTCTTTCCAAGGCAAACGAGGGCAACGAGATTTTCGCGGCTTTGTTGGCAAGCTCCATACAACGGGATGGAAACGATTGTGTTGTCACGTTTCCCTTCGGCACTTTCAGACTTGGTGTAGGAGCATTGCGTTCCCCGATATGCGACTCTACCAAAGCAAAGTCTTTCGAATGTCGTTTTTCCTGGATACTGGCTTGCGAATACGAAAGTTTGATGGGGAATTCGGTGGTGCAGCAGGACATGTTCTGCAATGTGCTTCGCTCCCTTCCCAACCCGGGCAAGGCAACCTTCGCCAGAACGGATGCTACAAGTTTTATGGTGGTCGATATGGAGCGGCCATAGCCAGCCCGGGCTTTAACCGTGGATGAAACTGCATAAATCCTTACGCAGGTAGCTTTCCGGTTTGTTCTAAACATCGCGGTTGGCATCCAAGATCACTCGCAGCCGCGCCAGTTCCGGCAGGAGCGGTTCCAGTTTCTCGACATCGAGCAGTGCGGACAGATTTGCGATGGCCGGTGCCAGCAGGGTGATCGCATCGTCGCGAAAGGTCCGCCCCGCTTCCGTCAACCGCACGATCTTCGAGCGCCCGTCCTTCGGGTTCGCCTCCAGCCGTACGAAGCCGCGCTTTTCCAACACCTGCAGCGAATGGGTCATCGTGCCCTTCGTGACCTGAAAGGCATCCGCCAACATCACTGGCGTTTCCTCGAAATCTCGCCGCGACAGGTGGTTCAGTATTGAGAAGTGGGAGACATGGATACCGTCCGGCAACTGCTTCTGAAACAGCGCCGTCGATAGCTGGTTGATGATCCCGATCTCGTTAAAGACGGCGAAGACGAGGGGCATCGCCTGCCCGGGTCCGCCCCTGCTATCGCCATCTTCATTCAAATGATCTTCGCCTCGATAGGCCAGCGCGGGCTGGCCGGAACGGGAGCATGATAGCCTAGCCGGGCCAGCATTTGAACGGTGCCGCCATCGGGCGCAAGCATGGTGTGAACTTCCGAGTAGAGAGCAGCCATCTCATCGTATTCCTGTAACGCCTGACTGAGCGGTTGCATGGACACACCCTCTGCGGTCGATGCCAAATTCAGCCGCAGCCAGTCCCGCCCTGCCGCGATCTGGTCGATGCGGGTGTTGCCCTTGGTCACCTGCCACACATGGCCCATCGCGGTTGTGGTATTTTCAAGAACGGCCTTGCGTCCTTCGATATACCCAGTGGACGTTGGGTCCATTGCCCCTTCCCGGCTGAACAGCCCGGTCGCTCCCATTGCCTCGAACACGGGGCCGCTGAAGTCGATACCGTCGGGATTGGCATTCACCTCTTTCGCGCCGATTCGGAACAGATCCACGCTTTCCTTGTAGGTGCGTGGCGTGTCCAGTTCGACTTCCAAAGCGGCGCTTGTCAAAGCCCGCAAACGGTCGATCGAAGCTGTGCTCACATCGGCCCCGCATGCCGTTTGCCGGGCGGCAGAAACGATTGCGTCGGCCTGTGCCGCCGGGACAGGTCGCGTGGTATCATAAGGCTCCTTCACCGACCGGCGGGTCATGACGTGGGCAAACAATGGATCGCGCGCGACCGTGTCGTCCTTCTCGAACCGCGCTACGGCAATCCGTTGGCCTGCAAGCAGCGCTTCGGCATTGCCACCATCGGGAAACAGGTCGAGGTCCACACGAAACCCGTCTTCAGCCGCTGCCATCACCATCAGTTCTAGAAAGCACCCCTGCCCGATAGTGATCTGGCGGTTATACGGGTCGGTATGGGGCAGCATCTTGGCGGTATCGACTGTCAACGTCACTTCGCCATCCCGGGACAGATCGACCAGCCAAGGCTGACGGTTGTGCGGGTTGGGCGCGAGAATGGCGTAGGAAAGGGCCTTGCGACGCGGTTCAGCATAGGCGCTGCCGGCCATCTCCCACGGTTGCAATGCTGCATCCGGCGAGCGCGAAACCCGCCAACCTGCCCCCCCTGCGGCCAGAACAACGCCACCACCGGCTACTGTGAGAAATTTACGTCGGTTCATGGTAACTCCATATGGTTTGATATCAATCTATATTGTTTGATATCAAACCATATGCCAGCGTGTCAAGATCGGAAGTGTGAAAGAAATCTCAGGTCCGGAATTGACCCGATCCATTCGGCTCGCATTGTAGGCAAACTGAATAATACGATGGACACGACCATGGCAGGCGCACGCCCGGAACAAGGCTTTCTCACCAAATCCAACGACCCTTCGAAAACCGACGAAACCCGCAAGGTGATCGAAAGCATGGTGGACGGCCTGAACGACCATCGCATAGCGGATACGGGCGAATTCTTCGCCGACAATTTCCGCTGGATGGGCAACGCGGGGTGCGGTTTCAAGGAAGGGTTGGCCGAGTTTCAGGACGGTTGGCAAAAGCCGTTTCAGGAAGCGTTTTCTGACAAGGTGTGCATCGACGAGGCGCGCCTGTTCGATGGGCAATGGGCGGCTGCCTTCGGACGGCAGGAAGCTATCCATTCCAGCACATTCATGGGCGTCGAACCCACCGGAAAACAGGTCGTCATCCGCTATATGGATTTCTGGAAGGTGGTCGCCGGCAAGATCGTCGACAATTACGTCACCGTCGATTTCGCCGACATCATGCGACAGCTCGGCCAAGACCCATTCGGCGGGCACGGCTGGGAAAACAAGACCGCAAACCCAAAGGCGTTCCTACGTCCCGATCAGCTTCCGTGGAACCGTTAGACATAGGACACTTCGAGGCCGTCACCATTTGGCCATTGCCGCAACATCCCGCCATATGGCACTGAGGACACCTCGCATTCCAGCCCGAAAGTCCCGCCATGATCCGCCATTTGAAGACCGCCCGCAGCGAAGCAGACCGCAAGGCGGATGACGTGAAGGTTCGCACCACGGTCGAGGGCATTCTGGCGGATATCGAAGAGCGGGGCGACGCCGCTGTGCGCGAACTGTCCGATCAAGTTCGACGAATATTCGAGCCGGAAAATTTCCGCCTGTCCGAGCAGGATATCGAGGATGCGATGGGCAAGGTCGCCGCCCGCGACCTCGACGACATCCGTTTCGCTCAGATTCAAATACGCCGCTTCGCCGAAGCCCAGCGCGCTTCGATGACCGACATCGAAATTGAGACCGAGCCGGGTGTCATTCTCGGCCATAAAAACATCCCGGTCCAGTCGGTCGGCTGCTATGTGCCCGGAGGCAAGTTTCCGATGGTCGCATCTGCCCACATGTCGGTGCTGACGGCCAATGTTGCCAAGGTGCCGCGCATCGTCGCTTCCGCACCGCCCCAGAATGGCGCGCCCCACCCGGCCATCGTGGCCGCTATGCACATGGGCGGAGCGCATGAAATTTATTGCCTCGGCGGCATCCAGGCTGTGGGCGCTATGGCGATCGGCACGGAAACGATTGAACCCGTTCACATGCTCGTCGGCCCCGGCAACGCTTTCGTCGCCGAAGCCAAGCGGCAGTTGTTCGGGCGCGTGGGCATCGATCTGTTTGCCGGCCCGACCGAAACAATGGTTATCGCAGACGAAACGGTGGACGCCGAAATTTGCGCCACGGACCTGCTTGGTCAGGCTGAACACGGCTATAATTCCCCCTGCGTTCTGCTTACGAACTCCGAGAAGCTGGCGCGTGCCACGATGGACGAGATCGAGCGCATTCTCGCCATCCTGCCCACCGCCGATACGGCCTCGAAAAGCTGGGAGGATTACGGCGAGGTCATCGTCTGCGACACCTATGACGAGATGCTGGAAGCCGCCAACGACATCGCCTCCGAGCATGTGCAGGTGATGACCGACCGCGACGACTGGTTCCTCGACAACATGACGAGCTACGGCGCGCTGTTCCTCGGCCCCCGAACCAACGTGGCCAACGGCGACAAGGTCATTGGCACCAACCACACGCTGCCCACCAAGAAAGCCGGGCGCTATACGGGCGGTCTGTGGGTCGGAAAATTTCTCAAAACCCATTCCTACCAGCGCATCACGACGGACGAGGCCGCCGCCCGCATCGGCACATACGGCTCCCGCCTGTGCATGCTGGAGGGCTTTGTGGGCCACGCCGAACAGTGCAACGTGCGCGTGCGCCGGTATGGTGGGCAGAACGTGCCGTATGGGGCGGCGGCGGAGCCGATGGGCAACGAAACGCAGGAAACAGAAACGTCGGATGCGGCGCAATAGGGAGCGCATGGTAATGGCAACCAAACGCAAAGCCGGAAGCTATGTCGGGCTGGAAGAGCTGGGCCGCGTTCGCCTGTCACGCCATTTCTTCATGCGTGATTTCCTTTATTCCGAAATCGGCAATTTCTTCGAACGTCAGAACATGCCCGACGATCCGCAGCTCGCTATCGCGGCCGGTTCAACATTATGCCGGAACCTACTGGACCCGATCGTCGAAACATTTGGTCCAATCGCAGTCCGCTCGAGCTTTCGTTCGGCGGAACTCAACCACTTCGGTTGCTACGGAGTGACAGCCTCAAAAATGTGGTGGAAACGAAAGCAATTGCTGCGGGCCATATCTGGGATTGGCGCGACGCTCACGGTCGACATGGGGGCAACCGTCTGCATTATTATCCCATGGTTCGGTGATCAGGCGAACAACGGACGCGACTGGCGAGACCTGGCATGGTGGGTCCACGACCACTTGCCGTATAGTGATATGGAGTTCTATCCCAAACAGGCTGCGTTCAATCTGACTTGGCGCGAGGAGCCCGATCGCTCGATCTCAACACGCTCCATACCGAGCGGCATCACGCTGCGCGCCGGTTCGGAACCTTCCGAGCCCCTCAACAACCGCTGCGCCCACTACGCCGATTTTCCGCCTTTCCGCGGGATCGTCATATCCAGAAACCCAACACACCTGGACGCCAGCGTGAACCTCCCCATGCCCCCCTCCTTCCGCCTCGACGGGAAGCGCGCCCTCGTCACTGGTGCATCGCGCGGCATTGGTCTCGGCGGCGCGGTGGCGCTGGCACAGGCGGGGGCTGATGTGGTCATAGTCGCGCGCAATGCCGATGAAATCGAACACGCTGCCGCCGCTCTGCGCGCCGAAGGGTGGCAGGCTACCGGCGCGGTGCTGGACGTGTGCGATGTGGAAGCGACCCGTGCTTTCATAGCCGAACACGGCCCGTTCGACGTGCTGTATTCCAACGCCGGAACCAACAAACCGACGCCCTATCTGGACGTGGAAGCCGACACCTACGACGCAATCATCGACGTCAACATGCGCGCTGCGTTTTTCCTCGCGCAAGCCGTCGCACGCGGGCTGGTGGCGGCAGGCAGGCCCGGCTCGATCATCCATACGTCGTCCCAGATGGGCCATGTGGGCGGCATCGATCGCTCGGTCTATTGCGGCTCGAAATTCGCCATCGAGGGCATCACGAAAGCGTCCGCCATCGAGCTTGCGCCGCACAATATCCGCGTCAACACCATCGCCCCCACCTTCATCCGCACGCCCATGACGCAGGCCACGTTCGACAATCCCGAACGGGTCGCGTGGATAACGGACAAGATAAAGCTGGGCCGCGTGGGGGAAATCGAGGACATCATGGGCGCGCTGGTTTATTTGGCCAGTGATGCCTCCGCGCTCGTCACCGGCACATCGCTGGTGGTCGATGGCGGATGGACGGCTGACTAGACGTTTCAACCGAGCAAACAGGATTTCACAATGCCCATCGACGGCTTTTCCCAACGCTGGAAAGACTTTCCCGACTATATCATAAAGATCACGCAGGAAATCTGGGAAGGCCGGGGTGTCGGCACGCTGCATCACTATTACGATGAGAACATTCCCGTCCGGTCCCCAATGGGCATTCAAAGGGGCAACAAGGCCGTCATCGCCTCCACAATGGCGACGATCCACGAATTTCCAGACCGCGAATTGTTCGCCGAGGACGTGATTTGGTCGACCAGTCCGGAACACGGCCTGCTGTCCTCCCACCGCCTCATCACAACCGGCACCCACCAGCGCGACGGCGCGTTCGGACCGGCCACCGGCAAGCGCTTTACGGTCCGTGTGATCGCTGATTGTGCGGCTAAGAACGACGCGATCTACGACGAATGGCTGGTGCGTGATTATGGCGGCATCGTGCGCCAGTTGGGCCACGACGTGCCGACTTTCGTGCGAGCCATGATCGCCCGCGAGGGTGGAGCGGAAAAGGCGAACAGGCCCTTCACGCCGGACCAGGACGTCGATGGAGGTTATAACGGGCGCGGCAACGACAACGAATGGGGAGAGCGCTACGCCGACACAATCCGCCGCCTGATGGAAACGGAATACCACCTCATCCGCAGCCATTACGACCGTGCGGTGCTGGCCGACTATGCCGGTGGGCAAACGGTTCTATCCTATCGCGGCGTCGAACAGTTCTGGCTCGGCCTGCGCTCGTCGTTTCCCTATGCGAAATTCGATATCCATCATCAGATTGGCATGGACGGCGACATGCTGCCGCCCCGTGCGTCGATCCGCTGGTCTCTGGAAGGCAAGCACGATGGCTGGGGCACGTTTGGTCCACCGACGGGCGCGCACGTTCACATCATGGGCATGTGCCACGCCGAATACGGCCCCTTCGTGCAGTCAGAAGACGGCCCGAAGGACGCCACCATCCGCCGCGAGACGGCGTTGTACGATGAAGTCGCGATCTGGAAACAGATCCTGATGCAGAGCGAGTAGAGTCCATGACATCTATGTTCACAGTCGAAATCGCCCGTGATTTCGGTGGCTCGGCGGAACAGATTTTCAACGCTTGGACGGACCCCGAAATCCGTAAGCAATTCGAAACGCCTGATGGGTCTGGAATGCGCCACGAAAATTTTGCTCGTGCGGAGGGAGAGACCGAGGTTGTGTTGATCGAGAACGATGGGCAGGAAATCGGGCGTATGGAAATGTGGGTCGCGAAGATGGAACGCCCTACTGTGATGATAGCACAAGGCCGCGGTGTTTTCGGCGGCACCGTCACAATGACGATGCAGAACACGTTTCGTTTAGCTGCGAAACCGGACGGGGGCTGTACCTTTATTGGCACTAGCCAAATGGTCGTTATGGGTGAACAGCCCACGGAGGCGGATGTCGAGAAGGGATGGGCAGACATGCTGAACAGGTTCGAAACCGTCCTCTCCCGCATGAACGGCATCTGACACGCTACTGAAACAGGGAAAGGATACCGGTCTCACTCCCGATCGATCTGGAATGGATATCTTCCGACACACCGAGACGTTGATGGGCATGAGCGATGCCACATGGCGCCGTCATGCAAACCCGTGGAGCGCATGGACGCGGTTCACCGTTTTGCCGCTGCTCGCTTTGGCGATATGGAGCAGGGTGTGGTTGGGCTGGTTGTGTCTGGTTCCGGTCACACTCGTGCTGGTTTGGGTATGGATCAACCCCCGCGCCTTTCCACCGCCAGCGGATTTCGGGGCATGGGCAAGCCGCGGCGTTCTGGGCGAGCGCATCTTTCTCGACCGCAAGAACCGCAGCATCAATCCGGCCCACCTCACCGCCGCGCGCGCTTTGACATGGGCATCGGCGATTGGTGCCGTCCTGTATCTTGCCGGTCTCGTCATTCTCGATTTCGGCATCACGTTTGCGGGGATTGTGCTAACGGCCGGTGCGAAAATGTGGTTCGTTGACCGTATGGTCTGGATACACGTGAATGAGACCGAAATTCCGCTGGGCACAGCCATGCCCGAGCCAATCTGGGAGACGAAGGCAACATGACACCACAGGAAATGGAAGCCCGCATCGTTCGCTATGGCGACCTGCAGCCGTGCAAGACCGCCTTCATCGACGCCCACACCCCGGGCAGCGACCAGAAGGAAAATTTTACGATCATCGGCGGCGGCGTGTCGGAATCTCCGGACCAGCACGTCCACATCACCATTCCCCACGGCTTCAACATCGGCGCGGCAGGGCAACCCCCCAAATGCCGCAACTCTCTCCACAGCCACCGCACGGCGGAATGCTTTTGGGTGCTATCGGGCCGCTGGCGCTTCTTCTGGGGGCGCTACGGCACGGCGGGCGAAGTGGTGCTGGAGCAAGGCGACATCATCAACATCCCAACCGGCATTTTCCGCGGCTTCGAGAATATTGGCACGGACTACGCCATGGTCATGGCCATCCTGGGCGGCGACGATGCCGGGGGCGGCGTGTTGTGGGCACCGCAGGTGATCGAGGATGCCACCGACCACGGTCTCGTGCTGGGCGATAACGGTAAGCTGTACGATTCCAAGAAGGGGCAGACCCTGCCCGAGGGTGTCAAACCCATGTCGGTGCTGAACGACGACGAACTGAAATGCTACCCCGAAATGACGCCCGCGCAAGTCGTCGGCATGGGCGTGCGCCGTTACAACGATCTTGCTTCGCTGGCGAAGGACAAGCCGGTCAAGGTCATCGGTGCCGAGGGTGTCGATTCGCGACCGGCCCGGTTTCGACGTCGACCTGCTCACCCGTTCGTCCGCCACCGACGCGATGCACAGCCACGACAGTCCGTCCGTCCTCATGCCCGTGCGTGGCCATTGGAAACTGCTTTGGGAGGGCGGCGAGGCGCTGCTGAACCCGGGCGACACCGCCTCCATCCCCGCTGACATGCCCCACACGGCCGTGCCGTCCATGACCGGCGAAGCCGCGCTCTACCACATCGTGGCGACCGACGATGCCGCCGGCCCGTCCACGATGGGCAACTGAGGCCAGCAACCCGATGAGCGAGGCCGAAAATGTTTTTGAAGCGGACAATGCAAGCGCCTACGACGAACGGGCAGCCTCACTCGCACCGATCAAGGACGCATTGCACCTTGCCTGCGAGCAACTCCTGCGAAACCTGCCGGACGACACGAACGTCTTGTGCGTCGGTGCGGGCACGGGGGCGGAGATAGACTACCTGGCGCGGCTGCATGCGGGCTGGCACTTCACAGCCGTCGACCCCGCGGCGGACATGCTGGCGCAGTGCGAGGAGAAAGCGGGCAAGGCGGGCTATCTGGACAGGCTATCCCTCCACGCCGGCACCCTTGTGACATTGCCGGAAGGTGCCCCTTTCGACTTGGCCACGTCCTTTCTGGTTTCCCACTTCATGCACGACAGGGCGGAACGTCGTGCCTATTTCCAGTCCATCGCCAGCCGCCTGAACGCGAACGCAATTCTGCTCAACGTCGATCTGTCCACCGATGAAACGGGTGAAGTTTATGAGAACAGCGTCTCCCGTTGGGTTGCCATGGCGCAGCGGGCCGGGTTTCCCATGGACCGCAACAGCTTCAACGACCATGTTTCGCTGCTCGCGCCGAACGATCTGGCGAACCTGATCGCAGAGGCACGCTTCACGACGCCCGAACCATTTTTTCAATTTCTGTTGATGCGCGGCTGGATTGCGCGACGTTCAACCTTCTAAGGAGTTTCCCATGACGGAGACAATTCTGACCACTCATGTAGGCTCCCTGCCCCGCACGCAGAAAGTTGTCGATTTCATATTTGCCCGTGAAAACGGCGAGGCTTACGATCAGGCCACTTTCGATAACACGATGCGCGACGGCGGTCGATGAAACCGTGCGGCGGCAGAAGGAAGCGGGCGTCGATATCGTATCAGACGGTGAAACGTCCAAGATCAGCTACGCGACCTATGTGAAGGACCGCTACACCGGCTTTTCCGGCGACAGCGACCGCAATGCGCCCGCCGACCTGAAGATGTTTCCATCCTTCCTGAAACGACAGGCCGATGGCGGCGGCACGCCGACTTATGCTCGCCCGCAATGCACCGGCGACGTGAAGTCGAAAGGGCCAAGACGATCTCAACAAAGGACATCGACAATCTGACATCTGCGATGGCGAAGCACGGCGTGGAGCGCGGCTTCATGAACGCCGCATCTCCCGGCGTTATTTCCCTGTTCCTGCAGAACGTCCACTACAAGACCCGCGACGCCTATCTTGCAGCGCTCGCCGATGCCATGCGCGACGAATACGAAACCATCGTCGCCGCCGGTCTCGACATCAATCTCGATTGCCCGGACCTCGCGCTCTCCCGCCACATGCTGTTCAACGACCTGTCCGACGCCGAGTTCGTAAAGATCGCCGACAGCCATGTGGAGGCGCTCAATCATGCACTCGCCAACGTGTCGCGCGAAAAGGTGCGGGTGCATATCTGCTGGGGCAATTACGAAGGTCCCCACTGCTGCGACATTCCGATGGACACTGTATTTTCCACGTTGATGAAGGTCGATGCACGCTACGTGCTGTTCGAGACGTCAAACCCGCGCCACGCCCACGAATGGACTGTCTTTCGCGACCGCAAGTCCGAAATACCGGACGACAAGGTGCTGGTCCCCGGCGTTGTGGACACGACCACGAACTTCATCGAACACCCCGAAGTCGTGGCGCAGCGGCTGGACCGGTTTGTCGATATCGTGGGCGCGGACCGTGTTGTCGCCGGTTCCGACTGTGGCTTCGGCACGTTTGCGGGCTACGGTGCGATAGACCCGGAAATTGCCTATGCCAAACTCGCTGCCCTGTCGGAAGGGGCCGCCATCGCGTCTCACGGTGAACGAGACACGGCCAGGCCAGGCATCGTCTGGCTGCCCGGGCTGATGTGCGACGCGGTGCCTGTTCGCGCCACAGATGGCGGCGTTGCCGCACCGGCAGGCACTGGGTCGGCGATCTGTCGTGCGACGATTCCATCGCCGACATGGCGCAGCGTGTGGTGGTGAAGCCCCGTTCGAGCGTTTCGCCCTTGTCGGCCTGTCGATGGGTGGCATCGTGGCGATGGAGATGCTGCGTCTTGCGCCGGAACGGATCGAACGCGCTCGCCTTGTTCGACACCAACCATCTGGCCGACACGGAAAAACGCAAGGCCGCCCGGCAGGTGCAGATCGAGCGCGTGTAGATTGGTGCGCTACAAGTCGTGATGCGCGACCTGAAACCCTTCTACGTGGCACCCGCCCATCGCGGTGATCCAGAGCTTGATGCGACCTTCATGGGCATGGCCGAGAAGCTGGGGCCGGAGGTGTTCATCCGCCAGACCACGGCCCTGATGACACGCACCGGCAGCGCGGACATTCTGTCTTCCTACGATGGCAAAACGCTGGTTCTGTGCGGCGAACAGGATGAACCCTGCCCGCCGGAACGCCACCGCCAGATTGCGAAGCTACTGCCGAACGCGAAACTCGTGGTCGTGCCGAATGCCGGTCACGTCACCACCCTCGAAGCGCCGGATGCGGTCAATACAGCTTTGTCCGACTGGCTGGCCTAAAGAAAAGCCCGCCGCGATCTCTCGCGACGGGCTTTCCAAAACGTCGGAACGGGGTGGTTAGATACCCAGACCGCCGAACTTCTTGTTGAACTTCGACACACGGCCATCGCGGTCGAGCATCTGCCCGCCGGAGCCGGTCCATGCCGGATGGGAGGTCGGGTCGATATCGAGGTTCATCGTATCGCCTTCCTTGCCCCACGTGGAGCGGGTTTCGTATTCGGTGCCATCGGTCATGACGACCTTGATGGTGTGATAGTCCGGGTGGATGTCGGCTTTCATGGCATTGCGTCCGTATGTCGAGCGCACGAATGGGCCAAAACCCCCGTGCGCCACAGGAAAAGGTGAAGCGAAGTGTCAAATCCGCGCGCGAGGCGTGCACGGCTTTGACTTGATCGTCCGGCCCTATACATGAGGGCAGCCATCGAGACAAGAAGGGTGCACCCGCACCGTCCATATTGAGCAGCACCAAAGATCACTCCGAAGACAAGCAGCCGACCAACGGCATGAGCCCGTTGTTGCGGCTGGTCCCCTACGTGCTGCGCTACAAGGGTCATGTGGCGTTGGCATTGCTGTTCCTGATAATTGCAGCGCTTGCCACCCTCTCCCTGCCCTATGCCGTGCAGTCGATGATCGACAACGGCTTCGTCAACGCCGACGCGGACTTCATCGATTCCTACTTCATCGCCCTGTTCGGCATCGCCGCCCTGCTCGCCCTGTCGAGCGCCGCACGCTACTACTTCGTCATCTGGCTCGGCGAACGGGTGGTGGCAGACCTGCGGGCGGACGTGTTTACCCACATCACCAAGCTGTCCGCCTCTTTCTTCGACACCGCCAAAGACCGGCGAACTGGTCTCACGGCTGACGGCTGACACGACGCAGATCAAGTCCGTCGCCGGTGCCACCGCGTCGATGGCGCTTGCGAAACATCGTGCTGATTATCGGTGCCATCGTCGGCATGTTGCTGACCTCGCCGGGCCTGTCGCTGATCGTGCTGGCTGTTATCCCCCTGATCGTGCTGCCGATCTTCGCCTTTGGACGCAACGTGCGGAAGAAATCGCGCACCGCGCAGGACGAACTAGCCAACGCGACCGCCTATGCCTCGGAAGCCATCGCCTCGGCCCGCACTCTGCAGGCGTTCACGGCGGAACAGGCGGCGAGCGGCTTTTTTGCCCGTGCCGTGGAGCGGGCTTTCGATGCGGCGCGATCCTCGATCCTCGCTCGCTCGTTCCTGACATGTTTTGCAATCTTCGCAGTGTTCTCGTCGGTCGTCGCCGTGTTGTGGATTGGTGCGAACATGGTGCTGGACGGCACGATGACGCCGGGTCTGCTTGGCCGGTTCATCATCTTTTCCGTCATGGCCGCCGGGGCGCTGGGCGCGCTGTCGGAAGTGTGGGGAGAGATCTCCGCGGCTGCCGGTGCAGCGGAACGATTGAGCGAATTGCTGAACACCGAGCCGGAGATCGCAGCACCCTCGAATCCACTTCCATTCCCCGCCACATCGCAGGGCACGGTAACGCTCGATGCAGTATCCTTCGCCTATCCGGGCCGCCCGGACAGGCCAATCCTGTCCGGCATCGACCTTACCGTGCAGCCGGGCGAAACCGTGGCGCTCGTGGGCGCATCAGGTGCGGGCAAGTCCACCATCCTCAATCTTATACTGCGTTATTACGACCCCACCGGCGGAACGGTGCTGGTTGATGGCATCGACGTGTCGCACGCCGACCCGTCCGACTTGCGCGCCCGTCTTGCGCTCGTGCCGCAGGACACCGTGATCTTTGCCATGTCGGCACGGGACAATATCCGCTTTGGCAGGCCCGGGGCGACGGATGGTGAGGTCGAGGAGGCGGCGCGGCTGTCGCTCGCCCACGATTTCATTGCCGACATGGCGCAGGGCTACGAGACCGTGATTGGCGAACGCGGTGTCACTCTCTCCGGTGGCCAGCGCCAGCGTATCGCCATCGCCCGCGCGATCTTGAAGGACGCGCCCATCCTATTGCTCGACGAAGCGACCTCGGCCCTCGACGCCCAGAGCGAAACCGTGGTGCAGAAAGCTCTCGACAAACTGATGGAAGGCCGCACAACCATCGTCATCGCCCACCGTCTTGCCACCGTATTGAAAGCGGACCGCATTCTGGTCATGGATGGTGGACGCATCGCGGAGGAAGGCACCCATACGCAGCTTGTGGCCGCCGGTGGGCTTTACGCGAAACTGGCAAGCCTTCAGTTCGACCCCCATTTGGAAGCCGCCGAGTGAACGGCACACGGCTGGGCTGTTGAACCGGCACCATACCGCGCCCATGTTGCGGCAAAACTGAAGATCAAGAGTCCACCTATGTCAGACCCCCGCGCCATGACCGCTGGGCATTCCGAACCCGCGTCACTCGGTATCGAGATCGCAGGTCAGGATGCCGTCATCCCCTTCACCGTCGCACCGCTCGATGTGCGCGGGCGGGCGGTGCAACTCGGCCCGATGTTGGATACGATCATCGACCGCCACGCCTACCCCGAACCCGTGTCGCGTTTGCTTGCCGAAGCCGTTACGCTGACCACATTGTTGGGAACGGCACTGAAGTTCGAGGGCAAGTTCATCCTTCAGACACAAACGGACGGGCCCGTCTCCCTGATGGTCGTGGACTTCCGCACCCCCGGTTCCATCCGCGCTTATGCCCGTTTCGATGCCGAGGCCGTAGCCGCCCTGCCTGCCCCCGATGCACCCGCCCTACTTGGCAAGGGCGTGCTGGCCATGACGATAGATCAGGGCGAATACTCACAGCGCTATCAGGGCATCGTGCAACTGGACGGGATCGGTCTTGAAGAAGTCGCCCGGACATATTTCCGCCAGTCGGAGCAGATCCCCACACAGGTGCGCTTGGCCGTGGGCGAGGTGCTGACCCGCAATGAAGGCGGCGCGCCAAGCCACGCTTGGACGGCGGGCGGCGTGCTGCTGCAATTCCTGCCAGATAATGAGGAGCGCGCCCGCGCGCGCGATCTCGACGGTGGCGACGGATCTCGAGCCGACGGCCGGCAGGACGATGATGCGTGGCGCGAGGCCAGCGCCTTGATGGACACGATTGCCGACGATGAACTCACCGATGCCGCCGTCGAACCGGAGCGGCTGCTGTTCCGGTTGTTCCACGAACACGGCGTGCGCGTATTCGACGCACAGAAGGTGGCCGACGATTGCTCCTGCTCACGGGAGAAGGTGTCGGACGTTTTGGAAGGGCTTTCATCTGCGGAACGCGCCGAAAGCGTGGAAGACGGGGCCATTCACGTCACCTGCGAGTTCTGTTCGACCGCTTATACGTTCGACCCGGCCGACTTCGCGAACGAGGCAGCCTCACCTCGTGACGCATAAGTAACTTGAGCCTGCTGCCTGGCCGGTTCACAGTCTGGGCGTAGAGCGACATACGATGACCCTATGCTGGATAAGGTGAGCGACACCAATCTGACGGTGGTTCCCGAAAGCGAACTCATCGACAGCTACGACGTGGAAACCGTGCGTGAAGCGCCGCGGCAGCCCAGTCGTGTTCTGCGATGGATCGGCACAAGCGTTCTGGCGCTGCTGCAGGCCGCGCTCAGCATCGCCATTCTGGCCGGTGCCTATGTGGTCGCCCAGCGTTTTATCGAACAGGCGCCGGAGGCCAGCAAGCGTCCGGCCTTCAAGACCGTCTATACGGTCGAAACCGTCGACGCGGTTGTGGCCGACAACCAGCCTGTTTTTACTGTTTATGGACAGACAGCCGCCGCCCGCTCGGTAGATCTGCGCGCGCTGGTAGCGGGCGAGATCATTGCAATCAACGACAATTTGCGTGCGGGAAACAGGGTCGAGGAAGGCGCGGTTCTGGTCGGCATCGACCGTTTCGCCTACGAGGGCGCACTTGCGGAGGCCCGCTCCAATCTCGCCGAATCCCAGGCCCGTATCGCCGAGAACACGGCGCTCATCGCATCCGAGGAGGACAAGCGCGAACCGCTGGCCGAACAGCTGGCGCTGGCGCAGGCGGACCTCGACCGCATGACGCAGTTGCGAAACAACGGCTCAGGTACCCAGCAGCAGCTTGAGGCGCGCAGCCTCATCGTATCGCAGCGGCAGGCGGCGCTTGACCAGATCGACAACGCGGTCGCCGTGCAACGTTCCCGCCTGGCCCAGCTGGATGCCTCGCTGGCGCGGCTGCAATGGCGGGTGCAACAGGCGGAGCGCAATCTCCAGTCGACGGAACTGACTGCGCCATTTTCCGGAATTGTGAGGGAAAGCAGCGCTGAAATCGGACGCAATGTCTCGGCCAACGACGTGGTGGTCTCGCTTTACGCAGCAGACTCGCTGGAAGTGCGTTTCACCCTGTCGGACGCCCAATATGGACGCCTCGCTTCCAGTGATACCGGCCTGACCGGGCGTCAAGTCGATGCCATTTGGACCGTGGGCGGGCGCAATTACACATTTGCGGGCACGATAGACCGGTTGGGCGCGGACATTGCCTCGAACCGCGGCGGCGTCGAAGTCTTCGCCCGCCTCGACCAGTCCGCCGCCGAAATCACCCTGCGCCCCGGCGCCTTCGTGGAAGTCTCCGTGCCGGACAGGCTGTTTGCAGACACAATCGCTATTCCCGACACAGCCGTTTACGGCACTGACCGCGTCTATACGGAGGTCGATGGCGTTCTGGTCGAAAATCTTGTCAAAATCGCCGCCTACGATGGCGACAAGGCGCTTGTGTCGAGTGGTTTGAACGATGCCGACAAAGTGCTGACGACACGCATCACTGAAGTCTCGCCGGGCCTCGCTGTGCGCCGTGAAGGCGACCCGGCACCGGAGCGTGAAGCTGGAACTGGTGAAACCGCAACCGGTCGGCCTTCGCCGGACGAGGTAGGGAGAATCGCAGAAGCCAACGACCTGACGATCGAACAGTTTCGCGCACTGGAACAGGACGAACGGCGGGCGATGATCCGCACCTACCGCGAAAGGCAGCCGAAGGAACCCGCCGAAAATGCCTCCGATGGTGGGGACGAATAGGAATGGCGATCCGCACCATCCCCGCTTCGGCCGGTCTCATCGGCCTATTCACCCGCCACCGCAACGCGGCCAATCTGGTCATGGTGCTGATGATCCTGTTCGGCCTGTTCGCGCTGGGGCGGATCAACACCCAGTTCTTCCCCACCACCGAAGTGCCGGTTGTGACCGTGGCCGTCGCTTGGCCCGGCGCGAGTGCGGAAGACGTGGAAGCCAACGTGCTGGAAATCATGGAACCGGCCCTGCGCTACCTCGATGGCGTCAAGCGCGTCACCTCGCGGGCGCGGGAAGGCTCCGCTTCCATCGGGCTGGAATACGAGAACGGCACCGACATGAAGGAAGCTGCGCGCGAGGTGGAAACCGCCGTTGCCACTATTACCAACTTGCCGGAAGATTCCGAGGCGCCCGCCGTGCGCCAAAATGCGTTCTTCGACCGCGTGGCCCGCATTGCCGTCACGGGCCCGTTCTCGGAAACGGTGCTGCGCTTTTACGCCAAAAAAATACGTGATGACCTGATCGAGCGCGGAATCGACAAAGTGTCGTTCACCGGCCTGCGCGACCGCGAATTGCAGGTCGATATTCCCGAACGCGAGTTGCGGCGGCTGGACCTGACGGTGGGAGACGTATCCCGATCCATCCAGCAGAACTCCCGCGATCTGCCCTCCGGCAATATGGAGGGCAATGTCGAACGCCAGCTTCGCACGCTCTCGGATATTCGTTCTCCTTCCGCCCTAGGGGCAGTCGAAGTGAAGAGTTTCGAGAGCGGCGAAAAAGTGTTGATCTCCGATATCGCCTCCGTGACCGACGGCTTCGAGGATGGCCAGCCGCAGGGCTTTCTGGAAGGCACACGTGCCATTCAGCTTGAAGTGCAACGCGCCGAAACCGCGGACACGCTGGCAACCGCCAAAATACTGTCGGACTACATGGCCGAGGTTGAGGGCAGCCTGCCCCCCGGCCTCGTTCTGAAGCAATATGATATCCGCGCCAATGCATTGACCGACCGCATTATGCTGCTCGTTACCAACGGGCTGGGCGGGCTGGCATTGGTAGTGGCCATTCTGTTCATTTTCCTGAACGCCCGCATCGCGTTCTGGGTCGCAGCCGGCATTCCCGTCGCCATGCTTGCCACCATCGGTCTCATGTATTTGATGGGGCAGACCATCAACATGATGACGCTCTTTGCGCTCATTATGATGCTGGGTGTCATCGTGGACGATGCGATCGTGGTGGGCGAACACACCGCCACACGCTTCGCTGCCGGAGACGGGCCGTATGAGGCTGCCGAGGAAGGCGCGGGGCGCATGGTGATGCCGGTTTCTGCCGCCATGATAACCACTATAGCTGCCTTCGGTCCGATCCTCGTTATTTCCGGCGTATTGGGCCAGATCATCGGCGTGCTGCCCATCGTGGTCATTGCCGTCATCATCGCCAGCCTCATCGAATGCTTCCTCATCCTGCCGGGCCACTTGGCCCACACGCTCCAGCCCCGCGCAAAACGGCGCTGGAGCTACTGGCGGCAATTCACGGTCGCCCTCGCGCTGGGCGTATTCGCCATCTCCATCTCCGCGCCCGGTGCGGGTGGCTGGTTCGTGGAACTGGTCGAAGGCACGGTAGGCTGGATGCGCGGATATGTGGCTGTGCCGGTTCTGCCGGGGTCTTCATCCGAGCTGGTCTCTCAGGTGCAGGTGCTGCGTGAAAGCGTGCCGTCATGGCAATTCATTCTCGGCCTCGCCGTCGTAGCCTATGTTGTCTCCGTCGTAGCAGAAGCCATTCTGGCCGGTCTAAAACTGGTGTTTGGGCGCAAGCATGACCCGGACCAACCGATGCAGGAGGGCCGCTTCCGTCGTGGGTTCGACAAAGGTTTTAATGCTTTCCGCGACGGCCCGTTCGACTGGATGGTGCGTCTGTCCTACCGCGCACGGTATGTGACGATTTCACTGTCGCTGGCCACTGTCATCATCGGCGTATGGGGTCTCATTTCGGGTGGCAAGGTGGGATTCGTGTTCTTCCCGTCAGCAGAGGCCGAAAACATCAACGCCCGTATCGTGTTCAACGCGGGTGTCAGCGAGGACCGCGCGATCTTCGTCATCCGCGAGGTGGAGCAGGCATTGCGCCGGGCAGAGGCCGAATTGGCGGAACCCGACGCGCTGGTGGTTGCCGCCTTCTCCACACTTGGACAGGCAGGCCGATCAACAGGTGACAACGTGGCCGCCGTTCGTGTGCAGCTCACCACGTCGGAAGAACGCACCGTCCGCACTCCGGCCATTGTAAGCGAGTGGCGCGCGCAGGTGCCGAAAATGGCAGGCGTGTCCCGCGTGGCTTTGTACGAATCCCGTGGCGGACCGCCCGGGCGGGATATCGACGTGCAGTTGCAGGGGCCGGATGTGGCCATTTTGAAACAGGCCGCAGCCGAAATCATTCCCATCGTGGAAACCGTCGATGGCATCTCCGGCGTGTCCGACGACCTGCCCTATGGCAAGCCGGAATTGGCCATGCGATTGACCCCGCGCGGAACTGCGTTCGGCTTCACCATCGAGGATGTCGGCCGCCAGCTTCGCAACGCTTTCGAGGGTGCCATTCCGCGTCGTTTTGCCGAGGGCGATGACGAAATCACTGTGCGCGTGTCGAAGATCATGCGCTCGTCCGGCTCGGCCGCCTTGCGCGCTTTCGAACTCCGCACCCCCGCAGGTATTTTCGTGCCGCTCGATGATGTGGTCGACATCGAAGACAGGCAGGGTTTTGCCGCCATCGAACGGATCGACGGCAAGGCGACGGTCTCCGTTACTGCCGATATCAACACCGACATAAACACGACAGAAAAGGCCATCGAGGCGCTGGAAATCTCCGGCCTGCCGGAAATCGTATCGAAATACGGTATCGAATACCGCTATTCGGGCCGCGATGAAGAACGCAAGGAAGCGTTCGCCGACCTGCAGATTGGCGCACTGATGGCGCTCGGCATCATCTATATCGTGCTGGCGTGGGTCTTCGCCTCATACTGGCGGCCGTTTTCTGTCATGCTTATCATCCCCTTCGGCATCGTCGGCGCGGTGGTCGGCCACTGGCTGCTGGGCATGAAGCTGACGATCCTGTCCGTCATCGGCCTGCTTGGTCTGGCGGGTATTCTGGTCAACGATTCCATCATTCTCGTCTCCCGTCTCGACGAACGTCTTGCCGAAGGCGACAGCATGGAAGACGCGACAATCGGTGCCAGCCGCGACCGGTTGCGCGCCGTGTTGCTCACATCGCTCACCACCATCGGCGGTTTGGTGCCGCTGTTGTTCGAGACCAGCCTGCAGGCGCAATTCCTGCTGCCGATGGCGGTGACGATGGTGTTCGGATTAGCCTCCGCCACCGTGCTGGTGCTGTTTCTCGTGCCCGCTTTTATCGGTGTCGGCACGGATATCGGCAACGCGATACGGACGATTTTCGGCGGTCGACCGCAACAGCCGACTGGGCGGACCTTACAGCCTGCCGAATAGGTTTTCCGCGCGGAAGACAATCATGTCCGCCAGAAGCGGCGGCTCAACATTACGAATATCGTGAACAGTTCCAGCCGCCCCACCAGCATGGTCGCGGCAAGAATCCATTTCGCGGCATCGTTGAGCGGCGCGAAATTGCCGGCAGGCCCGATCATGGCCCCAAGCCCCGGCCCTACGTTAGAAATCGCAGTTCCCGCGCCTGAAATCGCCGTTGCAGCATCCAACCCTGTGAGCGACAGCGCAACTGCGGAAGCAGCGAACGTGGCTACATATAGGAAGAAGAAGCTCATCACCGAGCTGGTCACATCGTCGGAAATCGGCCGTCCGTTGAAACGCGGCGTGAAGATGCCGTTGGGATACAGAACACTGGCCACATGGCGGCGTAGGGTTTCGACCAATACCTGCAAGCGAAAAATCTTCATGCCGCAGGAAGTCGAACCGGCACACCCGCCGATGAATGTAATGACAAAGAACAGCACCACAGCGCTCTCGCCCCAAGCGTCGTAGTCGGTGGTCGCGTAGCCCGTTCCCGTGAGAACAGAGGTGATGTTGACCGTCGCGTAGCGCAACGCGTCCAGCCCGGTGCGAACGCCGTTCGCTTCCTGAATGAGCCAGGCAATGCCGATGAAGACGACGATGAGCACCAAAAACGTCCGCACCTGGCTGTCTGTCAGCAACGGTTTGTGTTGGCCCTGAAGCAACTGCACATACAGCAGGAACGGCAGGGAACCGAGGATCATGAAACAGGTGGCGATCATGTCGACTGCAACGCTGTCGAAATAGCCGAGGGACGCGTCCTTTGTGGAAAAGCCCCCTGTCGCCACAGACGTCATGGCATGCACCACTGCATCCAGCAGCGACATCCCGGCCATCAGGTAGGCGAACATGCACAGCGCCGTGAGGTTGAGAAAAATCAACGTCATAAAGCCGGAAATCTGCCGTGCCCGGGGCAATATTTTCTCCGGCGTATCGAAGGCTTCCGCCTTGAAAAGCTGCATCCCGCCGATTTGCAGCATCGGCAGCACCGACACGGCCATAACGATGATGCCCAACCCGCCCAGCCATTGCAAAATACCGCGCCACAAAAGGATGCCGGGTGGCATGTCGTCGAGACCCGAAAGAACCGTTGCACCGGTGGTGGTCAGGCCGGAAATGCTCTCGAAAAAAGCGTCCGTATAGGTCAGCGCCACACCGGACCAATACAGCGGCAATGCGCCGAATGTAGAAAGCGTGAGCCACACCAAAGCCGTCATCACGAATGCCTGCCGCGTGGTGATCGACCCGCCGTGCCCGCGGTTCGCGGTGAACATGAAGGTGCCCACGGAAACCGTTACCAGTCCCGACAATGCAAAAGCCGTCCAGTCGTCCGACCCTGCGGCAAGATCCACCAGTGCAGGCAAAATCATCGTCAGGCCCAAAACGATGAGCAACACGCCGATCACCAACACGATCGGGCGGGGGTCGAGAAAGACCCGTCTCCGGCTTTGGGCTATGGCGACCACCGGCTAGTTCAGCGCCCGTGCCGCATGGGGCAGATCGAGCGAAAAGGCAGGCACTGCCACATCGAACCGCGCGTCGCTCTCATCCGTAAACGTGTAAAAACCCGCCATGAAACCGGATGGCGTGCCAAGCGGACAACCGGATGAGTAGTGGAAGACATCGCCCCCGTTCAAGATCGGTTGTTCGCCAACAACACCGGGCCCGTGAACGTGCTCAATCTTGCCGTTGGCGTCGGTGATTTCCCATGTCCGCTCGCGCAGTTGCACCGTCTCGTCGCCCTCGTTGGTGATGACGATTGCGTATGCCCAGACCCATCGCGCCTTGGTCGGATCCGAACGGTCGGCAAGATAGGTGGGCGTGACATCGACACGGATCGCGCGCGTCGTTGCGCTATAGGGTTGGTTCATGGGATGTTCCGACCCACCGAAGCGGGCGTTGGTCTCTTCGTACGCGCAGGTTAAGACACGTTACCCTTCACGCCGGTCACTCACAATCATGCTGGACAAGACAGTGCGCCGCTGGATCGACCCCGCTCTCGATGCGGTAGCCGCGCGTCTGGTTGCAGCGGGTATTGGCGCGAATAGTGTGACATGGGCAGGTTTTGTGCTGGCGATGGGCGCAGCGGGTGCAATCGCCGGTGCATGGTATCTCGCGGGCCTATTGCTGCTGCTCCTGTCGCGGCTGTGCGACGGGTTGGACGGGCCGGTGGCGCGGGCGTCCGGCGGTGGCACGGACCTTGGCGGCTTTCTCGACATCGTGCTGGATTTCGCGTTCTACGGCGCGGTTCCGCTGGCTTTCATCGTGCCAGACCCCTCCGCCAACGCGGTTGCAGGAGGCGTCCTGCTGCTGGCGTTCTATGTCAACGGCGCGAGTTTCCTTACCTTTGCTCTGATGGCCGAGAGGCGCGGCGTGAGCGCCGAAGCGCGGGGCAGCAAGGCGCTACTTTACACGGCAGGTTTAGCGGAAGGCACTGAGACGATCGCCATCTTCGCGCTGATGTGCCTGCTACCGCACTGGTTTGCGCCCATCGCATACATGTTCGCTGCCGTAACAGTCCTGACGACCGCGACGCGCTTTGTCATGGCTTACCGGACTTTTCGCTAGAGCCCCGCTTCAAGGTCTGCGGCAGATGGTGGGTTCGCCGTAGAGATACCCGATACGGCGGATCGCTTCGTCGAGCGGTTCCCGTGCCACGTCCATCGTGTGCCCGTTGGCGTGCAGCAGCGTCGCCTCGTCGACCATGATTCCCACGTGCCCCTTCCAGAAGACGAGGTCTCCGCGCTGCAAATCGTTCCGCTCCACCGGCGTGCCCAGCCTATCGGCCTGCATGTCGCTGTCGCGCGGCACCTCCCGCCCCACCATCCGCATGGCAAGAGTTATGATGCCGGAACAATCGACGCCGAAGGCGCTCGCACCGCCCCAGAGATACGGCGCGCCTATCAACTTTTCCGCAATGGCAACATAGTCGGACACAATCTCCTCCGCGATACACAAATGCTGCGAGACCACGAAACGCCCGCCTGCAAGCGCGGCATAGATCGTGCCGCGCACCGTTTCCTCTCCCGTTACCCGCAGCCCGGACCCCATCGAAAGCGCATCGAGAACCGGCGTTTTCAGGTCCGGGCGACCGTAAAGAAAGGTCCGCGGTGCGCTCACCCGATGGGTCGCATCGTCGTGGCCGAAGCGGAGGGCACTTGTCGGAATGTAGCCGACATAGCCGTCCCGCTCGGCCTGAATCCAAGCCCACCCGTCACGCTGCTCGAACACCAGCGCCCGGTCGCCCATCAGCAGTTGCGTGTCCATGCCAGCGCCAGTCGACGGGCGTGGCTTGAGGTCTACAACCGGCTGCCGGATCGAGACCGCGCGTCCGGCAACGAACCGTTCGGCCTCCACCGTGCCGCGCAACCGTTCGTCAGCAAGGTCCGGGCGGAAAGCGTGCAGGCGTCGGTCTAGTTTGGGGTTCATGCAGCGGGCCAGCTTCGTTCGATATGGTCGTAGAGCGCGCGGATCGCCTGCGCTTCGCCACCCACCGGCGCATGTGGCAGGGCGTTTGGCACCCAGCCGTAAATATCGAAATGCGCCCACGTTCCGGCTTTCTCCACGAACCTGTCGAGAAAGAGCGCGGCAGTAATGGAGCCTGCAAAGCCCCCCGTGGAAATGTGGTTGATATCCGCGATTTTCGATGACAGCATCGATCGATAGCCGTCCCACAGCGGCATCCGCCACAATGGGTCGCCTGCGCGGGTGGCAGCGCCTGCAAGATCGGACGCGAAGTCATCGTCGTGGGTGTAGAACGGCATGACCTGCGGCCCGAGCGCCACTCGCGCGGCACCGGTCAATGTCGCCATGTCGATCAGAAGATGCGGCGATTCCTCGTCGGCAAGTGCCAGACAATCGCCCAGCACCAACCGCCCTTCGGCGTCCGTATTGCCGATCTCTACGGTGAGCCCCTTGCGTGAGGGCAGGATATCGCCCGGGCGAAATGCATTGCCTGCGATGCAATTCTCCACCGCACCCACAATCAGCCGCAATCGCAAGGGCAGCTTGCTGGCCATGATAGCGTGGGCAAGCGCCATCACGTTGGCGGCCCCGCCCATGTCTTTTTTCATCAGCCCCATCGTGGCGCCGGATTTGATGTTCAACCCACCGGTGTCGAACGTCACGCCTTTACCGACGAGTGTCACCTTCGGGTCGTTTGCGGCACCCCACACCATGTCCAATACGCGAGGCGCTTGCACACTGGCACGGCCGACCGCGTGCAACATGGGAAACACCTTCAGCGTATCATCGCCGGAAGTTACCGTAACATCCGCATCGTGTTGGGCGGCCAGTTTGCGAAAGGCGGCTTCCAGCGCATCCGGCCCCATGTCGTTGGCGGGCGTGTTGATGAGATCGCGTGCGATATAGACGGACTCGACAAGCGCCTTGTCGCGGTCGGTTACTTCGACCGCCAGCCGCGGGGCGTTGCGCTTATCCTTGCGGTAGCGGCTGAAATCATAACCACCCATTGCCCACGCAAGCGCAGACTGATCCGGCGCGTCGTTCGGCAATCTGTAGGTGCCCTGCGGCAAAGCATTCGCCAGCGCACCGAACGAAAGCGGCGTGGCCGCAACGGTTGCCAGAATGCGCTCCACCCCGCCTTTCCCGTCTGGCACCACGCACCACTGTCCGGCCTTGGCCTGAAAGCCGGCCGCGCCCGCCCATTTGGCCAGATCGGCAGGCAGACTGTCCGCGCGTCCTTCCTCAACCAATTCGATTGTGGTCGCGTCAGCGGTATCGGCAGGGGCGAAAAGTGCGGCGGGATCGGTATCGAAAACCATGTGCGTCGGTTCCATTGCGCTGGCGTGGCGACGCATGCTGCGCCGGTTTTAACCATCCATTAGGGTTAACAGATTATTTTCGCCACCACGAACCCCATGCTTTGCAACACCCGGCAAAGCGTTTTTGACAGGTCATCATGGTGTCCAATCTCTCCCGTCTTTGCACCGCAGCCGCCCTTGCACTTGCCCTTGCTGCAACCGGTTGCGCCAGCAAGCGCATGACCACAGGCTCGGTGCCGAAACACCTGCAAAAGCCGGTCTCGTCAATGAACCAGACGGAACTGCAGCAGACCACCGAGTTCTGGCAGACCCGCTATGAAAAGCACCCGAAGGACAAGGCTGTTGGCCTGCAGTTCGCCACTGCCCTTCGCACGACGGGGCGAAATGAGCAGGCTTTGGCTGTCATGGAACAGGTGGTCATCCACCATCCCGAAGACCGTGAGGTGCTAGCCGCTTACGGCAAGGCGCAGGCCGGTGCCGGGCAGCTGAAATCCGCTCTCGCCACGATCCAGCGCGCCCACACGCCGGACAACCCGGACTGGAAGCTCCACTCGGCCCAAGGCGCAATCTACGACCAGATTGGTGAGCCAAAACTGGCACGCCTGCAATATGCCAAGGCGCTGGAGATCAAGCCGAACGACCCGTCCGTCCTGTCCAATCTCGGTATGTCCTACCTGCTGACCGGCGATCTGCCCGGCTCGGAAACCTACCTCCGCAAAGCGCTCACCCAGCATGGGGCCGACAGCCGCGTGCGGCAAAACCTTGCCCTCGTCATCGGCCTTCAGGGCCGCTTCAAGGATGCCGAAACAGTGGCCGCCGGTGAACTGCCGCCAGCCGAGGCTGAAAAGAACATCGCGTTTCTGCGCCAGATGCTCACGGAACAGAACGCCTGGAGCGAGTTGAAGGACAAGGACGCGGGTTAGGTATTTATGACTTCATAGAAATCGTTGCCCGAGGTTGACCGGGTGCGGTACGGACACCGCTGTATCCACTACGAGTTTTCCTAAAGGTGAATTTCGCATTGTCACCAAACTGTATTTTTCCTTCGGGATTACCCGTGTAACTCAACGTGCTACAATCTCCCGTAAAACAATACCTTACGCTATCCGCATCAATAATCTGCAAGGTAGAATCCGAACGACCACCCCAAGCACCTCTATAAACAGTTCCATATAAAGACGGAGCGCTCGCAGCATTTACGTTGGAGCTTGACTGAGTGGCTGTGCATCCTGCAAGTCCTCCGGTCATGCAAACTGAAAATACTAAAACCCCAAATGATTTGAAAGTCATTCTTATCCCTTTACGATTAAGTCAAGGAGTAGAAGATTAGCGGCCCCCTCCCTGGCTCAAGTTCTATAAGCCTCCAGTCTCTCCTCCGCCTGCGCCACCATACCGCGCACGATGTCGGCCGCAGGAAGCACGGCGTCGATAAGGCCTGTCGCCTCGCCTACGAACGTGTTGGCGGTCTCCGTATCGCCCGCTTGCCACGCCGCCCGCCACTTGTTCGCTTCCACATCTGCAACCGCGAGCAAACCTTCAATATCGTCGTGCCAGCGTTCGGTGAATGCGTTCTTCAGTACCCGCGCGGTGTAGCGCTCCGGCCATTTCAGATGGCGCGCAATATCCATCACACTGGAGCGGATCGTATCGTCGCCCGTAGCGTCTAACGCAGCTTGCAGCATGGCGGGGTGAACAATCGCCTCCTCGCTTGCCCAGAAGCGAGAGCCAACCAGCACGCCATCGGCACCGAGCATGAGCGCTGCCGCCAGCCCGCGCCCGTCAGCAATGCCACCGGCGGCGACCAGCAGAACATCGGGATGGTTCGCTGCGAGCCAGTCCGCCACCTCCGGCACCAGCGTGGTCGTAGCGCGGCTTTCCCCGTGGCCGCCCGCTTCCGCGCCTTGTGCGACGATAAGCGAGGCCCCGCAATCCGCCGCCTGCTTTGCATCGCGCAGGATTTGCACCTGACAGGCGAGCCGCGTGTCACTGTCGATAATCGCCGGTGCGAAGGGTGCCGGATCGCCGAAGGATAGCATCAGCATGTCCGGCGAGCGTGCCAGCACTGCATCCAGCACGGCCAGGTCAGGAATGTTCCAGGTAATGAACCCGCATCCCACGCGGGCATTACCAGCCGCCTGAAACTGCGCATCGAGCCATTCGGGATCGCCATAGGCCCCACCGATGAGCCCCAACCCGCCTGCATTCGTAACAGCGGACGCCAGGGCACCGCCGCCGGCAAACGCCATCGGAGCGGAGAGGATCGGATGCTCGATTGCGAGCTGTTGTGTCAGTCGGGTGTGTAACGCCATAGGCGTCAGTTAATCGGATTTGCTGCAAATGTCGCCATCACCGAGATGATCGCAGGGCCAAGAATGACGGCAAACAGGACCGGCAGAAAGCACACCATCATTGGCACGGTGAGTTTCGGTGGCAACTGGGCCGCTTTCATTTCCGCCTTGTTCATGCGCTGGTCGCGATTTTCCTGGCTCAAAACCCGTAGCGCGGAAGCCAGCGGCGTGCCGTATCGTTCCGCCTGAATAAGTGAGAGCACCACGTTCTTCACCGCTTCCAGTCCCGTACGTTTAACGAGATTGTTATACGCCACTTGCCTGTCCGACAGATACGACAGTTCGGCCACCGTAATCGTCAATTCTTCGGCAAGAGGGATGGATTGCTGGCCGATTTCAGAAGCCACTTTGCGGAAAGCCGCTTCGATTGACATGCCGGATTCGACACAGATCAGCGCCAGATCGAGCGCATCCGGCCAGGCCATCGTAATCGAAAGCTGTCGGTTTTTCGCACGGCTGCGGATAACCATGAGCGGCAGGTAGAACCCGGCATAACCGGCACCACCGATATAGGCGAGTTTCTTGATACCGGAGAAATCCGCCGGATTGTTGTAGAAGTACACGTAGAACGCACCCAGCGCCGCAAACAGAAACGGCAGCAGGAAACGCAGCGTCAGGAACATAAACAACGGCGGCTGCCCGCGCAGGCCCGCATGAAGCAGCATGTCTTCAGTCTTCTCATCAGCAAGTGCCGATTTCAGGCTGAGTTTCTCCACGAGGCTGACCATAAACGGGTTGGCCTCCTTGCGTTTTGACATGCCGCGCTTGTTGGCTTCCTTTTCATCGTGCAACCGCTGCCGCTCCCGCTTGCGGATCGCGTCGCGCTCCACAGCCACGACCTTCATACGGTCTGCAAGATGGTTCTTGGCAAAGACGGGGATCAGCAGTGTCAGGATGGTGGCGAATACCGCCAGTGCCGTGGCACCGGCTGCGAGGTTTTGCGGAGCGAGAAGAAGATCGAACATGGCGTGTCTGGTCCTAGAATTTGAAGTTGATCATCTTCTTCATGATGAGAATACCGGCGGTCATTGAAATGGCGCACCCGGCCAGCGTCTTGTGCCCACCGCTCGTGTTAAACAGCGGCATCAGGTAATCCGGCGTAGTGACGAATACCATTCCGGCCACGACGAAGGGCAGCGAGCCGATAATTATTGCTGACGTCTTTGCCTCCGACGAAACCGCCTTGATTTTGTCGGCCATCTTGCGCCGTTCGCGCAAAACCTTCGACAGACCGCCCAGCGCTTCCGAAAGGTTGCCACCGGCCTGCGACTGGATGGCGATGACGATGGCGAAGAAGTTCGTCTCGGCGGTCGGAATGCTTTCGTAAAGGCGCTCGCAAGCCTGCGGCACCGTGATACCCATTTGCTGCGCCTCAATCATCTTCTGAAACTCACCGCGCACCGGCTCGTCGGCATCCTTGGCGATGATTTTCAGGCAATCACCCAGCGGCAGGCCGGAGCGGATACCGCGCACGATGATATCGACGGCGTTCGGGAAGATCATGATGAATGCGCGGAACCGCCGTTTCCGTCTGAAGGTCACAAACCAGCGCGGCAGGCCGAACCCGGCCACGAATGCGACTCCAGCGGACATCCACAAGGGCGCGCCCGCAATGGCGGACAACAGGAAGAAAGTGCCGACGCCAAGCGCGGCCGACACCATGTAGAAGTTTCTCACGCTGATCGTCATGCCGGCCTGCACCAGCTTCATATTCAACGGCGGATTGTCGGCTTTCTTGCCGGCCGCCCGCTGCTGTTCGACGCTCTTCAGCGTGTCCTCACGCTTCTTGCGCTGGACCTTCTTGTCGACGACCTTGCCGTCCCGTGTCATCATCTGCTTGGCGGCGTTGACCTTCTGTATGCGGGCGTCGGTTTTCTTGGCGCTCTCGAAGGTCGAGTAGAAAATACCATAACCGAGGCACAACACGGTCAAAACCACGAGACCGATGGCGAGCAGCATGGAGGGTTGCAATCCGAACATCGCCCCGCCTCCTAGTTGCCGTCCGAGGACGGACCCTCGGATGAGTCGAGCGCCTTGGAAAGCCGCTCTTCCTCGTTGTAATAGCGCGCTTTCTCCCACAGCAGCGGGCGGCCGATACCGGTCGATTGGTGGTTGCCGAGGATTTTCCCGTCCGGCGTTTCACCGGTTATGTTGTAGAGGAAGATATCCTGCGTGATGATGACATCACCCTCCATGCCCATCACCTCGGTGATGTGCGTGATGCGGCGGGAACCATCGCGCAGACGCTGGGCCTGAATGATGATATCGACAGACCCCGAAATCATCTCCCGCACCGTACGCTGCGGCAGCGAGAAGCCACCCATGGCGATCATCGATTCCATACGCGACAGGCACTCCCGCGGGGAGTTGGAGTGGATCGTGCCCATCGAGCCGTCGTGGCCCGTGTTCATGGCCTGCAACAGGTCGAACACTTCCGGCCCGCGAACCTCGCCCACGATGATGCGTTCGGGGCGCATACGCAGGCAGTTCTTGACCAGGTCGGTCATGGTAATCGTGCCTTCGCCTTCCAGATTCGGCGGGCGGGTTTCCAGCCGCACCACATGGGGCTGCTGCAGCTGAAGTTCGGCGGAATCCTCACAGGTAATGACCCGCTCATCGAGATCGATATAGTTCGTCAGGCAGTTCAGAAGGGTCGTTTTGCCCGAGCCCGTGCCGCCGGAGATCACGATGTTGCAGCGAACCCGCCCGATGATCTTGAGCACCTCGGCCCCTTCGGGCGAGATCGCGCCGAACTTGACGAGTTGGTCGAGCGTCAGCTTGTCCTTCTTGAACTTACGAATGGTCAGCGTCGGCCCGTCCAGCGAAAGCGGCGGTGCGATGACGTTGACGCGCGAACCATCGGCAAGGCGGGCGTCGCATATCGGGGATGAATCATCCACACGACGGCCAACCTGCGAAACGATGCGCTGGCAGATATTCATCAGCTGGTCATTGTCGCGGAAGCGCACATTGGTCTTCTGCGTCTTGCCGTCCACTTCGATGAACGTGTCGAAAGCGCCGTTGACCATGATGTCGGCAATGTCGTCCCGTGCCAGCAGCGGTTCCAGCGGACCATAGCCCAGCACATCGTTGCAGATGTCGGCGAGCAATTCCTCCTGCTCGGAGATCGACATGACGATGGATTTGATGGAGATGATATCGTTGACGATATCGCGGATTTCTTCCCGTGCGCCTTCGTTATCCAGCTTGGAAAGCTGAGACAAATCAATGGTATCGATCAGTGCCGAGAAGACCTGCTTCTTGACGGTGTAATAGTCTTCCGACTTGATCTTGACGTCCTGCGGCGCGACATAAGCGATAGGCGGTGCCTTTACCTTTGCTTTCGGCTCGGGCAGCGGCTCCATCTTGGCCTGGATCGTGGTGCCGGACTCAACGGGCTCCGCAGGCGCGACTTTTTTCACCGCATCCGGCATGTCCAGCGGCTTGAAGGGAGCCGTGCCACTGTCGCCGGAAGGTGTGTTACCGCGTTTACCGAACATGCTTGGAACCACTCACAATACTGCCGGACACAAACCGTCCGGATTTGAATTTCGGGATGACCGTCACCCCTCGTTTAGCCCTTGCGCCCACCGAGGCGGGACAACAGGCTGCCGACCGATAGGCCGTGCTTCTTGGGCGCTGCCGCATCCCGACGCCCGGTCAAAACCTGAGCCAGTGAAACGAGACTTGCCGAGATTTCATTCTTCGGGTCGGTTTCGGAAATCATCTGCCCGTTATTGGCAGCCAACCCGAACAGTCCCGGATCGAACGGCACGATGATCGACGGATCAAGGCCAAGGGGCTGCGTGAAGTCAGCCACTGAAATTTCCGGCTTCTTCGGCACGCCCACCTGGTTCAGCACCAGAAAGGGCTTGGAATCGTTGGGCCGTAAATCGGCCAGCGTATCGATCAGGTTCTTCGTGTTGCGAAGGCTGGCCAGGTCCGGCGTGGCGGTAATCACCACCTTGTCAGCGGTCGCCAGCGTACGCTTCACCCAACCCGTCCACATATGCGGCAGGTCGATGATGACGTTGGGCGTGCCACGCTGGGCAACATCCAGCAGAGAGGCGAAATCGTCGGCATTGAAGTCGTATTCACGGTCGAGCGTCGATGGAGCTGCCAGCAACGACAAGTGGTCGGAACATTTGGCGAGCAGACGGTCGAGAAACGTGTCGTCCACCCGTTCGGAGGAAAACACGGCTTCTGCCACGCCCTGCGGCGGGTCTTGGTCGAAGTCGATGTTGGCCGTGCCGAACGCCAGATCGAAATCGGCCAGCATAACATCGGACGAGAACTGCGAAGCGATCGTCCACGAGATGTTATGCGCGATAGTGGACGACCCCGTGCCGCCCTTGGAGCCGATGAAGGCGATGCTCTGACCAAGCGGCGGTGCGTCCGGTGCCACGAACAGCTTGGACACGATGCCCATAATGTCGGACATGGTGACCGGTGCCACAAGATATTCCGCAACACCGCGACCGGACAGTTCACGGTACAGCGCCACATCGTTGCGGTGGCCGATGACGACGACATTGGTGCCCTCGTCGCAAACATCCGCCAGTTCTTCCAGTTCCATCAGCAACCGGCCGCCGTCGTGCTTGGATTCCACGATGATAAGGTTCGGCGTCGTGGCGTGCTGGTAGAGTTCAACCGCAGCGGCGATGCCGCCCAATTGCACCTTCACATGCGCCTTGCTCATCCGCCGGTCCTGAGAAGCGGAATCGATGGCTGATGCCACGATCTCGCTTTCGCAGAACGCCTGAATGGAGACCCGCGGAACGGGGCGAATGCCTTCCAGATTGCCGGAATTGGACGCGCTGCCGGTATCGGCAAAAGCCGGGGTCGGGGCTACGAAATTGGACGCATCCAACGGATCGTGGCTCTTTTCGGGAGCATCGCTCGTTTGGTCTTCTTGCATCGTTGCTGAACTATCGGACATGGGTGCGTCTCGCCGTTTTGCGTTTGAAATCTACTGCAATGCAGCGGTGGACGGGGAATAAGCCGTGGAGGATGCCGTGCTTTCACCGCCGATATACTTGCCGATGACGTTGGTACGGCGCGCCGGTTCGATCAGCGCAGGCGCACGCGGGCCGAGCAGGTCGGCCGGGTTATCGACCATCTCCGCGAGATTGTTTTGCGACGCGCAGCCGAAATTGTGATAGTTGGCGTTATCGGCCGTTTCCGTCAGATCCTTGTCCCACTGACCGCAGCCGGTCACGCTGGCCGTAATGGCACGGTAGGCAATACGGACGGGCGCTGCCGAACCGTGAGCGCTGGCATCGTATCCGCCCATATGGACGGCGTGGGATGGAACGCCCTCTTCCCGCAGAACGCTGGCAATATCGTTGGACGCATGGCGTGCTGCCGTGTGATTGCCCGAACCGCCGGGTATCAGGATCTGCATGGCAGACCCCTTCTCGCGGTGGTAATCACCGGCAAACGCCATGACAGACTGCTTTGCGTCCAGTGTCAGGCCGCTGGAAGCGGAACCTACCGGCACATCCAGCACTCGCTGGCGCTCATCGAGCACTATGGGATGCGTCTGTTTGTAAGAGGATGGCGTGCTGCCAACCGCGAAGTGGCGCGAGGAATGTTTGGCACATCCTGCCAGCAGGCTGGTCGCGGCAAGGGCCGCAACGGTGGCTGCAAGGATCGTGGAACGGTGTGTCGAACGGGTCATGATAAGGTTCCGCGCTTTCTTACTTGAGGATAAAGCCGATAGAGCCGGTGTAGCGACCCTTGGGCAGGTTGCCCTGTTTGGTGCCATAGACCCGGTTGACGCGGCCCATGAAGTAACCGGCGGCATCGGAGGCAGGCTGGAAATTCTCGTCCGGCTGGGCAATTTTCGCCCGGGCCGTCGGGCGCACCAGATAGGGCGTCACGACAAGTACCAGCTCGGTTTCGTTGCGAACGAATTCGCGGGACCGGAATAGGGAACCGAGGATCGGAATGCTTTTCAGACCCGGATAACCCGAGACCGTCTGGCGCACATCATCCTGTACCAGCCCGCCGATCACCATTGACCCGCCGGAGGGCAATTCAACGGTAGTGTCGGCAAGCCGCTTGCGCATGCCCGGGATTGGAATGTCCTCGCAGAAGGTTATCGAACCGGCCGAAGTCGGCTCATTCACTTCCGTATGGATTTTCAGCGAAATCCGACCGGCGGAAAGAACGACCGGTGTGAAGGCAAGCACGATGCCGTACTCACGTTGTTCAACCGATATTCGCGTTCCCTCTGCGTCGCATTCCACAGATTGCGGCGTCGAGATCGTGCCGCCGACACGGAACTCGGCAGATTCACCGGAAATGGCCGTTAGGCTCGGTTCGGCCAGCGTCCGCATGACACCGGCCTGCTCCATCGCCCGCAGACGGGACTGGATGGTATTGAGGCCGGTCATGGCGCTGAATGTGTTGTCTGCAGCAAATAGCGGATTATCGGCAAACTTGCCCGCACCCACCACGTTGAAGCCAAAACCCTCAGCCCCTTGCGGGTTCGACACGCTGGTGGTGACACCAAGCTGCTTGACCACGCTGCGGCGGATTTCGGCCAGCGTAACCTTCAACTGCACCTGATCGACACCGTCGATCTTGATGAGGTTGACGACCCTTGACGCTTCCTCTTCTTCGAAGATGATCGTCGTTGCAGTGGACGGCGCCGGGTTGGCGTCCGGCAATTCTTCACCGCCGTTCACATATATTTCGGCCAGCGACACCGCGCGGGCAGAATCCAGCGCGTTATTGGCCGTACCGGTCAGCACCACGTTGTCGTTGACCATTTCGGCGCGGATGTCGGAATTGGGAATGAAACGGGCAATCAGTTCCTCAAGTCCTGCAATGTCCCGCTCAATGCGGATTTCCAGTGCTGCGATCTGCTCGCCCCGTCCGTTGAAAACAAACAGGTTGGTCTGCCCGACTAGCTTGCCGAAAATGTAGAGGCGCCGCGATGTGCGGGTGACGGCGTCCGCCACCTTTGGGTTGGCAACCAGAATGTCGTGGGCATCTTCCGGCAGGTCGATGACGATCGACTTATTCAGACCCAGATTGACCTGGCGCGTCTGCGCGCCGGTGCCGGGGGCGATGCTGATGCGGTTCAATGAAGCCGCGTGAACCTGCGGGTTGTTGACGACAATCTCGGCAAGCGGCGCGAGTGCCACCACGAAAGCCAGGGAAAATGCGCTGGTGTGGGCTGCGAGCGAACGGGTAAGCCGTTTGATCGTGCTGCCTGAACGGGCGGTCGAAAGGTGTCGTGCCATGCCGGTCGGTCCTGCTGAATGGGGTGTCGACGGGCTATGCGCCCGCTTTGCAAAATGGGTCATCAGTTGTTCGTCTTCCGCACCATTTCGGTCGAACCGAAACGGATGAGGCGGATCGGCCCGTGCTTTTTCTTGCCGTTCTGAACGAGGTGGCTTGCACCGCCGTCGCCGTCGCCGGAATCTTCCACACTGCGCAGAGCCAGCGTCAGTTCGCCGTCGCTGATGGAATTGGAAACGGAGACGATCTCGACCTGTTCAGGTGACAGTTCCAGCGTGGCGGTTTCACCAACGATGGTCTTCTCACCGTTCTGGTCCTCGATTACCTGATCGATGGCGAGGACGCGCACATTGGTCAGCACCCGTTCGGTGATCCAGTTCTGCTTGTCGTCCTCATAGGTCATGATGACGTCGACATAGTCTTCGGGAAGAATGAACCCACCGGCGGCGCGATCGGCCTGGATGCGGATGGCAACGGCCTGTTTGCCTGCCGGCAGAACCGCCGACATGTAACCGGAATCCGAACGCACCAGCTTCTCTTCGCGGATCGGTTCGCCTGCAAAGAAGCGTGTGCGGGCGACAGCCGTGGACATCTCGTCGATGGCTTCCGGACGGTCGACTTCCAGAATGAACTCACTGCGAACGCCCGACCGGGGCCATTCCTGCCAGGAGAGACGCTCACCGTTGAGCTCGGTGCCCATGGGAATGTCGTTGGCGGCAACCAGAACGCGCTCAAGCTCGATCTGCTGGATTTCCGGTTCCACCATATCGACTACCTGTGGCGGAGCGGTCAGGTTCATCATGATGTAGCCGGCTGTGATGGCGGCTACGAAAGCAACACCGATCAGCATCAACTGGATGGGTTTCATGAGATTGGCTCCGGACGAACAGTTGGACTTGTCTGCGCCAACCCTGCGCCGGTATTGGTGTATTTATGGTTAAGGTATTCTTGTCCGGCATGGTGAACGGGTGATTAACCCGTTTGCTGACACAAAAAACCCGCCCCTGGATGGCCTGGGGGCGGGTTCGATAAACGTCTCGGATAGAACGGCTAGGCCGTCAGAGTTCCATGCACTGCATATCCAAACCACGGCGTTGCCGCGAAGAGATAGAGCGCCGCCGGACCCAGCGCCGCACCATAGGGAACGCCCTCCTTCGGCTTGTGCAGGCGCACGATCCACTCGTAATCCATCAACTTGGGCGGCAGCGGCCAGACACGCAGCATTATGATGCCGATGGTAAGCAAGCCACCGAGAAGCGCCGCCATGACGATATAGACGAGCGTGTCATTGGGGCCGAACCACAAAGCGGAGGCGGCCAGCAGTTTGGCATCCCCGCCCCCCATAAAGCCGAAGGCGAAGAACACGAAGCCAACCAGCAGCACCCCACCAGCGACCGCAAAATGCAGCCCCATCGTTGTCAGGCCCATGCCCGCCAGAGGAGCCAAGATGAGAAACGATGCGACCAGCACCAGGTTGATCCGGTTGGGAATTGTCATTGTGAACAAGTCGAAGAAGGTGGCGAAGATCATGCAAACCGGGAAAATGGCCAGAATGGCAATTCCTACGAAATCACTTGCTAGGGCGGGCATCGGTCTGTCTCCACAATTCATGCAAAGGCCGTAGTCCGGCTTCGCTTATTCGATCAAGTTACAAGGGAATTCTTGCAAGACCGTTTATCGCGGGCGGTCACCTGCAAGCAGCCAAAAGAAAAGGCCGCTCCGGTTTCCCGAAGCGGCCTTTCTGGAGAACCCCGCACCCGGCGCGTGCCGGATGCGGAGCCAAATTGCCTTAGCGCAGGCTGCGTGCGGCTTTGTTGAATGTGTTGCTCAGGTTGGTGCCAACGGACGAGAAGGCCGTGATGCCGGCAACCGAGATGAGCGCGGCCAGAAGGCCGTATTCGATAGCGGTTGCGCCGGATTCGTCTTTGTAAAAGCGTGCGATGGTTTTCATGGTTTGGGTCCTAACTCCACTTGTTTACAGCTACGTTCGACAGATGTTTCTCCGTCTGAACTGCCCTCACCCTAGACCGCTCTACCCAAGACCCGCTTAAGGAACGTGGTGAACCGAACGTAAGCGCCGCCGTTTGCATTTTCCTGGTGAACGCGCCCTTAAGCGAAGCGACAGCAGCCCGACCTGGCAGCGCGCAAAACGAAACCGGGGCGGCCATGTGGCCACCCCGGTTCTGTCGTCCCGATGCCGGCATGATCATGCCGGCGGAAGTATCAGCCCTAGCGCAGGCTGCGGGCAGCCTTGTTGAACGTGTTGCTCAGGTTGGTGCCAACGGACGAGAAGGCCGTGATGCCGGCAACCGAGATGAGCGCGGCCAGAAGGCCGTATTCGATTGCGGTTGCGCCGGATTCGTCTTTGTAAAAGCGTGCAATGGTTTTCATGATTTGGGTCCTAACTCCACTTGTTTACAGCTACGTTCGACAGATGTTTCTCCGTCTGAACACCGACCAATCTACGCACCGGCCTGCAACGGCGGCTTAAGGAACATGGTGAACGATGTGTGTTTGCCGCCCTTGCAATAAATCTGGTGAATGCAACCTTTCCAATTACACGGACGCTCGAACAGGCAACGCAGCCGCGCCCTTTAGAGATAAAGTCTACATGGCAGCCGGTAACCGCAGCACGACGGGTGCTAACCGTTCCTTCACCATTCCCGGTCACATTGGATGCACCATAGCCGCGTCCGGTATCGTTCCATGATGTCTTCCATGTCGAAATTTTTGCCCGCCATCCGTGGATGCGCATTCGCGTTGAGTGCAGGCATTCTGGCCGCCGCAATCGCGCCCGTTTCTTCCTCAATGGCAGCTGACAATATAGACGACGCCCTGAAGGTGACGATCGACCGCGCCAAGGTGGTCCGCATCGCCCGGTCCGCAGACACCGTCATTATCGGCAACCCGGCCATTGCCGACGCCACCATTCAGGATGCACAGACCATCGTGTTGACCGGCCGTTCGTTCGGCGTCACCAACCTTATCGTGCTCGATTCCAACGGCGACCCGATCGTGGACGAAACCATCGTGGTCACAGGCCATGAGGCAAACACCGTGCGCATCTACCGTCAGGCCGTACGCGAAACGCTCGCCTGCTCTCCTGTCTGTGAACCAACGCTGACGATCGGCGACGACGCCATCACCTTCAGTTCCGCGCAGCAGCAGATCAACCAGCGCAATACCCTGTCCGATCAAGCCGCCCAACGGCAGTAAAAAGAAAAGCCGGACAATTTGCGATTGCCGCATAATGGTCCGGTTAACGATCTCTTTGCCAATATCCCAACGACCGGACTGTCCTCCAACTGCATTGTAACGAATTGAACCTAGTGTGACGCCATAACGCGAACACGATCAGGCTCAACCATGACACGCAGCGACAAGACGCTCGACCCGCCTTCGGCCATTCCCGCCACCAGCAAGGTGCCCGCCCGGGGCATCCTTCAGCGTATGCGGCGCTGCACATCCGCATTCCGCCGTGACGACCGGGGCGCGACCGCTATAGAATTTGCAATCGTGGCGGTTCCTTTCCTCACCATCATCATGGCGACGATGGAAGTCGGCATTCACTATTTTGCAGCCCGCACGATGGAATCCGGTGTCGACAAGACCGCCCGACTGCTGCGAACCGGTCAGCTTCCACCCACCGCGTCAGTCGGCCAGTTCCGTCAGGCTCTGTGCAACGAGACCGGCGCCGGTGGCGTAATGTTCCTGTTCGATTGCAATGCTTTCAAGGTCGATGTGCGCGAGATCGCACGCTTCACACCGCAAACCACCCCGCGCAAGCCGGATGGCAGCCTCGATGAAGGCGCGTTGCAATATGCGCCCGGCGGACCGGAAACCATCAACATGGTGCGCGTCTATTACGAATGGCCCGCTTTTCTCAACTGGGCCGGTTTCGACGCCAACGACGAGGATATGAGCGTGCCGGAATGGAGCGGCAACAAGCGCCTCTTCGCAGCTGTCGCCATGTATCAGAACGAGCCTTTCGATCCGTGATCAATCCTTTCGATCACAGGCCCGCTTTCACCCAATTACCGGAGACAAGAATGTCCCATCCCATATCCCGTCAAGGTGTTCTCACCCGCATCGCCACCACCGCGAAATTCCGCCGTTTCAAGCGCGACGAGAGTGGATTGGCGATGACGGAATTCGCCATAATCGCCCCCTTCCTCATCACCGCATGGCTGGGGGCGACGACGTTTGCAGATCTGCAGACCGTTTCCAACCGCACCAGCCGCGTAGCCGCCACCGTGTCCGACATTATCGCGCAGGGTGAAACGGTCAGTCAGGCACGGGCGGATGCCGCGTTTTCGGCGGCCGATGCGATCCTCGGTCCGGGCGTTGCAGCCGGTATGAACCTCTTCGTGGCAGGCCTCGAAATACAGGCGGACGGCAGGCCTGTGGTGAAGTGGTCGTTTGCTTATAAGGGCGGCAGCAAACCGCAGGTCGGGCAGACCTATGCGATCAACGGCAGCACCAATGTCACGCTGCGCAATGATTTTGTGGTGACGGCGGAGGCCAAGGTGCAGCACGAGCCGGTCTTTGCTTCCGCCCTGACCGGCTCCCAGCTTTACGAATACGATGCCTACAACGTGCCGCGTAACGGGCGCGAGATCAAAGTCGAATAGCCCTATCGGGGCGCGACTCCGAGCATGGATTCCATGCCCCCGGACACGATGATCGACGTGGCGAATATGAGGGCGAACAGCCCGATGGCCACGCCGGTCGTCACTTCGAGCGTGTCGCGCATGATCCGCATGCCGGCCAGACACACGAAACCGAACGCCATCACCGTCACGAGCACCCAAAAGCCACCGGTGCCGCCGATCCACGCGTAAGCGAAAGCCAGCGGCAGGAAGAACGCCGACACGAGGGCGTTGGCCCAGTTGTTGACGATGAGGCACGCATTGAAATGCGGCGCATATTGCGGCAACCGGCACAGCAGGCTCAAAATGAAAACGAACGCCAGATAGCTGCTGAACGTGGCAATGGACGACAGGGCTACATACCCAAACCGCCCAATCTCCGGCGCCTGATCCGCCGCCACCCGCGCCGTGTAGCCAAGAGAATGGGCACAGGCGTCGATTAACACCATCAGCACGATACCGAAGAACGATAGCCGCAGGGCGGCATCCGACGTATCAATGCGGTCCATGCCACGGCCCCGCACAGCGTTGCGCCCGAGCATAATGTCGAGCGTGCCGCCCAAAAACTCGTCGAGAGCGTTCATTGGGCCGCGTCGAAATAGTGGCGAATGAAGCGGCCATAAATATCGGTCAGGGCGTCGAGGTCCGCCAGCGCCACCCGCTCGTCCACCTGATGCATCGTTTTGCCCACCAGCCCGAACTCCGCGACCGGGCAGACATCCTTGATGAAACGCCCGTCCGATGTGCCGCCGCCGGTGGACAATTCCGGCACCCGCCCCGTCACATCCTCCACTGCACGTGAAAGCGCGCTGATGAGAGCATCGTCTTTCGTCAGAAACACATGGCTCGGCCGGTCGGCCCATTTTACCGACCAGCGGGCGGGCGCGCGGTCCGGGCGCAGGGTCGGGTCGCCCGCCGCCTTGGCACAGCGCCGTTCAACTTCCGCCATCATGGTGTCGGCGGTCCACGTGTCGTTGAAACGGACGTTGAATCGCAGCGTGGCGCGCGCGGGAACGACGTTGAAAGCCGGATTGCCGCTGTCGATGGACGTGACTTCCAGATTGGTCGGCTGAAACGTATCGGTGCCCTGGTCATAAGGCGCGCCCATCAGTTCCATGGCAATCATGGCGGCAGCGCGTGTGGCGTTGTCGGCCAGATGCGGATAGGCGGCGTGGCCCTGCACGCCTTCCACCGTGACCGTGCCGGAGACGGAGCCCCGCCGCCCGATTTTGATCGCATCGCCGAGGGCGTCCGGGTTTGTCGGCTCGCCCAGCAAGCAGGCGTCGATGGTCTCCCCCTGCCCGTCAAGCCATTCCAGCAGGGCCAGTGTGCCATTGATGGCCGGGCCTTCCTCATCGCCTGTGATCAGCAGCGAGATGGATCCGGGCACGTCCTGCCCCGTTTCCAGATGCGTTTCGACGGCGGCGACGAAACACGCAATCCCGCCCTTCATGTCCACCGCACCGCGCCCGAACATCTCGCCGTCCACGACTTCGCCGGAGAACGGGCCTTCGCGCCAGTCTCCCTCGTCACCGGGAGGCACCACATCGGTATGGCCGGCAAAGCATAGGTTCGGTCCATCGGTGCCGAGGCGTGCGTACAGGTTCTCGACATCTGGCGTACCGTCTGTCGAGAATACCCGCCGCTGCACGGCAAAGCCAACCCGCTCCAATCGGTCTTGCAAAACGTCCAGCGCCCCACCTTCTTCCGGGGTGACGGAGGGGCAACGGATGAGGTCATGCAGGATTTGCGCGGGGTGGGAAAGGGAGTCTGAGGTCATGGTCCGCTTTTAGGCGCGCCGTGCGCGGCGTCAATCACCGCAGCACTCACTGGTCGCCACTATAGGCCCCGACACCGGGCAGGATGACCACGGTGGGCCGGTCAGGGAGGTTGCGCAACGAAACCCGCAGCCGGTTTTCCCGCAACCGTTCCCGCGCGAAGCCGTCGCCCAGGTAATTCAGAAACTCCGGCAAAGCGCCGTAGCTGCGCACATGCATCGGCAACACGATGGACGAGCGCATCCGCTCCATGATCTCCTTCGCTGATGTATAGCTCATCGTTACGCCGCCATCGACCGGCACCATCACGATATCCAGCCGTCCGATCTTGGCATATTGGTCCTCGGAAAGCCGGTGATGCAGGTGCCCCAAATGGCCGATGCACAGCCCTGCCACCTCGAAGATGAAAATCGAATTGCCATCAGGCACATTGCCGAAGCGCAGGATATCGGTGGTGACGTTCCGCACCAAAATGTCACCGACCATCAAATTGTGCCGCGCGATGTCGCCGTCCTCGCCCCAGCCGCGCATCACATACTTCGTTTCCGGTTGGATACGATCCGTCCAGTGGGACGAATGCGCCTGGTTCATCGTCACGCCCAGCGGCACGACAGGGTCGGTCATCCAGCCTGCATAGTCGGTGGCGATGGTCGCGCCGGTGGGGCTTTCGATCAAGTAAGTCGAATGGCCCTGAAAAGAGATCGTGACGGTGTAGGCCTCGTCATTCGCCTGAACCGGAGTAGCGAACAAGGCGTATTGCACCGGCAAATCGCCCATGTCCCGCGCGATGGCGATGCACTGGGAGGGCGGCCCCTGTTGGGCCAGCGCAGAGGCGGGCGCCAGCAGAAAGGCAATGAGTGCGAGACGGCGTAACATGGGCGGCAAACCTCCGGTGTGCGGTCTGCCGGAAGGCTAGCGCGGTTTCACGCTGCGTGGGAAGTGCGTCAGTCTGTCAACGCTGCAACCGCCTGCATCAGTCCCGCAACAGCTCGTTGATACCCGTCTTGGAGCGTGTGCGCTCGTCCACCGTTTTCACGATCACCGCGCAATACAGGTTCGGCCCCGCTTCGCCGTTGCCCATCGGCTTGGACGGCATGGAACCTGCCACCACCACCGAATAGGGGGGCACTTCACCGTAGCCGATCTCACCCGTTTCGCGGTTCACGATCTTCGTGGACTGGCCGATATAGACGCCCATGCCGAGCACGGACCCTTCGCGGATGATGCAGCCTTCCACGACTTCAGAACGCGCGCCGATAAAGCAGTTGTCCTCGATAATGGTCGGCCCCGCCTGCAACGGTTCCAGCACGCCGCCGATGCCCACGCCGCCCGACAGATGCACGTTCTTACCAATTTGCGCGCACGACCCCACCGTCGCCCAGCCGTCCACCATTGTGCCGTCGTCGACATAGGCGCCGAGGTTCACAAAGGACGGCATCAGCACGACGTTCTTGCCGATATAAGCCCCCTGACGAACGATGGAGCCCGGCACGGCGCGAAAGCTTTTGTCGCGGAAGGCCGCCGCGTCCCAACCGGCGAATTTGGAGGGCACCTTATCCCACCAGGCCGCACCGCCGGGACCGCCTTCGATAATCTCCATATCGTTCAATCGGAACGACAACAGCACGGCCTTCTTCAACCATTGATTGACGGTCCACTGCCCGTCCGCACCACGTTCCGCCACCCGTGCCTCGCCGGAATCAAGCAGCTTGAGCGCCTGCTCGACCGCATCACGCACAGCGCCGGTGGTGGAAGCGGAAATCGTATCGCGATCGTCGAAGGCGGTGTCGATAGTGGTTTGCAGGTCTGACATGGCGGGCCGTGAGATTGGAATGCTGTTGCCGCGCGTTATAGCCGGGCAGCTTGCCCTGTCCATCGTGCGGCAGGCGCGTTAGAGGGTCATCAAAGACGATAGGCCCGCAGCGACCAGAACCGACATGACCAAACCGAAACGCCCCACACCCCGCAATCCGCTCAAGGGCTCCCATAAGGACCGGGAGCAGGCGCGGGTGGTGCTCGATACGCCCCAGACACGCTCGCCCGCATACCGGCTCGCCTTCGACGATCAGGATTTCCTGTGTTCGCCGGAAATGCGCGGTGTCCGCCTGCAACTGGAAATGATGAAGACGGAAACCCTGCTGCAAGAGGCGGGCATCCTGTCCACGACTGTACTGTTTGGCGGGGCACGTATTCCAGCGCCGGGGGAAGACCCGTGGGCGGCGAAGAACGACGTGCAGCGCCGCAACCTCACCGAATCCAGCAAATATTACACCGAGGCCCGCGAATATGCCCGCCTCGCCAGCCGCGCGTCGGCGGCAACGGACTACACCGAATATGTCGTCGTGACCGGCGGCGGGCCGGGCGTGATGGAAGCGGGCTCACGCGGTGCGGTGGATGAAGGCGCGCCCAATATCGGGCTGAATATCGTGCTACCCTTCGAGCAGGCACCGAACGAATACGTGACGCCCAAATTTGCGTTCAACTTCCACTATTTCGCAATCCGCAAAATGCACTTTCTTATGCGCGCCTCATCTGTCGCCGTCTTCCCCGGCGGGTTCGGCACACTGGACGAGTTCTTCGAGACGCTGACGCTCATTCAGACCGGCCGCATGGACCGGGTGCCGGTGCTGCTGTTCGGCAGCAAGTTCTGGAACCGCGCGATCAACATAGAGGCGCTGGCGGAAGAAGGCACGATCGGGCCGGATGACCACGAACTGTTCACGGTCGTCGACAGTGCCGCAGAAGGCTGGGATGTGGTGGAGCGCTACCACAGAATTGGCAACCACTCCCTGCCCGAAAGCACGCGTGAGATCGTCGAGGAAATCGCCCATCACCGTTCGGACCATGCGAAATGACCCCCGAAGAGGAAGCCGAATTTGCCCGATTAAAGGGTATTGGCCGCAAGCTGTTCGGCGGCGGCTGGCAGTTCATTCGTGGTGTGCCGTCGATGGAGTTTCTACCACCGGAAGGGCCGCACGAAATCGCCTTTGCCGGGCGGTCGAATGTGGGCAAGTCCTCGCTCATCAACGCGCTGACCGGAACCCACGGCCTCGCCCGCACCTCGAACACCCCGGGCCGGACGCAGGAATTGAATTTCTTCACCCCTGAAGGCGACTTCGAGAGCGGCGTTCCGCCACTCGCGCTGGTGGATATGCCCGGTTACGGCTTTGCCAAGGCTCCAAAGGATGTGGTGGACCGTTGGACGCAGTTGATTATGCGCTACCTTCAGGGCCGCACAACATTGCAGCGCGTCTATGTGCTGATCGATTCCCGCCACGGATTGAAACCTAAAGACGAGGAAGTGCTCGGGCTGATGGACAAGGCCGCGGTCTCTTACCAGATCGTTCTGACCAAAGCCGATAAGGTCAAACCGCCTGCGCTGGTAAAACTTGAAGCCGCAACGCTGGAAGCCATCGCCAAACGCCCGGCAGCCTTCCCGCGCCTCGTTTCCACATCGAGCGAAAAGCAGCGCGGCATCGACGACCTGAAAGCCGAAATCGCACTGGCAATCGGCTCCTAGCGGACGGTAAAGACCTGCCCCTGCCCGTTGGCATAGCGCCCTTTCCCCAACCGCTCGAAACCACCGCAGCGGGTGCCGGGTTGCGGGCCGGAGGTCATGGTCATGCACACCTGCTTGCCCTGAATTTCCCATGTGCCTTGGGACGCGCCCACCGGTGCCTGCATCGAAACCGTGCGGTCCGGTAAGAAGACGAGTCGCGCGGTCAGACCCAGGTTCTTCGTCTCCAGCTTTCGCCCGACGAGTTCGGCCTGAAACTCCTCCGCCGTCAGTTGCTGGGCAACAGCGGGAATAAGCGTCACCGCGAATACGGAAATGGCGAGGACGAACAGGAGAATACGGGACAAAAAACTTCTACCTTTTAAAATCATACGACCGTTGTGCCCCAACCAAGCGTATAGCGGCTGTGACATTTATCACCAGTCGCGCCCGATAGAACCGCGCAACTTCTTCACCGCGCCCCGTTTGACCTTGCTGTCCGTGCGCTTCTTGCGTGCGTTGCGGCTCGGCTTCGTCACCTTGCGCGGTGGTGGCGGTGGCTTGGCCGCCTCGCGCAGAAGTTCCAGCAACCTGTCCCGTGCGTCCTGCCGGTTGCGGTCCTGGCTGCGGTGCGCGCTGGCGCTGATGAGAATATCCCCGTCGCCCGTTAGCCGCGATCCCGCCAGCTTCTCGGCCCGCCGCACCACGCCGTCCGGCAGGTCTCCAGCCGCGCGCGGGTTGAAGCGCAACTGCACGGCGCTGGCGACCTTGTTGACATGCTGCCCGCCCGGCCCGCCCGCCACCACGAATTTCTCCGACAGGTCGGCCTCGCGGATCGAGAGATATTTGCTGATGGGAATGGTACCGTCGCTCATTGAACTACCCTACCCCGCCGGTTCGATTGACAAAACCCGCGTCCGCGCAAACAACCGGCAGGAGATTTCGGGAGACACAACCATGACCAAACGCATCGACAAATCGCAGCTGCGCTCGAAGATCTGGTTCGCCAATCCCGATGACCACGACATGACGGCGCTCTATATCGAACGCTACATGAACTGGGGCATTACGCGGGAAGAGCTGCAGTCCGGCAAGCCGATCATTGGCATCGCCCAGTCCGGTTCTGATCTCTCCCCCTGCAACCGGCAGCACATCATATTGGCCGAACGGGTGCGCGAGGGTATCCGCGAGGCGGGCGGCATCGCGTTCGAGTTTCCGGTCCACCCCATTCAGGAAACCGGAAAGCGCCCGACCGCCAATCTCGACCGCAACCTCGCCTATCTCGGGCTGGTGGAAACACTTTTCGGCTATCCCCTTGACGGCGTGGTGCTGACCATCGGTTGCGACAAGACCACGCCTGCAATGCTGATGGCCGCCGCCACCGCCAACATTCCGGCCATTGCGCTGTCCGTCGGGCCGATGCTGAACGGCTGGTATAAGGGCATGCGAACCGGCTCCGGCACGATTAAATGGCACGCCAAGAAAGAGCTGTCGGCAGGTAACATGAGTCAGGAGGAATATATCGACATCATCGCGTCTTCCGCCCCGTCGCCCGGCTATTGCAACACGATGGGTACGGCGACGACCATGAACTCGCTGGCCGAAGCGCTCGGCATGTCGCTGCCCGGCTCCGCCGCGATACCCGCCGTTCACAAGGAACGGGCGGCGATGGCGTATCTGACCGGCAAGCGGATCGTCGATATGGTGTGGGAAGACGTGAAACCGTCCGACATCATGACCCGCGCAGCGTTCGAGAACGCCATCGTGGTCAACTCGGCCATCGGCGGGTCCACCAACGCGCCGATCCACCTGAAGGCCATCGCCAGCCATCTGGGTGTTCCGCTGACGATGCAGGACTGGGAAGATATCGGCTACGACATTCCGCTTCTGCTCAACCTGCAACCGGCGGGCGAATATCTGGGAGAGGATTTCCACCATGCCGGTGGCGTGCCAGCCGTAGTCGGCCAGCTTCTCGAACACGGCCGCTTGCCGCACCCCGATGCCATGACGGTCAACGGTGCAACGATTGGCGCAAATTGCCAGAACGTGGCCATCGCCGACGATCGCGTGATCATGCGCTACGACAAGCCGATGCTGGAACAAGTCCGGCTTCCTGAACCTGAAGGGCAACCTGTTCGATACAGCCATCATGAAGACTTCGGTGATTTCCGACGAGTTCCGCGCCCGCTACCTGTCCAATCCCGACGACCCGAACGCATTCGAGGGCCGTGCCGTGGTGTTTGACGGGCGGGAGGATTATCACGCCCGCATCAACGACCCGGACCTCGGCATCGACGCTTACACGCTGCTGTTCATCCGTGGCGCGGGGCCGGTGGGATATCCCGGTGGGGCGGAAGTGGTGAACATGCAGCCGCCGGATGCGCTCTTGAAACAGGGCATCACCTCACTGCCATGCATCGGCGACGGGCGGCAGTCCGGCACCTCCGGCTCACCTTCCATCCTAAACGCCTCACCCGAAGCCGCAATCGGTGGCGGGCTGGCGCTGATCGAGACTGGAGACCGGGTACGGGTCGACCTGAACAAGCGAGAGGCGAACGTGTTGCTCGACACCGATACACTGAACGCCCGCCGCAAGACGGTCGCCGAAAAGCTGGCGGCGGGGCGCCTCGACTACGTGCCGGACCACCAGACTCCGTGGCAGGAAATCCAACGCGGCATGATCGAGCAGTTCGAGGAAGGCATGGTTCTGCGCGGTGCCAACCGCTACCGCGATGTCGCCAAAATCGTGCCCCGCAACAACCACTAATACGCGGGTTTTGTGAGGTTTAATCGCGTCTTAACCATGCCGATCAACGGTTTCTTCATTGGAAACAGCCTATTAACTCTGGCGGCTTCCCGTCCAATTTAGTTCGATTTGTTCACTCCGTATTAACGCCGCGGGGCGGAAACTCCATGTGTCGAGACCCCTCGGCACAACAGGAGATGACCCGATGTCGAACGCGCGTTCCGCAGCACTCGCCCTTCCCACCAGCCGCACCAGTGGCCAGACAGCAGGCATGTCCGATGCCCGTATGTCGAACCAGCGTGGCCACACGCTGAACGAAGCGGCGACCCCGGTTCCTGAAAACATCTTTGGCCAGATGGCACAGGCCGATCCGAAGGATGCGGTGGAAATCGCGAAGACCTTGCCGTTGGAAAACCGCGCCCGTCTCGCCGCGTTCTGTTACGCCCGCAAACACACCAATCACCTCGGCCTGCTGATTGCGTCCACTTGCGACCGCATGGCGCTCCGCCGCGCCTTCGGCCCTCCCGGCGACGTGGTGTTCAAACAGTCCCGCGATGTGGAAAAAACACTCGCCGCCTCTTCGACGGCAGCGCGCGAAAATGCGTCCAAGATCACATTGGCCCGCAACGTGGTGCCACTGCGCCCCATCGCTGCCGCCGAATAAAACGCGCTGGTGGTTTTCAGGCCGCCAGCAAGTCCTTCACCGTGCGCAGGTCTTCCAGCAGTCCTGCCCGGGCATCGCGCCTGGCCCCTTCGTGAGGCACGCGCAGAATGAAGCTTGGATGGTTGGACACCACCATTTCGGTCTGCGCATTGCGCCCTTCCCGAACTGGCACGTCCAACGTGTGAACTGTGCCACGCAGTGACTTGATCGTCTGCGTCCGCCCCGTCAGCGCCCGCACGGCGGACCCGCCCAGCGCCATGATGATCTGCGGGCGTACCAGCTCGATCTCCTTGTTCAGCCACCAATTGCAGGTGTCGATCTCGCCGGTCGACGGGTTCTGATGGATGCGCCGTTTGCCGCGCGGTTCGAACTTGAAATGTTTGACCGCGTTGGTCACGTAGGCCTCATCCGGGTCCAGCTCCACTTCGGCCATCAATTCGCGCAACAGCGTTCCGGCTGGCCCGATGAAGGGTTCCCCTGCCAGGTCCTCCTTGTCACCGGGCTGTTCGCCCACCATCATCAACCGTGCGTCCAGCGGCCCCTTACCCGGCACGACCTGCGTGGCGGGCTTATAGAGCGGGCAAGCGGTGCAGCCTTTAAGAGCCGCGTGGAGATCGTCGAGAGACTGAATTACATCCCTATCGGGAAAGCTCTCCTGCGCCTCAGCTTCCTTGTGCTTCATCATGCCCGGCAGGGGCAGTGTCGGTTCGGCGTCGCGCATCTGGGTCTCCCGGCTTTGTGCATCCTTCACGAGTTGCGGGATTAACGCGGCTTCGGGCAAATTGTGCCAGTATTTCTTCGGCATTTCCGACTGCATCGCATTCAGCTTCAACCGCGCGGGGTTGAAGATCGAAGCATAATAGGACCGCCAGTAGTCCTCCAGCGCATCGTCGGCTGGCGCTTCGGATTCTGGCACCGCGTCCGTGAATGTAAGGTCTGTCGCCCTGCCGCCCGCAACCCAGTGCGCGCAGCCGTTTGGCGTCAGAATAGACCAGTGCATCCCGGCGAACCGGCGCATGAAGAACGGCGCGGTAAAGCGCACAATATGGTGTGTCGGCTCGAACCATGCCGCGAAGGTTTCCACCCCGTCCACCGCCTCGCCGGTTTTGCGGAACCGAACGAACGCCTTCATCTTGTGGGCGTCCCGGCGGATTTCTTTCGCCAACATGTTGGCGCGATGCACATCCCGGTCCGCCGGTTGCTGCATCAAGGTGCGGTCGTCCTGCAATCGCAGCAACAACCGATAGAGCAACGCGAAGCGTTCCGGTTCGCTGTGGCAGACCACCTGCCGCGCTACATCGACGAATGCTTTTGAAACGGTGAGCGCCCCGTCCTTTGGCACATCAAATAGCGGCGCACCGGCGCCCCCATCGAAAAGACCTTGCTCACCACCGGCCACGCGAAACGTCACATCCTGCGTTGGCACCCTTGCCAGTACCGCAGTGCGCGCACCGGCCCGCCAACCGTCGAAATCGTCCGGCGCATCGAGCAGGACGACATGCGCACTCATGCGGCGAACAGGTCCATTTGTTTGGGCGCAGGTGCAAACCTTTCACGCAGGTTCGCCATGTCAGTCAGCCTGCCCGGCTGCCAATCCACCGCCACAATGAACGGCAGCGCCTTGCGTGTCCCGTTCGTCAGCCGCGCCAGATCGTCCAGCCGCAATTTTTGAAACCGCCGCGCTGCCAGAATGCGCCCGACCGCCCGCGCACCAATACCCGGTATTCGCAGCAGCAATTCGCGCGTTGCCCGATTGATGTCGAGCGGGAAAATGTGCCGGTTGGCCAGCGCCCAGGCGAGCTTCGGGTCGATCGCCAGATCGAGATTGCCGTCCGGCGTGGCGGAGGTGATTTCATCGACCCCGAACCCGTAAAACCGCAACAGCCAGTCTGCCTGATACAGCCGGTGCTCGCGAATGAGCGGCGGCTTGATGAGTGGCAGGCGGGACGAAGAATCCGGTATCGGCGAGAAGGCCGAGTAATACACCCGCTTCAGCCCGTAGCTCGAATAGAGATTGGACGACGTTCGCAACACGTCCACATCCCGCGACGCATCGGCACCCACAATCATCTGTGTCGACTGCCCCGCAGGCGCAAATTTCGGCGGCTTTTTGCGCGCCTTCTTCTCTTCCGCATATTCATCGATCCGCAACCGCATGTTCGCCATCGACTTGCGAATACCGCTCGCACTCTTCTCCGGCGCGAGCGTGGAAAGCCCGGTTTCGGTCGGCAATTCCACATTGATCGACAGGCGATCAGCATAGCGCCCCGCCCGGGCGAGAAGGTCCGCATTCGCTTCAGGAATAGTCTTCAGGTGAATGTAGCCGCGAAAATCGTGAACCTCCCGCAACTGACGCGCCACCTCGACCACCTGCTCCATCGTATAGTCCGGATCACGCATGATGCCTGACGACAGGAACAGGCCTTCGATATAATTGCGCTTGTAGAAATCGAGCGTGAGATCAACGACCTCCTCCACCGTGAAACGCGCCCGTTGCACGTTGGACGAGACGCGGTTTACGCAATACAGGCAGTCATATTTGCAATAATTCGTCAGCAGTATTTTCAGCAGCGAAATACACCGCCCGTCCGGCGCGTAGGCGTGGCAGATGCCGGACCCTTCCGACGAGCCGATACCGCCCTTCTTCGACCCCATCGAGTTGCGGCTCTCCGTGCCGGAGGACGAGCAGGACGCGTCGTATTTCGCGGCATCGGCAAGAATTTCCAGCTTTTGTCGTACGTCGAGGCGGGGCACGGGCGATATCCTTAGTTGCTTGTTTGTTCCTACCACAAACGGCGCTTTACACCATGCGTCACCGCGCCCGTCTATCAACTGGATTGATCGTCGGCCTTGGCTTTCTTCCCGGCGCGGGCTTCCACAACATATTGCGTCACCTCCCGTTGCGGGTAGGGAATCGTGATGCCGGCATTATCGAACGTGGCCTTTGCCCGTTCGGTCAGATCGCGCGCGGTGGCGAGGTAGTCCGGCGCTGTCGTCCAGCACCACAGGCCGACACCCACGGATGAATCGTCCAGCGAGTTGACGAAGGTTACCGGCGCCGGTTCAGCCAGCACGCGGTCGTCGCTGCTGGCGAGCGCCAGAAGCTGCGACCGCGCCTCGGCCATGTCGTCGCCATACCCGATGCCCACCACGAACTCGAACCGGCGTGTCGGGTTGCGCGAAAAGTTGGTGATCGGCTCGTTCCAGATGGCCGAATTGGGCGCCATCACAAACAGCCCGTTCGGCAGTTTAAGCTCCGTGGTGAACAGCCCGATTTCCTGCACCGTGCCCCGCACGCTGCCAGCCTCGATGTACTCACCAACCCGAAATGGGCGCAGCACCAGCAGCATGATGCCCGCTGCGATATTAGCGAGCGTGCCCTGCAATGCCAGACCGATCGCCAGACCCGCCGCACCCAGCACCGCAATGATCGAGGTGGTCTGCACCCCGAACTGGCCGAGCACCATGACGATAACCAGAACCCAGATCACGTATTTGATGATGTTGGCGAGAAACGAGGCGAGCGTGATGTCAATATGCTTGAAACTCAGCAGCGTCTTGCGCGCCCAGCGCGACAGCAAACCGGCCGCAATGAAGCCGACGATTAGCAGCGCGATCGCGCCGACCACGGAGAATGCATAGGCGATAACGAGATTGGTACTGTCGGCCACCAATGCCTGCACCGCAGCGCTCGCTTCGCCGATCCGGTCTCCGGCGACGTTCACTATGTCACTGGCCTGTTCTTCCATTTCCAATTTCCTTCGCCGTCCATTCTGCGCCGCCATTTGCGGCTTGCGCTTGCCCTGTCAAGCTGGTTGCCTGCGCGCAACACGACAGGGAGAACGCGACGATGAAACTGGTGCGATGGGGCGAGGCGGGACGCGAAAAGCCGGGCATGATAGATGCGGACGGCACGCTGCGCGATCTCGGTGGCACGCTAGACGATGTGACCGGCGCGATGCTTAACGATGCATCTCTCGACAAATTGCGCGCCCTCGATCCGTCGACCCTACCCATCGTTGACGGCAACCCGCGCATCGGCGCGTGCGTCGGCAAAATCGGCAAGTTTCTGTGCATTGGGCTGAACTACGCCGACCATGCAGCCGAAAGCGGGGCGGCCATCCCCGAACATCCGATCCTGTTCTTGAAGGCCACTTCGGCCATTACCGGTCCGAACGACGACGTGTCCCTGCCCCGCGATTCCCGCCACGGCGACTGGGAGGTGGAACTCGGCGTGGTCATCGGCACCACGGCAAAGTATGTCTCGAAGGAAAACGCGCTCGATCACGTGGCAGGCTATTGCATCGTCAACGACGTGTCGGAGCGCGAATACCAGCTGCACCGCACCGGCCAGTGGACGAAGGGCAAAAGCTGCGACACATTCGGCCCCACCGGCCCGTGGCTTGTAACGCGCGATGAGGTGCCGGATCCGCAGGCGCTCGCTATGTATTGCGATGTAAACGGCACGAGACGCCAGACCGGCAACACCGCCACGATGATCTTTACGGTCGCCGAAATCATCGAGCACCTATCACAGCTGATGACGCTTCACCCGGGCGACATTATCAGTACGGGCACGCCCCCCGGCGTCGGGATGGGTATCAAACCCGAAGCGGTTTATTTGAAACCGGGGGATGTGATGGAACTGGGCATCGACGGTCTCGGCACCCAACGGCAAAATGTGGTGCGCGACGCTTAAGGGCTTTGGGGGAACCGTCACCACCCAGCGCCGTTACCGCAGGATACTGTTCTGGACATCACACATGCGTTTTCCCATTCGCGCGACCCTTCGCGCCCTCCCGTTCCTCATCGTGCCTTCCCTGACAACGCTCGCAATGGCAGCGCCGACGCTGGAAGAGATCAATAGCGCTGACCCGCTTGCGGTTTCGGAAACCGGGGAAGTCGATGCGGCGACCATCCGCCTGCAGGTTCTGCTCGCACGGGCAAACGCATCGCCGGGTGTTATCGACGGCATCATGGGCAGTTCGACAAGCGAAGCCGTCCGTATCTTTGAAATGATGGAAGGTCTGGAGGTCGACGGAGTGCCGGATGAGAATGTGGTCAACGTTCTGCCCACAAGCGGTCCGGTCGTGGTGAGCTACACCATCACCGAAGAGGATGCGGCGCTCGAACTGACGGAGGAAACCGAGCCCGGCGACTATCAGGCGATGGCGAAGCTGGATGTCATGGGTTTCCACTCTCACAGGGAAGCACTGGCGGAACGGTTCGCAATGGATGTGGACCTGCTGGAAGCGCTGAACCCGGACGCGGATTTCTCCAAGGCGGGAACGGAAATCCTTGTTGCGAATGTTGCAAGCAAAGACATGCCCGATGTGGTGCGTATCGAAATCGACAAGAAGCAGGAGCGGCTGATGGCCTATGGAGCCGACGATAACCTCGTCTTTTCCGCGCCCGCATCCATCGGTTCGGACTCCACTCCTTCACCAAGCGGTGACATGAAAGTCGAAGCCATCGCACCGGAGCCGAATTACACGATCACTCCTGACACGCTGAAAGATGCGGACGTGAGCGAAACGCTGGTCATCCAGCCCGGCCCGAACGGTCCCGTCGGCTCCACATGGATCAGCCTGACGAAAGACGGCTACGGTATCCACGGAACGCCCGACCCTGCCGAAATCGGCCGAACCGAAAGCCATGGCTGTGTGCGGCTGACGAACTGGGATGCAGCCCTGCTGGCCACGAAAGTGGTGCCCGGTGAAACGACCGTTTTGTTTCTAACGCAATAGACACCTTGAAGCAGCGGTGCGGGCCTATTAGGTATTAATCGTATATTTACGATGAAAGAATGAGCATGGTACGCACCGCAGATCTGTATCGCATGGAGATGGACAAGCACGTCTGTCCGTATGGCCTGAAAGCGAGAGACCTGCTGCGCCGGGAAGGCTTCGAGATTGACGATCACCGCCTCCGCACGCGGGAGGAAACGGACGCCTTCAAGCAACAGCACGACGTGAAAACGACGCCCCAGATTTTCATCGGTGGCGAGCGTATTGGCGGTTACGATGCGCTGCTAGAACATTTTGGCAAATCCGTTCGCGACAAGGATGCAACAACCTACCGCCCGGTCATCGTTCTGTTTGTAATGGCATTTGCGATGGCAATCTGCCTTGCTTGGGTGACGTTGGGCACCGTCTTGTCATTTCGCACTGTCGAATGGTTCGTCGCCATCTCCATGTGCCTTCTCGCGCTGCAGAAGTTGCAGGACGTGGAGCGCTTTTCCACCATGTTTCTCGGCTATGATCTACTGGCCCAGAAATGGGTGCCTTATGCCTACATCTACCCCTTCGCGGAAGCCTTCGCCGGGCTCGGCATGTTGTCCGGCTTGGTGCCTTGGCTTGTCGCGCCCGTAGCGCTGTTTGCGGGTACGGTCGGCGCCGTCTCGGTGTTCAAGGCGGTGTATATCGACAAGCGCGAGCTGAAATGCGCCTGCGTCGGCGGAGATTCCAACGTACCCCTCGGCTTCGTTTCGCTGACAGAGAACCTGGCCATGATAGCAATGGGCATCTGGATGCTTACGAAAATCGTTCTCGCATGAAGCCTTGCCGTGGGTCTTGTTTGGGCCTCCCGTCGCCGAATGCTATGCACCTTGCAGTGATTCGCAGCGATTGGTGACAAAGGTTTCAGCATGGGCAAGACAGCAAATGGTCATGGCGAGATGGACAGCGCGCCGGAACTCGCAAGTGCGGCAGCGCCGCAGACTATCGATCAGGTTCGTGAGCTCCTGTTCGGCACCGAGCAAAGGTCGCTGGAGCAACGCATCAACGACCTTTCCGCGCGTATGGAAAGCCAGGTGCAGGATCTCGAAAGCCAGCTGGCCTCCGTTCAGTCCGCGCTGGAAACGCAGGCCGGCGCGAACCGTGACCGGCACGATGATCAGGTCCGCCAGATCGGTGAAGGCATAAAGGCACTCGGTGAGAGTGTGATCGGGTTGCACCGGTAAGGCTTGTGGCCAACCGGGTGGCTGGCATGGGGAAAGCCGCCCACCAGAATTCCGACGCCCCCGGCGCATATAGCGAGTTGGAGCGCTTGCGAAATCTTCTGCTAAAGCAGGAGCACGATGATCTCGCCTCCATAAACATCCAGCTGGATACCCTGCGCGCCCGTGTAGGAGATAACGGCACGTTTGCAGCGGCACTCGAACCGGTGCTGATCGAAACACTGTCCCGCTTGCGAGAAACCCAAGCGCGCGACCTGTCCCGCACTCTTGCCCCTCTCGTCGTGCCAACCATCCGCGCCGAGTTCCGCAATTCGCGCGAAGAGCTGGTCAACGCCATCTACCCGCTGACGGGCAAGATGGTGTCCTCCGCCATCCGTTCCGCGCTTGCCAAACTGTCGGAAGACATCAACCGCCGCGTCGAGGCCGCGTCCAACCCGCAGATGTTGATGGCGCGCATCAAGGGGAAGGCGACGGGAAAGCCCGTTAGCACCTACATGATGGCGGGCTCCGGTCCGGCGCAGATCGTCCGCGCCATACTCGTTGAAAAGAACAGCGGCACGCTGGTAGCCCACTGGGCGCGGGACGGGGACGCGGCGGGTGACGCCGACATGGTTGGCAGTCTGATTGCGGCTCTCACCACATTCGCCGCCCAGACATATGCCAGCCGAGAGAGCGATCTGCGGAACGTGGAACTGGAAGGCCACCACCTGACACTGCGCCACTCCCCGGCCTACCTGCTGGCACTCGACGTGGAAGGCGACCTGACCCGCCTGCAACACGACCGGGCCGATGCCGTGTTTCTTGACCTGATGGATCGGGTGGAAAATGCGGACGTGCCCGACGACGCGGCACTGGAGCATATCAGCGCCGATATCACAGCCACTCGCGCGGCGAAGAAAAATTCGAAACTCATGCCACTGGCATTGCTACTGCTGGTCGGTATCATTGCCCTTGTCGGATACCGGCAATGGACAATCTGGGCCTTCGACCGGCAGGTCGAGACGGTTCGCAGCATCCTGTTTGCCAAGCCGGGACTATCGCCCTACCCGCTCCGCGTCGTGGGTCACACGAGCGACCAGCGCATTGTCGTATCCGGCCTCGCTCCACCGAATTTCGACGCAACGGCTACAGCCGACGAAATCGCGCCTGCAATTGATGCCGAAACGCGACTGGACTTCGATATCAGCAACCTGTCCACGCGCGCGCAAGATCTCGCCATTTCCGACGAGATCGGCCGTGAGACGACCCGCCTCACCGCAGCCCTCGACAGTATGGAAACAGAAACCCGGCAGCGCCTTTCGAAGCTGGAGGCACAGGCGGGTGATACATCGGCCGCATTGCGCGAGCGGTTGGGCAAACAGAATTCAGCACTCCAAACACTGACCGTCCGGGCCAGTGCCCTATCCGAATTAATGGACGAAAGCCGTTCCGATACCGATACACGCGAGATGCAGATGCTCGAACGTGTCCGCCAACTCCAGCGCACCTTGACAAGCCGCCTTGGCGAAACCGAAGGGGCGGTCAACGCTCTCTCCAACCGTATCGACACCCGAACCAGCGCGCTAACCGATGCCGCCGCAAGTTTCGAGACCAGCCTTTCCGCCGCTCTGGCAGCCAATCTGGTGGAAGCGCAGCGCGGTGCCGCTAAAACCCTCGACCGGCAAACCCGCCCGCTTACCGCGTCCATAAAGCAGCAAGACAATACAATAGCCGCCTTGCAACAGCAGGTGACAAAACTGGCGGCGGTCGTCACATCGGAACGCGCGCAGAGAATGCGTTTGGACCAACAGCTTCTGGAGACGGCCGAAATTGCCTTTTCGAGAGGCGCTGACTATCGCGCGCCCGCCCAGGCGGATACGATGCTGACCATGTTAGCAGCAGCCATCATGCGACTTGAGCGACCAGTGACGATTTCCGGGCACACGGATATCAGCGGCAACGAGGCTGAAAACCGGACCAGCGGGCTGGTGCGGGCCGAGGCGGTGAAGCGGGCATTGTTTGCACGCGGCGTCGATGCAGCCCTGTTGCAAACGGCAACCAGCGGCTCCTCACAAGCGCGGTCGGACGTGGTGGGCGCAGGCAGCCCCGAGCGCCGCGTTACCTTCGCAATCGATGGGTGAGGTGCGGACATGAACCAGCCCCGCGCCTTCAAACTGCTCCTGCTGGGTTCGCTCGCGGTCGGTAAATCGTCCATCGCCCGCCGTTTGGCGTTCGACACGTTTCAAAGCGATTACAAATCGACCATCGGTGTGCAACTTCACAAACTCTCCGTAACGGTCGATGGCCGCGACATCGCGGTCGTGGTGTGGGACACCGATGGCGATCTGTCCGCCAACACATTGTCCTCCATTTATGCACGCGGTGCCAGCGGCGCGCTCATCATCGCCGACACCCGGCGGCAAGGCACCATAGACAAGATGCACGACCTTTGCGCGTCTATGGAAGACGCCTTGCCCGGCCGCCCGCGCCTGTGCGTTTTCAACAAGGTCGATATCGTGGCGCCAACGCAGCAGCAGCTGGATGCAATGCATACCCGCGCGGACGGGGTGGCGCAGACGAGCGCTCTTACAGGTAGGGGTGTGCGCGAGGCGCTGCAAAAGCTCGTCGAGAAGGTGGTTGCACAAGCAGGAATGAACGCATGACCACCGTTTTCGCCCAAACCGTCTTTCAACATATCACAGCAGGCGGCTCAGTCTGCGCGCTGTCGTTCAAACCGGACGGAACAATTACCGGATCCATCGGCAGTGATCTACTCGGTTTCACACCAGACGCAGGCGAATTCCGGGACGATGGAACAATGTCCCGGCCAAATAATCTGTTCGATGAATGCGACGTCTTTGTCGGTATGGAAAACGATATCGGGGAGCTGGTGGACACAGAAGGCGGGGAGTTGCTCATACCCTCGGTCGTGATCGATGCCAGCGATGATGGTAGCGCGCTGGACATCCGCATCAGCCGTCACGAGGGGAGCGAGTTTCTTCTCGTCGCCACCCGCGCCGACATGAACGAGCCGTTCCATTTCCAGCGGCTGCGAAAGGCCCGCAGCAATGCGTACGAAACCGAACTGGTGTCTCTGGAACGGGCACGTTTCGAGACGGTCTATCGCAACAACCCGGTCATCTCCTTCGCGGTCGATCAAACCCGCATGGTTCTAGGCTGGTCGAACGAGGCGCTGGACTTTGCAGCCAATGGCGACAGCGACGCAATCGACCGGTGGATCGATGGATTCCTGGCCACGCAACGGGGTGAGGATGATGCGGGGCTCAATATGATCAACCGCTCGCACGAAATCACGAGCGCCGTCCGGGGCGACGGTTCGATCCGCATTGTCGACCTGTCGACCCACTCGCTCGAAAACGAAGTGGCAGGCCGGCGCGAGCATTATTTCGTCCTGCGCGATATCACCGATCAGGAAACGGCGTTCCGTAACCTAGTACGCCACCGCGTTGAACATGAGAAACTGACGCACGATCTGAAAGCGTCGAACGACCGCCTGCAATCTTTCGCCCGTATCGCGGCCCACGATCTCGTCGCCCCCATCGGGCGCATGCAAATTTTTTCGGAATTGCTGAAAGGCAAGCTGGCTGGGTCAATCGAGAATGCCGATGCAGAGCATTACCTGGACGCAATCATCCGCTCTGCCCGCACGAGCGCGACGGTGGTGCACGACATCCTGCAGCTATCCCATCTCGATACGCTGGAAATCGAAATCGAACCCTGCGATCTACATGACATGATCCGTGATGCCGCGAACGACTATATTGACGATAACGACCACGCGCTTTCAGATAGTCTATCTTTCGGCACCCATCCCGTCAGCATTTCAGCCGACCAGCGCTACCTGCGATCTATCCTCCGCAACCTGCTGGGCAATGCCTGGAAATACCGCGACCCCGCCCGCCCGTTGACGGTTCGCGTTAACTTGACAACCGATGGCAACGGAAAAGCTGCCCTGTCGATCGAAGACAACGGGTTGGGCTTTGAGACACAGACGAAACGCAACGTATTCGACCCCTTCGTTCGCATGGCCAATACGGTTGGCATCGAAGGGTCCGGGCTCGGCCTGTCGATGGTTCGCACCTCCGTGGACGCGATGGGCTGGACTGTCGATATATCTTCACAACCCGGACGGGGCACGACCGTGCGGATCGACGGCATTACTTTGCAATCCGGCAGCGCTATCATTCCGCAGGACAGCGCGAAAACGGCCTGAACCCGCAGCCTTAGATAATCGCGTGACGCACCTTGGCCGACACCCATTCCGACAACACCACCGTGCCGAGAATGACAAGGAAGATCATCGTCACCTGCGGCCATGCCAACGTGTTCAGGGACGCCTGAAGCTGCAAGCCGATGCCGCCCGCGCCCACCAGCCCGAGAATGGTGGACTCGCGAATGTTGATGTCCCACCGGAACACTGTAATCCCCGCAAAAGCCGGCAATATCTGCGGTACGATGGCCTGGTCCAGCACCTGCGCCGGCCCCGCCCCCGTCGCCTGAATGGCCTCGATCTGCTTGGAATCCACCTCCTCGATAGCCTCGTAAAGCAATTTCGCCACGAACCCGATGGATCGCAACGCGATGGCGATAACGCCCGCAAGCAACCCCGGACCGATGATAGAGACCAGCAACAACGCCCAGATCAGTGAGTTGATCGAGCGGGAAGCGACGATGATAAACAACGCGATGGGCCGCACGAATGTCGTGCTCGGGCTCGTATTGCGGGCAGCAAGAAACGCCACGGGAATGGCGAATAGCACACCTAGCAGCGTGCCCAGCGTTGCGATGTTCAGCGTATCCCAAAGCGGCCACAGCAGGCTATCGATATAGGACCAGCGCGGCGGAAACATGCGCCCGCCGATATCCGCTGCCTGTCGCGGGGCGTCCCACACGAAGGCCCAGATCGTGCGCTCCGTCATCACCTGCCAGCAATAGACGAACAGTGCCACCAGCCCGAGCCAACAGGCCCATAAGACCAGCCGCGCCTTGGGCGTGCGGTGCTGCCAAACCTGTTTCGATGCAACGGCGCTCATCATTGCACCCATTTGCGAACGTAGGAGGACGAGTATTCCGCCACCATCACGATGGCGATAATGATGAGCAAGATGGCCCCCGCGCTGTCGTATTCGTAGCGATCGATGGACGTGTTAAGGGTCGCGCCGATACCGCCCGCGCCGACGATACCGATGACCGCAGATTCACGGAAGTTGATGTCGAGCCGGTAGAGCGACAACCCGATCAGGCGCGGCATGACCTGCGGTTGCACCGCATAGTTCACCAGCTGCCACCAGCTCGCACCCGTCGCGCGAATGGCCTCCGACTGGGACTCGTCAATATCCTCGATGTCCTCCGCCAGCAGTTTCGACAGGAAGCCGATGGTGGCGAAGGTCAGCGTCAGAAAGCCCGCAAACGGCCCGAAACCGAACATGGCCACGAACAGGATGGCGATGATGATTTCCTGAAACGACCGCGACACAGCGATGATGGAACGGCAGGCCCAATAGACCGGTGCCGGTGCCAGATTGCGGGCGGCCCCGATGCCGATTGGCACGGAAATGATGATGCCTACGACCGTTGATGTCACCGTCATCGTGAGGCTTTCGATCAGCCCGGTTCGAATATCGGTCCACCGGGTCGTGAAGTCCGGCACGAGGAAGCCCTCGATGAACCGCCAACCCCGGTCCAGCCCTTCATAGACCCGCTGCCAGTTGACCTCGATGGACGAGATGGCGAGCACCAGATAAACGAAGAACCCGCCATAGATGATCCAACGCCACATCCGGCTCTTTATGAGAACCGGCGGGCGTTTCCATGTGCGCGGGTTATCGGAAAGTGCGGCTTCAGAGGTCATTGGGCGGCAGCAGCTTTGGCAACCGCGCGGGAATCCAGATCGAGCGCGGAACGCTGTGCTGCATCCTCCGCTTCCGCCTCATCGTCCTCGGCTTTCGCACCACGCATCTGCGTCCAGTCTTCCTCACCGTAAATGCTGGTCAGCGCATCGTTGTCGAGCGCCTCGGGCGGACCGTCGAACACAATGCGCCCCGCCTGCAAGCCGATGATCCGTTGTGTGAAATTCTGTGCCAGCACGACGTCGTGGATATTGATGATCGCTGGCAAGCCGGTATCGGCGCAGACTTCGGAAATGAGCCGCATAATCTGCCGTGACGTCTTCGGATCGAGCGATGCTGTCGGCTCGTCGATCAGCAATAATTCCGGTTCCTGCGCCAAGGCACGGGCAATGCCAACCCGCTGCCGCTGGCCGCCGGACAGGGCATCGGCCCGTTTGTTGAACTGCGTGGAAAGGCCGACCCGGTCCAGCAGGGCGAAGGCGCGATCGACATCCTTCTGCGGATAGCGGCGCAAAAATGAACGCCAAAAGGGCACATAGCCCAACCGACCGGACAGCACATTTTCCATCACGGTCAGTCGTTCGACCAGCGCGTATTCCTGAAAGATCATCCCGATCCGCCGCCGCGCCTTGCGCAACTCACCCCGCGACAGACCGGTCAGATCAAGGTCGTTGAGAAAAACCTTTCCGCTTGTCGGCTCCACCAAACGGTTGATGCAGCGGATCAAAGTGGACTTGCCCGCCCCCGAAGGGCCGATCAAACCGATGGTTTCCCCCGGTAAAACGGTGATGGTCGCATCCGAAAGGGCCTTATCGCCGGTCTTGTAAACCTTCGTCAGATTGTCCAGCCGTAGCACGCAAGATCCCCCCGGATATTAGTCGCCGCGCGAAAGTTTCGCGCTTCGCAACGCACGTCACCCGCGCGCCGCCGTCAAGCCCCGCTCCCAAATAGGCACGGGAAAATGCGATACGGGGCCAATGGGGCCCCGTATCGGTATGGTGTCAAAGCCGCTTACTGGCAGCTGTATGTGACGCCGTTGGCATCATCAATCTTGCGGATCACTTCCCAGTTGTCCTTGAATGTGATCGGAACGAACTGCGCTTCGCCGGACTGTTTGAACTCGGCTTCAAGCGAGGAGCCTTCCCACTCAAACGTCGAGAACGCTTCCTTGATCTTGGCCTGCAAATCCTCGTTCAGATTGTTGGCAAGGCCGTAGCTGGTGGTCGGGAAGGTCTGGGATTTATAGACCGACACGATCTGCTCCGGCTTCACCACATCACGCTCGACCATGCGGGCCATGACGGAGTTGGCGATGGCCGCGGCCGGATAGTCCTTGTTGGCGACGCCGAGGATAGAGTTGTCGTGCTTGCCGGAGAACACCGGCTCGAAATCACGGCCCGGCTCCATATCGTAATCGGCTTTCAGGATCGCAGACGGTGCCTTGAAGCCGGAGTTGGAGGTTTCCGACGTGAAGGCCAGTTTCTTGCCCTTGATGTCCTCGACCTTTTCAATGCCGGAACCGGGATAAGTGATGATTTCCATCTCGTAACCGAAAGAACCGTCAGCAGCCGCCATCATCGTGAACGGACGGTAGCCAGCGCATGCAACGGCCAGTGGGTTGGAACCGGTGTTGAAACCGGCGATGTGCAGACGACCGGCGCGCATCGCCTCGATCTGTGCCGCGTTGGACTGGACCGGGAAGAACTGCACGGATTTACCCGTCACTTCTTCCACATGTTTCAGAAAATCGCCCCATGCTTCGGCATAAACGGCAGGGTCTTCCACCGGCGTGTAGGCAAAGATCAGCGTCGCGGGGTCCACCTGTTCGGCAGCGGGCGGAATGTCGGCGATCAGGTCGCCATCGTTATCGGTGTATCGGCTGTCGAGCGAAAACTCGGCGAATGCCGGTGCCACGGTAGCGGCGGTCGCCAGAAGTGCGGCAGCGAACGTTGTTGCGAGTGTCTTGCGGATGGTCATGTGAATTTATCTCCCAGTGGAGCGTGAAAGGGGTGGCTGCGCCTGTTGCACAACCCTGTCCGCTTCCACGCGGACGCAAAGACTATCGCGGCTTTCCGTGACAGTCACGCGACACCGGGGGCGAGTTTTCCACAGGGCACGGATTTCCGAAGCCGACCACAGGATATAAAGGTTTCTGCATATTCCTTGACAGCCCACCTGCCACTCCGTAAAGCGCGCGGGTTCCGGCGTGTTTGGCACCCTGCTTGTTGCGTCCGGTCAATTTACTGCTGCCCCCACACTTTTCGCGCGGGTCTCCAGCTAAGCAAGGGAGCCATATAATGGCACGAAGCAATTACACATTCACGTCCGAATCCGTCTCCGAAGGGCACCCGGACAAGGTTTCAGACCGTATTTCCGACGAGATTGTCGATCTGTTTTTCCGCCGCGCCGTGGACGGACACATCGACCCGTGGGACGTCCGCGTTGCAGCCGAAACGCTGACGACCACCAACCGCGTCGTCATCGGTGGCGAAATCCGTGGCCCGTCCGGTGAGCACAAGGTGCAGCCGGACGAAATCGAGGCCGTCGCCCGCGCCGCGATCAAGGATATCGGCTACGAGCAGGACGGTTTCCACCACGCCAATGCGCAGGTTGATGTGCTGCTGCACGACCAGTCCGCCCACATCGCCCAGGGTGTCGATGCATCCGGCAACAAGGAAGAGGGTGCCGGCGATCAGGGCATCATGTTCGGTTACGCATCGAACGAAACCGAATCCTATATGCCTGCGCCGCTCTATTATTCCCACCTGATCCTGCGCGAACTGGCCGCCAAGCGTCATTCCGGCGAGCTCGACCAGCTCGGCCCCGATTCCAAGAGCCAGGTCTCCGTCGTGTATGAAAACGGCAAGCCCGTGCGTGCGTCTTCCATCGTGCTGTCGACCCAGCACAAGAGCGAAAGCCAAACCCCGCAGGACATCCGCGACATGGTGGAGCCCACCATCCGCGATGTGTTGCCCGATGGCTGGATTACGGAAGACACCGTTTGGCATGTGAACCCGACCGGCGTGTTCGTCATCGGCGGTCCGGATGGCGATGCGGGCCTTACCGGCCGCAAGATCATCGTGGACACCTATGGCGGTGCCGCCCCCCACGGCGGTGGCGCGTTCTCCGGTAAAGACCCGACGAAAGTGGACCGTTCGGCTGCGTATGCCGCGCGCTATCTTGCCAAAAACATCGTGGCGGCAGGCATATGTGACTGGGCGACGATCCAGCTTTCCTACGCCATCGGCGTGGCTCAGCCCCAGTCGCTTTACGTGGATACCGGTGGACAGGCTGACGACGCAAAACTGGAAGCCGCGATCAAGGATATTATGGTGCTGACACCGCGCGGTATCCGCTCGCATTTGAACCTGAACCGCCCCATCTACGCCCGTTCCGCCGCCTATGGCCACTTTGGCCGCACACCGACCGATGAGGGCCATTTCTCTTGGGAGAAAACGGATCTGGTCGATCAGTTCAAGGCGGCTGTCTGAAACACGGCGTGACGGAAGACGACACGAGAGCGGAGCGCAACTTCTACGGCCGACGCAAGGCAAAAACCTTGTACGGCCGGAAGGTGCGCCTCCTCCAAGAGTTGTTGCCCAAACGGGCCGTTCCGCTCGATAGCGCAGCGCCGGACGACCTCCGTGACCTGTTTCCCGCGTCGCCTGAGACGATCAACGTGGAAATTGGCTTCGGCGGCGGTGAGCATCTTGCCCACCGCGCCGCTGCAAACCCGTCGATAGGCTTCATTGGCGTCGAGCCGTTTATAGACGGCATGGCCAAGATGCTGGGGCGGATTGACGACGATGATCTCGCCAATATCCGGCTGCATGACGACGACGCGGCGCCGCTGTTGGATTGGCTGCCCGCCGGTTCCATCAACCATATCGACCTGCTCTATCCCGACCCGTGGCCAAAGACGCGCCATTGGAAACGCCGCTTCGTCAATCAGGTCAATCTGGAGCGCATCCACAGCGCGTTGACACCGGGCGGCATTTTTCGTTTCGCATCCGACATCGATACCTATGTGAACTGGACGCTGGGCCATGTTCACGACCACGGAAAATTTCAGTGGACGGCGGAACGGGCTGCGGATTGGAACGAGCCGTGGGACGGCTGGTTCAGAACCCGCTACGAGGCGAAAGCCATCCGCGAGGGCCGAACGCCCTGTTACCTGACGTTCCGCAAGGACTAATCGACAACGACCGCATCTTCGGCCAGTGCTTCCCGCGCCTGTTGCCGGTGTTCATCCGTTATTGCGCCGCGCACCATCGTAATGGCCGCCCACAGCACCGCGATATCATCGCCCATGCCGACGATCAGCAACACGTCCGGCACGAAATCGAACGGCAAAATGAAATAGGCCAACGCTCCGAACAGCGTTGCCTTTACTTTCAGCGGCGTCCTGGAATCGAGCGCACAATAATAGGCCGCCACCACCTCCTCGGCGAAGGGCAGCTTCGAGGCGAAGGCGCGGAACTTATCCCAGAACTCGGTGCGGACTTTGCTTTCGTTCTTGCGCCGCGTGGTTTCATCGGCGGGGGTGATGATGTCGCGAATGGTTTCGTCTTTCATGGCGTGGTCTCCGGTGTACCGTCAGGCTTACGGTGAATATGGGTTGCCGGTTGAACGGTCACAACTTGCTCCCGTTCCAAGCGCCCGCTACCGATGAGCAAACGAATCCCAGCGGACAGCACGACCATGATCCTTTCCAGCGACATCGCAGCCATCGTCACCGGCGGCGCTTCCGGCCTTGGCGAAGCCACCGCCCGCCGTTTGTCCGCCGAAGGCGCGCGCGTGACGATATTCGATTTGAACGAAAACCGTGGCCAGACGGTCGCCAGCGACATTGGCGGCACTTTCGAGAAGGTCGATGTGTCGGACGCCGCGAGCGTGGCCGCAGGTTTCGCGGGTGCCGAAAAGGCTCACGGCGCAGCGCGCATTCTCGTCAACTGCGCCGGTATCGGCCCGCCGATGAAGACCGTCAGCCGTGATCGGGAAACGGGCGCGGCGCGGATGCATGATCTGGCGACGTTTGCGAAAGTCGTTCAAATCAACCTGATCGGCACGTTCAACTGCATCGCCCACGCAGCAACCGCGATGGTGGATCTCGACCCACTGGGCGAGGATGGCGAGCGCGGCGTCATCATCAACACAGCCTCCGTCGCCGCCGAGGATGGGCAAGTCGGCCAGGCCGCTTATTCAGCCTCGAAAGGCGGCGTTAAAGGCATGACACTGCCTATCGCCCGCGATCTGGCCCGCGACGGCATCCGCGTCTGCACCATCCTGCCCGGCCTGTTCCGCACACCGCTATTCGAGGGCCTGCCGGAAGACGCTGTACGCTCGCTTTCCGCTTCCGTCCCCTTCCCGTCCCGCCTCGGCAAACCCGAGGAATATGCCGATCTGGTGGAACATATTTGCACCAACCCCATGCTGAACGCCGAAAGCATCCGCGTTGACGGCGCGATCCGCATGGCGCCGCGTTAGGACTTGAGATTATGGCACTTTTCAGTTCCGCATCCCTGCCAATGGCCGTCGCTGCAATTCTGGTCGGCGCTTCGTCTGCGCTTGCCGACATCACGGTGCGCTTCGATGAAGGCGCCCCAAAAGACCGTTTCGAAATACGCAACTCCGCATCCTGCGCTCTGAAAGATGCAACCATCACCATCGACATGAGCGGCTCCGCTGGTGGGCTGATTTTCGATGTGACCAACACCGGTGCGGGCGTCGAGGTGTTTCAGCCTTTCGAGGTCGTGGCCGGACGCAAAGCGTTGGCGGAACTGCCAGTTGTGACGGATGGTGACCGGCTGGTAACGCTGCGCGTCGCAACACTCCCATCCGGGGGAACGATCGCTTTCACGATCGACGTGGATGACACGAAGCATCAGCGCGAAATCACCGTGGCGGACTCGGAATTAAAGGGAGCGACCGTCACCGTTCAGGCCAAGGGGCAGGAACTACGCGGCACTTTCGGTGCGGCACCGCAGCTATCAGTAAAGTCGCCACCCTGCGCTGCGTAAACGCGACCTGATTAAGCCAGCGCGTCCAGTGCCTTTGCCAATTCGACATCAAGCCGGGTCAGCCCGCTTTCGCCTTCGCCGTTGTCGTGGGTCGTCAGCACTACGAGGCTGCGCTTGTGAATGTTGGCCCATTCGGGGTGGTGATTCATCCGTTCGATCACCGGCATGGCGCGCCCGAAGAAGTTCATGGCGTCGCGGAAACTGTCGAACGTGTACATGCGCCGGATCGCGTCGCGCCCTTCCACGACCTGCCATTCCGACAGCGTTTCCATCGCCTCGGAGCGTTTAGTTTCGTTCAGGATCGGGTTGGTTACCATCACCGACAATGCGCGATGGGCGATTGGGTTCAATCCCCGCCAGCCGGATCGCGGAATGTGAACAATTCCTCGGCTTGATACGGCCCGCCTCCGGTGGATTCCTTCGCCGAATACAACACGAAGCGTGTTGGCTGGTAAGCCGGAACGAGGCCGGACAGGGGCGCGGTGCCTTGTCTCGATAACCACGCGGCAATCGCTTCCGCCGGAATGCCCGCTTTCAAACGGCCCAACGTGACGTGCGGCGTGTAGCGACGCCCCTCGGCAGGCAGATCAACCGCCTGCATCAAGCGTTCCTGCGCGGCCTGAAGCCGTATCAGCCCCTCGTCTTCCGCTACCGCCGTGTAGAGCGAGCGCGGTTTTGACCCGCCGAACGCGTCGAGCCGCGTAAACGCGATCTCCGGCGCGTGCCAAGGACGGCTATCGAGAGCCTCGACGATGGTATCAGCCTGTTTCGGGCTTACATCGCCGATGAAGCGCAGCGTGATGTGCAGATCAGTCGTGTCGACCCACCGCACTCCGTCCAGCCCGGACTGGAACAGCGCCAGCGCCGCGCGCTGCGGGCCGGGAACGGCTATGCCGGTGAAAAGGCGCGGCATAGTTCACGCACCCTCCTCATCATGTTCAGGGTCAGGCTGCGGCTCGCCCGTTTCGGGCGGCACCACAACTGTAACCTGTCCCGCGGAAAGATCGACATGGGGAATATTGGCACGGGTGAAAGAGACCAGCAGCGGCTTGCCGCCATGCCGCTCGATCTCCAGCACGTCTCCCGCGCCGAAATCCTCGACAGCGCCGACTGTGCCGAGCGCCGCGCCGCTCTCATCCACGCAGGCCAAGCCGATCAGGTCGGTGACGTAGTATTCGTCATCGTCCTCGACGGGGGGCAGTCGGTGGCGCTCAACGAACAGGTCGATTCCGCGCACCTCTTCGGCCTCCTCACGGCAATTCAGTCCCTCGAACTTCACGACCATGACCGTCTTGTCCGGCCGCATGCGCTTGATCTTAAAGCGCCGCCCATCGCCGGAGCGCAGCGCCCCGTAATCCGCCAACCCCTCGGGGTCGGCGGTAAATGTCTTCACCCGCACCTCCCCCTTCACCCCGTGGGGTGCGCCGATAGTGGCGAGAAGGACGAGAGGATTGGGCTTTGACATGAACGACGACTTTATTCGGCAGGCTTGTCCTCGCCTGTGACGGCGTCGGTGACGGCATCCACGGCATCGGATGCAGCGTCTGCAACGGTTTCGGCAGCGTCGGTAACAGCTTCAGCCGCTGCGGCAGCAGCAGAAGCGGCAGCTTCCTTGGCCTCTTCGGCAGCGGTTTTAGCGGCCTCGATGGCGTCCTCTTCCTTCTGCGCCTTTTCGGCAATGCGCTCTTCGGCCTTCTTGCCGGGCTTGGCTTTCTTCGGGTTGTTGCGTGCATCGCGCTTTTTGATACCGGCGGCATCGAGGAAGCGGGCGACGCGGTCGGTCGGCAGCGCGCCGTGGTCCAGCCAATGCTGGATACGGTCGGTGTCGAGAGTTACGCGCTCAGCGGAGTCTTTGGCCAGAAGCGGGCTGTAGGTGCCCAGCTTTTCGATGAACTTACCATCGCGTGGCGCGCGGGCGTCGGCAGCGACGATGCGGTAATATGGACGCTTCTTGGAGCCGCCACGGGCGAGACGAATACGGGTAGCCATGGATAATTTCCTTAATGAGTGCGCTCAGGAGCGCGCTTGTTTGTGGTGTTGAATGACTTCGCGAATGACGAATTCGAGAAACTTTTCCGCAAAGTCCGGGTCTAGGTCGGCCTGTTGTGCAAGCGCACGCAGACGGTCGATTTGTTCGGCTTCCCGCTTGGGGTCCGAGGGGGGCAGGTCGGCAGAGGCTTTCAATGCCCCCACGGCCTTGGTCACGCGAAAACGCTCCGCGAGAATGTGGATCAGCGCCGCATCGAAATTGTCGATGGACTGGCGGTAATGGGCGAACTGCTCAAGAGGCGTCATGCGAAACGCTCCCGGAATTGCGCGGGAGGCAGATGCCGCCAGACTTCGGCCTTGTCCTTGCCGAACAGAACGGCGTCGCTTTCGTAATCTGCGCCCAATGAACGAGCGACATGTTTGGAGGCCTCGTTGCGGGCATCGATCAGGCTGATAGCCGTTTCCCAGCGAAGATCGTCATAAGCATGAGCTAAAGCGGCCCGCGCAGCTTCACGTGCATAGCCTTTGCCTGTCGCAGATTTCACCAGCGAATAGCCAATTTCCTGCTCTGGCCAGCCGAAAGGATACCACGGTCCGGCCCACCCGACTGCCGTGCCGGTCGCCTTTTCTTCGATGGCGAACAGGCTGTAGCCGCGCAGCACCTTGTGTCCGATGAAGTTGGATAGCACACGCCACGCACGATCTTCCGAAACCGCGCCGCCGATATAACGGGCGTGATCCTCGTCGGCATAGATTTCGGTGACGAGAGCATGATCACTCTCGCGCCAGTCGCGCAGGATCAGCCTTTCGGTTTCAAGAACGGTCACCGCTTTTTACCAAACCCGGGTATCCCGCCCCCGCCAATGGCTGGCAATTTCGGCATGCCACCGGGACCGCCCATCCGCCGCGCCATTTCTTCCAGCTGTTTTGGGTCCATGCCAGCCACATCCGGCATTCCCCCACCAGCACCCATACCCGGCGGCAAGTTGAGGCATTCCGCCTGCCCCGCCCATGCCCTGACCAAGCCCCATCATGGAGGCCATCTGCCCCATCATGCCACGCTTGCCGCCCTTTTTGCCGGTCATGGACTTCATCATGTCCGCCATTTGGCGGTGCATCTTCATCAGCTGGTTGATTTCCTGCACCGTGGAGCCAGACCCCTTGGCAACCCGTTTCTTGCGGCTGGCATTGAGCAGCTTGGGCGCTTTGCGCTCCTTCTTCGTCATGGACGAGATGATCGCCTGCTGGCGCTTGAAAACGCTGTCATCGATACCGGCGGCCTCGATCTGCTTGGCCATCTTGCCGATACCCGGCATCATTTTCATGATCGAACCCATGCCGCCCATTTTGGACATCTGCCCGAGCTGCTGAGACAGGTCGTTCATGTCGAAAAGGCCTTTGCCCATCCGCGCGGCCATGGCCTGCGCCTGTTCGGCGTCGATGGTTTCGGAAGCCCGCTCCACCAGCGAGACGATATCGCCCATGCCCAGAATGCGGTCGGCCACACGCTTGGGGTGAAAATCCTCCAGCGCGTCCATCTTCTCGCCGGTGCCGAGCAGCTTGATCGGCTTGCCCGTGACGGCGCGCATGGACAACGCCGCACCGCCGCGCCCGTCCCCGTCGATACGGGTCAGCACGAGGCCGGTGATGCCGACGCGCTTGTCGAAATTCTGCGCCAGATTGACGGCGTCCTGCCCTGTGAGCGCATCGGCAACGAGCAGGATTTCATGCGGGTTGGCGGCGGATTTGATGTCCGCCATTTCCTGCATCAACGGCTCGTCGATGGCCGTGCGACCGGCAGTGTCGAGCAGAACAATATCGTATCCGCCGAAACGACCGGCCTGCATGGCGCGGTTGGCGATCTGCACCGGGCTCTGGCCTTCGACGATGGGCAGCGTCTCCACGCCCGTCTGGATACCCAGCTGGCGCAGCTGTTCCTGCGCGGCGGGACGGCGCACGTCGAGGGACGCCATAAGAACCTTCTTGCGGCTCTTCTCGGTCAGGCGCTTGGCGAGTTTGCCGGTCGTCGTCGTCTTACCAGACCCTTGCAGGCCGACCATCATGATGCCGACCGGCGCGGGTGCGTTCAGGTCGATGGAAACGCCGTCCTCGCCCAGCGTCGCGACCAGTTCGTCATGGACAATCTTGACGACCATCTGCCCCGGCGTGACGGATTTGACGACAGACGCACCAACGGCCTTCTCGCGCACCCGCTCGACGAAATCGCGCACCACATCGAGCGCCACATCGGCCTCGATCAGCGCGCGCCGCACCTCGCGCAGTGCGGTGGAGACATCCTTTTCCGACAGCGCACCGCGGCGCGTCAGGCCATCAAAAATTCCGGAAAGGCGGTCTGAAAGGGAATCGAACATGGGCGGTTTCCTTCGGTCTCTAAACTAGGGACCAGATAGGTCCTTTCCTGTTCAATACACGCAACAAGCGCTGGTTTCACATATCGGAAACACCCAAACGCAAACAGCACCCGTGGGCGCATCGCGCTGACGGGTGTGGACCTCCGGTGGTTTCCAGATACGGAAAGGCCGGTCGGCTGCTCACGAACGGTTGTTCGGTTGTGCCGCTTTCAACCGCAGACATACCGCCAAGTCAAGCAACACGACGCGTGGAACGAGAATGGCAGGGACGCGTTGTCGCACCGAACCATATCACCTCAGGAGTTTTATTATGCTTTCATGGATTCTCATACTTCTCGCCGTTGCGGCGATAGCCGGTCTTCTCGGTTTCGGTCGTGTATCCGGCGCAGCAATGACCGGCGTTAAGATACTCATTGGTATCGCACTCGTCGTCTTCCTGCTTGTCGTTCTTGGCATTGTGGCGATAGCGTAGTGCGTATCGGTATCGGACTCGGAACCATCGTCCTGATCGTCATTCTCATCGTCATTTTGACCTGAAAACATACGCAGACAACATCGTTTACAACGGCCCCGCATCTTTCGATGCGGGGCCGTTGTTGTGTTTGCCAAAGAGGTTCGGCAAGGAACGGCCATGAAACGCAGAACCCTTCTCAAATGGCTCGCCGCCCTGCCCTTCCTCGGTGCGGGCGCCACGGCCGGAGGCATCGCCGTGGCCCGCTCGCGCAATCCGTATTACTCCGGCCCCGTCTCGGACCATTTCGATGGCACCGTCTTCTTTAATCCGGGCGGTGAGGAGCCGAAAGGGTTTGTCGATCTGTTGAAATGGCAGTTGAGCGGTGAGCGCAAGAAATGGCCGGAGCGCTATCCATCGCCCTATTCCGACAAGCCGCCTGCCCGCGTCACAGGCCGCGACCTGCGTGTTTCCTATGTAGGCCACGCCACGGTGCTCATCCAAACCGGTGGTCTCAACATCCTGACCGACCCGGTGTGGAGCGAACGGTGTTCGCCGGTCTCCTGGGCTGGGCCGAAACGCGTTAACGATCCCGGCATCGCATTCGATGACCTGCCGATAATCGACGCCGTGCTGCTATCGCACAATCATTACGACCATCTCGACATCGCAACGCTTGCGAAGCTGAAGCAGCGCGACGACCCATTGGTGGTAACGCCGCTTGGCAACGACACGATCATCCACGACAAGTTTCCCGGCATCCGTACGCAAACCGCCGATTGGGGCGAAACGGTAGAATTGGCAGGTGGAATAAAGGTGTATTTCGAACCCGCCCACCACTGGTCCGCCCGCGGCATGGGCGACAGGCGCAACGCGCTGTGGGCGGCGTTCGTCGTGGAAGGTCCGGCGGGGCTGATCTATCACGTGGGTGATACAGGCTGGTTCGACGGCCGGTTCTACGACGAGGCCAAAGCGAAATACGGTGGCTTCCGCCTCGCCATTCTGCCCTTCGGTGCCTACGAGCCGCGCAGTTTCATGAAGCCACAGCACCAGAACCCGGACGAGGCGGTGCGCGGCCATCTGGCTTGCAATGCGGCCTATACGCTCGGCCACCACTGGGGCACGTTTCAACTGACGGACGAAAGCATCGAGGACCAGATTGCCGATCTCGATGCGGCGCTTGCCAAGCACGGCGTCGGCGCGGACATTTTCCGCCGCCTGCAGCCGGGGCAAGCGTGGGACGTTCCTGCCGTTTAAGGACCGGGCCACGGTTTGGCTTGCGCCACCGCATCAGGAAAATTGTCATGATATTCAAACCAAATGGCCCCCTTCACGCTATCGCCCATGCGGTCGAAGAAGAATGGGGTAGGCTCAAGCATAGCACCGCCGACGCGCTGGGCCTGACCGGCACCCCGATGATCGCGCCCTATCACGGGTTCGGAACGACCAATAATTTCTGGGTGCGCGCGCGGGTGCTGGAGGACGAGGGCGTCACCACCGCCATCCATTCGGATGCGCTTTGGCACAATATCCGGCACACGTTCAAACGCTACGAGAGCGATGAGATCGCCAACGCTCGTATTCGCTGGCAATGCGGCGACCAAACCGGCGAGGTGGTGACGAATTCCGAGGGGTTCGTCGATTTGACATTCGATCCCGGCACGGCCTTCGACCCGGACGCTCCGTGGCACGATGTGCATCTGGAACTGCTCGACGCGCCCGGCTACGACACCGTCCCGCTCGGCGCAACGGTGCGCGTCCGCACGCCGTCCGCGAAGGCAGGTTCGGCGTCATTTCGGATATCGACGACACGATCGTCGAAACCGGCGCAACCAATTTTCTAAAACATTGGCGTAGGGTCGTTGCCAGCTCTCCCGAGGCCCGCAGCGGTTACGACACCCTGCCCGAACTCTACACCGCGTTGACGGATCGCGAGCGCAATCCGGTCTTCTACGTGTCGTCTTCCCCGTGGAACCTGTTCGACCTGTTCGACCGCTACATGGTAATGAATGCCATTCCCCAAGGCCCCATGCTGCTGAAGGACTTCGGCCTCGACGCCGACAAGTGGCTGACCGGCGGGCATGATGGTCACAAGACCGGAGCCATTGCCCGCATACTCGACACATATCCCCGACCTGCCCTTCCTGCTGTTCGGCGATTCCGGCCAGCGCGATCTCGACATCTATGCCGCCATCGTGGACCGCTATCCGGGACGGATTCAGGCGGTCGTCGTGCATGACGTGACGCCCGACACGCGCGATGCAGAGGCGAGAACGGCGCTCGACCGCATCGAAACGAGCAGGTGTGCCTGCCATCTATACGGATTCCTACGCCGATGCCTGGGACAGGCTGACCGCGCTTGAACTTGCGCCGACGCGGTAGGGCATCTCGCCGCTTGGCGGGCAACGCTCGATTCATTAGTCTGCGCTAACCTGCCCTGAAAATGCAAAGCCGGAACGCCCATGTTCGACACGATTAAATCCATGCTCGGGCTGGCACCGGACGCCGACAAGGCCGCCACGCCCCGTGCCATCGACCGCAATCTGGCCGCCGCCGCCCTCATGGTCCACGTCATCGCAGCCGATGGCACGATCGACCCGGAAGAAGAGGAGCGCCTGCGCCTCATCCTTCACACCCACTACAATCTCGACCGCAAGGAAGCCGACGCCCTCGCCACCGAAGCACGCGCGACCCATGACGAGGCCGTCGATCTTTACGCCTTCACAAGCGTGCTGAAGCGCGAAATGAACGACGACGACCGCATGTTGCTGGTCGAAGACCTTTGGGAAATGGTCTATGCGGACGGCGAATTGCACGAGTTCGAGGACAATGTGGTGTGGCGTGTTGCCGAATTGCTCGGGGTGCAGACCCAGCAACGCATTCTGTTGAAACAGCGGGTGAAGGAACGCCACGGCCAGAGCGCGACCGACTCGATCACCGCCGCCATGAACCGCCTGTCCGATGACTGAGACACGCCCCGTTCTCGTCATTCTCCACCAGGAAACGTCCGTTCCCGGCCGTGTCGGCCAGCGGCTGATCGAGCGCGGCTTCACGCTGGACATTCGCCGCCCGCCGCTCGGCTGCGCCCTGCCGGAAACGCTGGAAAATCATGCGGGAGCGGTGATGTTCGGCGGGCCGTCCTCGGCAAACGATACGGAAGAATTCGTGCAGCGCGAAATCGACTGGCTGGCCGTTCCGCTGAAGGAAAACCGGCCGTTCTTCGGCATCTGCCTCGGCGCGCAAAAACTGTCGCGCCATCTCGGCGGGTCCGTCACCCAGCACCCCGAGGGGCAGGTGGAGGTCGGCTATTACCCGCTGCACCCGACGCCGGAAGGGCGGGCGCTTATTCCGGACTGGCCGTCGATGATCTACCAATGGCACCGCGAGGGGTTCGACCTGCCGGACGGTGCCGTGCCGCTGGCAACCGGCGATATTTATCCCAACCAGGCCTTCCGATACGGCGACAACGCATTTGCCGTGCAGTTCCACACCGAACTGACGCTGGCCATGATGTGCCGCTGGTCGGTAAAGGGCGCCGAGCGCATGAAAAAGCCGGGCGCTCAGAACCGCAAGCAGCATCTGCAGGGCCGCATGATCCACGACCCCGCGATCAGCAGATGGCTCGATGACTTTCTCGACCTGTGGATCGGCACCGCAGATGCCCCTGCTGAAGCCCAGCTAAAGCGAAACGCCGCTTAGCGCGCCATGCCGTGATATTCGGCGTTCGGCCGCATGTCGCTGGCGGCCGCCATCCGGTTCGTCATGTTGAAGAACGAGGCCACCGCCGCAATGTCCCAGATCGCCCGGTCGTCGAACCCCGCGTCGCGTAGCACGTCCCGGTCCTCGTCCTCGATCGTCTCCGGGCTTTCCGTCAGCATGACCGCGAAATCCAGCATCGCGCGGGTGCGCGGTTCGAGGCGGGCGGCGCGGTAGTTCTGCACCAGCATTTCGCCCAGAGCCGGGTCGCCTGATAATTCACGCACCGCTGCACCGTGCGCGGTGAGGCAATAGAAGCAGCGGTTCACCGCAGACACGACCACAGCGATCATTTCCCGCTCCAGTTTGGTGAGCGAGGAATCGCCGAGCAGCAGGTCGTTATACATATCGGTGAAGGCGCGCAGCTTCGCATCGTCGAAGGCATAAGCGCGCAAAACATTGGGAACGAGGCCCAGTTTCTCCTCGCAAATGTCGAAATAACGCTTTGTCGCGTCGCTCAGGGTCGTTTTGCCCGTATCGAGCGCGATTACCGTCTTATCGCCTGTTGCCATTTTATGTCTCCTGCGTTCCTTTGGGCGTGCGGTCGAACCGAACACGGCACCGCTACCGGGAGGACGATCATGACGGCAAAATCCAGCGGCGCAAAGGCGCTCGACAAGACCCTTTTCGCAGAAGTCGCGCATGAGGATCTGGATGCGCTCACCAAACCCACCCGCACGGAGATTCTCGAATACGCGAGCAAGGCGCTCGAAGGCAAAGGCAAACGCAGGCTTTCGGTCGAAGCGTTGCAGGCGGATGGTGCCCACCCCGCGACGTTGATCGTTGCCGCCATGCCGAACCGGCCCTTCATCATAGACTCCATCGTCGCCGAACTGTCGCGGCAATCGCTGGAACCGCAACTCGTCGCCCACCCTGTCATCCGGTCGGAAAAGAAGGGTGACACATCCCTCGTTGCCATCGTCGTGGCCAGCGTGAGTGCCGCAAAGCGCAAGCAGCTGAAGGCCGATCTCGGGGATGTGCTCGACCAGGTGCGCGTTGTCACCGACGATTGGCAGCCTATGCGAAAGCGTCTGTCTGCGGCGGTTCAATCGCTGCGCGACAACCCACCATCGGTGCCGGCAGACTCCCTCGCGGAAGCCATTCAGTTCGTGGAATGGATACTCGAAGATAATTTCGTGCTGCTGGGCGTGCGCGAATACGATTTCGACGGAGAAGACGCCACGGCGGTGGATGACAGCGCGCTGGGCATTTTGCGCGATTCCGACCTCGCCGTTATGTCGCGCGGTGGCGAAGCGGTGACGATGACGCAGGAAATCCGCGATTTTCTCGCCCGCCCGGACCCGCTCATCATCACCAAGGCCAACGCCCGCGCCAGGGTGCATCGCAACACCTATCTCGATTATGTCGGGCTCAAACGCTATGGCGACAATGGCGACGTGGTGGGCGAACTCCGCATCGTCGGTATGTTCACGTCCACCGCCTACACCAAGTCCGTCGGCACCATTCCCGTGCTGCGACACAAGGCGGCCTCAGTGCTCGAACACTTCGACGCCGACCCCCACAGCCATGCGGGCAAGGCGCTCACCAACGTGCTGGAAACATGGCCGCGCGACGAGCTGTTCCAGATCGAAACCGGCCTGCTGACAGAGTTTGCGGGCGTCGCCATGCGGCTGGAGGAACGTCCCCGCATCCGCGTTCTGGCCCGCCCGGACGGGTTCGACCGCTTCGTCTCCATTCTCGCCTACGTGCCGCGCGAACGCTACGACACCCGTGTGCGCCAGCAGCTTGGCAGCTATTTCTGTGACGTTTTCGACGGTCGCCTGTCAGCGTTCTATCCGGCGTTTCTCGAAAACGGCATGGTGCGGGTTCACTTCATAATCGGACGCGATGCGGGTAGAACACCTAGCGTGGCCCGCGAAACGCTTGAGCGGCGGGTTACGGAAATCACGCGCTCGTGGGAAGACCGTCTGCTTGCCGCTGACCCGGACGCCCAGCGCCACGCCTTTCCGCTGGCTTACAAGGAAGCCTACAACGCGGCCACCGCGCTGCACGATGCAAGCCTGTTCGAAGACCTGAGCACCGGCCAGCCCCTCGCCATCGACTTTCACCGCGCCAACGAAGATGACCGCGCGGCAGTAAAACTCAAACTGTTCCATTTGGGCGAACCGCTGGCGCTGTCGCTGCGCGTCCCGAGCCTTGAGAACATGGGGTTCGATGTCATTGAGGAAGTAACGTTTTCCGTCGAGCGGGAGAATGGAGAAACTGTCTACATCCACGACATGTCGCTGCGCCATTTCAAGGGCCGCGCCATCGACATGGAGGCGCAGGACGCGCCGCTGACCGACGTTCTGGGTGCCGTCTGGCGCGGGGAGACCGGCGACGACCGCTTCAACGGGCTTGTTCTGATGGCAGGGCTGGACTGGAAGATGGCATCCGTCATGCGCGCCATCGCACAATATCTGCGCCAGATCCGCTCCCGCTTCACCGCCCGGTCGATGGCCGAAACGCTGGGGCGGCACCCCGCAATCACCAGCGATCTGGCAAGGCTGTTCGCGGCACGCTTCGACCCGTCCATCAAAAAGGATACCCGCATACAGCAACAGGGCAGACTGGACGCGGCCATAACACAGGCGCTGGAATCCGTAACCTCATCCGACGACGACCGCATCATCCGCAATGTCCGTTCGGTCATTCTGGCAACGCTGCGCACCAATTTCTATGCTCCGCAGGAACGGGGCACCGACGCCGCCCCCGCGCCGGTTTTCGCGTTCAAGATCGACCCTTCCTGCGTGCCGATCATGCCGAAGCCTGTGCCCTACCGGGAAATTTTCGTGTCTTCGCCACAGGTCGAAGGCTTGCATCTGCGCTTCGGACCTGTCGCCCGTGGCGGCTTGCGCTGGTCGGACAGGGCGCAGGATTATCGCACCGAAGTGCTGGGGCTTGTGAAGGCGCAGCAGGTCAAGAACGCGGTCATCGTGCCTGTCGGGTCCAAGGGCGGTTTCGTGCCAAAACGCCTGCCGTCCCGTGCCGCCGACCCGAACGCATGGTTCGAGGCCGGGCGCGACGCCTACAAGGTCTTCATCTCTTCCCTGCTCTCGCTCACCGACAATCTGGTGGACGGCAACGTCGTGCCACCCGGCGCACATCGTGCGCCACGATGGAGACGACCCCTATTTCGTGGTCGCGGCCGATAAAGGCACGGCCACATTCTCCGACACCGCCAACGCCATCTCACAGGCCCGCGACTACTGGCTCGACGACGCCTTCGCTTCGGGTGGCTCGGCCGGTTATGACCACAAGGTCATGGGCATCACCGCGCGTGGCGCTTGGGAGGCCGTCAAACGCCATTTCCGCGAAATGGAAAGCCCGTCCGGAAACCCAAGCTGGGACATCCAGACGGAAGCCTTCACCGCCGCCGGTGTGGGGGACATGTCCGGCGACGTGTTCGGCAACGGCATGTTGCTGTCGGAACAGACGAAGTTGATCGCAGCCTTCGACCACCGCGATATCTTCATCGACCCGAATCCCGATCCGGAGACCACATTCAAGGAGCGCAAGCGCCTGTTCGAAATGGGCCGGTCGAGTTGGCAGGACTACGACACAAAGCTGATCTCGAAAGGCGGGGGCGTCTTCTCCCGGTCTGCCAAGACGATTACGTTGTCCAAAGCCGCGGCTGACGCAATCGGTTTCGAGGCCGGTGAACACCCGCCACAAGAGGTTTTGACGGCAATTCTGAAAGCGCCGGTGGACCTCATGTGGTTTGGCGGTATCGGCACCTACATCAAGGCAGGCAGCGAAAGCGACGCCGAAGTGGGCGACCGGGCCAACGACGCTATCCGCGTCATGGCCAAGCATGTGCGTGCCAAAGTCGTGGGCGAAGGTGCCAACCTTGGCGTCACCCAACCCGGCCGCATCGCCTTTGCCCAACATGGCGGGGCGATCAATTCCGACGCCATCGACAATTCCGCCGGCGTCAATTCCTCCGACGTCGAGGTCAATATCAAGATCGCGCTGGCCGCCGCCATGAAGTCCGGCAGGCTCACCCGCAAGCGCCGCAACACGCTGCTGGAAAGCATGACGAAGACGGTCGGGCATCTCGTGCTGGAGAACAACTATCGCCAGACGCTCGCCATCTCGCTCTCAGCGCGTCGCGGGCTTGATGGCATGGGCGAACAGCAACGGCTGATGCAGTCGCTGGAACGGCGCGACCTGCTCGACCGTGGCGTGGAAGACCTGCCGGACGACACGACCCTGACCGAACGGCGTGACGCGGGCCAGCCGCTTACGCGGCCCGAAATCGGCGTTCTGCTCGCCTACGCCAAGATCGTTGCCCTCGACGATGTGCTGGCCACCGACGCGCCGGACGACCCGGTGATGGATGCGCTGCTGAAAGGCTATTTCCCGCCGAAGATGCAGAGGACCTACACGGAAGAGATCGAGGGCCACAGGCTCCGGCGCGAGATCATCGGCACGGTGCTGGTCAATGCCATGATAAACCGGGGCGGCCCGACCTTCATCAACCAGGCGATGGAGCGCACCGGCAAAGGCATCGACACGCTCGCGCGGGCGTTCCTGACGGCCTGGAAAGCCTATGGGCTGGAAGACCTGTCCGACTCAATCGACGCGCTCGACACGAAGATCGCGGGCGAGGCGCAGTTGGCGCTTTACGCCATCGTGCGTGATTGCGTGGTCGGGCAGACGGTGTGGTTCGCGCGTAATGGTGATTACAGCAAGGGCATCGCGCCGGTCGCTGAAAGTTACGGAAAGGCCGTGGAGGCTCTGTCGCCGAAACTGGACAAGCTGGCACCCGACTTTCTGGTTGATCGCATGGCGAGTGAAGCGGCTGCATTCGAGGAACAGGGCGTGCCTTCGGCTCTGGCGACCCGCCTCGGGCAAATGGCGATACTGGCGCTCGTTCCCGACATCGAACTCGCCGCCCGCACTGCGAACGCAAAGCTGGAGGAAACAGCCCACGCCTTTTTCGCTATTACCAAGACGTTCCAGATCGGTCGCATCGTGCAGGCGTCGCGGGAAGTCTCGCTACCGGATTACTACGACTCCCTCGCTCTCGACCGGGCCATGCAGGGTCTCCATCGGGCGCGCCGGGAGATAACGGTCGACATCATGCGCTCCGGCAACGGCACCGAAGCGTGGCTGGAGGTGAACAAGGCCGCCGCCGCCCTGACCGCCAGCCAGTTGAAGCCCATCGTGGAGGGCGGCACGACCTCCGTGTCCCGCCTAACGGTCGCGGCCAACGCTCTGGCCGATCTCGCCCGGGGCTAGATAAACCGACACCAAGTCAGCGAAAAGCCCGCGGGAACGATGGTCCCGCGGGCTCTTTCATTCGTAACGCTGCTTACTCGGCAGCTTGCGGCGCCGTGCCGTGCGGGTGCGGGCTCGTGTGAAGCGGCCATGCACCTGTGCGCTCCCTGTTCAGGCCGATCATCAGGCTGACGCACATGACCAGCAGCACGATGGTGAATGGAAAGCCCGTGGACACCGCCATTGCCTGCAAGGCGGAAAGCGCGGACGACCCGCCAACCAGCAGCAACGTCGCGGCGACCACGCCCTCGAAGGAACACCAGAACACGCGCTGGGAAACCGGCGCATCCGTCTTGCCGCCTGCCGTGATCGTGTCGATGACGAGCGAACCGGAATCCGACGACGTGACGAAGAACACCAGCACCAGCACGATGCCGATAAACGAGGTGATCCCCGCCAGCGGAAGCGGTGCCAGCATCTCGAACAGTTTCAGCGGAAGCGGCGCATCCTTCACCGCAGCCGACGCATCTGCCACGACCTGGCTGATCGCCGTGCCGCCGAAGGCACCCATCCACAAGATGCAGACGAATGTGGGAATGACGATCACACAGAACACGAATTCCCGCACGGTCCGACCGCGCGAAACGCGGGCGATGAACATGCCCACGAACGGTGACCACGAAATCCACCACGCCCAGTAAAACGCCGTCCAACCCTGGCGGAAATTGTCATCCTCGCGCCCGAACGGGTTCGACAGCGGAATGAGTTCCGTCACGTAGGCCGCGCCGCCAGTGGCGATCGTTGCGAAAATGTCCGCCGTCGGTCCGATAATGATGATGAAGACGAGCAGCAACGCGGCCAGCGCGATGTTGATTTCCGACAGCACCTTCACGCCGCCATCGAGACCGCGAATGACCGAAATCAGCGCGAGGATGGTGATACCTGCAATCAGCAACACCTTGGCCAGCGGACCCGTGCCCCAGCCGAACAGATAGTTCAGACCGGCCAGCGCCTGCTCCGTGCCGAAACCGAGCGAGGTCGCCAGACCAAACAGCGTGGCGAACACGGCCAGCGTGTCTATCACATGGCCCGGCCAGCCCCAGACCCGGTCGCCGAGGATAGGATAGAATGCGGACCGAAGCGTTAGCGGCAGGCCACGGTTGTAGGTGAAAAAGGCCAGCGAGAGAGCAACGACCGCATAGATTGCCCACGGATGCAGTGCCCAGTGGAAGATCGTGGCCGCCATGCCGAGATTGCGGGCGGCTTCCACATCACCAACGGCAGCACCAAGCGGTGCCCAGTCGGTGCGCGCTCCGGCCTCACCGGCGATACCGCCGAGCGATGAAGCGTAGTGTGACATGGGCTCGGACACGCCGAAGAACATGAGGCCGATGCCCATGCCGGCGGCAAACAGCATGGAAAACCAGCCGAGATAGCCGTAATCCGGCTTGGCATTGACGCCGCCGAGGCGGATTTTCCCGAAGGGTGTCACCATCAGGAAGACGCACAGCAGAACAAAGATGTTGGCCGCCGACAGGAAGAACCAGTCGAAGGTCGATGTCAGCCAGTCGCGCATAGAGCCGAAGAAAGCACCCGCGCCTTCCTGAAACATCAGTGTCAGAATGACGAAGGCGACGATCGAAATTGCCGATATGGCAAAGACCGGATTGTGAATGTCGAGACCGAAAGGCTGAATATTGTCCTGCCCGATTTCGAAGTCCGTATCCGAGGGATGCGGTGCGCGTGTCCCCGGTGGAATGGTTGCATTTGTGTCAGTCATCATGGATTCCCCCCATTTTCAGGCGAAAATTCGCCTGCTTGAGACCAGAATAGCGCCTGAACCCCCTGTGTCACCCCGTCGCATCACGACCTCACAAAGTTCTACAAGCGACAGATGGTTGCTCAGTCCTGCGATTGTGCCTTGGCGCGATCCCGTCTAGGACACCCCGACAACCGGTCCTCCCCCGGTCCCTTTCTTCCTATTCAGGCCTTTCCCATGTCCGCGACAGACGCTTCCCCCAACACGACCAAAGATGGCTCGACTGCCTCCCTCCGCAATATCGCCATCATCGCCCACGTTGACCACGGCAAGACGACGTTGATCGACGTTCTGCTGAAACAATCCGGCACATTCCGCGACAACCAGCAGGTCGACGAGCGGGCGATGGATTCCAACGATCTGGAGAAAGAGCGCGGCATCACCATTCTCGCCAAGGTCACGTCCGTGAACTGGAAGGGCAACCGCATCAACATCGTCGATACGCCGGGCCACGCCGATTTCGGCGGCGAGGTGGAGCGTATCCTCAACATGGTCGACGGCGTCATCATTCTGGTGGACGCCGCAGAAGGCCCGATGCCGCAGACCAAGTTCGTTCTCGCCAAGGCACTGAAGCTCGGCCTTAAACCCATCGTCGCCATCAACAAGATCGACAAGCCCGACGGCCGCCCGGACTGGGTGCTGGACGAGGTGTTCGACCTGTTCGGCAATCTGGAAGCCAACGAGGAACAGCTCGATTTCCACACGCTCTACGGCTCAGCCAAGGAAGGCTGGATGGCGATGGATGCCGAAGGTCCGAAGGACGACATGGGCCCGCTGCTCGATCTCGTCATGGAGCATGTCCCTGCGCCGACCGTCGAGGACGGCGATTTCCGCATGCTGGCCACGACAATCGAGGCCAACCCCTATCTCGGTCGTATCCTGACCGGCAAGATTTCCTCCGGCGTGGCGATCCCGAACCAGGCGATCCACGCGCTGGACCAGGACGGCAAGGTCGTCGAGCAGGGCCGCATCACGCAGGTGCTGTCCTTCGATGGCCTTGAGCGCAAGCCGGTCGACGAACGCCAAGGCGGGCGACATCGTCTCCATTGCTGGCCTGACGAAAGCCACCGTCGCCGACACGTTGGTCGCCCCCGGCATCAAGGAACCGATTGCCGCCCAGCCCATCGACCCGCCAACCCTGTCCATGACCTTCCGCGTCAACGATGGCCCGCTGGCAGGCCGTGAAGGCGACAAGGTGCAGAGCCGCGTCATTCGCGACCGTCTGATCAAGGAGGCCGAGGGCAACGTTGCGCTCAAGGTCACGCAAGTCGAAGGCACGGACGCCTATGAGGTTGCTGGTCGAGGCGAATTGCAGCTGGCCATCGTCATCGAAACCATGCGCCGCGAAGGGTTTGAGCTGACCGTCGGTCGCCCCCGCGTGGTGATGCAGGAAGACGAGAACGGCAACAAGATGGAGCCCATCGAGGAAGCCATCATCGATGTGGACGAGGAATTCTCCGGCCCGGTTGTGGAGAAGCTATCCCAGCGCCGCGCCGATCTGGTGGAAATGAAACCGTCCGGCACGGGGCGCACACGGCTCGTATTCCACGCACCGACGCGCGGGTTGATCGGCTATCTGTCCGAACTCATGTCCGACACGCGCGGCACAGCGATCTTCAACCGCACGTTCCTCGAATACGCGCCCTACAAAGGCGACATCGCCCAGCGCCACACCGGCACGCTCATTTCCAACGCTGACGGCGAGGCCGTGGCCTTCGCCATGTTCCATCTGGAAGACCGCGGCCCGATGATGATTCATCCCGGTGCCAAGGTCTATCAGGGCATGATCGTGGGCGAACATGCCCGCGGCAACGACCTCGAAGTCAATGTGCTGAAGGGAAAGCAGCTCACCAACATGCGTTCGTCCGGCAAGGACGAGGCGGTGAAACTGACGACGCCGATCAACATGACACTTGAGAAAGCGCTGGCCTACATTACGGATGAGGAACTGGTGGAAGTGACGCCGCTGAACATCCGGCTTCGCAAGCGCATTCTGGACCCCATCGACCGCAAGCGGCAGAGCCGTATGGCCCAGTCGGAAGCCTCCAACTAACCGATCTGCATAATCGTCCTTGAATCAACCCGCGCGGCGACCCAGGCCATATCGCGCGGGCTGATCGCCACGCAGCCCTCCGTTGGCGGATAGCCAGGCTTGGCGATGTGGAAGAAGATCGCCGACCCGCCTCGGCTCATGCGGCTGGTGATGTTGTGGTCCAGCACGATTACCACATCATAGAGCCGGTCACGACGCATCAAGACCTCGTGAGAGGTTGGATACGGCAAGGCGACCGGGCGGTTGTAATTCCGGTCCCCAACCGCATCGCACCAGCCGTCATCCGGGCCAATAAATGTCCTCGGCAAAGCGGTTTGCACGGCAGTCTGGTCCGCCCGCACCATGGCCCTTAGTAGCCGAAAGCGCCCCACGGGTGTGCCACCATCCCCTTCCCGCTTCACGCTCACCAGCCCGCTGCGCCCGAGCGCGCAGGCGAATGTGCGGCCACCCGCATGCAGAAATCCCTGCTGCTTGTTACCGGGGCGAACAGTTACACGAAGGGTTTTAGGCATGGCACCGCGAAGCGATAACGACTTGACGTTGCGACAGTGCCACGTTTGATCTGTAACACCAGACGTAACAGGCGACGGAACACTCCATGACCGAACGCGCACTCCTTCTCGTGGACGACGACGACGACCTGCGCGAGGCGTTGATCGAACAGCTTTCGCTCTACGAGGAGTTCAAGATACGGCAGGAAACGACGGCTGCTGCGGGTATAACGAGTGCACGCGAAGCCCATACCGACCTTCTCATCATGGATGTGGGCTTACCGGATATGGACGGGCGCGAGGCGGTAAAGCTGCTGCGCAAGGGCGGGTTCAAGAGCCCGATCATTATGTTGACCGGCCACGACACGGATTCCGACACGATTCTCGGCCTCGAAGCCGGTGCCAACGACTACGTCACCAAGCCCTTCAAGATCGCCGTGCTGCTTGCCCGCATCCGCGCGCAGTTGCGCCAGCACGAACAGAGCGAAGACGCGGTCTTTACCGTTGGCCAGTATTCGTTCCGCCCTGCGCAGAAGCTGATGATCACGCAAGACGAAAAGAAGGTGCGGTTGACGGAGAAAGAGACGGCGATCCTAAAGTATCTCTACCGCGCGGAGCAGAAGGTCGTGACCCGCGACGTGTTGCTGGAGGAGGTGTGGGGCTACAATTCCGGCGTTACCACCCACACGCTGGAAACCCACATTTACCGCCTGCGGCAGAAGATTGAGACAGACCCCTCCAACGCCCGCCTCCTCGTCACCGACGCAGGCGGCTACAAGCTGGTTCCATGATTTTTGAGACTTCGCTTTCGCGCCCGCGTGAGCGAGGCCAGCCGAGCCGCGGCACGGTCGCGCGCCGCCGCAGCGGGCCGTGCGTCCAGCACGGCAATCGCGTGAGGCCATAATATGTCCCTCGACAACGATATCGCCCTGCTGCAACAAGTGCCTCTTTTTGAGGAACTCGACCGCGAACAGCTTCGGCTTCTCGCCTTCGGTGCGGAAACGCGGCGGCTGGCGGCAGGGGCACGGCTGTTTCGCGAAGGGGCGTTTTCCGAAGGCGGCTATGTGGTGCGCCAGGGCCATCTCGAACTGAAACGCGGGGGCGACAAAGGCATCGTGGTTGGCACCCTGCACCCCGGCATGCTGGTCGGCGAGATGGCATTGATCACACCCACCGACCATTCCACCACCGCCATCGCGCCGCAGGGTGGCGAGGTAATGAAGATACCGCGCCCGCTGTTCCGGCGCATGCTGGAGGAATATCCAGACTTGACGGAACGGCTGCACGAGCGCATATCGAACGAAGTGCAAGCCTTTATGGTGCGCCTTCAACGCATTCAACGCGATTTGGACCGGGCGGACGGGCTTTAGCCGCTCCGGTGCTGCCGGACCAATGCGGAATACCACTTCCCGCTTCGCTTCACGGTTCGCGCCTGCGTTTCATAATCCACATGCACGACGCCGAAACGCATGGCATAGCCTTCGGCCCATTCGAAATTGTCCATCAGCGACCACGCGAAATATCCCTTCAACGGGACACCCGCTTCGATCGCATTCGCACTCGCTGCCAGATGGTCTTCAAGGTAGGCGCGGCGCGCCTCGTCATCGATCACGCCATCCGCGTCCGGTTCGGTGTTGTAGCAGGCTCCGTTCTCGGTAATATAGACAGGCGGCAAGTCGTATCGCTCGTAAACCTGCATCAGCAAGTCGCTCAGTCCCTCCGCCTTGATTTCCCAGCCAATATCAGTGCGAACGTCGCTGTTTGTCGACGACACTTCGCGGACCGAGGGAAACTCCACACCGGCGTCCGTTGTGTAGGTTGTCGGGAAATAATAGTTCAGCCCCCACCAGTCGAGCGGTTGGGCGATGGTCTCCATATCCCCGTCCTGCACCGGTATCCGGTCGCCCAAAGCGTCCATGAAATCGCGCTCATAGGCACCGGCGAAAACCGGTCCCATGAATGCGCCGTTGTGGAACTGGAACGCCCGTTCTGCCGCCGCCACGTCCTCGTCGCTATCGGACGCCGGATAGATCGATTGCGCGTTCAGCACGATGCCCATTGGTAGATTGGCCCGCTCCGCCCGCGCCGCTTGAACGCCCAGCCCGTGCGCCAGATTGGTCGTGTGAACCGCCGATAGCGCCGCATCGAGGTTGCGCTCACCGGGCGCGTGAATGCCGTAGAGATGGCTGAGATAGGTCGAGCACCACGGCTCGTTGAACGTCGCCAGCGCGTCCATCCGATCACCGAGACGCGCCACGACCACGCTTGTGTAATCAGCGAAAGCGTGTGCCGTGTTCCTGTCGGTCCAGCCGCCATACCCGGCCAACGTCAACGGCAAATCCCAGTGATACAGCGTTGGAAACACCTTGATGCCACGCGCAACCAGCCCGTCGATCAGCCGGTCGTAGAAATCAAGCCCCGCCGCGTTCACCGCGCCGCTTCCGTCCGGCAGGATACGTGGCCAGGCGACAGAAAATCGATAGGCTTCCAGCCCGAAGTCGACCAGCAGGTCCAGGTCGCTCTCCCAGCGGTGGTAATGGTCACACGCAACATCGCCAGTGTGCCCGCCGAACACGCGCCCCGGCATGTTGGAAAATGCGTCCCAAATGGACGCCCCCCGCCCGTCTTCGCGCGTTGCGCCCTCGATCTGATAGGCGGCGGTCGCGGCGCCGAAGATGAAATTTTTCGGGAAGCGGGATGCGAGGGTTTTGGTCATAGAGCGGATGTTTCTTGAAGAGCCGTTAGGCGCCACGGTATTGCTGTTAGTCGTATAAGAGCAAGGCGCGGACAAGGCTGCCGTGGGAAGATCGGAATCACGCAGAAGAGACCTCCGCCATGTCCATCACGTCCGTCCTCCCCGGCCTGTGGGCCGGTTGCGTAGCCGCAGCGGCGCTGGCCGGGGTTGCATTGTATCAGCAACCAAAACCAGACGTCGGTGCCGCTCCGCAGGCTGTTTTGCGCTCGGGTCCGATCATCACCACCCTGTTTGGCAAGGACGGTGCGCTCGGGCACATCGCGCTCAGCCTGGTTTACACGGTGCAGGAAGGAAAGCCGTCCAAAGCTCCGTTGATCGCCGTCGCATCGGACCGGCTGACACAGGCCGCATTGACACGGGCGGGAGAGTTTCAAGCAGCGCTGGAAGATGAACAGGCATTCGCACGCTTCGTCATCGCCTCGGTCGGCACCATTGACGGCTACAGCATCGACGCGGTGGAAGAGGCTTCGTTCCACCCGTTCAGCGGGGGTGACTAGCCACCTTTATCGACCGATCACCGCCTTCAATGTCGGTGATCGCAGATCGACGCTGTCCCTTACATCCAGTTGCAACACCATCACATCCCTCACGACCGGCATCCCAACGGCGTGGTTCAAACGCGCGACAATGCCCGCGCGCAGAGTGTCGAGTTCGAGAAAACTCATGTCGAACGGCTTGGCACTATCGGCTTTTGAGGGTTCGGGAATGACGGCGTCGTAAAGCGCATCGGCGATCAGCGTATTCAGGGCGTTCTCGTCGAGATCCAGGGCTGCATCGACTGTCAGACCCAGCTTGAGAAAGGCGAGCCCGTGCATTCTCGAACCCCGCACGATGGGAACCGCCATCAGTCCCGGCTCCACGAAACGCTGCGCTTCGGCCAGTCCGTCAGTCGTTGCTGAATGAGGCTGAGACGTCAGGCCGACCGCATAATGGCCGCCGATGGCCGCCGCGCTGCACAGCAGGATATGGAGAAACGCGCCCATGCAGCCTCAGTCCGAACCGTAGCGTCCGATAGCACGCGACCGGTCCGGCTGCCGGAACGGTATGTGCCATCGCTGGCGTCGTCCCGCACGGTTTCCATGATGATCGCCGCAATTTCACGCACGGCGGCCAGTTGTGCCGCCAGTTCCGCCCCGTTGCGCGCCAGCGCATCCCGCAGATGTTTCACTTCGTCCGTCGTGCCCACATGGGCCGTGTCGCTGCGGCGCAATTCAGCCAGCAGCCGTGCCTTGGTTTGGGTCGAAGCGGCCAGATCGAAAGCCGGATCGTTTTCTAAAAACGCAGTTTCCGTTTCCACATGGTCAACAGCGCGGGCAGCGAGGGAACGGGTCATGGCGCTTTCTCCGGCGTTAAGCCAGCCAACGCTGCAAACGATACCGCACCGGACCGTGCCAGCTGCCCCGCCACCGCATCGGCCAGTTGGGACCGCCACATATCCGCACCGATCCCCCCGCCGAATGCAGCACCATCCTTCGGCAGCATCGTCTCCACGACCGTCCGCATCAGCATCGTATCGAAGGCGATGGCTACGTCCGACGAAGGTTTTGGCGCGGTGGTCGTGACCGGCGACGGCTTGGGCGCAGCAATCTGGCTTATCGGGTCCATGATGGTTTCTCAATTCGGTTGCCCGAACAGTACGATCCCCCCCTTACGCCACCCTTGCCGTCAGCCCGTGTATGTTTCCAAAAAGACCTCGCCAAAGCGCATCAGGAAGGTCGGGAAAACCAGATAGAGCAATACCAGCCCGCCGAAGATGAGCGCGGGAAGCGACACAAAATAGATCGGTATTTGCGGCGCCAGCTTGTTGACCAGCCCTATGGTCGCGTTGGCCAGCAGGCCATAGACGACGAACGGTCCGATAAGCTGCAACACCGCGCGGAACAGCCTGTCGGTCACCGCCGTCATATCGTCCAGCAACATGCCAGGCTGCGGCAGTTCCCCCACCGGCACGAGCGTATAGCTCGCCACCAGTGCGCGTATGACCTCGTGGTGGAACTCCAGCTGGAACAGCACGACGAGCGCGCTAAAGGTCACCAGCGTGCCCAGCACGGCCTGCGGTTCGGTCGGCTCCATTACGGTGCCGGGAATGTTGCCGTAGCCTATCACAGTTGCCACCGCCGTCGCGCCGAACGAGAGCGCGAACATGGCAAACCGCCCCAGTAGGCCCAGCACCACCCCCATCAGTGTTTCCGTGGCAATCAGCGATACCAGCGCTGCGGGGCTTGCCGCGCCCGTGGCGGGGAGCGGCACGAGGGCAGCGATCGAAACCGCAATCCCGATCACCATATACAGCCGCACCTGCACCGGCACGCCGCTGTTGGACAGGCCCGGCAGCACCATGAAGCACCCCGCCACGCGGCAGAACACGGCAATGCCGGTGACGGTCAGCGCATCCACGATGCAGCCATCAAGCGATCTGCCCGATCACATCCACCGGAATGCCCCGCGCGATTTCCACGTGCGACAGAACCGCGATTTCCGGGTGCAACCGCTCCATGATCATCCGCACCGTGCCCCGCGCATCGGGCGATGTGACCAGCACGAAATCACGCCCTTCGGCCAGATGACCGTCGACCGATTTCTGCGCGGCACGGCCAAATTCTTCCAGCCGCGCAGGCTCCATCGTGAACCCGATCACGTCTCCGCTCGCATCCCGCGCCACGGCATCATGGAATGCCTTGTCCCACTCTTCCCCCAACCGCAGCACGCCAAGGCGACCACCGACAGCAAGATCGCCGCAAAGCTGTTGGGCGATCCGCATCCGCACATGCTCCACCAGCCGTTCCGTGCGGTTGATATGGGGGGCGACTTCAGCGAGCGCCTCAATGATGAGCGGCAGGTTGCGGATGGACACGCCCTCGGCCAGCAACCCGCGCAAGACGGCCTGCACGCCGGGATAGCTGAGCGGCCCGGTGCAGATTTCGTCGGCCAGCTTGCGGTAGTCGGTATCGAGTCCCGCAATCAGCGTCTTCACGTCGCGGAACGACAGCAGTTGCGGCAGGTTCGTGCGGATGGTTTCCGACAGGTGCGTGAGGATGACGGACACCTCGTCCACCACCTTGAACCCCATCTGCCGCAGGTCTTCGCTGAAGGTCGCCGACGTCGAAAGGGCACGGATACCGAAGGCCGGTTCGATGGTCTCGTCACCTGGAATGGTCGGCATGGGCGCATCGTCGATCAGCGCCAGAATGTCGCCCGGTCTCATCTCATGTTCGGCAACGGACGTGCCGTGGATGCGGATCGAATAACCTTTCGGTGCCGTGTCATAGTCCTCGCCCAGCCGCACGTCGGGCACGACAAACCCATACTGCCGGGCAAATTTCTGCCTCATCCGCGTCATGCGGTGGGCCAGTTCGTCCTGTTTGGTCGCCAGATGGGAGGCGAGATGCTGGCCAAAGATCAGTTCGATTTCCCCTGCATCCAAAGCCGCCTTGACCGAATTGCGCTGCTCCTCGCCGACCTTGGCTTCCCCTTCCAACCGGCTCTCGATCTCAGCTGCCGCCGACGCTTTGCGCCGCGCGTTTTCCGCATAAGCCAGACCGAACGCGGCGGCGGACAGCAGCATGAACGGCAGGAACGGCAGGCCGGGCACAACGCGCCATCGTCAGCAGCAGCGCGCCCGCAATCTGCAACGCCTTCGGGTGCGCGCCCAGCTGGTCGAAAACCGCCTTGTCGGCAGAACCCCGTGTGCCGCCCTTCGACACCAGCAGACCCGCCGCAAGCGACACGATCAGCGCCGGTATCTGCGACACCAGCCCGTCCCCCACCGACAGTTTGGTGAACACGTCGGCGGCTTCGTAGAACGACATGCCGTGGCGCGTCGTGCCGATGATGATGCCGCCGACGATGTTGATACTCGTGATGATGAGACCGGCCACCGCATCGCCGCGCACGAATTTCGACGCCCCGTCCATCGAGCCGAAGAACGAGGATTCCTCCTCAAGCTCCCGCCGCCGCAGTTTGGCCTCCTCGTCGTCGATCGTGCCCGCCGACAGGTCCGCGTCGATGGACATCTGTTTGCCGGGAATGGCGTCGAGCGTGAACCGCGCGCCCACTTCCGCGATGCGGGTGGAGCCTTTCGTGATGACGACGAAATTCACCACCACGAGAATGAGAAACACCGTCAGCCCGATGACGAAATCACCGCCCATGACGAAGTTGGAAAACCCGCCGATCACGTAGCCCGCCGCATTCACACCCTCATGCCCGTCCGACAGGATGGACCGCGTGGTGGCGATGTTCATGGACAGCCGCAGCATGGTGGCGATCAGCAGGATCGTCGGAAACGACGAGAAGTCGAGCGGACGCGTGATCCAGAGGGACACCATCAGGATCAGCACCGACAGCGCGATGGAAAGCGACAGGCCGAAGTCGATCACCCAAGTAGGGATCGGCAGGAACAGAATCGCCAGAATGAAGACGATGCCGCCCGCAAACATCAGGTCGCGGCCACGCCCCAACATGCTCTGCGGCGGAGAGGCGGCTTCCACGCTCATTGTTCTAGAACCCGCTTTGGATACGCGACATGGTAATCTGCGCCAGCGTGCCCATCTGCGCGCCCATGAAGGTGGCGGCCAGCATCACGGCGGCGAAGATGGCCATGATTTTTGGCACGAAGGTCAGTGTCATTTCCTGCACCTGCGTCAGTGCCTGCAAGAGTGCGATAGACAGCCCCACCACCATCGCGGCCACGATGGCCGGTGCGGAGGCAACGATGATGGTCCAAGTGGTCAGTTGCACGAGATCGAGCGCATCGGCTTCGTTCACAAATCCGGCTTTCAGTCGGCGGTTTCATGCAGCGTCCAGCCGGACGACAGGGCGACGGTACGACCATCGTCCAGAATGGCCTGCGCTTCGGCACCCCCCATTTCCACACGCACCACACGGCCCGGTTCACCGTTGGCTTGCGAAATGGTGTGCCCGACGACCTGCGTGGCCGCGGTGAGCGCATTGGCGGACAGAAGCTGGCTCAATTTCTCGTTGGTCTGGATGCCCTGTTCCACGTTGGAGAACGATGCGAGCTGCGAGATGAACTGTGCCGAATCCATAGGTTCGGTCGGGTCCTGGTTCTTCATCTCCGCCACGAGCAGTTGCAGAAAGGCGTCGTAATCGACCTTCGCCTTGCTGGCCGCGGTGGATGGAGCCGAAACGCCGGCAGCGTCGATGGGCAGGATGCCGGTCATGCCACAGCCTCCACCTTGCGCTGTTTGGCCGGAAGATGCGGGCGCAGGGTCTTCATAGCCTCGTGAAACCGTTCGCTGGCGATCAGCGTGGCGACACCGGACAAAAGGCTCGCATCCTCGTTGGCGTCCCGCGCCCGCTGGAAGGGTTCCGACAGATGGGACAATCCGCGCGACCGTGCTTGCGGGTCAATCAGCAATGTCTGCACGCCAAAATAGATTTCAGCGAGCGGGCAATCCACCTCCTCCGGCTGCAACACATTGGGTTCGGTCAGAAAATGCACGTCGTTGAGAAATTGCACCGATGTGCGTTGGGAAAAGCGCAGCACGGCCCCGTTCACGAACAGCCGTTCGCCGGATTTGACGGACACTTTCACTGCTCCAACCCTCCCGCCACCAGTTCGGAGACCTCGATAATTTCGTGGACCCGGTCGAATTGCCCATCCCCGAACTCCTCCGCACAGCGCAAGCAGGCGCAGGCCGATGGAGATGAGATCGGCGCGCACCTTGTCCGGCAGACCATTCGCTTCCTTGCCCAGATCGCGGATGAAGATCGCCCAAAGCTGGCGCACGTAGAAGGCCGCTTCCACCGCAGCCGGACCATGCGTGCCCAGTTCGCGCACTGCGCGCAGCATGACGAGAACACGCTCGAACGCCTCGCGCTCCTCGCCCCGTGCGGCCGGGCCGCCGTCGCGTTCATCGCTGTAGCGGGCGGCTCTCATATTGCTCACGGAAGGAACCGCAGAAGGGTGAGTTGTTGCAAGCGTCCGGTCATGGTGTAGGCGGCCTCCAGTTTGACGGCGAGATCGTTGAAGCGGGCGGCGGCGGCAAATGCGTCGGTGGCGACCATCGCCTCGCTCGATTCGTTCAGAACCCCAGCATGGGCCAGCAACCTTTCGCTGGCCTGTTCCACACGGGCCTCGGTGATCGCGGTCGAGCCCTGCAACTGCGCGGCGTCAGCGGAGGCCGATGAAGCGCCGGAAAGCCCGTAGGAAATCGCCGTCTCGAAGGCTTCGGCAGACAAGCGGTGCCGCCGTGAGTTCGGCCGTGACAAGCGCGATGATGAAGGCATTCTTCAACGGCGCGGCATCGGCTGTGGGGCCAAGCGAGACTGTTGCGTTCGACCCGATCCGCGCAGTCGACCCCGCACCGGCCTGCGAAATAGCACCCGACCAAGACGCCCCGGTCAGTGTAGGTATCGCCACGCTATCGAGAAAACTCTCCAGATCGCTGGCGGCAATGGTGGCTGCTGCCGGGTCGTTCGGCGCAAAACCGAAATGGCCGGAAAAGATGGTGGCGAATTCCGCCCGTGCGTCGTTCAGCGCCGCAATAGGCGGAAGCGCCGTTTCCTCGCCCCCGAATACCGGACGTCCGGCAAAGCGCGTGTTCAGGATCGAATGCAGGCTTTCCAGCGTGGCATCGGCCTCACTGGCGACAAAGCCGCGCGAAATGCCGCCGCCACTGGCAACGACCAGCGTTTGCGCGAGCCTATCGGTCACACCTGCAACCTGCCCGGTCGCGTCCTGTGCAACGCTCAGGAACGATAAGACCGATGTGTTCGTCGCAACGATCGTCTCGATGCGTTGCGCGGTTCCGCTCAGTTCCAACCGTTCCCCGTTGCGCGCACCCAACACGGCAACCGGGTTGGCGATACGACCGGTGGTCGCCTCCTCGCGGCTTGCTTCGATGTCCTGCCGCAGCAACGAGATCGTGCGCTCGAACGCGCCAGTATAGGCGGACGTCATGCCGCCGCTGGCCGATACGCCGTTCATCTACCGCACCGCCTGAAACAGAGTCGCCAGCATGGCGTCCGCCGTCGCCATCATCCGTGCGGACGCTTCATAACCGCGCTCCAGGTCGAGCAGGCGCGCCAGTTCCGCGTCGATATTCACGCCGCCCTGCTGCTGAAGCTGGCCGGTTATCCGGTTCGACACCGCCTCCCGCGAAGCGGCTTCCCGCGTCGCGTCGGACGTCAGGCCGTCCACCCAGCCGGACTGGTCCACAGCTTGCGCGAAAGGCGTGGCAACCCGATCTGCAACCGCGGTAAGCCGTGCGGAAAATCCGTCCGCGCCGGTCGTGTTGGCGAGGTATGCCGCGCCGTTGGCACCGCCGTCGCGCAACAGATTGATGGACCCGCCCGTAGCCGGATCGTGGCTGGCCGAGAGGGCAAAGGACGAGGCGGTGCCGCCGGGCATGGTGAACAGCCCGTCGGCATCCGGCTGTCCGGTGGCTGTTTCGGCAAAGGCGTCCACCAAACCCTGCGCCACACCGTTCAAGCGGGCATCTGCATCGGGCAAAATCGTGTTCAGCATGTGCAGGCGGGCAGAAATCCCCCCGCGCGCGCCGTTCCCCGGACCAGCCCGCAGCGGCACGCCGTCGATGGACACACCGGCAGGCGTGCCACCATTGGCAGGTGCGAACCCGATTTGACGCGGCACGGTTTCGAACAGTGTCGTTCCGTCCCGCGTCAGTATCATAAGGTCGCCATCGCTGCGCGGCACGGTCGTCACGTCGATCAGCCGCGCGATATCCCGCAACTGGCCGTCGCGCGCATCAAGCGCATCGAGGTCTGGCTGGCCGCGGCGAATACCGGCCACGACATCGGCGTTGCTTTTTTGAAAGCCGGTTAGAAGGTCGTTTAGCGTGGAAATATCGGTTGCAATCGCGCTGCCGGTGTCAGCCCGCAGGGCACCAATCTGCCGCGCGGCTTCCGTAATACCCCCTGCCAGACCCCGCGCCGCGTCAAATGTCGTCGCCGCAAGGTTGGCGTTGGATGGATCGCTCGACCAGACTTGCACACCGTCGCTCAACCGGCCGATCGCGGCGTGTATGGAGCCTTCCCCCTCAGGGCTGCCCAATATGCGGCCAAGCGCACCGAGACCGGTGGCAAGTGTGGTCTGCGCAGACCCCGCCGAAAGCGCATCACGCTCCGCCCGCACGAGTTGCGCGTCGAGTTGCGCCCGCACCACTTGCACACGGGAACCACCGCCGGCATCGGCAAGCACCGCCTCGCGCCGCACATAGCCTGCGGTGCCCGCATCCGTAACGTTGCGCGCAACGGTCGCCGTTTGCCGGGACAGCTGCCCCAGCGAGTTCTGTGCGATATTGAGAGCGGCGCTGAGCGACATATCCGTTTTAGCGCTTCAGGTTGACCAGCACATCCATCAGGTCGGAGCCGGTCTGGAATACCTTGGAATTGGCGGTGTAGCCGCGCTGCGACTGGATCATGGTCGTCAGTTCTTCGGCGATGTCCACGTTGGACTGTTCCAGCGCGGAGGTAACGATGGTGCCGAACTCTCCCCCACCGGGAAAGCCGATCCGCACGCTGCCGGAGCCTGCGCTTTCAAGGAACACTCCGCCCGTGCGGGTTTCCAGATTGTCGGGCGAGGTCACATTGGCCAGCGGAATGCGGTACAATTCACGAAACGTGCCGTTGCCGTAGCGGGCGAGCAGCGAGCCTGAATCATCGATCTCGATGCCGGTAATCGGCTCCGGCGCATTGCCGTTCACCTCCGCTTCCGAAACGCGATAATCCGCCGCCAGCTGCGACATGCCGGACAGATCCAGTGTTGCGGTCGCGCCGCCCGGCACGGCTATGTCGATGGTCGGCGGGAAGGTCGGCTGGCCGTCGGCTGCGCCGAAGGTCAGCGTTTTCGTAGCGAGCGGCCCGCCGGTATAGGGAAAGGTTGAACCGGCGGAAGCGGCAGCCTGGTCGAACACGGTCATTTCCCATGTGTTCGTGCCGGTCTTGGTGAAATACAGGTCCAGCAGTTTGGCATCGCCCAGATTGTCGTAGCTGGTCAGTGAGGTCTTGTTGGTGAAGACGGAATTGGCAGCGTTCGCGCTCGGCAAGGGTCCGGCGGAGACTGCGGCATCGGATTGCAGGTTGGCCGAAAATATGCCGCTTGTCGTTGGCGCGGCCACCAGATCGGTCTGCGATATCGAAATTGGCACGAGGCCGTCGAACCCGTTGGCTGTTGGCGCCGGCGTGCCGTTGGAAGAATCGTATCCGGTCAGACGCAAGCCCGCCGCATTAACGAGTTCGCCTTTTTCGTTGGGCACGAAGGAGCCGGCACGGGTGAGGTAGGGTGCCCCACCGGCATCCTGCACCACGAAGAACCCGCTGCCGTTGATGGCCAAGTCCGTTTCGGACTGGGTGTAGGACAGAGTGCCCGAACGGGAAATGTCGGTGCGTGTTGTCGTCAGCACTCCGCCGGACGATGTGTCCGTTCCCGTGGGCGTTTGCGTGCCCGGTCGCACGAGTTGCGAGAACTCGGCATGGGAGCGCTTGTAGCCGGTCGTATCGGCATTGGCGACGTTTTCGGCCACGCTGGACAAGCGTACGGCCTGCGCCTGCATACCCGAAACGCTGGTCCGCATCATTCCAAACAGGCTCATAGGTGGCTTCCCGGTGGTATCGTTTACCGGACGCTAACCATCAAACCTTGTGCCAGCCGCGTGTCGGCATTCCGCCAGCCAGTCTTTAGATCGTGCGATAGGAAAGAGGCCGGGAACTGGGAACCGGTTGGCTGCTGTCGGGTTGCGGCGAGTTGTCATTGGCGTCATCAGGCCGCTGGCTGCCTGCATCGCGCCGGTCGGCACCCTTGCGCGCCATCTCTTCCATGAGCCCTCTTCCACCGCCCTGCCCGTCCGCCCCGAACGCCATCGGTTGCTGGCCGGTTTCCGGGGTGGGAAGAACCGTTGCGGCGCGCAGATCGCGCACCAGCGAAGCCAGCACGTCGCCCTTGTTGACCAGCGCCGCGTAACCCGCATCGGTCTCAGCCACGATACGTACGGTCGTTCCCTCGGTGCCGGTATGAATGACGACCTGAACCGGCCCGAGTTCGGCTGGACGCAGGGATATACGTAAGACTTTCGGCACTTGGGCGGCGGTCTCCTGCTGCACGGGTGGTGCAAGATTGGCCGTTATTGCGGTCGTATCAGCGGATGTCATAGCGTGCGTGAAAGGTTGCGCAGCGGTAATGCCTGGTTGTGCCGATACTGTCGGCTGGTCGACCTGTAAGGGCATCGGCACAGCTTTCAATGCAGCAGGCGCGAGAGGTTTTGCACTTGTGCGCCGGACCGGCAAGGCAGCGGCTGAAACAACCTCTACCGCCTTCGCCAGCCCGACCGTCACGCCGGAGTCTAAATCGGCATCGCTTAATATGACGAACGGTGTGGATGCTGGTATGTTCTCCAGCGTCTCGATCATCACCGTATCGTCAGTGGGTATGACAGGGTCACCCTCACCATCTGCGGCATCCGCCATTGCCTCAACCGCATGCGCCGCGGGCGCGGCCACCACATTCGGTTCGGCAGATATCCGTGGCTTTGCGTCGCGTCCAAACACACCGGCAAACCCGTTTTCCGGCAGCATTTTCAAATCAGGCACACCGGCAGGAGCCTTCGCCTCCGGCCCGGACAGTGCTGTATCCACCCTGCCCACAAGTTGCGCAAATGCGTTTTGCGCATCACCTCGCGTATAACCGGCATCCACCTTGGCGACGCGCGCGTGTTTTCCGTTTGGAACGGACGTCGGGGAAGCGGATAGGGGAGAATCAATCATCGAGCAGCCTGTCAATTTCCGAAAGTCGTGTGCGATAGGCGTCCGTTTGCGGGGTCGCGGCCGCCGTTCCTTCTTCCGTCACAAACGGTGCCAGAATGGCTTCGGCCACACGGCGGGATGCGACGAGAAGCGCCTTGTTCTCGCGGGACAGCAGCGCCGGGTCGAGCTGTTCGAGACGCTGCGCCACGCTGGCCACATCGCTGCCGGTCAGCCGCGCGATATCGACCAGCAATTCGCTGTTACGCTCCGCTATTTCCCGCGCGCCGGTCTCGGCCACCCGCATGCGCGAAACCGCCACGCGCACCAGTTCAGACTGCCCCGCCAGCAAGGCTTGCCGCGACAGTTCCGCCAGAAACGCGAACCGTTCCGGTGCAGGCAGGAGTGGGAGCAAGCCGTCGAGTATCGCTTCGTTCTGCTTTCCCTCCGCCGTCAGCAACGACCGCCGCAGCAACGTGGAAACGCGGTGCCGGTAGGGCGATTTCGGAAAGCGCTGCCAATACTGGTGGGCCAATTTGAACAGCATCGCACTGTCGTCGGCATTCAGCACCATCAACCGCCGCAAGGCCGCTTCCTCCACCAGCGTGCCGGGAGCCAGCTGCATTGCGCGCCGGAAGTGTCGCACTGCCTCTTCCGGACCATTCTCCATCGCAAGCGCACCACGGACCATGGCGACAGCAGGAAGCAGGATACGGGGGATGGCTTCGTCGGTGGCCAGTGCGAATTGAGAATTGGCCTGCTCCGGCCTGCTCCGGCGAAAGGCGATCAGGCCGCGCACAAGAGCCTCTGAAGCAGGTGACAGCGATGCTTTGCCCAGCATCCGGGTCAAACTGCGCGGTTCGCCGCCCGCCAGACCGTACCCTATCACTGCAATCTGGTCGTCGTCGCTCCACAGCGCGTCTTCAGCGCGCGCATCAATGGCCACGCCCAAAGTCTCAAGCACGTGGCTTTGCAACGGCAGCAAATCCGCCCCGCCGTTCACGACCTCGTTCTGGGTGCGTTGAAGCAGGGCATAAAGCTGGCTCAACACATCGGCATCGTCGCTGGCACGTGATGGCCCGATCAGCGTACACAGGAAGCCCAATCATCAGGAGAAAGCGGGTCACACGCCGCTTTCCAATAATATCTCGATTCGCCTGTTTTCATCGGCAAGCGGGTTGTCGGGCTGGATCGGGCGGCGGTCGGCATATCCGGCAACGGAGGCAATCGCTGTCGAAACGACCCCGGCCTTTTCCAGTATCAGCCGCGCCGTATTGGCCCGGTCCGTGGAAAGCCGCCAATTGTCGTAGCCGGATGATTCCGCAAACGGCGTCGCGTCCGTGTGGCCGGAAATGCGGATGGTGCGTTGGCCGTCTGCAATCGTTCCGGCCAAACCGTTGAGCATCTGAACGAGCATTACCGTGGGGTGCGCCGACGATCGCTCGAACATCGGCTCTCCAGTCGAATCCACCAGCGAAATTAGCGTGCCCTCCGGTGTGATGGTCACGGTCGCATTGTCGAGCGCCGTACCGCTGGAAGCATTGGCGAGAACCGCGCGCACTGCCTCTGCAACATCCTGCCCACCATCTCCCGACAAAGCGCTGTCGACAGTCTCCGCCATTGGCTCTTCAAAAGCAGCGGCAGGCGGTTCGGCAGGACTGTCATCAGGCTTTGTCCCGGCTGTATCCGGTACCTCTGGAGCGGCTTCGGAACTATCGGCCTGATCCGTCTCGAAAACGGCCACGCGCACAGGAATATCATCTGCCGCGTCGCCGTTCTCGGCGCGTAGTGCGGCCTCGACCACGATGTCCGTGGCGAACGGGTCGCGCAGCCGTTCCGGTGTATCGTCGCCTGCGGGGATGGGCGTATCCCACTGACTGATCTCCATTCGCTTCTCTGCCTCGGCAGCTTTTGTCAGCCCGTCGATAACCGCGTCCGCATCGGCGAAGAACGCGGCAGTGCGTTTTTCCGCAGCGACTGCACTTGCGTCTTTCGATGCATCATCAGCCTCTCCACTAGCTTTGTTCTCTGGAACCGGATCGGTGTTCTCGTCCGTCTCGGTACGCTTGCGGGACGGGCCGTCGGCTTCCGAAAGCCCGCGCTCAGAGCGGTAGCGGTCAACCAGCTTGACCGGATTGAAATAGCTGGCGACAGACTTTTTTGTTTCTTCGTTGGCTGCATTCACGAGCCACAGCACAAGAAATAGCGCCATCATAGCAGTCATGAAATCGGCGAAGGCGATCTTCCACGCGCCGCCGTGGTGGCCATCACCGCCGCGCTTCTTGCGACGCACGATGATGATTTCCTGCCGCCTGTCCTTGTCCGGTGCGCGGGCGGTCACGAAATACGAGCCTCGCTACGGGCACCGAGTGCGGGACCGTTGGTAGACAGCCAACTCCGCAACACCTCCGCCGCCCGCTCCTCGTCCTTATCCGCAAGCGCACGCAAGCGTTCCTGAACCGAACGGTCCGCGTTAGGCAAATCCGCTGCTCCCATGGGGGTAAGACTATCGCCCGTTTGCGTTTGTGCAGACAAAGCCGGCACCGATTGTGCAGTGCCAAGTGCCGGTGCAGCGGGGTCGGCAGTTAGAGCCGGAGTACCGCTGGCCAACACCATGCGAACAGCAGGCCGCCAGCCGAGCAGCAGCACCAGCGCAACCGCAGCAACCATCGCCAAAGCCCGAACGACGCCACCGGCTTGCATGGCCAGTTGCTGCGTCAACGGTGTGGCGGCGGCGGATGCGATGGTGGTGTCGGCAAAGGCGAGAGCTTCCACATTCACCACGTCACCACGCGCTTCATCGTAGCCGATAGCGGCCAATACAGACCGGCGGGCGTCGGCCAGATGGGCCAGCAAAGCCTCATCCGTCAGTGGCTCCACACCCAGCGTCGCCAAACGTTCCCGGTTGATGACGATGGACGCCGACAGGCCGGTGACGGCGTAGCCCGCGCGGACGGTCGCTACGCGCTTGGAGTTGATCTCGTAATTCGTCGTTTCCTCGCGTCGCTCGCTCGCTTGCCGCGAGGCGGTGCCGTCCGATGTGCCTGTGTTTTCCTCTTCGGGAATGTCCTGCCCGACACTCGTTTCGCTGGCCGCCGCGCGTTCGGAATTGCTTTCCTCCGTTTTCACCACCTGGACCGACCGTTCTACACGGGAGTCCGGATCGAAGATGGTTTCCTCCGTACGGCTTTCATCCGTATCCAGATCGGCCTGGACGCTGACGCGAAAGTTCTCCGCCCCCAACCACGGTTCCAGCACGCGCACAGCGTTGGCAGTCAGTTGCGCTTCCACCATGCGTTGCATGGCAAATTTTCCGGTCAGCGACCCGCTTGTCGGGTCCGCACCGGATGCCAACAATCGACCGGAAGCACCGAGGATCGTCACGCCTTCATTGTCCAGCCCCGGCACGGCGGCGGCAACGAGATGGCGGATTGCGTCGGCCCGCCCCGCATCCATGCGTGCGTCGGTTTGCAACAGCACGGATGCGCTCGCTTTGCGGTCGCGGGTGGCGAAGGAGGCACGGTCCGGCAGCACGATATGCACCCGGGCAGCGCGCACGCCGTCCACGAGCCGGATGGAACGGGAAATCTCGCCCTCCAGCGCGCGCACCCGTGTCACCTGCTGCATGAAGGAGGTCAGGCCAAGCGACCCCATCGTCTCGAATAATTCGTAGCCGGAACCGGTGGAGCGCGGCAGGCCCTGTTCGGCCAATATCATGCGCGCGCGACCTGCATTGGATGGTTCCACCAGCACGGTCTCGCCGTCGGCGGACACGTCGTAGGCGATGCCCGCCTGCGATAGAGCCGGACCGATGCGATTCACATCGTCCCTTTGAAGGCCGGAATAGAGAGTGATGGTCGCCGGACGGCTGGCCCACCAGCCGAGCGTTGCCAGTGCGCCCAGTGTCAGGGCGGCGGTCAACGCCAGCATCGTCAGACGGCGTGCGCCAAGGGCGGACAGGTTGGCGGAGATGAGGCGCAGTTGTTCGGGCAAGAGGGGGGCCGCCGAATGATTGGTCACGCATCGACGTTAACCATCCGCCCTTGCGCCAAAATGGCGGCTCCACCCAATCACGGGACGGAGCCGCCATCTTCATTCAGTCAAGCTGCGTCTTAACGGAACAGCGACAGGATGGACTGAGCCGAACCATTGGCGATGGACAGTGATTGAATACCAAGCTGCTGCTGTGTCTGCAGGGCCGACAGACGCGTCGATTCTTTCGTCATATCGGCGTCCACCAGCGAAGATATCCCTTTTTCGATCGCGCCCATCAGGTCGGACACGAAGTCGTTCTGCATGGAAATGCGCGCTTTGGAAGCACCGAGGTCGGCAGCCGAGGTGGTCATCTTTTGCAACTGGGCATCGACGCCGGAAATCATCAGCGTGAGATTTTCCTCCGTCGTCGCGTTGGACAGTGAGATGGTGGAGATCGACGCCTGCGTCGGCGTGCTCGCCGTGTCGATGTCGAACTCCGTATCGGCCAACCCGTTCTTGGCGGAGACTGTCGTCGTGTCGAACAGCTTCGAAGAGGACGTGTCGATTTCCAGTGTCCCCACCTTCACCCCGCCGGCGGAGTCACGGGTGAATGAGGAAACAACCTTCGCGGACGAGCCAGCGGCCACATCGCTCGACAACCAGTTTTCGCCGGAGAACGAGGCGGAGTCGGAGATGCTGCGGAGCTGGAGCTGAAGTTCTTTCAGTTCGGACTGGATCTTGGTCTTGTCCACGCCCGGCTCGCTTGCGGCTACCAGCTTGGTCTTGATCTGATCGACCACCTTGATCGCCGCATTCAAGACCGGTGGAGGCCACATCGACCTTCGCGGCACCGAGACCAAGCGCGTCCTTGACGGTGCCCAATGCGGAGTTGTCGGAGCGCATCGTGGTGGCGATCGACCAGTAAGCGGCGTTGTCTGAGGCGTCGTTGACCTTAAGGCCTGTCGAAATGCGGGACTGGGTGGTTTCCAGCGCGGCGTTTGTCATCTGAAGGGTTTTGAGGGCCGTCATTGCGGACGTGTTTGTGAGAATGGAAGACATGATCTGTTCCTGAACTGACTGATTTTTGAAAAGACATGCCGGCCACATCCGGGCGGTGAAAGGGCATCATGCCGACGGGACCACCCTGTATCGAAGGGGCACCGCATCACCGGGTTGACGCAACCTATCCGTGTATCTCTTGCCGTTTCGTTAACAGCCCTTTGGCGGGCAAAACAGCGTTAATGTCAGTTGAACGACCGCACCATTGAGCCCACCAACACCGTCCATCCGTCGATCAGCACGAAGAACAATATCTTGAACGGAAGCGAGACCACCGTCGGCGGCAGCATCATCATGCCCATCGCCATCACGATGGTGGCGACGATCAGGTCGATGGCGAGAAACGGCAGAAGCAGCAGGAAGCCGATTTCGAAGCCGCGCCGTATTTCGGAGATCAGAAAGGCGGGCACCAGCGCGCGCAAACCGACTTCCTCCGGCGCATAGTTTGCGACCGCATCGTCGCCGCCTTCTCCCAGTTCCACGAACAGGTCGAGATCGCCCTTGCGAACATGGCGCAGCATGAATTGCCGGAACGGTTCCGCCGCTGCGACAAGCCCCTCGCTCTGCGTAATTTCCCCCCGCGACATGGGGGCCAGTCCATTTTCCCACGCCCGGTCGAACACCGGCGTCATGACGTAGAGCGTCATGAACAGGGAGAGCGAGATGAGGATGAGGTTGGCCGGCGTCGTCTGCAGGCCGAGCCCCATCCGCAGGATCGAGAACGCGATGATGAACCGCGTAAAACTGGTCACGACCACAAGAATGGCCGGGGCCAGCGTCAGCACTGTCAGCAAACCGAACATCTGCACGATGTTGGCCGTGGTCTGTCCCGTAAGTCCATCGAGACCGTTTGCCAGTTCGCCGAGCAGCGGTGCGATTTCCTGCGCCGAAGCGGGGCCGGTCATCAGGCCCAGCAAGAGAAGTCCGCGCATCATTCGAACAGAATCGTGCGTATAAGAACCCGCCGCGCCTTGCCGTCGGTCGCGAACCTTGCCCGGTCGTCCAGCGCCTCGCGGAAGGTGAGAAATCCGCTCGGTCCTTCCATGTGGGACAGGCGCGCCGTGCGAACGAAGGCCAGCAAATCCTGGCTCACTCCTTCCACTTCCTCCGGCATCAGCGCCGTATCGCTCAACAGGGACAGTTCCAGCCGCACCCATGTGCCTGCCGGATGGGCCAGATTGGTCAGCATCGGTTCCAGCGGTGTTACGACAATGCGGCTTTGACCGGCACCTTTCTGCGGCGGTTCACCTTCCAGTGCCGCTGCGGGTGCGGTGCCGCCGGACGGCATCAGAAATCCGGCCCCCGCTCCCGCACCACCAGCCATCAGCGTTGCCAGTGCGTAGGTGACGATTGCACCAGCCTTGCCCGGCATTTTCTCCGTCTTATCGACTTTCTTCGCCATGTCAGAACGGCAAAACGTGGTCGAGCACGCGCTGCCCGTAAGGCGGGCGCTGCACTTCCTGCACCGGCCCGCGCCCACCGTAGGAAATACGCGCCTCTGCGATCCGTTCGTAGGCAACCACGTTATCCGGCCCGATATCGGCAGGCCGCACAAGACCGGCGATGGTCAACACACGCAACTCGTCGTTGACGCGCACTTCCTGCCGCCCTTCGACCATCAGATTGCCATTGGGCAGAACGTCCGTCACGACGGCTGCCAGCGACAGGCGGATGCGCTCGGAACGCTGCGTGCCGCCGGTGCCGTCAAACTCCGTTGTCGAACCAAGTCCCGGCCTCGCCCGTTCCGGTGCCCTGCAACGAACCGGCAGCGATCGTGCCGTTGGCGTTCAGCGACCGGCCAACGGTGCGGCTGCGGTCGGACCGGTTGTTGAGGCGGGCATTGTCATCGATGGCGATCAACACCGTCAGCACATCGCCGGGCGACAGCGCCACCCGGTCGGCGAACAGGTTTGTGCCACCCTTGCGCAACGTCGAGGCGTGGTGGCTGACCGGCTGCGGTACCGGCCGTGCGTCGAGTTCCAAATCAGGCCGAACGGCGGAAAGGCGTGGCGGAGCACGCAATTCCGAGATTTCGGCACAGCCTGCCAGAGCGAGGCACACAAGGGGAGCCAGTAACCTCACGACCCGGTCTTCCCTGCGTCTTTTGCGCCGGAAGCCGCGATAACGGACGACACGCGTGCCGCAGCGTCGGCGTTCATCTCGTTGAGAATGGTGCCAGCAAGCGACGGCTTTAGCCGCATTACGATGGCCGCCGCCAAAGGCGCGCCCAGCAGTTCCAGCCGCTCCGCCGCCGCGTCCGGTCGCATCCGGCTGTAGATTGCAACGAGCGAATCCTGCGCCTTCGAGACGAAATCATCACGCTTTTCGCGCCAGTCCTCGTAGGCGGCACGTTTCTCTTCCAGCTTCGCCATTCGGTCGTCGATCTGGCCTTGCAGCGTCTCCAGTTCGGCCTGTTTCAACGCGTAACGTCGCTCCCGCGCAGGGTCCGCGATGTTGGAGCAGAAGCGCATGAGATCCTGCGCCTCCCGCTCGTTTGCGAAGACAGGTGTGGTCAGCGCGAGACAGGTCGACAGGGCAAAACGTGCAATCATTGCACCACCAGTTCGGCTTGCAGCGCGCCCGCGCTCTTGATCGCTTGGAGGATGGCGATGGTGTCGGATGGTGTCGTGCCCAAGCTGTTCAATCCGTCGACGAGACTTTGCAGGTCGGTGCCGCCGACATTGGAGAACGGCCCGCCCGGCTGCGCCACATCCACATCGGTGGCAGGCAAGACGACCGTGGCCCCGTCGCTGAAAGGGTTGGGCTGGGAGACGAACGGCGTTTCCTCCACCCGCACCGTCAGCGTTCCGTGGGTGACAGCCACCCGCGCCACCCGCACGGCAGCGCCGATGACGACCGTGCCGCTGTTGGCGTTCATCACCACCCGCGCGGGCTGGTCGGTGGTGACGGAGAGCGCTTCCATGTGAGCCAAAAAGCGAGCGGGCGTCACGTTTTGCGGCTTGATGACATCGATGGTGCGGGAGTCCTTCGCCCGTGCAACGGGGCTTCCATAGGTAGCGCTGGCTGCGATATTCATGGCGTCCGCCACGGCGACCGATGTTGCGAAGTCCCCGTTGCGAAGCAGCATCGAAAAGCGGCTTTCCGCCAGTTGTGCGGGGGGCTCGTTTTCCACAATCGCACCGCCTGCCAGCCGCCCGGTCGTCGGCACACCGGCCTGCACGGCCTGCGCGGCACCGGCGGCGTTGAACCCGTTGACGATCACCGAGCCCTGCGCGACCGCGTAAACCTCATCGTTACCACCGCGCAGCGGCGTCATCACCAGCGTTCCGCCGCGCAGGGATGTCGCATCCCCGATGGAGGAGACCCGGGCGTCCAACCGCGTTCCGGGCTGCACGAAGGGCGGCAGATCGGCGGTTACGACCACGGCGGCTATATTGGCGACATCGGCACGGGAATCGCCCGCAGCAATGCCCAGTTGGGTCAACATTGCGCGCAGGGATTGCGCGGCGAACGGCGTCGTCCGCAACCCGTCCCCCGTGCCTGCAAGCCCGACGACGAGACCGTAACCGACAAGCTGGTTGGAGCGGGCGCTGCCCCAGTCTCCAATGTCCTTGATGCGGGATACGACGCCGTAAATCGGCGTGACAGCAGGCGCTGCGACGAGACGTGGCGCGGCATCCGAACCGCCAGCGGCAACCGGAAGATCGGCGGCCAGTGCGGCGGAACCCAGCATGACACTGAAGGCCAGAACCCACCGCATCATCGTGCCACCTCGACGGTGCCGTCCGGCATGACTTGGGCCACGATGATCCGGTTCGCCGGTCCGGTCCGCACCGATACGGTCTCCCCCACGGCGCCGGTCTCCAGCGCCGTGGCGCGTGTCGTTATGAGCAGGCCGCCCGTTCGGTAGATCAGCTGCACCGCCTTGCCGCTCGTCACCAGATCCGGCGCGCGCAGGGCGGACAGCGCGATGTAGCGGCGCGGCAGTAGCGTGCGCGTCGCGACACGTCCGACCGCCTGATCGACGGCACGCACAACAGGGCTGGCAACGGGCCGCGTGTTGCGAACCACCACCTGCCGCAGATCGGCTGCCCCTATACGCTCGCCCGGATAGACGATCCGCGTTGGCACCACGGCGTGCAGTTCCTGCGCCGACACTACGCTTGGCAGCACGACCAAGAACAGAAAAAGCGCGCTTAAAAATCTCATCGCAGATTACGCGAGACGACCGAGGCCATGTCGTCGGCGGCCTGAATGACCTTCGAGTTCATCTCATAGCCGCGCTGGGCCGCAATCATCGCCGTAATCTCACGCACCGGCTGCACGTTGGACGACTCCAGATAGCCCTGCCGCATGGTGGCGAACCCGCTGTCCCCCGGCACGCCTTCCACCGCTTCACCCGAAGCAGCGGATTGCGCGAACAGGTTGTTGCCAAGCGGCGTGAGCCCGACATCGTTGGTGAATGTCGCAAGCGTCAGCTGACCGATTACGGCAGGTTCGACCGCCCCGGGCGTGCGCGCCAGAACCTGTCCCGTTTCGTTGATCGTTACATCCGTGGCGTCGGTCGGCAGCGTGATGCCGTCGGCAAGGCGCAGCCCGTCCAGCGTCACCATTTCGCCTTCGGCATTGGTGTTGAACGCCCCGGACCGCTGGAACACCGTGCCCCCGTCCGCCGCTTCGATGCGGAACCAGCCCTCGCCGTTCAACGCGATGTCGAGCCGGTTGCCGGTCTCTTCCAGCTGGCCCTGCACATGCACGGCGCGCACCGCAGCCGTCCGCACACCGAGGCCGAAATGGGTGCCTTCCGGCAACACGGCTCCGTTGGAAGCGGTGGGCGCACCTTTCATACGGTCGGTCTGGTAGAGCAGGTCGGTGAACTCCGCCCGCGCCCGCTTGAAACCGGTCGTGTTGATGTTGGCGATGTTGTGGGCGATCACGTCCAGGTTCTTCTGCTGGGCGTCCATGCCGGTGGCGGCGATAGCGAGTGCGCGCATAAATTGCTCCTCAGATGGCCATGCGTGAGATTTCGAGCCAGGCGGCGGTCACCTTGTCCCGCACGGCGATGGCGCTCTGCAGGCTCTGTTCCGCGCTCATCACAGCGTCGGCCACCTGCCGGGCGCTGGCTTCACCCGTCAGCCCTTGAGCGGCAACGGCTTCCGCTTGGCCCAGTGTGGATAGGCCCTTGGAAGCGACCGAGCCGAGTGCATCGGCAAAGTTCGTCGTTGAAACCGGACTTGGGGAAACCGGCGACGCCCCCGTAACGACGGGCAGCGAACCGAGTGCGGAAAGCGGCGCGATCATGCCCCGCCCCTCATCAAGCCGATAGTAGCGGACACCATGTCCCGCACCTGCCCGATCACCTGCAAATTAGCCTCGAAAGAGCGGTTCGTCTCTCGCATGTCCGCCATCTCCATCAGCACGTTGACGTTGGGCATTTTCACCATGCCCTGCGCATCCGCTGCCGGATGGGCAGGGTCGAAGCGTAGTTGCATGGCGGAGCGGTCACGGTTGACGGCGGAGGCATCGACCAGCGATGCACCGCTGACCCGGTCGAGATGCTGCGTGAAACTGACCGTCTTGCGCCGGTAGCCTTCCGCACCCGGCGTCGTGCCGGTGGACTGCGCGTTGGCGATGTTCTCCGCCACCACGCGCAACCGCGTCGATTGGGCGGTAAGCGCGGAGCCTGAAATTTTTGAAGCGGCGGAAAGCATATCCATAGCGGTCAACCTCTCAGAACGGACATTTGGAAACGGTGGAAGGCGGCGGAAATCGCCGTGTTCAGTTCATGCCCGCGCCGGTTCTGACCAAGCTCGGTCATGGAGCGCTGCAGGTCAGGCCGGACGTTTTCGGTGTGGGTGGAGAAGCCGCCAAGACTTTCCTTGCCTGTCATGTGCCCGACAGACGTGGTGGCCAGCACCGCGCTGGCATCGCCCTTCTGCGTGCGCGAAAGGGCGTCGGCAAAACTCTCCATCTGCACAGTTCGGGCACCGGTCGTATCCGTATGCGCCAGATTGCCAGCCAACACCGCATGGCGCGCTTCAGCCCATCGGGCGTGGTGGCTGGTGAGGGCGGTGATATCGAGCGGCATGTTTCGGCGTGGTTCATCCGGTCAGGTCGATGACACCAAGCGTTAACCATGACCGCTTGCGCGAAACTGACAGATGTCAGCGAGACTTGCGGGAAGCTGTCGAACGGGGGGCTATGGTCAGTTCCATGCCGTCGTCCAGCCGCACGACCATGCGTCCATCTTCCATCTCGATCGACACGACGCGCCGACCGTCTTCCGTGACACTGCCAACACGCCACAGGTCCAGCATCGCCCCTTGCCGAACCAACGCACGGCCCGTTGCGGCAACGACCACTTCCGGCACCGGCAATATGCGGTCGTCCGGCTTGTCATCAACACTGCCGGTCATCGTCATGTCAATATTGCCACCCAACGGCGCGCGCCCGGCTACGGAGCCGCGCAACATGTCGTCAAGCGCCGCCATATGGGCCTCTATCGTGACTTCAGGCGTCGGGCCGATACGCTCGAACGCCATGCGTGGCGGGCCATAATCCTGCGGGGTCATATAGACATGCCAGGGAAACCAGACGGCGGCAGCGGCCAGTGCAAGGCCGGTCGCACCAAGCGCCAGATCGACCGCCTTCGCCATTTAGCGGGTACCTCCAAGCGTGCGGATCATGGCTTCGCTTGACCCTTCCGCATCCCGCAACAGGGCTGCCACATTGTCGAAGGTGCGGTGAATGGAGATCAGCCGTGTCATCTCCTGCACGGGATTGACGTTGGACCGTTCCACCGAGCCCTGCACGATGGACGTGCCACGACTGTCGAGAATGGGCTGCGGTGCTCCATCGGTCAGATAGGCCGATGTACCGACCCGCTGCGGATTCGCACCCGGCTCGAAAGCGAACACCCCGATCTGTCCGACCGTCGCATCTCCCTGCCGCAACCGGCCCGACCCATCCGCTTTCACCGGCCCGGCATTCGGGATCGACGCGGATTTCGCCACCTGCCGCGTCCAGCACGGCATGGCCGGTCAGCGTCACCACACGCCCGTCAGGCTCCATCTGAAACCGGCCGTCACGTGTTACCGCCGTTCCACCGGACGCGGCGATGCCGAACCAGCCTTCGCCGTTGATCGCAAAGTCCAGCCGCCCGCCGGTCTCGTCCACCGCGCCCTGGCGCGTATCAGCAAAGCTCTGCCCGCGCGTCACGTAAGACAAACCGCCGGGCGCAACGGCACCCGACGCACGGTCCATCGCCTCCTCGAAGCGGATTTGCGTGGCGCGAAAACCGGTTGTATTGGCGTTGGCCACGTTGTCGGCCACGCTGTTAAGCCTCCGCTCCAAAGCAAGCTGCGCGGATACCGCAACCGTCATTCCCTGATCCATCACCGCCTCGTGCAATACCTGAAGTGATGCACCCATGCCGCGCGGGCCTTGCCCCGTCCTTACGGTTCTCGACAACCGCCAGTCCCGCGCAAGGGGCAGGCCACACTGCTGGCTGCGATAGGAAGCGGAGTGAAGCGTCTTGGGAATCCTGATCGGTCTGGTCATCACGATGGGCTGCGTCTTCGGCGGCTACATGGCGATGGGTGGCTATATGTCGGTGCTGATGCAGCCGTGGGAAGTCGTCATTATCGGCGGTGCCGCCGTCGGCACCTTCCTCGTCGCCAACCCGCTGCCGGTGGTGAAAGACGCGGGCAAGGGCATCGTGGAAGCGTTGAAGGCCAAGTCTCCGGGCGAAGACGATTACCTTTCCCTCATGGCTTTGCTCAATGCCCTGCTCAACGACATGCGCAACAAACCGTCCGCCGAAGTCGAAGCGCATGTGGATGCGCCGGAAGAATCCGCGATCTTCCTGGCCCATCCCGAAATTCTCGCAAACCACGAACTGCGCTCTTTCATCTGCGATTACAGCCGCCTGATCCTGCTCGGCAATGCCCGGCCCCACGAGGTCGAGGCCTTGATGGAAGAGGAAATCGAGACCATCGTTCACGAACGTATGGAAGCGGTCCACGCACTGACCGTGATGAGCGACGGCCTCCCAGCGCTGGGCATCGTCGCCGCCGTGTTGGGTGTGGTGAAGGCGATGGGGGCGATCGATTCCTCACCCGAAGTGTTGGGCGGATTGATCGGCGCGGCGCTCGTCGGCACGTTTCTCGGCATCTTCCTCGCCTATGCCGTAGTGGCCCCTGTGGCTGGCAAGTTGAAAGCGGTGCGCGATTCCAAGCTGCGCGTCTTCTACGTGGTCAAGCAGACCCTTATCGCCACCATGAACGGCGCGGTGCCGCAGATCGCGCTGGAGTTCGGGCGCAAGGCGATTGCGGGCCATGACAGGCCGACGCTCGACAAGGTGGAGGAGCACGTGGCGGCTCTTGCTGCCGCATGAGCAGCGTTCTCGCCAAAGCAGGCGACGGCCACCGTGCTGCGATCCTGTCGCTTGGCACAAGGCCGAAAATGGCTGCAAAATCTTCACCTTTGTCGATGGACGCTGCAACGGCGCAGGCAGTCGATGACGCTCTGATTTCGCTGTTGCCGCTGGGCACCAGGACGGCGCATTCCATCGCACCTCTGCCGCAGCCGGACATGCCGGTGCGCGTCGGTTTCGAACGCAACGGCATGGCAATCGCTGTCATGGAAGCCGACGCTACGCTGGCCTCGGCGCTTGTCGCCCACCAGTGCGGCATGGCGTTCAGAACCCCTAATACCCGTCCGGGCCGGTTCGAGACCGGCTTCCTGTCCGGCCTCGCCATGCGCCTTCTCCCCGTCCTGCTCGGCACTGCAAGCGATGTGCAAATGGCAAAGACACCGGACGACGATTTTAAGGGCGACCCGAATTGCGCCGATACGCAATTTCTCGTCACCATTCCCCGCAAGCCGGAGCCAGTCGTCGGACGATTACGGCTGATCGCCCCGGTCCCATCAATGATCGAAGACGGAAACACATCGTCCGATCCCGCCCTGCGAACAACCCGCGTGTCCGCCCGCTGCCACCTGCCCGTGCGGCGTATGTCGTTGCAGCAGGTCGCCGGTCTGCGAGAAGGCAGCGTGCTGACGCTGGAGCCGGGTGAAGGTGTCGTTCTGACCATTAACGGCAAGACGTTTGCCAAGGGTACCCTTCACGAAACAGCGGGCAAGCGCAGCTTCCGCACCATCGAACACAGCCGAGGAGACACAGTATGACCGAACAGCAGGAAGCTATCGTTGACGAGCACAGGAGCGTCACTGCTCCAGAACTCACGACACCCGAAGCTACACCGCCAACGGAGAAAGAAGCCGCCGACCTGCAGACCGACACCCAGAATTTCCGTCTGGACGAAGCCATCGAAGGTCTGCGCAATTCGTCGCTGGAGATGAAGGCGAAAACCGATGCAGAGCAGGAAACCCGCGCCAACCGCGAAGCCGCGATCTGGAATATCGCCGTCGATGTGCAGGTGGTGCTCGGCACGCTCAACCTCACCGTTGCCGACCTGCTGGCCATGAAGCCCGACACGTCCTTCCCACTCGGCATGGCGGGCGAAGCACCTTTGGAACTCGTAGCGGGCGGCCATACGATCGGCTGGTGCGAACTGGTCGCGCCGCAGAGACGAAGGCGACGCGCTTTCCATTCGCATCACGAAATTGAGCGGTGCCACCCTGCAGCCGGTCGCCCAACCCGTCGCGAAAACCGGCTGACCCTTCGTGATGGCGAAGCTGGAAGAAGCCGGTGCCTTGAGCGTCGCTGCCGTTCTCGTCACGCTGGGCCGTGAACGGGCGCTGAAACTGCTGGCATGGTTCGACCCCGACGAGGTCGCCTATCTGGGCGAAAAGGCCGGAGCGCTCGGCTCCATCGACCGCGAAAAGCTGAGCGCGCTCACCCGCACCTTCGAGCGCGATTTCGCCGCAGGCACCGGCTTGCTGAATGGCGGGCGCTCCTTCGGGTCGATCCTGGAAGAAACCCGCGGCGACGAAAACGGTGCGGATGCTGACGAAGTCTCGACGAACCGATAGCGTCGCCACCCGACCCGTGGGCCGCCATCGCCGCCGTTCCGGTCGCCGACCTGGCCGAATTTCTCAAGTCCGAAGGCGCAGCCCTTTCCGCCATCACCGCCGCCCGTCTCGATTCCGCCAACGCTGCACATTCTGCTGGCGGCGTTCGATGCCCCCCACCGCGCCGGTGTGATGGCGGCAATGGTGTCCGCCAGACCATCACCAATCGCTTTGCAAACCGCGCTCGCCGTTCTGCGCGATGCCTTCGGTCTCGACACCGACACCAGCGGCGATCGCGAAGGCGAGGCGAAACTGGCGGCCATGTTGAGTGGCCTTGAACCGTGCCGATGCCGACGCGACACTCGACAACATGCGCCCGCTGATGGACGCCGAAGCCATCGCCCGCATCGTGTCCCTGATCATGCGTTTCGAGGACATCGAACATTTCGACCTCGCCACCCGCACCGCCATCACCGAGGCCAGCGACCGCGAGATCATCGCCTTTGCATTGGCCGGTTCACCCCAACCATTGCGCGAGTCACTGCTCGAACCGATGGGCCAAAGGGCACGTCGCATGGTGGAAAGCGCCATTCCCCCGGATGGAAGTGGCAATCGAGACAGGCGAAACGCCGCTCGCGGAGACATTCTGGCCACGATCCGTCAACTCGCGGACAGCGGCAAAATTACGCTTCCGGTGGATAAGGACTAAGCCGTGTCCGACGCCCCGGACCCGGATTCCAAGACCGAGGAGGCAACGCCCCAGCGCCTGCTGCAATCGCTGGAAAAGGGCCAGGTCGCCGTTTCCCGCGAAATCGGCGTGCTTGCATCGCTGGTCGTTTTCACCATCTGGCTGGTTGCCTTTGCAGATGATACCGCACGCTGGGCGACCCACCGCTTCGCGGCGTTCCTGATGAAAGCCGGTAGCGTTGACCTCAACTCCCCCGCCGACACGATGCCGGTGCTGCGCGACGTGCTGTTCTGGTGCGCGACGGCGACCGCCGGGCTGTTGGTTGCGCTCATGGCGGTCGGTGCCATTGCAGCGATATCGCAGGCCGGATTGCGTATGGTGCCGGACCGGATCGCGCCAAAAGCCGAGCGGTTGTCGATCGGCAAGGGCGCCAAGCGCCTGTTCGGCAAGCAGGGTCTGGCCGAGTTCGCCAAAGCCATCGCCAAGATGGGTGCTGCCGCAACGATCGCCGGTATCATCTTTGCCGGTGCGGGCCTCACCCTGCCAGCGCAACTTTGGCACGACGCAATCAGCATCGCGCCCAACACCCTGTCGATGGTGACATCCGTGCTGGTTGGCATTTGCGGCGTCATGCTGCTGATCGCGGTGGCCGACTACGCCTGGACGCGGCGTAACTGGTTGAAAAATATGATGATGACGAAGAAGGAGGTCACCGACGAGATGAAGCAGGCGGAGCGCGACCCGATTCGCAAATCGCGGATGCGCTCGCTGGCGCAGGACCGGTCCCGCAACCGCATGATGGCCGATATTCCGACCGCCACACTGGTCATGGCCAACCCGACCCATTTCGCCATCGCCTTCCGCTACCGCCACGGACAGGACGCAGCCCCGATTGTCGTCGCCAAAGGTGCCGATCTCGTCTGCGCCCGCATTCGTGAACTCGCCGAGGATGCGGAGGTGCCGATCTTCGAGGAGAAGCAGCTGACACGCGCCGTTTATCCGATGGTGGAAGTGGGCGAGATGGTACCCGAACAATTCTTCCGCGCCGTCGCCGACCTCATCAACCGCATCGAACGCGGCTTGTAGCTGCGGGAACTTTTTTGCCTGTAAAAGTAAACTTTTGACATTCCTTGAGATGACAGGCGGGTAGCAAAACTAAGCGGACAACCGGCAACATTCGAGTGACACGGCTGCAACCGCAGTGTTGAGTGCGAGATGAAACCAACACTCTGCGCGCTGTCTGTCCCATGAGAAATTCCGCAAAGGTCGTCGTCATCGGTGGCGGCATTGCCGGTTGTTCGGCGCTTTACCATTTGACTGCTGAAGGCTGGTCCGACGTCATGCTGCTGGAGCGTGACGAGATTACATCCGGCACCACCTGGCATTCGGCAGCGCAGGTCACATCCTTTGGAATGAACCAGACGATGGTTGCGCTGAAGGCGCATTCAATAGCGCTCTACCGCGATCTCGCGGCGGATGCCGACTATCCGGTCGGCTATAATTACGGCGATGGTGGTATTCGCCTTGCAGGCGATCAACGCACGATGGAGGCCTACCGCCACTTTGCGTCGATGGCGAAAGGTATGGATCAGCACTGGGAGATGCTCGACGCGGAGGAATGCGCCCGCCGCCATCCACTCATCTCGACGGACGGCCTGGCCGGTGGTTTGTGGGACCCCCATGACGGCCATATCGACCCATCGCAGCTCTGCGGCGCACTGCTCGCCCGCGCGCGCAAAGCCGGTGCGGAAGTTGTTCGCAAGTGTCCGGTCACAGCGATCGAGCGCAATGGCGAAGGCTGGACTGTTCGGACTCCTAATGGCGATATCGAGGCCGAAATCGTCATCAATGCGGGCGGCTACCGGTGCAATGAAATCGCTGCAATGATGGGCCACCGGCTGCCCGTTGCGTCCATGGAACACCAGTATTTCATAACCGAGGACATGCCGGAGGTGCGCGATGCGGGCCATCGGATTCCGCTGCTGCGCTGCCCCATCAGCGACTATTACTCCCGGCAGGAGCGTGACGGCCTGCTGGTCGGCTTCTATGAGCAGGATTGCCGGACATGGGGGCTGGACGGTATCGACCCCGGCTTCACGATGGATCTCAGCCCTGATGATCTCGACCGTGTGATGCCGGTTATCGAAGGGGCCACGGCGCGCATGCCCGCCTTGGAAACTGCTGGCATCAAGCAGATCGTCAACGGGCCCATCACCTACACGATCGACGGCGCGCCGCTCGTCGGCCCCGTGCCGGGCCTGCGCAATGCCTATTGCATCACCGGTCTGCGCGCAGGGCTTGGCGAAGGGGGCGGCCATGGCTGGTTGCTGGCGCAAATGATCGTTCACGGCGAAGCCGAGGTGGACACCTGGTGCGTGGACCCGCGCCGTTTTCTCGCTCACGGCACAATCGGCTACACGGCCAAAAAGGCAGTCGAGGACTACCAGAACGAATTCCGCTTCCACTTTCCCCACGAACACCGCCCAGCAGGGCGTCCGGTACGTACGACACCGTTGACGGATACACTCGTGGCGGAAGGTGCCCATATGGGGGTCGTCGCAGGGTGGGAGCGGCTGGAATATGTCGCGCCGGAAGGGTTCGAGGAACACCATTCCTTCAGTTTCACCGATGCCGAACCGTTGATCGCCGAGGAAGTGCGCGCGGTCCATGAAGATGTCGCGTTAAGTGAAGTGTCGGGGTTCTCGCGCTTCGAACTGACCGGGCGCGACGTCCACACGTTTCTCGAACGCCTGTCCTGTTCGCGTATCCCCGGAAAGCCCGGTCGCGTTGGCCTGATCTACCTTCTCAACGAACACGGGTGCCTGAAATCTGAAATGACGGTCGCCAATGTCGGCCCGGACCGCGTATGGCTTGGTTGCGCCGCAGCCGCCCATTGGCATGACCGTGATTGGTTGAACGCCCATCTCGAACCATCCGAAGACGTGACGATCCGGGACCTCACGACATCGCACACCATCCTGTTGCTGGCCGGTCCCAGATCACGCGAGGTGCTGTCGAAGGCTGCCCGTGGCGATTGGTCGAAGGAGGCGTTCCCATGGTTGTCGGTGCGCGATGGAGAGATCGATATCGCGCCCGCTACGATCATGGCCGTGAGTTTTTCGGGTGAGCTGGCTTACGAAATTCATGTTCCCAACGAGAGCCTTGCCGCCGCTTGGCGGGCGTTGCGTGATGCTGGTGCCGTCAAATTGTTCGGCAGCCGGGCTGTGGAATCGATGCGGCTGGAGAAATCGTTTCTGCATTGGAAAGCGGATATTCTCACCGAATTCGACCCGTACGAGACCGGTCTCGACCGCTTCGTTCGCAGTGGCGGAGGGTACATCGGAGCTGAGGCGCTGGCGAAACGCCATAAAACAGGCAAGCAACGATGCCTCGTCACACTGGCGGTCGATGCTACCCACGCACCGGCGCACGCGGGCGCTTCGATTATGGCAAATGGCCGGGTGGTCGGAACCGTCACGTCCGCTGCCATGGGGCACCGTACTGGCAAGAACCTGGCCATGGCATTCGTCAAAACTGATTTTGCGGCCGTTGGAACCTCCTTCGACCTCGACATCATGGGCATCCCATGGCCCGCTAGTGTTATCGACCCTTCCCCCTTCGACCCTAGTTTCGGACGCCTTCGCAATTAGGCAATTTGAGATTTGTTGAAAGTGAACGCCCAGTGTTCATGGCTGCTTTTCGGAAGCGGTGGAAGCGACGAGCGGCACTTTGATGCAGATGCTCCGGGATCCCGTGGTGCAAGGGTTTTAGGCTGCATGATTACCGACATCTGGGCCTTGCTCACCGAAATGGCGTTGGGCCCGTCGGAGCTCAAGGGAGACGCGGGATTGTTCAATGAACTCACGAATGCAGATACCCAAAATACAGGGCTGGACGGAACCGAATGGATTGTGGGATGTTTGCAAACTACTCGCGGCGCCTATGCCGCCATTACAAAGGATCATCATCATGTTGCGCATCGTCGCTCTTGTCTTGTCTCTCTTCGTCCTCGCCGCCTGCACCAACGCTGAAAAAGGCGCTGTTGCCGGCGCTGCAATCGGTGGCGGTGGTGCTGCACTTGCGGGTGCCGGTACCGGCGGTATCGTTCTCGGCACCGCCGGTGGCGCTGTCGTCGGCGGCCTGATCGGTCGATCGGTCGATCGTCGCGGTTACTGCCGCTACCGCGATGGCAACGGAGCGGTTTACGAAGCACCCTGCTCCTAAACCCTTTATACGGTGCCTGATTTCCGGCACCGCATGAAGCTGTGAGATCGACGCCGGTCATGCACATCGCATGGCTGGCGTTTTTCGTCGTGCTGCCGCAATTTGCGTTTAGTCAAGCTGGCTGAAGCGAGCCGTTTGTATCGCGTTGGAGACACTTTATGTCACGTGACCTACGGAAAGCCCAAACTGGCCTGGAAACCATGACCGGCGCAACGCTTGCCATTCTGGCGCTGGCGTCCGGCGTCTATACCTATCTCGGTGTGCGCGAATTGCTGAACGGGTCGGCAACGATCATCTTTCTCGGTGCCGTCATCTATTCGGTCGCGGTATCGGTGGGTATATTCGGCTTCTGGTCCTATCTGATGCGCTTCATGCCCCATGTGAAGGCCGGTCAGGGGCGGCGCTATCTGTATCTGGCGATGGCGATTGGCAGCGCCATGATTATCGCCATGTCGTCCTGGCTGAACGCGGCCGCTTTGGCCGGTGGGGCCGCATTGGAACAACATTTGGCCAACACGACTGAGGAATATCAGCGTAAGCTGGAACAGGCGCACGACAATGCGCTTGCCGCCCAGAGCCTGCTGACCGACACCCAGCTAGCGGCGCGGCGGTTCAACCAGTTGGCGACCGAAGAGGCGGCGACCGGCGCGCTTACCGGCACGTCCGGTTCCGGCACCGTGGTGCAGCTTCTGTCGCAGATGTCGCGGCAGTTGACCGGCCTTTCCAGCGAGATCGAAAACTCGCGGGAAACGACGAAAACGCTTTTCGAGGAAGGCGGTACGCGCCTCGCCGCCATGCGAAAACTGGTGAGCCAGTCCGGCGCCGTGGACCTGCGGGCCAATGCCTACGCTGAAGAGGCTGTGGCGTTGGCAGGCACCATCACCGCGTTGCAGCAATCCTCCATCGCGCCAGCCGTCAAACGTGCCGCGCAGGACCTGTCGCGATCCTTCATCGCGCCGGTAGCCAGTGGCGGCGATGCAGACCTTGCCTCGCGGCAGACGGACGTGGTGGGGCGTGTGGAGGCCAGCGTGCAAGGGCAATCGCAGGCGCTTGCAGCAGCCGCCGACGAGATTATCGCACGTCCTGCAGTGGAGCCGGTGCGGTTCGTGCCTTTGTCTGCACCGGAAGCGGTGCTGCGTTACGCGAAGGACTTTCTGCCGTCCTGGGCCGGCGCTATTTCCATCGACCTGTTGCCAGCCGTGCTGATCTTCGTGCTGTGCATTGTGCAGGCGGCCATCCGTACGGAAGACGGCGTCGATCTTGGTGCCAACGAGGTGACGGCGAGCGAGATGATGCGGGCGGTGCGGCTTCACCGGCAAATGAATGCGATCGACAACGAGGTGCCGCTGCCGCCTGAGCCCGAGCCGGAGCCGCAGCCCGTCGAGCGGCCATCAGTCGTCACGCCCATCAAAGGCCCGCAGAGTTCAGCGTGAGCGAGGTCGCGCCCCGGGCTTTCGAGAGGCCGCTGACAGCTCTTGTCGCCACGATTCAGGACGGTCGATTTCTCAAGCTCGTGTTCCTGTCGCTGCTGGCCCTATCCGTTGCGACCGTGTTTCTCGACCTGAAAGACCTGACCGAACGCAGCACGACCGATACGCCGGGTTCCCAAACACTCGAACCGGCGCCGATGAAGCTACCCCAACCCGGCGACCAGACCCGGCCCTACCTGCCGCGCACAATGCCGCTTGGACCGGGGCGCGAGAAGCCGGACCTGCCCGGATATTTCGGTCCGCTGGACGGCACTGTCATGGGCGAGCCGCTGCAATTCCATATGGGAGACGATGGCCGCGCATCCGCACTGGGGCGCATCGACCCCGGCGCAGCGGAGCGGTTCGAAGCGTTTCTTGAGGAAAACCCCAAAGCCATTGGAGAGTTATTTCTCCACTCGCCGGGCGGTTCGGTTACGGACGCGCTGGCGATCAGCCGGCTGGTGCGGAATGCCGGTATTTCCACCCGCGTGCCGAAGGCGGGTTATTGCGCTTCGTCATGCCCGTTGCTTCTCGCCGGGGGGCTGTATCGCAGTGCGGGCGAACCGGCGTTTATCGGCGTGCATCAGGTCTATGCCCCCGCCCCTGCCAGCGGCACGTTGCAGCGCGGCATGGCAGACGCGCAGACCGTGAGCGCTGTTGCCCAGCAGTTGCTGGTCGATATGGATGTGGAGCCTGACATGTGGATCAAGGCGATGGAGACTGCACCCGCGGACCTCTACGTTTTCACGCCGGACGAATTGGTGCGCTACAATCTCGCCAACAGCCCACGCGCAAAAACCGTGCCAACGCCAAGACCGGAACCGGCGATTTAAAGCCGTTCGATCCACTTCACGATCCGCTTCGTACCTTCAACAACCTGCGCGGGATCGCGCATGAAGCACAGCCGCAAGAACGGCTTACCACCTGTATAAAAGCCCGTTCCCGGCGCAAGGCCCACATTGGCCTCCTCGATCAGGCGCATGGCGGCCTGCTTGCTGTCGTCAATACCATCGATCTGGAAGAACAGGTAGAAGGCACCATCCGGTCTTGCCAATCGCACACGACCCATGGCCGCGAGCGCGTCGCAGAGCGCATTTCGGTTTCCACCAGCCCGCTCGACCTGAAACTGCACAAAGTCCTCGCCCTCGTTCAACGCCGTGGCCGCGGCGCGCTGGATGAAGGGCGCGACACCGGATGTGGAATATTGAATGAGGTTCTCGAACACCTGCCCCAATCCTGGCGGGGCCGAAATCCAGCCCGCCCGCCAGCCCGTCATCGCCCAGTTCTTCGAAAACGTATTCACGTAGATGACCGGGTCGTCCGGCCCCGCTAAGTCATAGAACGATGGCGCGCGACCCTTGGGGAAGCGGGTCGGGTCATAGACGAAGCGGTGATAGACCTCGTCGGCTATGATCCAGATACCCCGGTCCTTTGCCAGTGCCAGCACTGCGCGCAGGTCGTCTTCGCTGGCTGTCCAACCTGTCGGGTTCGACGGGGTGTTGAGGAAAATGGCGCGGGTCTTATCTGTCACGGCATCAGCCAACCGATCCATGTCCAGCGACCAGCCGTTTTCGGAAAAATCCAGTTCCACATGCACCGGCGTTGCACCGGCCACGTGGCTGGCGGCATGGATGTTGGGCCAGCAGGGAGTGGTCATGACGACCTCGTCGCCTTGTCCCGCCAATGCCTGCAAAGCCAGCTGTATCGCCTGCATTCCGGAGCCGGTCACGAAGAAACGGTCGGGGTCGTGCGCGATATCAAAATGGCGCGTGTGATAGGCGGCCAACGCCTCGCGCAGTTCGGGAATACCGCGCTGCCATGTGTAGAAGGTCTCACCATCGGCGAGAGATTTGGTAGCCGCGTCGATGATGAATTGCGGCGTCGGCAGATCGCCCTCGCCAACCCAGAGCGGCACGATATTCTGCTTGGTGCGCGCGACATTCATGATGCCGACGATGTCGCTGTCGTCGAGGGTCGTTGCCTGGCTGCGAAGTCCGGTGGTCATGCGTCGGTCCAAAAACGAAAAAAGGCTGCACCGGCCTTACGCCGATGCAGCCCTTCTTGAATAGCGGCGGTTTGTCTTATCGACGAAGAGCGTCGCGGATTTCCGTCAGCAATTCGATGTCCTTTGGCGGAGCATCCGGCACTTCCGGTGCTGCTTCTTCCTTGCGGCGCAGGCTGTTGACGCCCTTGACCATCATAAAAATAATGAAGGCGATGATGATGAAGTTCAGCGCCACGGTGATGAAGTTACCGTAAGCCAGAACCGCACCCTGCTCGCGGGCCGCTTCCAGCGAATTGGCGGTTATACCCTCAGCGAGCGGGAAGAAATAGTTGGAGAAATCGAGCCCGCCGAAGATCGCGCCGATGATCGGCATGATGATGTCGTCGACGAGAGATTTGGTGATGAGCGCGAACGCGCCGCCGATGATGACACCGACCGCAAGGTCCATGACGTTACCTTTGGAGATAAATTCCTTGAATTCACCGATCATAGTGTGAAGTCCCTTCAAATGGATTGGCCGATGAAACAATCCCCGGCAAAAAGGTGATATGAATTGGCGGATATGTTCACGGATATTTAACCATTGGTGCAATGGCCATTTTGCATCTTGGTTAATGCTGTCCACACCTTGTTGCGGCGTTCCGTGCATGGAAAGCTGACGCGGGTGGGAATTAAGGAAACAACGCACGATGCCGGGCTGGTCTGTCATCGCCATTGCGGTCGGGTATCTGCTGTTTCTGTTCGGCGTCGCCTATGTGGGCGACCGGGACCGTGGGCCCGGCACGTCACGCAACCACCGCCCCCGCCCGTTCATCTATGCCTTGTCACTGGCCGTCTATTGCACGTCGTGGACGTTTTTCGGCTCCGTCGGGCTGGCGACGCGAAGCGGGTTCGAGTTTCTCGCGATTTATCTCGGCCCCATCTTCGTCATCACTGTGGGGTTCCGCTTTTACGCCCACGTCGTTGCGGTGGCGAAGCGGGAAAAGATCACCTCCATCGCGGACTTCATCGCGGCTCGATACGGAAAATCGGCCGGCGTCGGCGCGCTGGCCGCCATTATCGCAGTGCTGGGCACGGTGCCCTACATTGCGCTGCAACTGAAGGCGATCACTACGTCGATCAACACGATGATCGTGCCCTCCCGGCCGGCCTTTGTAGCGGACGGCGGGTCGTTTTCGCTCGACACGGCAGCGCTGGTGGCCGTGGTTCTGGCGACATTCGCGGTGGCTTTCGGCACACGCCACGCAGACGCGCGGGAGCATCAGGGCGGGCTGATGCTGGCTGTGGCGACTGAATCGGTCATCAAGCTGGCAGCGTTTCTGATCGTCGGCATATTCACGCTGTTCGTGCTGTTCGACGGGCCGGTTGACCTGCTGCGGCAGGCGGCAGCGTCCGAGACAGCTTCGGCGACATTCTCCCGGCCGTTCGACATAGGCAGATTTCTGATCCTGACGCTGCTGTCGTCGCTGGCGTTTCTGATGCTGCCGCGGCAGTTCCATGTGGGCGTGGTGGAAAACGCCAGTGGCGCGGAAGTGCGGGCAGCGCGCTGGCTGTTTCCCGGCTACCTCATTCTCATCAACCTGTTCGTCGTTCCGGTGGCGCTGGCGGGCATTGTCACATTTGGCACGAGTGTCGACCCGGACACCTATGTGCTGGCGCTACCCATCGCCGCTGAAGCCCAATGGATTTCCGTTCTGGTATTCGTCGGCGGACTGTCAGCGGCGACGGCAATGGTCATAGTCGCCTGCGTGGCGCTCGGCATCATGATCTCGAACAATCTGGTGCTGCCTTTTGTGCTGTCACGCGGGCGCACTGCGCATCTCGACAACGATATGGGGCCGGTCCTGCTTCGGATCAGGCGCGTGTCGATCTTCGGCGTGTTGATTTTGGCCTATGCCTACGTCCGCATTGCCGGCGATACGGCTGCGCTCGCGTCTATCGGCTTGCTGTCCTTTGCGGCCATCGCCCAGTTCGCGCCGTCCTTTTTCGGCGCCGTCTTCTGGCAGCGGGGCACGTATCGCGGGGCGGCGTGGGGAATGGCGTCCGGCTTTGCCGTCTGGGCCTACACTCTGTTTCTGCCGACGATCCTCGCCGCCGACGCGGCATTGCTTACAAGCGGCCCTTGGGAGATCGACCTGCTGCGCCCAGAAGCGCTGTTTGGCGTGTCGCTGCCGCCGCTCGAACATGGCGTCATCGCCAGCCTGCTGACCAATATCACCGTCTTCGTTGCGGTTTCCCTGTTGCGCCGCCCGAGCGGGCTGGAGCGGATACAGGCCGCTGCCTACGCCTTCCGCACCGGCGAACGGCAGAGCGGCTTTGTGTCTTCAGAAGCGTCCGTCAGCATGGCGGAATTGCAGGCCACGGTCGCGAGCTATCTCGGTTACGAGCGTACGCGCCGGGTATTCGACGCTCATTTCGGAACCCGCGAAACCGACAAGCGCAGCGTCGTCGATCGCGACGCGCTCGATTTTGCCGAACAGACGCTCGCTTCGGCAATCGGCTCGGCCTCGGGCCGCCTTGTCATGTCGTTGCTGATGAAGCGGCACGACACCGGCTCCGACCAGACATTGCGGCTGCTGGACGATGCATCTCTCGCGTTGCAACAGAACCGCGACCTGCTCCAGACCGCCATCGATCAGGTCGATCAAGGCATCAGTGTTTTCGATGCCCGCTACCGCCTTTCAAATTGGAATAGGCAATTCCGAACGCTGCTGGGTCTGCCGATACAGTTCGGCGCTGCCGGAACCGCCATGTCAGCGATTGCGGAAACGGTGTTGCCGCAAATCATCCATTCGCAATCGGGGAGGTTCGCCAATGCCGAGGCCTTCATGGAGCGGCTGACGCAAACAGGAACGCCGTGGCAGATCACTTTGGCGGGTGATCGTCAACGCACGATCGAGATACTGGCGCGACCTCTCCCCGGTGGCGGGGTTGTCATTTCGTGGAACGACATCACAACATTGGTGGACGCGGCACAGGCGTTGCAGCAGGCCAACGAAACCCTTGAACAACGCGTCGAGGAGCGGACCGTCGCTCTCAGCAATGCCAACACCGACCTCGCTGCCGCGCGGGAAATGGCGGAAACGGCGAATGCGGGAAAGACGCGCTTTCTCGCCGCCGTCGGACACGACATTCTGCAACCGCTCAACGCCGCGCGGCTTTATACGTCCAGCCTGAGCGAACGGCTGGTCGGTGCGCCCGATGCCGAACTTGCCCGCAACGTCGACAGCGCGCTGGAATCGGTGGAGGATATACTGGGAGCGGTACTTGCAATCTCGCGGCTCGATGCCGGAGCCCACGAACCGGTGGTGGCCCCGTTTCCCTTGCAGACGTTACTCGACCGATTGGAAAGCGATTTCACTCCGCTGGCGGAGCAGGCGGGCCTGCCCCTTGATATCGCACAAACCGATATCTGGGTGCGCTCCGACATCGGGTTACTGCGGCGGCTGCTGCAAAACCTGCTTTCCAACGCCATCAAATATACCAGCTCAGGTTCGGTCGGCATTCGTGTCCGGTCGATCGGAGAGCAGGTGTTGGTGGACGTTTTCGACACCGGGCAAGGCATCGGGATCGAAGACCGGGAAATGGTCTTCAACGAGTTCTTGCGCCTTCCGGCAGGGCGGGACATGGCACCGGGTTTGGGGCTCGGCCTGTCCATCGTGCAACGGCTGGCGCAAACGCTGGATCATCCGGTCAGCCTTGACAGCGCACTGGGACCAGGTTCGACCTTCAGCGTATCGCTCCCGCTGGCTGCTGCAGTGTCACTCGAGGCGACAACGGACGACAAGCGCACCCTGCAACGCAGTTCGGCAAAACTGGATGGTCTGACAGTTCTGTGCGTCGACAACGAACCGCGCATTCTCGATGGTATGAAAGCTTTGTTGGGTGGATGGGGCTGCCATGTGCTGACGGCTGTGGACGCGGAGCAGGCATGCAGCTTCACCGCGCCGCCAAATGTTGTCCTGATCGACTATCATCTCGACACCACGACCGGCATCGCGGCAATCGTGGCTATAAGGCATCATTATGGGCGCGCGCTGCCCGCAGTTCTGGTGACGGCGGACCGCAGCACCGAGGTGAGCATGGCGGCTGCGGAAGCGGATATGTTGGTGTTCAACAAACCGCTGAAACCGGCATCCCTGCGGGCGTATTTGAACGGCGTCGCCAAATCCACACAAGCGGCTGATCGACAGGCCGCCGAATGAAAACCGCTAGGTAAGCGCGGGGGGCAGGATATCCGTGCCCAAGGTGTTGAGTCGAATGACCGCCTGCGTGCGGCTGTCCACATTCAATTTCGACAAAACCGCCGATACGTGAGCTTTAACGGTCGCTTCGGAGACGTCCAGTTCGTAGGCGATCTGCTTGTTGAGCAGTCCTTGCCCGAGCATGGCCAGAACCCGCGTCTGCTGGGGTGTCAGTGTATCCAGCTGTGAGAGCAACAGCGCGATATCGGCATCGGTCTCCTCGCCCGTTTCCACATGGGGCGGTACCCAGATGTCGCCGGACAGCACAGCACCGACGGCCTCCCGCATGGTCTCGATGGTGCTGGACTTCGGCACGAACCCCGATGCGCCGAGATCCAGCGCCCGACGGATGGTGGTCGCATCGTCCGTGGCCGAGACGATCACCACCGGCAGACTGGAATGGAGGGCACGCAGGCCCATCAGGCCTGCAAAACCGCTGACATTGGGCATCGTTAGGTCGAGCAGTACGAGATCGGTGCTGTCATCGGTTTCCAGAAGCGCGAGAAGGGCGGCGTAATCCCCGGCTTCCCGGATATGGAAATTCTGCTCACCGCCCGTAAGCGCCTGGGCAAGCGCGCCGCGAAACAACGGGTGGTCGTCAACGATGATGATCGTGGTCGCCGCGAGTTTTTCAGCGTCCGTGATGTCGTTTGTCTGCACGGCTACTCCCCCTCCCGGCATGTCAGTGCGCGATGGTTAGAATACCGCTCCCATCCTGTCCATGCGCGACGGAGAGTGTGGAAGACTGCTTGTCTGTTGCACCGGCGCGGGGGATTGGGCACAGATTAAACATGAAAGGCTTCGGCGATGCCGTGGCCGAACCCAGACGCAGGGTAGCGGGATGCTCGATCTTTTCTACGGAAGCAGCCGGACCGGCGCGGGATGGTTTCCGCGCGCGCGGGCTATTGCGCTTATCGCGGTTCTTTTCATGTTCGGGCTTGCATGCATCGGATGGGTCGCGATGGGAACCGGCTGGATGAACCCTGCGCTTTCGACGTGGTTCGGGTTTTCCCTCCTGCCTCTTCTAGGCTTGATCGTTTTGCAAACCACGACGCGGTTGCAGGAATCGCTGACCATGCGTTTTGGCGGACGGCCTGTGGCAATGGAAGGTGGCGAGGACTGATGCAGCCAACATTGCCGGAAACAGTGCGCTCATGAGCCTCGCCGGAGATGTTTCGCGGCGCGTACCGACAGGCCGCCGGTCGCTCGACGGGGTGCGTATCCACGTCACCTTGTGGGCATGCTGCCTCGTCTATCTCGTTGCATTCGCCGCAGTCCTTCTGCTTGACCGCCTCGGCATGTCAGTCGGCACAGGCGCGGGTTTGTTGATCGCGCTACTGGCGGTTTTCGTGTTGTTTCTGAGCTGGCAGGGACGAACGATGACGGGGGCGACTTTTTTCTACAGCGGACGTGTGCCCGGTGCCGCTGCCATCGGCGCGTCGAGCGTGAGCGACTGGACAGGGGGCGCGGTTCTGGCCGCCCTGCTGGCGCTTTCGGTGCAGGACCGGCTGGCGCTCGCCTTTGCCATTCCTGTCGCCATTGTCATGCACGGCATCGCGATTGCGCCTGTCATGCAACGCTCAGGCGTCGTCACCGTGCCTGGCCTGCTGGCATGGCGCACCGGCACACAACGCACGGGGCTGCTGGCGCTCATCGTACTGTTGCCCGTGCTGGGGCTGCTGGCATTTGTGGAAGCACGCATCGTGGTATCGATCCTGACAAACCTGTCCGGCTTCGGTACAGGCACGGTCGCGATCGCCGTTCTGGCACTGGCTGTAATTCCCGCACTGGGTGGCGGATGGTTGGCGGTGGGGCTCGTCAATCTGGTTCTGGCAATCTGCGCCGTGGCCGGCCTGCTGCTGCCGTCGCTCGCGCTGGCGTTCGTCTCACCGGAATTGTTACCGCCACTGGTGGTCGATAGCGTATCTCTGCTGCCGGATATCGGAGAAGCGAGCCTTGGCGTTTCGCCCTTGCTGGCCGGTATCGTGCTGACCGCCGGTTTCGCCGCCCTGCCGGTTGCCCTGTCGAGGGCGGCGCTGACGATCCATCCCACAGCGGCCATGCAGGCGTCGAGCTGGATGGCGCTGATCGTCTTTCTCGTCATGGCCGCCCTTCCGTTGTCGCTGCTTTTGCTTGGCGACGGGGCAGCGACCGAAAGACTGAGCGCACGCCCGCTGCTGGCAATGCTACCAGCCCTTGCCGTCTTGCTGCTGGCCTTCAACAGCCTGTCGGCGTGCCTGTTCGTCGCCGCCACGAGCGTCGTGCGCGCCCTGCGGCGGACGCAGCGCAGAGACCCGAGCGAACGGTCGATGGCGTCGATCCGCATGCTCGTCCTTGCCTTCGCGCTGTTTTGCGGCAGCGCGGTGCAGCTGTCGCCGTCTCGTGAACTTGCCGACAATCTGCCGCCGTTGCTGCTGGCGTTGAGCCTGGCGGCAGGCGGTTTGTTCGCACCGCTCATGGCGGTCGGCTGGGTATCGCGCCTGTCGTGGGTCGCCTATTCCGGCGCAATCGTTTTCGGCGCGCTGACGGTAGGCATATCGGCAGGCCTGGGCGGGTCGGGCAACGCTTCCATTCTGCATGGCGGCGCGATCGGCCTTGTCGTGTCGGTCGCCTGCATCGCGGTCGGGCGTATGTTGCCGACAGTCACAGGCCGCACACCTCTCGACCCGAGGTTGGCACTCTTGCGACGACCGGATGGAGCATGACCATGCAGATCAACCCGACATCGTTCACCACGGTGGCAATCAGCGAAGAAACCCTTGCGTTCAACGTGAAGATGCGCGCCTTCAATGCCGCCATGCCGGATGTCTGGTCCTACACGCCAGCGCAAGTGCGCGCGGCGCGGCGGGATGGCAATGGGCCGTTTCCTGTCGAGCCTTTCGATGCGCACGCGGAAACGCGCACGGTCCATACGCTTGGGCTTGATGTGCCGGTGCGTATCCTGCGACCTGCAAATGGCGGTGCGCGGGGCACCTATCTGCACCTGCATGGCGGAGGGTGGACGCTCGGTTCGGCGGACAGTCAGGACGTGCGGCTGAGGCAAATCTGTGAAACGTGTCGGCTGGACATCGTATCTGTCGATTACCGGTTTGCGCCCGAGCACCCCTATCCTGCCGGACCGGACGATTGCGAAGCCGCGGCGCTCTGGCTCATAGAAGGAAAACATGACCTAGCGACCGACGTGCTAACGATCGGCGGAGAAAGCGCGGGAGCGCACCTGTCGGTCGTTACGATGCTACGCTTGCAGGACAGGCTCGGGCATGTGCCGTTTCACGGCGCTAACCTGACAGCAGGGGCTTACGATATGGGCGGCTCACCGAGCGTCCACCTATGGGACAAGCCTAAACTCATTCTGGAACCACGAGATTTCCGCATGTTCCGCGCCTTCTTCCTGCAAGGTGGTGAAAACACCCGCAATCCGGACATCTCGCCGTTCTACGCGGACCTTACCGGAATGCCGCCTGCGTTGTTCGAAGTGGGAACCGAAGACATTTTAGTGGACGACAGCGTAACGATGGCCGCGCGCTGGCATGTGGCGAACGGCAATGCCCGGCTGGAAATCACACCGGGCGGGTGCCACGTCTTTCAGGCGTTTCTCGACACGCTGACCATCGCAAAGGAAAGCTGCGACCGGATCGACGCTTTTCTGGCAAGCATAACCGCCTAAAGCGCTTCCGGCTTCTCACGATCAGATTTGAGCGTTTCGACGAGATCGAAGAACCGGCGGAAAAAAGTTTCGGCCATCGTCCACGCCTTCTCCATTTCCTCGACGGAATCGATCGGGGAGCCGTCCGGTGCGGCCTTCACCCCGTCCCGCTCCAGCCGCGCCATGCGCTTCTCGAGATCGGACACCGTGTCCGACAGAGCGTCGGTTTCGCGCTGCCAGGCCATGCGCTCATCGGCGGCCAGCTCGCATGCCAACCGGCCCGACACGTCCCGGCATTTGTCAATTGCCCCGGTTGATCGGTCCACACGGATGATGCCGTCCTCGAACGGTACGATAGTGTAGCGTTCCTCATCGGCAGCGAAGCTCGTGGACAAGCTCATCGCAGCGAAAGACAGGGCGAGGAAAGGTGTTGCAAAGCGCATGGTAAAAACCTCCGTGGCGGTCCCTGTCGTGTGACAGCCGTTTGTGGCAACACACCGGCTTGGAACCATAAAGAGACACAACGCCATGACCGACGATCCGTTCATCTACAAGATCATGTCACAGCTGGAATGGGCCAATGCCGAGGCAAATGGCGTCTATACCGGTGCGCCCATCGATGTGCAGGATGGCTTCATCCATTTCTCCACAGCCGAACAGGCGGGCGAGACTGCCGCGAAGCACTTCACCGGTCGGGATGATCTACTGCTGGTGGCGGTGCGCGTCGCGGATTTGAGTGAAGCACTGCGGTGGGAAGTTTCCCGTGGCGATGCATTGTTCCCGCATCTTTATGCAGACCTGCCCTTGAAGGCGGTCGAATGGTCAAAACCGATGCCTTTGGTGAACGGCGTTCACATCCTGCCCTTGCCGCCACACTGCGCATGAGCCTTTACAAAACCGCCCGCCCGCTGCTGTTCGGCCTCGACCCGGAACGGGCGCACACCCTGTCTATTCGCGCCGCGCAGGCCGGGCTGCACCCAATGGTTTCGCGCCACGATCCGCGATTGGCCATGCGGGTAACGGGTGTGGATTTTTTCAATCCGCTGGGCGTCGCCGCCGGTTACGACAAGGGGGCGGAGGTGCCGCGCGCTATGTGGGCATCCGGCTACGGCCATGCGGAGGTCGGTACGATCACGCCCCGCCCGCAGCCCGGCAACGCCCGGCCCCGCGTATTCCGGCTGGCGGAAGATGATGCCGTCATCAACCGTTATGGTTTCAATTCAGAAGGAGCGGAAGTGGTGCGGGAGCGTATCGCACGACTGGGCAAACGGCGCGGTGTTCTCGGCATCAATGTGGGGGCCAACAAGGATAGCGCGGATTTTGCAGCCGACTTCGCGCAGGGCATCGAAACATTCGCGGCGTTGGCCGATTATCTCACCATCAACGTCTCTTCTCCCAACACGCCCGGCCTGCGCGGCCTGCAATCGGCAGCGCCTTTACGTGACCTCATCGAGCGGGTTCAGGACGCGAGGAGCGACGACGCAACGCCCGTGTTCCTCAAAATCGCGCCCGATCTGGACCCGCATGAAATGGAAGCCATCGCAGGCGTGTTGCGCGACAGCCGGATCGACGGGTTGATCGTGTCCAACACGACGCTTTCGCGGGACGGGTTGCGGTCCATCCACTGCGGTGAGGCGGGAGGCCTTTCCGGCGCACCATTGTTCGAGCGGTCCACCATCGTGTTGGCACGTATGGCGCAGTTGCTCGATGGCGCAATGCCGCTGATCGGTGTGGGCGGCGTCAGCAATGCCGAACAAGCTTTTGAAAAGATGCGTGCCGGCGCTTCACTCGTGCAGCTCTATACGGGCATGATCTACGAGGGGCCGGGGCTGGCCGGTGCGATCCTGCGAGGTCTGTCAGCCATTTGCGACGAGCGCGGTCTCGGCTCGATCAGCGAAATCGTCGGCGAATGTCGGGACGAATGGGCGGACAAACCGCTTTAGTCGAACGTCTCCCGCACCCGCACACCCATCCGCAAATAGAGCGTCAGGCCGCGCACGGCGAGGAACACGTTGAGCGCCAGCCACAGGCCGTGGTTGCCGAGAACTGGCGTCGCCAGCCACCAGACGAACAGATAGACGGCGACCGACACCAGCATCATGTTCCGCATATCCGCAGACCATGTGGCACCGATGAAGACGCCATCCATCTGAAACGCAACCAGTCCCGCCAGCGCCGTAATCGCCGCCCAAGGCAGGAACTCCCGGGCCACCGCCCGCACGTCAGGCGCGGTCGTCAGCAGGTCGATAACGGTCGGGCCGAACGCGAAGAATACAGCGGTGGCGAATGCCGCGAGAACCAGTCCCCAAATCAATGTCAGGCGTACCGTCGCGTCGAAAGCGGGCCTGTAGCGCGCGCCGACGGATTTACCCGCAAGCTGCTCGGCGGCAGTCGCAAAACCATCGAGAAAGTAGCCTGACACGAGGAAGAAGTTCATCAGAACCGCGTTCGCCGCCAATATCGTTTCGCCGTATTGAGCGCTGCGGGCGGTGAAAAAAGCGAAGGCGAATAGCAGGCAGAACGAGCGGATCATAATATCGCGGTTGACGCCGAACAGGCGTTGCAACGCCACCGGGTCGAACAGACGCGCCCGGCCCGGCCACGGAATCGCGCGCATGGTGCCCGCAGCGATGGCCAAACCCACAAGTGCCGCCAGCCCTTCGGCAGCGACTGTCGCCCACGCCACACCTTCCAGCCCCCAACCAAGCGACAGACCGAGCCAGATCGACAGGGCCACATTCGTGCCGTTAAGGAGGGTCTGCAGGGCCAGCCCCAGCCCGGCACGCCCGAGGCCCAGCGCCCAGCCGAGGATGGAGTAATTGATGAGCGTGAGCGGTGCGGCGAGGATGCGGATCGTGAAGTAATCCTTCACTGCGTTCTCGACGGCTTCGGGCACGTTCATCGCCCACAAACCGCCAAGCAGGATGAGCGGCGCGAGAACGACGATGGCAAGTCCCACGGCCAGCGAGATCAGCAGCGCGCGCAGCAATACGACCTTCTGGCGCTCGACGTCTCCCTCCCCTTGCGCCTGCGCCACCAGCGCGACGGTGGAAGCGCGCAAGAAGTTGAATGTGGTGAACACCACATCGAACAGCACGGCACCGACCGCCAGCCCGCCGATCAGCGCCGCGTCCCCCATCCGCCCGACCACACCGGTATCGACGATGCCGATAAGCGGCGTGGAAATGTAGGCAAGTGTCGTGGGCGCGGCGATTGCCACGACCATGCGGTTGGTGACGGTGAAGGGGCGTGGTGGCGTGGCCGGTTCAGTCGCCACGGCGGCGGCCGATCCGCAGCAAACGGCCTATCAGAAATACAGGCACGACGATGGCGGCGCCCAGCAGCAGATAATCGAGCGTATCGGCGAAGAACAGAAAGCCCTGATCGTAGATCCAGCGGCCTGCATCAAAGAGCCAGTTGAAGATGTCGCTTGGGTAGATGCCGGTCCAGCTCAGCACGAAACCAACGACGAGCGACAGGATCAGCAAACGGATGAACACCCGTATCGGGCTGCCACCGAGGAAATTGGAAATGCCGCCAGCCATGTCGAGATCCGTCCTTCGGGCTTCCGTCTGGGGTGGGGATAATCCGCCGTCGGGGAGCGATCAAGCAGCGTTGTTCAGCCGCCTTAGGCAAACCCGCCCAACGTGGCAGTGGTGGCTAGGATGAGGCAGGCCGTCACGAATGACGATAACACCACGCGGAGCCTGACGAACCATTCCGGCAACGCACCGGCCCGGCCGGCTTGCCAGTCCCACAATCCGTGCAGCGCAAAGCCGATGGCCTGCACCGCAAATGGCAACGGGAGCGGCAGGGCCAGCGCAAACCAGCCGAGTAACGGCGGCACCATCGACAGGGCGAATGTTATGGTGGGTTCGCGCTTATCCAAAGCCGCGCCCCAACGGACCCCGCCTAGGAACGACAGAATAACAGCCCCGTAGGTCGCCAGTGCCAACGCTGCAAAACCACGCTGAATGATGTCCGGCCATACGAACAGGAACAGCGTCAGACCCGCAAACGGGATGAGACCCGCCAGCGATAGCGCCCAAGCAACCTTCTGCGAACGGGGGGAAGCGGCCATCAATCTTTCCTCAAAATCACGCTTGCCAGCCAGCCTGTCAGCATGGCGACCAGCACGGCCATGATGCCATAAAGCAGGCCGTTACGGTATGCGAGATCGTAGATCCCCTGCTCCAGACCGCTCTTCTTCACCTCAAGCAGCACGGACCGTGTCGTGATGAACTCGCCGCCCCGAAACAGATAGGCGCGGGCGCGGTGATGGCCGATAGGCACGTTGGCGGGGATGTCCAGCCGTGCGCGAAACAATGTCGGGTTGAGAAACTGCACCCCCCCGTCGCTTTGCCGGTACAGCTGCTGGCTTTGTTTCAAGCGAACGAGGGATTGGCGGAATGTCACCAGCCGCGCGTCGTCTTCGCCAGGCGCAAGGCCAATAGCGCGGGCGTCGATATGGTCGAAGCCCAGTTGCAGCGGGGCCAAAACCTCCGGCGTCGCAATTTCGCTCAGCGGTGCCGAGGTCGCAACGGAATATGAGGATGGCACATTGCGGAACGCGAGTGCATCGCCGTTGATCCAGATGCCACCGCGCCGCTGTTTCTGCCGCACTGTGATGCGTTCGCGTGGACCGGCCAGCACGACCGCGACCTGATAATCACCGGCGTCGATTGCCTCGCGGTCCACGCCTTCCACGTTACCGAATACCACCACGCTGGTGCCATCGAAGCCGGATGTGATGACGATGGCATCTTCGGCCAGACCGATCATCACGTCGCCGGACGGGCGGTTGTCGCCGCTGTTCTGACCGTAAGCGAGCGTTGCGAATAGGAGCGTTAGCAGGAGCGCAAGAAACCTCAATGTGCCGCCCCCGAACCGAGGGAAAACAGTTCGGACGGGGTCGAGACGAGATCCCAGCCCATACGGAGACACACCGCCAGCACGATGAGACCGAGCAGAGCCCGTAGTTGCTCGCCCTTCAGTTTGGCTCCGACCTGCGCACCGAATTGTGCGCCGATGACACCGCCGACCATCAGAATGAAGGCCAGCACCACATCGACCGTCTGGTTGGTGGCCGACTGGGCGATGGTGGTAAAGGCGGTGACGAACATGATCTGAAACAGAGAGGTGCCGATCACCACATTCGTCGGCACACGCAGAATGTAGATCATCGCCGGCACCATGATGAAGCCGCCTCCGACGCCCATGATGGAGGCGAGAATGCCCACCAACGCACCGAGCAGCAGAATAGGAATGACCGAAATGTAGAGCTGCGAGCGGGTGAAGCGCATCTTCAGCGGCAGCCGCATGATCCAGCCTGCCTGCTTGGCGCGGGGTTGCGGCGCTTCGACAGCTTTCCGGCTTTTACGGATGGCATTCAGGCTTTCGATCACCATCAACGTGCCAATGGTGCCGAGAAAGGCGACATAGAGAATGGAAATGATGAGATCGAGCTGCCCCGCCTCGCGCAACCGGGCAAAGATCATCACGCCCAGTGCGGAACCGGCGATACCGCCGATCAACAGCATGACGCCCAGCTTGATATCCACCGTGCCCCGCCGGAAATGCGCCAGTGCGCCGGAGAAGGACGAAGCGACGATCTGGTTGGCTTCGGTCGCCACGGCAACGGCGGGGGGTATATTGTAGAAGATGAGCAGCGGCGTCATCAGAAAGCCGCCGCCTACGCCGAACATGCCCGACAGAAAACCCACGCCAGCGCCCATTGCGAACAGGACGAGGACGTTCACCGACATTTCGGCAATGGGCAGATACAGGGTCAACGGCGCGCTACCGGGAGTTTGGTGAGACCGGGGATGTGGCGGACCGCGCAAACCGCAATCCGGTGGGCTGCGTCATGCGCCTCACACCCGTTCGTGTCAAACCGTTCAGCTGGAAACTGATGACGCTATTCGGGACCGTGTGTCCCGAATACATGTGATTAGACTTTCAGCGCGTCGAGAAGCGTGTCATCGACCTGACCGGTGACGGGAATACCGCTGGTCTTCTGGAAGTCCATGATGGCGCGCGTTGTCTTCGGGCCGATGACGCCATCGGGGGAGCCGACATTGAAGCCGCGCTGGTTTAGAAGTGCCTGCGCGGATTTGATCTGGTCCAGACCGGCCGCGATAGGCGCGCCCGGACGACCCTTCCAGCTTTCGGGAATGGTCACGCGGTTGGCGGCTTCCTCGATGGGCTGCGCGGTCCAGCTGTTTGCGACAGCTTGTGCCCGGTCGAGATCGCCTGCCCCCATCGCTTCGGCAACTTCATCGCGCTTGGCAGCGGCGTCGGTGTCGCCGGTTTTGGCGGCGATGGCGAACCATTTGTAGGCTTCTTCCAGATTCTGCGGAACGCCCATGCCCTGACCGTAGAGAATGCCGAGGTTGAACTGGCTGTCCTTGATGCCGAAGGCGGCGGCTTGTTTGAACCATTCGACGGCACGGTCCATATCCGGCTGAACCTGCGGCGGGTTACCCATCGCGTTGATGACGGCGAGGTTGTGCATGGCGCGGGCATTACCCTGCGCTGCGGCTTGCTCGTACCAGCCAGCGGCGGCTGGCACGTCGCGTTCGACGCCGATGCCCTTTTCCAGCAGGGAGCCGTAGGAATATTGCGCCGGGGCAAAGCCTTGATCGGCGGCGGCTTTGAACCATGTGCCGGCCTTCACCATGTCGCGGGTGACGCCACGCCCGTTGGAATAGCGCATACCGACCTCGAAGAGTGCCTTCGGTTCACCGGCGCTGGCGGCGGCAACGAGCGCATCCGAGCCTGCGGTGCGGGGAACGTCGTAAGCGGCAACGGGGGCTACAGGTTGCGGCTCTTCGACTGCGACGGTTTCGACCGGCTCTTCGAGTGGCGTTTCGGCAGAAGCAAGCGGTTCGATTGTTTGCGGCGCGTCGTCTTCCGCGAGGCGTTCTGTCAGAGTATCGGTTGCCGGAGCGTCCGCACCATCACCACCGAACGTAAATGTCTCGGCCGGGCCTGTTGTGGTAACCGTAACCGTCTCACCGGACGCAGCGGGCTCGACAGGCTCGATTTCGCGCACGACCATACGGTCGTCACCGGCAATCATGGGTTCAGCGGCCACCGGTTCGAGATCCGCGACGGCGGTACCGGATTCGTCGACCGACATGTCAATGGTGGCCATCCCGGCGTTGTCGGACGATCCGCCGAACATCTGGATGCCCTGAAAGGCGACAAGCGCGAGAAGAACCGCAGCGGCGGCGATCATGACCGGCTTGCGGTATTTTGCCGTTTTATCCTTGCCGGTTTCCGTTTCGATGGTATCGGAGTTGGACTTCGATGCCAGTGCGGCCAGCTTGTCCTTCAATCCGTCCAGAGTATTGCCACCTCTTTGCGGCTGCGCCCTTGGCTTTCTTGCCTTTGACCGGGTCGATCGGCGTGTCGCGGGTAGCGGTCATTTCCGCCGATGTGGCTTGAAGGGCACGGCGGGCCGCAGCGACGGCATTCGGGCGAACGCCGTCAGCCGGTGCAGCGGGCGCTATGCCATGGGATGCGGCGAACGAAGCGAGAGGATCGGTGCTGCCGTTCGGCTCCAGCGGCGCATGGTTTTCCTCACCGTCCCCGCTATCGATGGGCGGAAGCCCATCGAGATGGTCGGTTGGATCGACGGACGGTGCCTGCACGAAAGCGTGGGATGAGCCAAGTCGCTGGTCGCTCTCTGCAACATCCAGCAACGTATCGGCAGCCACGAAAGCCTGCTCGGCCTGAGCGGCCATCTGGTGGTCGTGGACATAACGGTCAGCAACCGGTTCATCGTGCAGCTGAGTCGCGGACGGCATGTGTGCAAAAGCACCGTGTGATTCGGAACTACGGATATCGGCGGCACGTTCGACACTGTTTTCGATCGCATCGAGGCGGCCCATCACGGCCTGCAGGGTTTCCTGCAACTGTCCGGTGCCCGCATTGCCGGTCTCGGCCATGCGCTGAAGCTGGCTGAGATGGTCAGACAAGGCAGCGACGATCTGGCCCTGTTCGGAGTTTTCACCCACCATCGCAATGGCCTGTCGGGCCGCTTCCTGTGCAGCGTTGAACGTAATGTCCGGCGCTTGCTGCAAATGGGATTCGATGCCTGCGAGACGCAGTTCGAGCGGCGTGAAGTCCACTTCACCGGCAGAGACCTGTTGTGGCGCGCGGTCCAGCATCTCCATCATCTGCGCGACCTGCGCTTCCAAGGCTCGCCATCTGCGCGCCGGTGGAATTGGCGGCCGAGGCTTCTTCCACGCGGGCGGTCAGATTGCGAAGCTGTTCCTCGATCTGGCCCGTATCCGGGGCGGAGAACATGGCGCTCGCTCCACCGAGATCACCGGCGCGGGCGTATTTCTCGAATGAACCAAGACGGTCGGTCAGACCTTCGATGCGAACGGCGATATCATCCAGCGCCGGGTCACGCTGGGGTTCGGCGTTGGCGACGCTGGCGATTTCGTCCACAGTGCGGGCGAGTTCCGCCATGCGCGCTTCAATGCGATCCATTCCGGACAGGTCGATAGCAGGCATTTCGACATGCGGCGCTTCGCGGTTGATGTTGGACACGGCCACGACAGCGCGGGCAATCTCATCGAGACGACCTTCGATCTGCGACAGATCATCGAGAGACAGAGCCTGCACGTCGGCGGTTTTCTTGAGAAGGTGGTTCTGGGCCGATGCGGAAGCGGTCGCGGCTTCCGTCAATTGCTCGATCTTGCGTGCGACGGCATCAAGGGTTTCCTCGACACGGCCGATGGCGAGCGTTTCGGGCAGTTCGCCGACCGATGAGCGCAAGGCTTCGATGCGATTTGCCAGCTGGTCGGCCCGCATCGAGCCGTCAGATTTGAATTGCCGCGCCAGTTCGTCCATTCGCCGCGTCATATCATCGGCGCGGTCCGTTCCGGTGGAGGTGATTTCGCTGGCCAGCGCGTCGATACGCCGGGCGAGATCGTCCTGCCGTGCAAGGTCTTCGCTGTGGCTTTCACCATACGTGGCTGTATGCAGGGCGAGCTGCTCCATTTGCCGCGCCAGTTCGTCGATACGGCGGGCCACATGCCCATCATCGGCGGCGGAATCGAGCGCGGCCTTCTGGGCGGCAGCGAGGCCGTGGGCGATGTGGTCGAGTTTCTGGCTGACGGCACGGGCATTTTCGGCGTCGTGATCGGCGCGCTGTCCAGCCTGCGCTTCGATGGTGCGGCGCACCGTTTCTTCCATATCGGACTTCATGGAAGAGCGCAGACCGTCCAGTTCCGATGTGAGACGGTTGAAGGCCTGCGGGTCGATGCGGTCTTTGCTCTGCAATGCGGCGATTGCGGAAGCAATGCGGTCCACCTCTTCCTGCGCGACGGATGTTTTGACCGAAACAGGCTTGGCGACTTCGCTCTTCAAGCTGGCGAGTTCCTGCCTCAGGTCCTTCATATGATTCGTGATCGCGCTCAGATCGACGGATGGCTGCTGCGGCTGTGGCTGCGGCTGTGGCTGGTGGTGCTGTTGTGACTGCCCTTGCTGGCGGGCCGGTGCTGCTGGCGGGCGGCGCATAGCGGTGTTGGCCTGTCCTACCTGCGTGGCAAGCCGGTTCAGCTGCTGCTGCATGGTTTCTGTCTGCTGCTGAGGCGCAGAATAAGGCTGAGCGTACGGGCCGGCGTGCGGGGCAACACTCGGCTGCATCTGTGGCGCCTGAAATTGCTGCAGGTTTTGCGTGCCGTGGCCCGGCGTCATGCCGCCGATGCGCTGCTCGATAGATGCGAGAGCGTTGCGCAAACCATCGATACGCTGGAACGAGGCGGCATCGCCACCAGCCTGGGAATACTGGGGATCCTGATAGGGCGCGCCGTACCCATGCTGATAGGCGGGCTGTTGCCCGGCTGGAACGTAACCGTTGGAATTGGGATGAGCCTGCCGCATGTTGGGTCCGCTTCGTTCGTTCACTTTGGTGGCCGGAACGGAGCGACGCGCAAATCATGCGTCGAGCCTTCGACCGTCACGGCAAAACATGGGCGAAACATGGTAAACAGCGCGTTAACCGAAGTTACCGGAATGACTGCCCCGGGCTGGAAATTAACGAACATGAACATTTTGATTGACGTAAACGTAAGAATTTGGCTTCATGCAGCCAGTCTGACCGGTCTGCGTTAGGACTGGATAATCAGTCCTGCCTGCAAACCAGTTCAACGAATACCGACAAACGCCCCCGGGAGATTTCATGCCGACCTATCGCGCGCCAGTGGAAGATTCGCTCTTCATCCTCAACGACGTTCTCCATATCGAACGCTACAACAATCTGCCCGGTTTTGCGGACGCCACGCCGGACATGATCGAAGCTATCTTGGGCGAAGCGGGCAAGCTGGCCGAGGAAGTGCTGCAACCGCTCAACGAGGTCGGCGACAAGGAGGGCTGCGTGTGGAGCCAGGGTGAGGGTTACGACAACACGGTCAAGACGCCGACCGGCTTCAAGGCGGCCTATGACCAGTATTCCGAATCCGGCTGGGGCGCCCTGCCCTTCCCCGAAGCCTATGGCGGGCAGAACCTGCCAGCGACGCTGAACGCTGCCGTGCAGGAATATGTTTCCTCCGCCAACATGGCCTTCGGCATGTATCCCGGCCTCACCGCCGGTGCCGCCGCTGCGCTTGTCGAACACGCCACTGAAGAGCAAAAGCAGGCCTATGTGCCGAAGATGCTGTCTGGCGAATGGTCCGGTACGATGAACCTGACCGAGCCCCATTGCGGCACGGACCTTGGCATGATGCGCTCGAAAGCTGCTCGCAACGACGATGGCACCTTCGCCATCACCGGCCAGAAGATCTGGATTTCGGCGGGCGAGCACGACATGTCGTCCAATATCGTGCATCTCGTGCTGGCCCGCATCGAAGGCGAGCCGGAAGGTGTGGACGGTATCTCACTGTTCATCTGCCCGAAATACATTCTCGATGCCGACGGCAACCCGGGCGAGCGCAACAAGCTCTCCTGCGGGTCGCTGGAACACAAAATGGGTATCAACGGCAACGCAACCGCCGTGATGAACTATGAGGGCGCGACCGCCTATCTCGTCGGTGCCGAGAACAAAGGCCTGAAGGCCATGTTCGTGATGATGAACGAAGCCCGCCTCGGCGTCGGTGTGCAGGGGCTTTCGCAGTCCGAAGTCGCCTATCAGAACGCCGCCGACTGGGCACGCGAACGTATTCAGGGCCGGTCCATTTCCGGCGTGAAGTTTCCCGACATGAAAGCCGATCCGATCATCGTGCATCCTGATATTCGTCGGGTGTTGATGACGGTGCGGTCGTTCAACGAAGCCGCCCGCGCGCTGGTGCATTGGACGGCTTTGCAGGGCGACATTTCCCATCGCGCGTCCGACGATACCGAAAAGCAGGAAGCCGATGATTTCATGGGTCTGCTGACGCCGATCGTGAAGGCATTCGTGACCGACAGGGGTTTCGACAATACCGTGATGGCGCAGCAGGTCTTCGGCGGCACCGGCTACACGAAAGACCAGGGCGTCGAACAGTTCGTGCGCGATGCGCGTATCGCCATGATCTACGAGGGTGCCAACGGCATTCAGGCGCTCGATCTGGTGGGCCGCAAGCTGCCATCCAAGGGTGGTCGTGCCGTGCAGGCCTATTTCAAGGAAGTCGGCTCGCTGTGTTCCGAACACAAGGACGACGAGGCGATGAAGCCGTTCGTCGAGCCCCTGTCGAAATCCCTCACCGACCTGCAGACCGCGACCATGTGGCTGATGCAGAACGCCATGAAGAACCCGGACGAAGCCGGTGGCGCTTCCACCGACTATCTCCATCTCTTCGGCCTCGTCACCTTCGGCCACATGTGGGCCCTGATGGCGAAGGCCGCGCAGGACAAGCTGAAAGCCGGGGCGAACGGCCAGACTGCGTTCCTTGAGAAAAAGCTGGTGACAGGCAAGTTCTTCGTGGAGCGCATTCTGCCGGAATCGGCTCTATGCCTCACCCGCATCCAAACCGGTTGCGCCACGATGATGGAACTGGACGCCGACGCATTTTGATGAGCGTCCACGCCGCACCCCTGCCGGAATACATCTCTTCCACGCGGCCCCCGTCGGCTGCGTGGATGGATATGCAGCCCGTCGAATACTGGCCGGACGAGATGCGTGTTCGCCTGTCGTTCACGCCTAACGCAGACATGTGCAATTTCGGCGGCACTGTGCAGGGCGGCTTTCTTGCAGCCATGATGGACGATGCGATGGGGTCGCTAACCTTCTTTGCACTGGGTGCGAAATTCGCGCCCGCGACCATCGACCTGCAAACCCATTTCTTCACCACCGTTCCGCTGGAGCGGATCGAGGTGGAAGCCAAAGTCATCCGCGCGGGCAAGGCAATCGTTTTTGCCGAGGCACGGCTGTTCCGCTCTGACGGGGAACTATCTGCCCAAGCCACCTGTTCGATGAAACTGCGCCCCTTTACGGGCCTGCAATTTCCAGCGGGAAAAGCCGCGTGAGCGACTACCCAAACATTGCCGCATGGTTGGAACGCATCGCCGCGCTCCCCAACTACGCACCACCGGACGACATTCTGCCCGTCGCTGCATAGGGCACGGCTACGCTTTAAACACTCGAGGAGGCCATCATGGCTGACGCATTCATCTACGATCACGTTCGCACGCCACGGGGCAAGGGCAAGGCCGATGGTTCGCTGCATACCGTGCCCACCAACCGGCTTGCCGCCGGTGTGCTGGCCTCCATCCGCGACCGCAACGATCTCGATACCAAGACCGTCGATGACGTCATTTTCGGCTGCGTCGATCCCGTCAAGGAAGCCGGTGGCGATGTCACCCGCACTGCCGTTCTGGAAGCCGGTTACGATGACAGCGTCGCCGGTATTCAGCTGAACCGCTACTGCGCTTCCGGTCTCGATGCGGTGAACTTCGCAGCCTCCAAGATCATGTCCGGCGCCGACGACATCGCCATCGGCGGCGGTGTGGAAAGCATGTCCCGCGTCGGCATCGGGGCAGCTGGTAACGCATGGCCGATGGACCCGGGCGTGGCCGTGCCGCAATATTTCGTACCCCAGGGCATTTCCGCCGACCTGATCGCCACCAAATACGGCTTTTCCCGCGACGATGTGGACGCCTATGCGGTGGAAAGCCAGAAGCGTGCGGCCAATGCGTGGGACAAGGGCTGGTTCACCAAGTCCATCGCGCCGGTCAAGGACATCAACGGCATCACACTGCTCGACCATGACGAACACATGCGCCCAGGCACCGACATGCAGTCGCTTGGCGGATTGAACGCTGCATTCGAGATGATGGGCCAGATGGGCGGTTTCGATGCGGTCGCCGTTCAGCGCTATCCCGAACTGGAAGACATCAACCACGTCCACCACGCAGGCAATTCATCCGGTATCGTGGACGGTTCTGCCGCCGTGCTGCTCGGCTCGGAAGAAGGCGGGCGCAAGATGGGGCTGAAACCCCGTGCGAAAATCCGCACCTTCACGAATATCGGTTCCGAACCCGCCATCATGCTCACCGGACCGGTGGATGTGACCGAAAAACTGCTCGCCCGTTCCGGCATGGAACTGGCCGATATCGACCTGTTCGAATTGAACGAGGCTTTCGCCTCCGTCGTGCTGCGCTACATGCAGGCCTTCGACATTCCCCATGACAAGATGAACGTGAACGGCGGTGCCATCGCCATGGGCCACCCGCTGGGTGCCACCGGGGCGATGATCTTCGGCACCGTGCTGGACGAACTGGAACGCCGCGACCTCAACACCGCACTGGTGACGCTCTGCATCGGTGCAGGCATGGGCACGGCGACGATCATCGAGCGGGTGTAATCCGGCAATCTGTTGAAAACGATTTCAATTTAAGGAGCCGTCATGGCTGACTACACCAATTTCACACTCGAAACCGACTCTGATGGCATCGCTCTCGTCACCTGGGATATGCCGGGCCGGTCGATGAACGTCATCGATCGCACCGTGGGCGAAGAACTTGCGGCCATCATCGAAACCGTGAAGACGGATGACGGTATCAAGGGTGCGGTCCTCACGTCTGGCAAGAAGGCGTTTGGGGCCGGTGCGGACCTTTCCATGCTGGAAAAGCTGCTTGACACATATGCCGCCGACAAGACGGACGATCCGGAAGCTGCCGCCAGCGCCCTGTTCGAGAACTCGCTCGCGTTGAACAAGAACCTCCGCAATCTTGAAACCTGCGGCAAGCCTTGGGTGGCGGCTATTCATGGTGCCGCCTTGGGTGGATGTTTTGAGATTACGCTGGCCTGCCATGCGCGTGTCATGTCCGATGACGAAAAGACTCTCGTCGGTCTGCCCGAAGTGAAGGTTGGTTTGCTGCCCGGTGGTGGTGGCACGCAGCGCGTCATCCGCATGATCGACCCTCAGGCGGCCGTTGAAATGCTGCTTCAGGGTAGCAATATCCGCGCGAAAAAGGCCAAGCAGCTCGGTCTTGTCAACGAAGTGGTTCCGCAAGGTGAAGTAGTAGAAAAAGCCAAGCAGCTCATCCGCGACGGCTTGAAAGCTGTTCAACCGTGGGATCAGAAGGGTTTCAAAGCTCCGCTCAACCTGTGGTCGCCCATGGGTGTGCAGATGCTGTCCGCCGGTAATGCGATCCTTCGCAAAAACACCTACGGCAACTACCCCAACGCGCTTAATATCATGCGCTGCGTTTACGAGGGCATTCAGCTGCCCATCGACAGGGCGCTGGAAGTGGAAAGCCGCTATTTCACACACACGCTGACGACGCCGGAAGCCAAGGCGATGATCCGCACACTGTTCATGTCCATGCAGGATCTGAACAAGGGCGCGCGCCGCCCGGACGTGGCCAAGACCGACATCAGGAAAATCGGTGTTTTGGGCGCTGGCTTCATGGGCGCGGGTATCGCTTACGTCTCCGCCAAGGCCGGTCTCGATGTCGTGCTGCTCGACCGCAATATCGACGAGGCCAACGACGGCAAAGCCCATTCCACAGGCATCCTGGACGCGGCGATCAAGAAAAAGCGGTCCACCGAGGAGAAGAAGGAAGCCCTGCTCTCCCGTATTCACCCGACCGCCGATTATGCCGATTTGGCTGGCTGCGATCTGATCGTGGAAGCCGTGTTCGAGGACAAGGGCGTCAAACGTACCGTCACTGAAGCCACCGATGCGGTAACGGGCGGCGACACGATCTTCGCTTCCAACACGTCCACCATTCCGATCACTGAACTGGCGGAAGCTGCAAAATCGTCGGAAAACTACATCGGTATCCATTTCTTCTCGCCGGTCGACAAGATGATGCTCGTCGAGATTATCATGGGTGAGAAGACGGGCGACGTGGCACTGGCGACCGCCATCGACTACGTCACCAAGATCAAGAAGACACCGATCGTCGTCAACGATACGCGCGGCTTCTACGTCAACCGCTGCGTCATGCGTTACATGCAGGAAGCATGGAACATGCTGATCGAGGGTGTGCCCGTGCCGATGATCGACAACGTGGCCAAGATGGCCGGCATGCCGGTTGGACCGCTGCAACTGAACGATGAAGTCGCCATCGATCTTTCCCAAAAAGTGATGAAGCAGACTGTTGCCGATCTGGGTGCTGACGCTGTCGACCCGCGCCATATCGATCTGGTTGATCGGATGATCGACGCCAAACGCATTGGCCGTAAAGGCGGTGCCGGCTTCTACGAATATCCCGACAAGCCGGCCAAAAAGCATCTGTGGCCGGACCTGAAGGACATGTATCCGCAGCAGGATGCAGACGCCGTGTCCGTGCAGGACGTGAAAGACCGTTACCTCTACACCATCGCGCTGGAAGCCGCGCGCTGTGTCGAAGAAGGCGTGGTGACGGATATCCGCGAGGCGGATGTGGGCGCAATTCTCGGCTTCGGTTTTGCGCCGTTCACCGGTGGGCCGATCACCTTCATCGACCAGACCGGGCTGGATGCTTTCCAAGCGCGGGCGGAAGAACTGGCGGCGCTATATGGCGACCATTTCGCGCCACCGCAGATCATTATCGACATGGCGGCCAATGGTGAGACGTTCTACGGCGGCGAGGCTGCACGCGCCGCCGCGTAATGTGATTGGCCTTCCATTAACCAGCACGGCAATACGGCGCGGGAACGCGCCGTATTTGTGTTAAACCCATCGTGAATTCGCCCACTGAGCCGAACAGGCCTTCCATCGTGAAGCCGAAACACCTGATGGGACACCACGCCCAGGCTGGCGGCATTTCCGACAGCCGCGCGGTAGCAGAGTTCACCATAGACATTTTGACCTGCCACGCTGCCATGCGCGTCATTGCTGACGATTGGCGTGCGCTGGAAACCGAGCCGGGCAACGGATGGGCGATTTTCCAATCCTACGCCTGGTGCGAAAGCTGGGTCGCCTCCCACTGCACCGGTGTGCGCGGCGCGCCGTGCCCCTTCGTGTTCACCGCGCGCGATGGCGCCGGCGAGCTGCTGGCTCTGTTACCCATGATGCGCGAATGGCGCGGTGGGGTTCGGTGCCTGACCGTGCTTGGGGAGCCTCACACGCAAATGGCGGACGCATTATGCGCGCAGGGGGTCGTCGGTGCGGCGGCGTTACGCGCGATACTGGATGCGATTGCCACGACACCCGCCATCGATGTGGTGCTGGCAGGCCCCCTGCCCGTTTCTTCCCGCCTCGCGGCCGCGTTGGGTGCCGATGACCTCACGCCCGATCCTGCCGAGCATCTGTCCATCTTTGACTGTTCGGGCTTAGAGACCGGAGACGACTATATCGCCAGCCTGTCGAAACAGCGACGGCGTGATTTCCGTCGTAAACTCGCGAAACTGGAGGATGACGGCCCCGTAACGTTCAGTCGTCATCACGCTGGCGATGCCGCGTTCGCGCCTATGCTGGCCGACGGACTTCGGCTGAAACGAGACTGGCTCAAGGCGACCGGCACAATCTCAATCGCCTTCAACCACAAGCGGATCGACGCTTTCTTTGAGGCACTCGCTGCGACGAACCCCGGCGCACTGCATCCTGAAGTCGATGTGTTGAGTGTCGGTGACAAGCCTATTTCCATTGCGCTCAACATGACCGGCCCGAACGAGCGGGCCTGCTACCTCTGCGCTTACGACCCGGCCTTCCACGCCGCTTCGCCGGGTACTTTAATGCACCAACACGGCATTATTGATTGTATCACCGAGGGGCGCAGCACCTATTCACTGCTTGGCTATCCGACCCCCTTCAAGGCGATCTGGACGGACGATACGGTGCCATTGGTGCGCTACGACCACGCCGTCACCCTGCGCGGCCACGCCTACCTGACCGCATGGCGCGGGTTTCTGCGACCAAGGGCCAAGCAGGTGGCAAACGGTGCAAAGGCGCTGCTGGTGCGGATGCGCGGCAAGGGCTAACAATGACCATCGTCAACGCTCCGGTGCTTTCATGACCGCTTCCCATATCGACTGCTATTATTACGGCGCATCCCCTTTCGCCTATCTTGGCCACGCCGCATTGCGAAAGGTTGCCGCCGACCATGGAGCGACGATTGCGTGGAAACCGGTCGATCTGTTCGCCCTTTGGGAGATTTCCGGTGCGGTGCCGCCTCCAAAACGCCCGCCCGTGCGCCAGCGTTACCGGCTGATCGAATTGCAACGCGTCGCCAATTATCGTGGGCTTCCCATCAACCTCAAACCCGCCCATTGGCCGCTCGATGTCACCCTTTGCGACAGTTGCGCCATTGCCATCACGCAAGCTGGTGTCGAAGCGGACAATTTCATCTCTGCGGTGCTGACCGGCGTGTGGGCAAGAGACGAAAACATGGCCGATGAAGCCACGGTCCGGGCAGCGCTCATTGCGTCCGGCCACGATGCGAATGCGATCATCACCGCCGCGTCGAGTGAGAGCGTCGCTGCAGAACGGGCCGCCAACACCCAAGCCGCCATCGATGCCGATGCCGTTGGCGTGCCGGCCTATGTGCTGAACGGGGAGGTTTTCTGGGGACAGGACCGCATCGACTATCTTGACCACGCGCTGAAAACAGCACGGGAGCCATTTCAAGCCACAGGATAGTATGCGCTCCCAGCTGGACTCACTAGGTACAAACTGCTTATTGAAGGACAATATTCCTGCGTTAAGTTGGGCATAAAGCCATGTTTTCCCATTCACAGGTCTGGGCTGCGATTGACGCTCTGGCGGAGCGTAACTCCATGTCGGTCTCGCGTTTGGCGCGGGTGGCGGGGCTGGACCCGACCACTTTCAACAAGTCCAAACGGCAGAGCAATGACGGGCGCTTGCGGTGGCCTTCGACCGAGAGCCTGTCGAAGATCATGACTGCCACTGACACCCATATCGACGTGCTGAGCGCACTGATCGACGACGCAGACATGCCAGTAACCCTTCCGACACCGGTGCCCTTTGCGCAATCATCCAGCCACATGCCCGGCCTGTCAGGGCTATCGGAAAGCGCCGTGCCATTTCAAACCGGTGGGTCCGTACCGTTGCTCGGCATGGCGCAGGCGGGCAGCGGCGGTTTCTTCGACGATATGGGTTATCCGGTCGGCGAAGGGTGGGATGCGGTGGACCTGCCCGGCGCAACGGGCACCGGTTCCTATGCACTCGAAATATCCGGCGATTCCATGCTGCCGCTCTACCGGGACGGGGACCGGATCATCGTCGAACCGGGCGCGTCCATCCGGCGGGGCGACCGTGTGGTCGTCCGCACGCTGACTGGGGAAGTGATGGCCAAGGTGCTGGCCCGGCAAACCGCGCTAAAGCTGGAACTCGCCTCCCTCAACCCCGACCACGAGGACCGGTCCTTCGCAATCACCGAGATTGACTGGGTGGCGCGCATCGTTTGGGCAAGCCAATAAGCACACTGTTTGCGAACCCGTTCAGCCACGCCATTCGAAGGCGAGAAACAGGATCAGTGCAGCGGCAATCCAAGACGCGGCAATTCTGAAAACGATGGCGCTGACCGGACCGGCAAAGCGCATGATTGCCATGCGGGCCGCGTTGGCTGATGCCACAAATGCGAACAGGGCCGCCAGAACGATGCCGAGATGGATCGCCACCGGCAACTCGAAGAAGCCATGTCCTTCCAGGCTCGTCATCATCGCCAGCAGCCCGGTGCCGAAAGACAACGCCAAGACCTCCAGCCGATTGTGGCGCGGCAGGAGAGCGGCAAGAACCGCCGTCACGAAGCCCAGCGCAATCAGCCAGGTCGCCACTGACGGGCCTGCAAGTGCCGCGAGTGGCAATCCAATCACAAGACCGGCCGCGAAGAACGGCAGCGCGCGTAAGATGCCGTCCGTATGCCAAAGGCCGATCAGTATGCCGAGAGCGAGTATGGGAAACAGCGTGCCGGGATAGGCGAGGACAACGCCCACGCCCTCCTGAAATTGCTCATAGTAATCGAGCCCGCTACGGAAAGCATGGGCGTCCGCTTGTTCTGTCAGGGCGAGCGACCAAAAGGCCGCCAGCGCGGGCACTTTCGCTCCGGCGACCCTCACATCATGCCCCGAACAACAACGCGCGGCTCAGGCAACGCCGAGCAGATAGGCAGCGCCCACCAGCGCGATAACGCCGCCAGCGGCGCGAACCGCAATGGTGCCGATCTTCGAGCCGGTCAGCAGGCCGAACGCGATGCCGGCAAGGTGCAACAGGCCGGTGCCGACGACGAAGCCGACCGCATAGCCGTAGGCGTTGAAAGCTCTCGGGCAATTCCGTTCCGTGGGCGTGGCCGTGGAAAATCGCGAAGATGCCGACGATCAGGGCTGCGACCCACAAAGGCGCGCGCGCTGCCAATGCGATCAGCAAGCCCAGCACGACGCCGGAAAGAGCGATGCCCGTTTCCACCATCGGCAACGGCACACCGATCACCCCAAGCGCGCCGCCCAATGCCATGACGAGCGGGAACACGACTGGCAGTATCCAAATCGCAGGGCTTCCCAGAAACGCACCCCACAACCCGACCGCGACCATTGCCACCACATGGTCCCACCCCAAAATTGGGTGCCAAAAGCCGGACTCGAAGCCGGAATCAATGCCTTCGCCAGTGTGGGCGGAGGCTGCTGTTACGGCCAACGTAAACAGAACGGCGAGTGCAATTCGGTATTCGGTGCGGTGTGTGAAGATCATGGAATGGCGGCCCATCAAGCGATAATTGCAGCCAAGCTATCAGACTGCTTTCCAACTTCAAGACCGTGTGAAAGCAACCATCTGTCCGCCTACTCTTACCGCAAACGCATTGAACCTTGCCGCCTGTGCCGGATCGTGATTCACTCCGGCCACACATCAGGGGGTGTTTGTATGAAACGGTTTTCGGGCATCGTCGCGGCGGCACTTGCTTTCATTTGTACTTACGGACCGGCCACCGCGCAGGTGGCGAAACAGCAATTCGGCAGCAAGCAACTGCCGGCAGTGATGAAGCCCGCCGCGCACGGTTTTTATTCGAAAGGTTGTCTGGCAGGCGGCGTCGCTATCGCGCAGGACGGGCCGACGTGGCAGGCCATGCGACCGCACCGGAACCGCCGCTGGGGGCACCCGGAAACGATCCGCACCGTCATTCAGCTTTCGCAGGACGCGCAAAAGGTCGGCTGGAACGGGCTGCTGGTGGGCGATATTTCCCAACCACGGGGCGGCCCCATGCTGTCCGGTCACGCCTCGCACCAGCTTGGCCTCGACGCGGATATCTGGCTAAACGAGATGCCGGACAGGCGGCTGTCACGTAACGAACGCAACAACACATCCGCACAATCCATGCTCGCCTCCCGCAGCGGCAAGCTGGATCAGAATACTATCGGACCGCTATTCACCAACGAGACCTTCGGACTCATCAAGACGGCTGCAAGCTACGGCCAGGTGGAACGAGTGCTGGTTCACCCTACCATCAAACGCGAATTGTGCCGCCGCGAAACTGCTACCGGCAATGGTCGCCGCTGGCTGCACAAGGTGCGCCCCTATTGGGGGCACCACTACCACATGCACGTACGGCTTTCCTGCCCTGCCGGTTCGCCGAACTGCCGCGCTCAGGCCAAGCCCCGCGCGGACGATGGATGCGGCAAGGAATTGCAGGACTGGACAAAATTACTGAACCCGCCACCAGTGCGGAAGAGCAAGAAGAAAACGAAGCAGGCTCCACCCAAGCCGAAGCGTGAGATCCGCGTATCGGAACTGCCCAATGCGTGCCGCGCCGTTCTCGGCGCGCCGCAACCGGTCAATGCGGAATCTGCCGAGGTACAACTGTTCGCAGGCCGGATACTCGCGCCGGATATGGGCACTATCGCAAGCGTATCGACGAATGCCTTTGGCGCGCTGGGCGGTGAACTGACCGTCCCGACGTTCCGGCCCATCACGAATTAGGCGTCGGCCGACTGATCCAGTCTCTCTTAGTTTGAGACCGAAGCGGGAACCGGACAGGCGACGCCAGCACCACGCATGTTGCAATATCCGCCGGGGTTCTTGGCAAGGTATTGCTGGTGATATTCCTCGGCGAAATAGAACTTCGGCGCAGCCATTATCTCCGTCGTGATGGTGCCCTTGCCCGCTGCCGCCAACGCTTCGGCATAAGTCTTGCGCGTTTTGTCAGCCGCATCGGCCTGCGCCTGTGTCGTGGTGTAAATGCCGGACCGGTATTGCGTTCCCCGGTCATTGCCCTGCCGCATACCCTGCGTCGGATCATGGCTTTCCCAGAACAGGCCGAGCAGCTTTTCCAGCGGCATGACAGACGGATCATAAACAACACGCACAGTCTCGTTGTGCCCTGTCAAACCGGTACAGACCTCCTGATAGGTCGGATTGGGCGTCCTGCCTGCCTGATATCCGGCTGCGGTAACGTGAATGCCTTCCTGCTCCCAGAACAACCGCTCCACGCCCCAGAAGCAGCCCATGCCGAAATAGATTTCCTCGTGGCCGGGCGATGGTGGAGCCGCAATCGGTTCGCCGTTCACATAATGGTCGGTCGCGGTTGGAAGCGGTTTATCCCGACCGGGCAATACAGTGTCGGAACCGGGCATTTTCAGCTTGCTGGTCAGGCGGTCGATGAGAAACATGAGGGCATACTCCGGGTCGGAAGTGGGGATTGAATGTCTAACGGCTGGAAAACCGCCCCAGCGGGCGGGAGCGGCGTTCGGCGCTCCAGAACAGCAGCATGGAGAAAACGAAGCACAACAGAAAGCTGGGCAGGGAAAGAAGGCCGGCAATGACTGGGTCCCAGACGAGCGGATGCAGTGTCGTCGACACGGTTTCCGCCATCGACGCGACGGACCCTGGGCTAATCGTTTCCAGCGTTTCAGAAGCCGCCGTCATCACAAGTCCGCTGGCTGTGATCGACCGCGTAATATCCAGCACCACAAGCACCACCGCCAAAGCCAACGCGACTACGGCAACAATGCGGATGAGAACCTGAAACATCACTTTCGACCTTTACTGCGGCTGTTTGCAGCGTCCGCCCCTTATGTGGGAGCATGAGCCTGCGTTGCAAGCGCCATGCTTGCCACCTTCGCAGACCTGTATGTCGTTTCGCGGTTGTCAGCATGGCCGCGCATGGGTATATCCCGCGCGGTTCCACGCATTTTCCAACGTGCGAACCGGACTAAGATGGTCGTTTGGTCGACGCTCATCCGAATATGCGTTTCGGCGGATATTCACACATCAGGCGTCTATGCGGCAGCCTGTGACTGCGGTGGCAATAGCTGCCGGAACTTGCGGAGAGGTGGCCGAGTGGTCGAAGGCGCACGCCTGGAAAGTGTGTAGGCGGGAGACCGTCTCCAGGGTTCGAATCCCTGTCTCTCCGCCATACATGCTGGTCTAAATACAATGGTTATAGGGCGTGTACGGAACTCTTGGAAAGTTTTGTCCACCATTTTGTCCACTATTCGATTCAAAGCTCGTTCGGCTTGTTGGACCGCCAACTGCACCGTTGCGACTAGCGTTTCGATTTTTTCAGATGGCCCGTTTGAATGCCTGCCGTCACGGCAACGGATATAGCTGATCCTGCAACACCGGGCCGTACGCTTCTGCGATAGTTTATGCACAATGGGCGAAAGTCTCATTTGCTTTGACTAGGTTCAATGGATGACCAAACAAACTCTAGACCGCCCGCTCGCGCCGAGCTCGCGGGGGTTAACACTGATGGACGTAAACATTGTCCGCCCCAATACGAGCAAGTCGACAATCTTCCGAGTACCCAAAGTTTGCTTTCGCCGTTGAATCGACCGCCTGTAACCATAGCCATAGCGGCAGCCGAATCCTTTCGCCGATCCGACTGGCATTCGACGTCCATTGTTACATCGGGTAGACAGCTTCGCGAACAATTCGACGACAACCTAAATTCTGGCCAAGTTGAAAGCGATGCGGAAGCCCACCAGGGACAAGGTGTAACGGCTACGCCCGGGTTAGGCGGGAAGCAGCCGGTCGCGAATGCATGGATCTGAAACACCCAATGGCCGATTGCGGACGTTCTCATTAGTTGAGTGCCATCAGGTAAGCAGACATTCGGCACCTGTGATATTGGCAGAACTTAACCAAATTTGTTACCGTTCTGTTCGACCGCTTCAGGCAGGGTCCCACGAAAAAAATTGTTTATCCTTACTCTCGACGTGGCCTTGAAGAATGGACCGGCGCCGTAACCTGCAAGGAGAGGACGCTCTTTCTTGCACTACTCGCAAATCATCGCACTTCCAGGATCGGCACTCATGATTTTTGATGCTGACCTTTCGACGACATCGGCCACCAATATCGTTGTGGCGATCGCTTATTGCAAAGCGCTGCTCGGCCATATCGCTTTACGACTTATGCTGGCGCGACAGCCGGTCTTACCAAACATAGGAGTATAACGCCCACACTACCGGAACGAGAATTGCTGTTGCGACACCGTTGAGACCCATCGCTATCCCCGAAAACGCGCCTGCGATCTCGTTGTCCTGCATGGCCCGTGCGGTCCCGATGCCATGAGATGCCGTCCCCAAAGCAATGCCTTCAGCTTCAGGCTGGTTGATGCCCAGGATCTTCAACAGAGGCGGGCCGAACATCGCACCGATGACGCCGGTAACGATCGCAAAGACGGCAGTGAGAGCGGGAATTCCTCCGATCTTTTCGGAAATACCCATGGCGATTGCAGCCGTAGCCGACTTGGGCACCAGAGATGCAATCATGACCCCGTCGGCTCCCAGTAACCAGGCGACTGTAACGACCGTGATGATAGCAGCCATGCTACCCATGATGACGGACGCCACAAGCGCGGCGAACGAGTTGCGTACCAAATGCAGTTGCCGATAGAGCGGTATCGCAAGCGCGACGATGGCTGGGCCGAGCAGAAAATGCACGAACTGCGCGCCTTGATGAAACGAAAGGGGCGCTTCGACGCGATCCTGATAGAGACCACCGGGCTTGCAGATCCTGCGTACGCGACATGATCGTGCGCACGCGAGACCGCTTTGGGCTCTATCCCAAGAAACTGGTGGCCGATACGGCCTGCGGGTTGGGCCCCATGCTGGGCTGGCTGGTCGAAAAGGAAGGGATCGAGCCGTACATCCCGGTCATCGACAAGTCGAACCGCACCGACGGCACCTTCTCGCGTGAGGACTTCCGGTACGACCGCGGCGACGACGCCTATGTCTGCCCGGCAGGCAAGCAGCTCGTTCAGTTCAGACGGAGCTATAAGACACCGAGATCGGCCACTGGCGACAAGGACGGCATGAAGCGATATCGCGCTGCCAAGAGCGACTGTGACGTCTGTCCCCTGAAGTCCCGCTGCTGCCCCAAGGAGGCATCTCGGAAGGTCCTGCGATCCATCCACGAGGGCGCTCGCGACATGGCGAGAGACATCACGAAGACTGACGCCTGTCCAAGCGGGTGAATATGAGGGAGATCTGACCCCAAGGAGCGGTATCGCATGAAGGTGAACCCGGCCCATTGCTGCCGTTCGCGCTACAGGGGCCGGTTTGCTGAAAGCGGCCGTTCGAAGTTCGCGGTTTAGGAACGAACTAATTTTACCGTGGACCGAGTAACGAAGCGCCAGTTAGGCTCCGCCAGTGGGTCCAGGCGAACTGCTTTCCAATGACGGGATGACTCTTACGTGAATGTCAGGCCGGTCGTTTCTTACGACGTATGGTGCCTGTCATCTTTGCGGTCGTCTCGCCGCTCCCCGGTCCGCCAAACAGTCAGCACCCTGTCGCGACCATCGAAAATCTTGCACGATTTCCGCCCCCTCAAATCTTACCCCCTTCAAAACGAAAACGCCGTTTCCCGTTTGAACAAGGGTCGGAGGCCGTTCTCCACTCACAGCAAGCCGACACGATAATCGGCCAACGAACGGAGATCGATTATGACGCCCCACGCTACAAACCGCACCACGAACCGCCATCCCTCTAACCGCCGTACCGGAACTTCGATAGCCATCGCCGCAAAGCCGACGTTCGCTCCGACGTCTATCGATATTCCCAGTCCGCTCTCCATCGTCCGCAAGCCGGTCAAGAACGTCCGCACCCGCTGGACGACCATGCGCCAGACGATGGAACCAGCCTCGCTTTGCTATTCCCGCCCGACGTTGAAATGGCATGCCGATCCGAAATCGCCCGAAATGGTCGAGAAAATTGCCGAATGGAATGCCTGCAGCGATGAAGTCCTCGACGCCCTCGTTCTTTCCAGCACGGAAGCCGACATCGTGGAAGCGCCCCGCGCTCCGACCGTCGCCCGCGCAGCCGACCGTATGGTCGCCTAAGCGCTGCTGCACCCTTCATTCTTGAACGAAAGAGACAATCGCTATGTCCTCCATCGAAACAGCCGGCCTTTCAATCGCTCTCGGCGCAGCCGCCGTCCTTTACCCGCTCTTCAACGCGAACTCTGCGACGGAACGCCGAACGACACAGAGTTTCCGTGCGCTGTCCCAGCCTGCCTTTCTGTCCGGAACGAAGGTGGTTGGAAGCGACCGGATGGCGTTCGGCACCTGCCTCGATGAGATCGAGACAACCGCACAATCATCCGGCATTCCAGCCCGCATCGTAATCGACAATGGCCGTGAACGGATCGTGCAGTTTCATGGTGGCGATAGCGACGCGGCCCCGGTCTTCGTCACCTGCGATCTGAGCAACAGTCGCCGCATCATCAACATGGCCAACGAGACTCTCCTCTAATTGTCCGGTCTTTAAGCCATCCACACGCACTGTAGCTGCAATCTACATAGCGATGACCACATCGCTGTCGCCCATGCCCCCCAACCGATCGGGAACCCAATGAACCATTCCGTCTCCACGACCGACACACCGTTCATGAACGTCGACTTTAGAGACGATCTTCGCCCGTGCCAGAAGGATGACGACATTGAGATAACCGGTGAAGAGCTTCTCGAAGTCCTGTCCTGCTTCAACGCCTACGGGCGGTGGCGCTTCGACATCGCGACGGGGTCGATGACCTGAAGCGAGGACGTCTACCAGCTTCACGGTATGCCGGTCACACCCGGTCCGGTGGGTATGAAAACGGCGGTATCCCGCTATCACCCGGAGGACAGGCAACACCTTCCCGCACTTCTGGATGATGCCATCTCAAACAAGAGCGGGTTCCAGTTCGCCTTGTGGATCAAATCACGCAGGGACACCTACAAGCTGGTTCATGCGGTCGGTAAATACCGGGAACACCCCACTAGGGGGGCACAAATAATCGGAGCATTCTGCGAGCGGCAGCCTGCGATGCGCATGATTGGCGCAGCGGCGTAACGGAGTTGGTGATGTTGGCCAGAGGCGAGCCTCACTACAGCCGGTTCAACTAAGCAAACCCCGGCGGAGCGCCTCGGCCACCGCGTGAACCCGGTTCGAAGCGTTCAGCTTCTGGGTGGCGGATGTCAGATAGTGGGTCTTCGTGTTGGCCGAAATGTCGAGTATGAGAGCCGTTTCCGCTGCGGTTTTCCTGGCAGCCGCCCACGTAAGACATTCTGTCTCGCGAGGCGACAGCAGTTCTTCGTCATCGCTGTCGATCTGGCCGGGTAGATCGGAATAATCGGATATCGCCAGCAGACGATTGAACAGATAGCTGCCTAGCAGGTGGGTGTTGGGTACATCGATAGCACTGAGATCCAGTTTGGATGAGGCGAAGGAAACGCCCCCAACCGCTCCGCCGACAGCAACTGTCGGACAGGCCAGACCGTTGTTCATCTTGAAGTCGTTCAGCAGCTCGACGGCGATGCGACGCCGCTTGGCCTTCTTGCATTTCGGCAGCTTGTCGACCTAGTATTCCATCGGGCGTTCGCCCGTTTCGCAATGTTCCAGAACGCAGGAGACATCGGCGAGGTACTCCTCGTCGTAGGTCGTTAACAGTTCGGAATCCCAGTTGTTGACGAGTGCCAGGTCGGCATAATCACTCTTGGCGTCGTCCTGTGCCACGATCGAAAACCGGTCCGCTCCGAACTGATTGCCCAATTTCCGCGTGTATTTCAACCTGAACATCGATTTCCGGGACGAGCTGCGTGCGCCTCAACAACGCGACGACATCGATATCTCCGCCGATGAAATACTCGACCTCCTCGCTTCTTTTACGAGACTGGGTCTTTGGAGAGTCGATATCGACCTACAGCGAACAACCTAGAGTGGGCACGTCTATGCCATCCACAACTTGGAATACACGCCTGGTCGGATCGCATTGGACTACGCAATAGAGCAGTACCATCCGGATGATCGACAATATCTCTCCCAACTCATCGACGATACGATCGCCAATAAGAGCGGTTTCCAGTTCGTGCTGCGCCTGAAGGCTCGGCAGGAACGCTACAAGCTCGTCCGGTCGATCGGGAATTACAGAGAGCGTGAGGACGGCACGCGCGAGATCATGGGTACCATTTCCGAGTTCCAGCCCGCACACCGGATGATCGGGGCGGTCGTATGAATGCCGCTTGCAAGCGGCGGTGGAGAATCAATTCCTGAACTTTGATTCATGGGGCATCTAGACGGTAGATGCGTCGGTCGAAGCTAGCTCGAAGCGCCCGTCGCTGCCTTTTTTAAAATCGGATTGGTCTGTCACCGTCATTGTCGGCCGAGGCTGTGTGGCAACGCGTTTGGCGGGAGGTTTTCAACGGTATCTGGCGCGGTTTCGGTTTTGTGGCTTTTGAGCCGTTTGCGGGTCATGTCGGGTTCGCTTTGGGGACTTGGCCTTTCGGAGAACGGTCCCTTGTGCGTGAGCGGCTCATATTACCCTACGCGGGCTTTAGCGCCGCCACTAGCGCGCTGACGCCGATGATGTTCAGCACGCGGCGTAAATTGTAAGCGAGAACGTGCAGGCTCATCTCGGCGGCGACCTCAGGACGGGTGCGCGTGAGCAAGTGGTTGTGGCCCATCCAGGCCTTCAGAGTTCCGAACGGGTGCTCCACCGTTGATCGCCTAACCTTCATGGCGTCAGGATTGTCGCTCAACCGATGTTCGACCTCGTCGAGAATGTCCTCGTGGTCCCATCGGCGTATGCGGCGATGCTTGAGCGGGGTGCAACGTGCCTTCAATCTGCATGAGGTGCATGCCGTCAGATTGCGGTAGAAGTTAACGCTGCCCTGCCGGTCAGAGCGGTGAGAGCCGCGCGTCAGCGTCTCGCCAGCAGGGCAGACGTAGAGATCGTTTTCGAGGTCGAAAGTGAAGTCCTGTTTCGTAAACATCCCTCGCTTGGTACCGCTCGGTGTGAGGGGCTTCGGAACGCTGGCGATGATGCCCGATTGTGCGCATTCAAGAAGCTGCTCGCCGCTGTAATACCCGCGGTCCGCAATAACTTGAATCTTCTCGTGACCGATGGCCTCACGGGCCTTGTTGGACATCGCGACCAGTTGGGATCTATCGCTGCCGGAACTTGTCACCTCATGGGCAACGATCAAATGGTGCTCGGTATCGACCGCAGTCTGGACGTTTTAGCCGACGATGCCAGACCCACGGTAGTTCATAGAACGGGCGTCGGGATCGGTCAGCGAAACCTGCTTGTCAGGCGCTTTCTGCATCTCACGCTCGATGCTCTTCAGTTCGACCATCTGTGCCTTCAACGTGACGATACGCTCCTGCAGTCGACCCACCTTCGCGCTGGCGGCAACGCAGGCTCGTCGCGGTCAGCAGCGTCGAGTTTGAACATGGTGCGATCAATGCTGGCTTCGATATCCGCCATGCGCCGCTGCATCTTGGCGGGCGTGAAGTTACGGTCCCGATTGTTCACCGCTTTGAATTTGCTGCCGTCGATAGAAACCTCTCCGCCGTTCAGAAGGCCGATCCGGCGACAAAGTCCAACGAACTGGCGGCAGACCTTGCGAATGGCCACGCCGTTATCGCGCCGGAAGTCTGCGATAGTCTTGAAGTCCGGTGCGAGCCGTCCCGTCAGCCATATCATCTCGACGTTCCGACCGGCCTCGCATTCCAGTCGCCTGCTCGAATGAATGCGGTTGAGATAGCCGTAGATGGTGATCTTCAGCAGAACCGATGGATGGTAGCCCGGACGGCCGGTATCCGCTGCACCGGCAAACCCAAGACCCGCCAAATCGAGCGCTTCAACGAACGCATCGACGGCGCGGACCAGATTATCCTCATCCACGAAGTCCTCCAGAAGATCGGGAAACAGGACCGCATGGTCGCGTGCTACACCTTCGATAAACCGCTTCATCCAACACCTCCATGTTGGACAGGAAACATAGCAGATACAGCCGTTTCCACACAGTCTCGGCCAAACATGTCGTGCAGCGCTTCATTCACCACGCCGATTTGCGACAAGTTACATTCTTCGAATTTCGGGCTCCACACAAACACTGCACAAAATCGTCAACGGCAGGTGTTGGCACTTCGCGCCGATAGTCGGTTTGTCGTTGGTTGGACAGTTGTCAAAACCGAAAACGATGAAAGGTCCGCATAGCAGCCCTTACGGAGCTTCTGAAAACGCGCGATCTGAACGGCCGCTTTCGGTAAGCCGGTCAAAACGGCGGCACCGTCTGCAATGGGCTGCGAACGATGATGACACGGAGCCGAGGACCGACTACGCGGGTGACCGCATCGAGCCCGGTATCGATGTTCAAAACATCCGGGAGATTTTCGAAGATCTTATGGATCCTGTCCGAAATGTCGACTTAGAGATCGAAGATCGCGATTGCATTCTGCTCGATACTGCCAAGCGCGACCAATCCGTCCAGTTCCCGCACCCCGGTGACCATGTGGTAGGTGTCCGTGTTTGCCAATGTGGTTGGTGTGGACCGTGCCATTGGTGTTGAAGACCTGCACACGACAGCATTTCACCGCCTTGGGTTGAATCCCTTCGGGCAGATTGGCGACGATCTTTCGCAGGAACAGCGGTAGCTTGTGAACACTTGCCAATGCCGCGTTCTTTTCCGACGGAATAGCGACCCAGATGCGGCCATCGGAACCGATGGACATATTGTCGGGGTGGCCATCGGTGTCTGCAAACCTGGAGACGGCACCGGTGGCTAGGTCCACTTTGGTGATCGTACAGGTGCCGGTGGCAGCAACGAGGGCGACGTTCTGCTCTTCGAGATAGACAACGCCATTTGCGAAGCACAAACCGTCGACGAGCACGGTTGCAGTACCATCCGGAGCGATCTTAAGAAGCCGTCCGGTGGAGGTGTTTTCGGCCAGATCCTTCTTGTAGGCGTCCACCGAATATTTGCTGGAACTGTCCGAGACTAATATCGTCCCGTCAGCCAGCACATGTGCGTTGTTACACAGGTGGAGCGTTTCTCCCACGACTGGCACCGGTTCGACCGCACCGGTTTCGACGTCGATAGTCTGCAAACCAAGTTCGGTGTTGCATAGCAGGATCCGTCCGTCGGGCATCCATTCCATCCCCAAAGGCCGTCCGCCGGGTTGGGCGATGCGCTCGACCTTGCCGGTTGCCATGGTGATACGCACGACGGCATTGGAGTCTTTTAGCCCGGTATATATATGCCCTTTGCCGTCGAAGAGCGGGTCTTCCGGTGCATCCCCACCGACATCGATCCGGCGCAAATTCTTCACGTATATCCTCCTATCAACGAAAGGCATGAACGGAGTTCAAATGCTCAATTCCGTTGGTCTTCTGTCTCACCTCGACACCGTGTCCATGAAAGAGCCGACCCGCACGAGTTTCCGCTTGCACTGTAAGTTGACCTTACCGGTCTCGACAAGCTCGCTTTGCAGGCTGAATGCGCCGTGGCGATCCCCCTATGCGCCCGCGCAGTATCGTGTTGGGATAAGGGCAACATCAGTCGGAAACATCCAATGACCGAAGCGGACCATATCGACATCCTCATCATAGGTGCCGGCTTGTCCGGCATTTGCACGGCCTACCATGTCTCGCGTGGTTTGCCTTGGAAATCCTATGCCGTTCTGGAGGCGCGCGATGCGATCGGCGGCACGTGGGATCTCTTCCGCTATCCCGGCGTGCGTTCGGATTCCGACATGCCGACGCTCGGCTACACATTTCGCCCGTGGACCGGCGAGAAGGCCATCGCCGACGGGCCGTCCATCCTCGAATACGTGCGCGATACGGCCCGCGAGTTCGGCATCGATGAACGCATTCTCTACCACCACAAGGTCGTGGCGGCCCGCTGGTCGACGGAAGATGCGCTTTGGCACCTCGCGATCGAAACACCGGAGGGCGAGCGCCACCTGACCTGCAACTTCCTGTCGGTCTGTTCCGGCTACTACGATTACGACGAGGGCCACCGCCCGCACTTCGAGGGCGAGGAGACGTTTTCGGGCCAGATCGTCCACCCGCAACACTGGCCGGACGATCTCGACTACGCGGGCAAGGCCGTCACCGTCATCGGCTCCGGTGCGACGGCCGTGACCCTCGTGCCGGAAATGGCGAAGACCGCCCGCCACGTCACCATGTTGCAGCGCACGCCCACATGGATCGCCTCCATGCCGTCCATCGACGCCAAGGCCAACTGGGTGCATCGCCGCTTCGGCGCACAAGTCTGGCCACGCCTTCGCGCGGTGGAAGAACATCGCCTATGGCATCTGGTCCTATCAGCTCGCGCAAAAGCTGCCGAACGTGGTCGGCAAGGAAATCACCAAACTGGCCGCGAAGGAACTGCCCGAAGGCTACGATGCGGAACGTCACTTCAAGGCACCTTACAAGCCATGGGACCAGCGGGTCTGCCTCGTGCCGGACGGCGATCTGTTCAAAGCCATCTCGGACGGCAAGGCCGAGGTCGTGACCGACCGCATCGCGCGGTTTGATCCCGACGGTCTTGTGCTCGAAAGCGGGGAGCGGATCGACACCGACATCGTGGTGGCGGCCACGGGCCTGAAGGTGAAGGTCGCTGGCGGTATCGAGATCACGGTCGACGGCGAAGGCGTCGATATGGCGGAGGTCTATTCCTATCGCGGTGCGATGTATTCCGGCATCCCCAACTGCACCGTCGCGCTCGGCTACATCAACGCCTCCTGGACGCTCAAATGCGAGCTCATCGCGCGCTACCTCGTGCGTCTGGTGAACCACATGGAAGTCGAAGGCTACGACTACGCCGTGCCGCGGCGACCTAGCCCGGAGATGGGTTCGCGCACGACGTTCGAACTGTCCTCCGGCTACCTCGACCGTGCCCGCGACAGCATTCCAAAGCAGACCGATCGCGGGCCATGGAAGCAGTATCAGAACTACCTGCTCGACCTGCGCCTGATGAAGTTCGGCAGCGTCGCCGACGAGATGGATTTCGGCCGTGTCGGCAACGCGAAACCGGTGAAGCGCTCTAAGAAGGCCTCTCGTGACGCCGCATTGGACGTAGAAGCGGCAGTGTGAGGTTTTTCCGAAAGTCCTGGTCGCTTGCCAACCGTCGCGCGATCATTACCGGCGGCGCATCCGGGATTGGCCTTGGCATCGCACGCGCCCTCCACGCGCGCGGTGCACACCTCATCCTCGTCGACCGCGACGCCAAGAGCCTTGCGACCATTGCCACCGAGTTCCCGAATGTGGAGACCCACGCGCTCGACGTCACGGACCGCCCGGCCATCGAACGCATGGTTGAGGCAATCACCGCCTCCGGCCCGCTGCACCTTCTGTTCAACAACGCCGGTATCAGCGTGCCACGCGCGTTCGAGGACACGCCTGCCGACGAGTTCGACCGTGTCATGGCGGTCAACTTCCAAGCCGTGGTGGACCTCACCCGCGCTTGCCTGCCGCTGCTGCGCGACGCGGCGAGGGTCGACGGGCATGCGCGGATCGTCAATACGTCCTCTCTCTTCGGCCTCATGGCACCGCCGGAAAATACAGCCTATTGCTCGGCCAAATTCGCCGTCACCGGTTTCGGACAGGCCCTTAGCCACGAGCTTGAAGGCACGGGCGTGGGTGTCACCACCGTCCACCCCGGCGGAATCGCGACCCGCATCGTCGACAACCCGCAGACGATGAGCCGCTACTCGCCAGAAGAGGCCCGACGCCAGTTGAACATGTCTCAGCGCTTGCTCGTCATGCCGCCCGACCGCGCGGGCGAGATCATCGTGCATGGAGTGGAACGTCGGCGTCCGCGCATTCTCGTCGGCGCAGACGCCGTCCAGGGCGATATCCTGCGACGCCTTGCGCCGGTGCGCTACTGGGCGATCGCAAAGGCGTTCAATCCAAGACTTAGGGACCGGTGACAGCGGAAACATGAAGCCGAATACCACGTCGTTCGCGATACGAATACGTAGCCGCGCTTCGGTGTCGATACGGATGGCCGCAAGGCTCACGTGGACATCTGCTGAGGCCGGCGAACAAGACGGCTTTACAGTTTCCAAAAGACAGCCCTTGAGCGTGTCCGTGCCCGTGAACCGTTCCACCCCACCATGGAGTAATGTTCGCGCAGCATTTCGGGCATCGGACGCGGATGCAATAAGTTTGGGTGTTGCATCCGCCCCGCCGCGGAAGAGTTCAACGGCTTCCAAAAACAGTCGGCGTTCGTCGCCCAAGGCTGTGTAGAGGCCGGACGCGGTGATACCAATCGTGGCGTTAGGTCGCCGATTGTACTCATCTCATAAGGGCACGCAGCAAAGTAGAAACGTTACGTTTCGTTCCCGCTGCAACACTGAATTTATTCGTATTACGTACCGGAACGCGGGAGGGCGGCGGAGCATTGGAGGGATGCAATATAAAACAAGGAACACCCTCATGTCCGATGTCACCGACAAGCTGCAGACGCTCTACACCCGGCTAATCGACAGCCGCGACGGCTACGAGCAGGCGATGGAAAATGTCCAGCGCGCCACGCTCAACTCGCTCCTCGCAGAGTTGAAGGACCGCCGCATCAGAAACGCCGCCGAAATCAAGAAATACCTCGGTGACCGCGGAGTCGAAGTCGATGATGATGGCTCTATCCTTGCATCCGCACACCGAACATTTCTCTCGCTGAAGACAATGATGGGCAATACCGACGAAGCCATTCTCGATGAAGTGCTCCGTGGCGAGAATGAGTTGCGTGACACCTATGACGCGACCATCGAACCAGCGACATCGACGGACCCGGAATTCGATTTTTTGAACACGCAATATATGGAACTTGGCGACGTCATTGCCAAGTTGGAACAGCGAAAAGCCATCGCCGCCTGACACGACGAGGCGCGGCTCCCTCCCTCGGGAGCCGCGCTTTCAACTCACTGTAAGGCTTTTCCTGGAAGTCATGTTATGTCCAGCCGTTTTGCACAGTCCGGACGGCCCGGATGCGATGGAGCAGTAGGACCAGATCGCGGACAACGGTAACCACCGCCTTACCTCACCCCTTGGTTCGGATGAGGCGCATACCCCACAATTATTATGGGCGATGCGGTGGCAGTTCGCATCAACGACGCATTCGCCACCAAGTAAAGTGTAAATCGAACGTCCCTATGTCCCACCTATGATGTGTGCCCCGGATTGTCCATCTCACCGGACGTTTGTCATGGGGTCAATCCGAAGTAAGCGGCAAGAGCCGGCAAAGTTTTTAACCGCGACGGATCATCCCTTGCAGCTTTGAATTTCAATGCCGTGATCGGACCGACGCCCGGAACAGTCAGGATCGTAAATTGCTGCCCGTTATACCAGCCGGGCGAACTCCAGGAAGTCTTTATAAAGGTTGGGCCACACATCCAGCAATGGCAACAGCGCTTGGGCCAGCACATCGTCGATCTCGACCATCGGCCGCATCACGCCATCACAGCGCCTTTGACCGAAGCTCCTGGTCAAGCGAAGGCCGAGGATCTTGAGCAGGCCCCAAACCTCATTGGCCATATCGATAGTCTTGATCAGCCGCACCTTCCTGCTGCTGAGAAACGTTCGTAAGCCGTCGCCTAGAGCGGACGCGCCTCAATCCTGCTCATATCCTGCGGCTTTGAGATAGTTGGCGCACTCGGTGGGTGTGAAGGCGTCGATGGCGTTGCCAACTTTTGCCCAGAGCGCTTCGATGGTCCGCTCGGCGGCTTTCCGCATGATGGACTTGAGCTTTGAGAACGCCATTTCGATTGGGTTGAAGTCGGGACTGTAGGGCGGCAGAAATACCAGGGTTGCTCCGGCCCGCTCGATTGCCTCGCGCGGGGCAGCCGATTTATGCGTCGGTTTCAGGAGGGCAATCGCGGGTCCATCCACGATTGCTTACCCGCCTTCAATGTCCATGATGACCACGTCACCGAGCTTCAGTATGGGCACCAGAACCTGCTCCACCCCCGGATCAAGTCCGAGGGCAGGCTCCCGCGAGGAAGGCGGCTCCGTTCATCGGTCCATCGAGAACCATCGGTGGCGTCATGCCTGTTAGTCGCAACGCGCCGGTATACGTTGTCGTTCAGCCTTGCCCTCGGACCGATGGCGGGCTGACGGCCTCACTCCAGTGCCCGTGCGAGATTGCAGCACGGCATCGCTCGCCGCGCAAAGCCCGCCCGCGCAGGTGCGCCATCTTCGTCGACAGGCCGTTCGACGGGCAAACGATTCACTGGATGGTTTGCTGATCCGTCTCACCATCGATGAAGACCAGCTTTGCAGGATCGAGGTCGAGTTGCCCACCGAACCAGTTCTGCCACCGTTTCAAGACGTCTGGCCGGTTCTGTTCGGCAGCATGAGCTGTCTTTTTTTATGCGTCCAGCCGCGAGAACGAAGCCATTTGCACAGCCTGGCCCGGCTCATTGCTACGCTGCGTTCCTTCGCCAAATGCTCGACCATTTCGTCGAGCGTCACGTCGGCATTCGCGTCGATCAGTCCGACCACGAACTCCTCGTGAGCGTCGAGCCTGGAACCACGGCGTCCGCCCTGCCGCCGTGCACTGGTTTCACCGTTCTGTCTGCAGCGCCGTGCCCAGATCACCGCCGTAGCTCACCCAACGCCAAATCGGGGGGGCCGCCGAGCGAGCCGACGCTCCCGCGCAAACTGCCTCCAAAACCTTCATCCTCGGATCTACGCTATATGCCCGTGCCATCATCGCAGCCTCCTTCGCTGCGATGATGAATCACAAACTCAAACTTGAATCGATCCCGGAGAAACGTGCTTTAAGTATGATGTTCGAGCGGCTGTTAATCCATTTGCATGGAACAGTTTCTCCAGATGTGCCGCGCCTTTTCTGTCACAATTTGGTGACAGAAACGATCTCCCATTTTCCTGTTCGCACCCGTCGCACCGTGATGTATCGCCCCGGCTCCATCTTCAGAACACGGTGATGCAACGTATCCTGCCGCTGGCTGGCATCGGCAAACTGCCGATGATGATGGCACAGGACGAGCGTTCCACCCGTACAAAGCGTGCGACCGATTTCGGCGACGACGTCTTCCAATGACCGGTTGGACAGATAATAGAATAGTTCCGAAACGACGACCGCATCGTAACTGCGACCGGGAAACCGACCCGGGAGTACGAGGTGGTGAACTTTAGCGTGTTGGTAGCTAGCCAATGCGCGGCGAGTTAGGCGAACCGCAGAGTGCGACCCGTCGCATGCATCAAGTGTTAGGCATCGCCGCGCCAGTGCCATTGAGTTCGATCCGTTGCCGCACCCCAGTTCCAGCAGGCGGCCAACGCGGTATGATGGAAGCAGGTGCAAAATTGCAGCCCGCTTTACTGCTTCGCCGTGGCGGTGTCGGGTTCCCCACGGGTCGTCGGACCCGGCGAACAGGGTCTCAAAGTGGTCAAGATCAGCATGCTTTTTAGTGACCACGAATGAACCGCTCCGTTGGACCACACATAAGGATAATTTGCTCAGCGGTCAGGTGGAACCCTTCGGGGTCGTCGCGAATGATTCCAGTCTGGGTCCGATATCGACGCAGAGCGCTACGTTTGCGCCAGCTGTTGGCTAGGAACCCAGTCCGGTGTGATGGCGATACCGGCGGCGCGTCTGCTCGTTTCCACACGATATAGGAAAGGCGAGCGACACTCTGCGGCCAAGCGCGGGAGCAGGCCATTGCGACATCCCGGTGATCAGGATGGGCGTCCCGTCCGTCCGGTGCGATGACCAGATCAGGCATTGGTCCGCGTGCCAGGTCCCGCGTCAACCGCCGTTGTTCCAGCCTATTCAGACTGTCCAAGCCACCATCGGGATAGGCTAGGAACCGTATATCGCCTTGCCAAACGCCTATCGCGGTCATCGCCCGCACCGTCTCTCGTTGCCGTTCGGCAATCAATCGTTTTTTCGGCCATGTTGCCGAGTTACGATGGGAAGCGCTTCCGTCCGTTACCACGATCACTGACACATGTGTTCCGCGTCGCCGGAGGCGTTCGATAAGCGTATGGGCAGCGATTGTCTCGTCGTCTGAATGGGGAGCGACGACGATAACGCGTCCTGCCTTGGGAAGCGGGGTGACCATCAGTAAAAAATGTCGAGCGAGCCGTCGGCCACTGCCGACCCAACTCGCGCGTGTTGCGCGTCCGGTCCCGGTTGCCGAATATACATCGCCAGATCCGCGATGCGTTCGGCCACCGGATGACCGTCGAAATAGGCCACCGTTCCGATCGCTCTGGCGGCCTCGGCAATCGCATCTTCGGCGTAGGAATAGACGCTGTTTCGTGCGTTGGAAACGAGCGCTTTTTGCTGTTCGACTGGCGCCTTTGTTAGCGCACGACCCGTCTCCAGAACCACGGCAATCGCCGCTTGCGCCGCCATGTGCAAGGTGGACAGACGCCGTTCCTGAATCGCGTCCCCAGATCGTCCGTTCGCTACCAGGGTATCGCGGACCGCATCCCGCAAACCGGCGATGCCTCCAGCCTGAACGGCAGCGAAGCGCAAGGCACCTGTGAAGAACCATGGGGGCCGTTCGTAATCACCGGCCTCCCCTACAGCCTCGGCCCGCGCTGTGGTCCATCGTACCCGATGGGTCCGCGACCGGGCCATGCCGCGAACGCTCCACCAAGACGCGGTCCACCTCAGGAGGGACGGCTGCAAGATCGACCACATGCAGCTGAACGTCGGGCGTTCCAGCGCGGGTGGTTACCAGAGCATGGGTCAGAACATCGACGCCGGATGCATAACTCTTGCCTCCGTCGATCCGGTCACCGGATTGCGTCAGCCGCCAGCTGTCCGCCTCGGCATTCCAGACGCCGTAGATACTGTTGGCCTCCGGCATATGCCCAAGGCGTTGCATTATCTGTCGCGCATCCACGTGCCCTTCCAGAAGACGCCCGAGAGGGAGGTCGCACCGCCCGGACTCGAACAACACACGCAGCAACGCGACCCACGCCTCACCGTCTTGAGGATCACCGGGTTCGATGCGCTGTGAGAAGGATTGTATCGAAGCGGCAAGCCACGAAGCGTCCGTCTCCGCGTCACGCGGGAGCATGGGCTCGGCTGGACAGCTGATCGGGCTACTCAAGATGAAATGCCTGCACATTCAGTTCCGCAAGAACGTCAGACGCTTCGGAGAGGGGCAGGCTCCGTGTCGTCGGCACGACAGGAACGGCTTGCATGGCGAATGCCTCTCCGTTGGGTAAAGTCCGGGCCAGCGCTCGCAGCGAACCCGGCTCACCGTTCATCTCCCGGGCAAAACGCTGCCAGTCTCTGGCCGTAGCTCGCTGTCCGTCCCGCAGACGACGGGCCCATGCGTGACGGGCATATTGGCGCGCTGCATCGTGGGGATGTTCGACCACCGGTTCGGTTCGTTCGGCCGCCATGAAGGTGAGGGCAGAGGCTAGCCCGCCATCGATACGACCCTTCAGCCGTGACGACGTGACCACACGCACGTCCCGCGCCTGCCGGACTTTAAAACCTTGAAAGCGTGCCGTATCGACGAGCGCCTTGTCCTCACCGCACGCGATAGCGGGGAAGCCGCCCAGCGCATGGTAAACGTCGGTCCGTACTCCAAGGTTCGCCCCGCCTGCCCACGGATGGGACGGTGGCGGATCGTAGGCGATCGGGTCCACATTGCGCCGCATCGCGTGAAGCGATTCCAGATAGGTTTCCAACGCATCCCGTGCGGGAGAAACCGTTGTCGCATCGCGCGCTATATGCCCCGCCACCACGTCGACCTCCTGCAAGGCATTCACCGCTTGGGACACCCAGTCGGGAGCGGGAACCGTATCGCCGTCCGTGGTCAGGATCAGGTCTGGCGCGGGCATCCGACGGTCCGCCAATGCGTAGGAAACGGCCTGCTTACGTGCTCGTCCGGCATTCGGGAGCATACCCCGCTCGATCACATGGGTAGTGAAGCTGATGGGCGCGTCCGCGTCGTCGGTCGATGCAAGCCGTTGCACGATGGGCACATCTTTGTCGTCCAGGCCGTCGAACAGGAGATGCACCCGAATTCGGAACCATCCTTCCGGCGTTTGCGCTGTAAGCGCCGACACCAGTCCCGGCAATAAATCGCATTCACCCCGCAGCGGCACAGCCACGGCGACGGTGCACAAAGCTGGTTTGTTCACGTAAACTGCCTCAATTCAGGTCCTTCCGGGATGGTTTGCGGCTTAGGTCGCAATCAAGAACCTTAGCAGGCTCATTTTGACCGGCGATCAATGTGGAGCAACGCACGTAGGATAGGTGCGTTGCAGTCTTGCCAACCCTCAAGCCAATGCGTTCCCGCCATGTCCCGTCCCATCGGATTCTTCGTCCACCACCAAGGGCGGGGCCACGCGAACCGATGCACCGCGATCATTGAATGTTTGGACGACAGGCCCATCACCATCGCCACTGCCGACCGTGGCACGTTCGGCGATATGGACGACCGGGTCCGTTTTATTGATCTGCCCAACGCCATTGGTGACCCGTCTGCCACTAGCGCCTTGCACGACCAGCAAACCCCCGATGCCATGCAATGCGTGCCGATGGGCTCCGACGCCCTGCGGGAAAACGCCAGACTGCTGTCGGCTTATCTGACGGAGGACAAACCCGGCCTTTTCTTCAACGACGTGTCCGTGGAATGGGCAATTTTGGCCCGCCTGTGTTCGGTGCCCTGTGTAAAGGTGAGGATGCACGGGGATCGGGCAGACCTTAGCCACGTTACGGCCTATCAAGCCTGCGCGGGTCTCGTTGCCCCGTATGACAAGACGCTGGAACAGCCCGATTATCCCCAATGGGCACGGGACAAGACGTTCTATTCCGGTGGTCTGTGCACCACAATGTCACCGGTGCCGACAAAGGCAGATGCGCGCCGACGGCTTGGTCTGGACGGGGCTACGCGGATCGTCGTTGTCCTGTCCGGCGGCGGTGGCACTGGGGCGAACTACGCATCGCTTACGATGGCCGCACGGGCGGTGCCGGACGCCCGATGGCTTGCGATCGGTGACGTCCATCGGGAAGGACACGAGACGGAATTTCCAAACCTCAGAGACCTCGGCTGGGTCGACAACGTTTTAGATTATCTCGCTGCTGCCGACCTTGTCGTGGCGTCTGCGGGGGATAATACGGTCCACGAAATCGCCCGCGTCGGGCGTCCGTTCCTGTGTATCCCCGAATGGCGGTATTACGATGAGCAGGTCGTGAAAGCGACCCAGCTTCAGCGTCTTGGGGCTGCCCACACCTTGCCGTCATGGCCCGCGAGCAACGCCGCATGGCAACACGCGGTCGATACCACGCTGAAACTCGGCAGCACCGCGCTTGCTCCGCTGTTCGAAGAAGATGCAGCGCAGGGCATTGCGGACTACCTTATCGATCTCGATGCGACATTGTGGACGCCGGACGTCGCCAAGGGCTCAGCTGAAAGGGACGGTTCCGTCCTGAATCGCGGCCTTCAACTCGTCGGCTGACGGTCGACGCACGATCGTCACCCGCTCGTCCCAGGAGATGTAGCCCGCAGTTTCGAGCTGTCCGAGCCAATAGTCCATACACCAGCGTCCGTGCTTGCGGTGAAACAGGTTCGCGTTGCGTACGATGTGGTCGAGGTGGCCCAGCGGTGGAATGTGGACTGGATGCCACTGATGAACCGACCGGGCCTCGGAGGCCCAAAAGAGCGCAACTCCGGCTTTGTCCATGGACATGGCAAAATCCGTATCCTCACCACCATAACCATAAAATTGCCCGTCGAAACCGCCTGAAGCCTTGAAGGCCTGCTTGGTCATGGCAAAGGACAGGCTCCAAAATTCGCCCATGTCAGCAATCTGATGGACACCGGGGCCTAGGGTATCCCTGAACTTGCGGGCCGGGTGTTCGATCGCCTGCTGCCAAAGCCGTTCGAACATAACGTCCTTCTCAACGTCGCCTTCGGTCAGATACCGCGTATCGCCGAACACGCACCGGTTCGGTTCGACCGCTTTTGAAAACGCCCCCACAAGACCGGGCAAAGGAATACAGTCCACATCGAGGAAGACGACTATATCGGTCTCCGCATCCCGAACGCAGGCATTGCGGGCGGCGGCCAGAGGTGTTGGTTCACCGGGCACGAGAACCTGTCGAACCGGAAACGGCATAGGTGGCAGGTTTGCATATGGCTCGTTCTGCATCACTCCGATAATGAACGCATCCGGCCGTCTGTTCTGAACCGCCAGACCTTGCATCAACGCATCCAGATGGGCACGACGCCCCCGACCGATCGTACAGACGGTCAGGCTCATACGGCGGATTCCTGCGCAACCGCCCTCTGAACGCCTTCCAGCACGCCGCCTGCATAGGAGGCGGTGGAAAAATATGCCCCGCCATGCTTGCGTAGGGAGATCAACTCGTCGGTATGGTTTGCCACGACGATAGGGCGACCAACCATCTGTAGCATCTGCATATCGTTACCGGAATCCCCAGCGCCAAACACCTCGGCCATCGGGATTTCCAGCTGCCGGGCCACATGGGCAATGGCATGCCCCTTAGAAACCCGTTGGGGCAGGATGTCGAGGTAGCGCCCGTGAGAGTAGATGACCTGGGCACGGATGCCTGCTGCCTTCAACACGTCTTCGAGGTCTCCCACGCGACTGGGGTCGTCGAGAAAGAAACTCAACTTGAACGCCCGTTGTTCCCGTGGAGCCTGAGGTTTCAACCAGTCGAACTCCGATACTATTTCCAGCGCTTCATCGCGCTGCCAATTCCGGCCCGCGATTGCCAACCATGCCGTATCAGCGCACAGATTGCGGCCTTCCCTGTCGAGAGGCCAGTAGATTTCCGAGCCGACCGAGGTGATCCACACGCACGGGTCGGGAATATTCCAGGTCGCGACGATCTCCTGCGCGCTGTTCAGGCTCCGCCCCGTCGCAATGGCGAACCCCGTATCCGGTGACGTTGCGAGCCATGCTTTCAGCCGCTCCAGCCCGTCAGGACATCCGGTTAGCGTGTTGTCGATATCGCAAACCAGTAACTGTCGGTACGCGCGGGAAACACGGGGTGCCGGTGTGGCAATAGCCGCCACATCGTCCAGATACTCCTGCGCGTGGTGCTCCCACCCGTAGAAGCCGATACTGGAAAGCCCGTTGGCCGATGCCGTGTCCCAAGCGTCGCGGTCTGTGAGAAGGCCGTGCAGGCCGGATGCGATCCCCGCTCGGTCGTTGGGGTCGACCAGCACGCCATTCTGCAGCCGCGCGAGAATGTCATTGGGCCCGCCGCTATTCGTCGCGACCACCGGCAACCCACTAGCGGCGGCCTCAATATAGGTCAGGCCGAATGGCTCGTTGAACGCTACGTTTGCAAACACGCCCCGGCGTTCGGCGGCATAGCGATAGATATGGGGAACGTCGGTGGGCAGATGGGTCTTGGGAAGGGCGACCTTGCCCCACAGGTCGTAGATATCAGTCAGCGCCAGCAATTCTTCCAGCACGTCACGCGTCTCGCCGGCAGTGCGCCGCAGATCATCCCGCGTGCCTGCAAAGATCACGAGGTTCGCCAGTTCTTGCAGCTTCGGATCGCTTGCATAGGCTTCCAGCAAACCGCGCAGGTTCTTTTTCCGCACCGGTCGGGCCAACGCAAGAATGCAGGGCTTGTCGGGGTGTTCGAGAAACCGTTCGATAGACCGCGATAGGGTTTGGGGCCGTTCTGGCAGGTCGGCAAACGCGGTCAGGTCGCATCCCGGTGGATTGACCCGGATGCGGGCCGGGTCCGCGTTTTCATATTGACTGTACTGATGCTCCGCCTCGTCAAACGAACTGGCCACGATCCGGTCCGCTGACCGAACCGCGATTTCCTCGATCTCGATGCGCTTGTGCAGATCAGGCGTTTTGATTGCCAGTTGTTTAACACGACCCAGCGAGTGGGCGGTGAACAGATAGGGGATACCAAGACGCTCTTTCATTTGCGCTGCCAGCCACCCGGCATCCGCATAATGGGCGTGCAGAATGGTCGGTCGCGGGTCTAACGAACGGATATGGCGCTCTAGTTCGTCGGCCAGCACGGGCAGTTCCCGGTGCATGTCTTCCTTGGCAACGTAGCCGACGGTTGATCCCGGCAGCCGGACAATATCGGTTTTGTCGGACACCCGCTCACCGGCACTGTTGTACACTGCCCCCAGGGCGGGGTCGTTAAAGCGGCGGACGATGATCTGCTGACGCTTGATACGGAGCGAGGCATCGCTGGCTGCCACGAGTTCCAGCAGATACTTGATGTGGCCGCCCGTATCGGTCGTCAGCCCGTAGGGAACGTCGTTGGCCCGGAGGCACCCCTGCAAAGCGATATGAAGAATGAACATGGGATGGCTTAGGCGGGTTGGCGTCCGTCGGTTTGGAAATGGATTGACTCGGCCTGCGGTTCCATGTCGCAGATTTTCACTTTTTGTTCTGGTGCATTGGACCGAATTCCTGCACGGTCGCGCAAACCCGCGCTAATTCCCTAGAGAGGGTTTCCATGTCCAACAGCTGTCTGGTTGAAAAACTCAGCTATTATATCGATCTTGACGAGACGGCGTCGCGGCACGTCGCGGCGCTGGAGGAACGGGAACGCACCTACCCCAAACATGCAGAGATCGTGTCGGAGAGCAACGCTGTTACCCACCTTCACGCTATTAAGAAAGGCTGGCTCTACAAATATATCGACATGCCCGACGGTCGTCGCCAAATCGTACGGGTGTTCGTGCCAGGCGATATCGTCGGCTTTCCCGACCTCGCATTCACGCATGCCACGACCAATCTACGGGCAGTGGAAAACGTCTGTTTGTGCCCGTTTCCCAAACGCAAACTCGACGTGATCTTCAAGGAATCGCCAAGACTGGCGGCACTTTTGCAGACGATCGCCAACCGGGACATGGCCTGCCTTATGGATACCCTGCGCGCCATGGGTAGGATGAACGCGGAAGAGCGGATGTTCTTCTTCTTCCTCGACATTCGAGCCCGCCTCAAGATTACCAATCGGTCGATGACGGACACTTTTCGCATGCCGCTCAACCAGCACGAAATAGGCGACTGTCTCGGCCTTACGCACACTTATGTTAGCAAATCCATTCGCCGTATGGAGGATAAGGGGTTCATATCCCGTGACGGGGAGCTCGTGCGTCTGTGCAAGCCAGGCGAGATGATTGAAATCATCGGGTTCGTTGACCGATACAGCGCTCTCGACACGTCCTGGTTTCCCGACAGCGACAGTTAGTCACCGCTCATTCTTAACACAGATTGAAGCCATGGAACCGATATCGTCCATGACGCATTTCCGATAGCAAAAAGCCGATCATGGACACGCGACGATGAGAATAGCCCAGGTCGCGCCGCTTCAGTTCACCGTGCCACCACTCGATCACGGCGGGACGGAACGGGTCGTGGCGGACCTGACCAATGCCCTGGTCGAACGGGGACATTCGGTGACCCTGTTTGCCGCCGCCGGGTCCGAGACACGCGGCACGCTCGTACCGCAGGGTCCGTGCGTTTCCTCCGTCGCCGACGCGCCGCCGTCCCTGCCCTCGGCGATGGAATGCGTCATGCTCGACCGGGTCGCGGCCATGGCGGACACGTTCGACATCATCCACTGCCATACCGAACTCTACCACGCCGCCGTGCTCCGCGCGCATCGTTCTAAGTGCCTTATGACGATCCATTGGCGCGCCGACGAAGCGGACCGGCGCCTCTATTTCGATCACTTCACCGACCAGAAGGTCGCTGCCATTTCCAGCGCGCAGGTGAGCGGTTTTCCGGCTGCCAACTGTGCGGGCATCGTCCATCATGGCATACCCGAACACCGCTACCGGCTCGACGATGGGGGTGGCGGCTATTGCGCCTTTCTCGGCCGTCTGACGGACCAAAAACGGCCCGACCGGGCCATCGCCATCGCGGCTGGTGCGGGTCTGACCGTACGTCTTGGCGGCACGCGTGACGTTGGCAACCCGACCTATTTCGACACGGTCGTGGCTCCCCTTCTGGGAGACGATGTGACGTATGTCGGTCCGGTGGCGGAGACCGACAAACAGGCGTTTCTGGGACAGGCGGCAGTCCTGCTGTTTCCCATCGACTGGCCGGAACCGTTCGGCCTCGTCATGATCGAGGCGATGGCCTGTGGAACGCCGGTCGTTGCCTGGCGGCATGGGAGCACCGCGGAAATCGTGGAAGAAGGCATTAGCGGTTACATCGTGGACGACCTGGAAAGCGCCGTTCGTGCCGTGGGGCTGGCCCGGCAACTCGACCGCGCTGCCGTGCGAAACGCGTTCGAACGCCGGTTTACCGCCGCGCACATGGCCCGGAGGTACGAGAGCATCTACGCCGATATGGCAGCGGCACGATGACGACCGGCGTACCGGCGGATGCGGACCGCCAAATGACCAAATATGGCACGACCCATGACGAGCAGAATGCCCTCCTGTTCGGTTCGTCGGAGGTTGGCGAAGGCGATGCCGTCGTCCATATCGAACACGGGCTGGCGCGCTTTCGCGGTCGCTCGCAGATCGAGGTTGAAGGCGTCGAGCAGGACCTCATCTCGCTGGAATACCGCGACGGCGGCAAGCTGATGCTTCCGGCCAGCGAGATGGCCAATGTCTGGCCCTATGGAGCCTCCGCAGACAGTCTCACCCTCGACCGCCTCGACTGCGATGACTGGGCACACCGGCGCGACGCGTTGGTGATGGAACTGCGCGAAGCCGCCGACGAACTGGTGCAGATCGACCGCGACCGCCGGGCCCGTCCGGCCCCTGCCGTTGCGGCGTCGGCTGCCATATCAAGCAAGATCGAGAAAGGCTTTGCCCACGACCTCACACCCGATCAAGTCACGGCGGTCCGCGACACGTTCGACGACATGCGCCGCACCCGCCCGATGGACCGTGTTCTGATTGGCGATGTCGGGTACGGCAAGACGGAAGTCGCCATCCGGGCCGTGGCCGCTGCCGCCCTGTGCGGGTATCAAGCCCTTGTTGCCGTGCCCACCACCGTGCTCGCCCGCCAGCACTACGAGACTTTCTGCGAACGCCTCTCCGCCATGGGTTTGAGCGTTGGCGAGATTTCCCGTTTGAAGACGGCAGGAGAAATCGACGCCGTCCGGGCCGCTTTGGCCAAGGGCAAATGCGATGTCGTGATCGGCACCCATGCGTTGACATCATCGGACCTGTCGTTTCAGCGGCTGGCACTTGTCGTCATCGACGAGGAGCAGAAATTCGGGGCAGACCACAAGCACGCCCTGCACCATATGGGGCGCGGCGCTCATGTGTTGACGATGACTGCCACCCCCATTCCCCGCACGCTGGCCACGGCGCAGGTTGGCCTGTGCGACGTGTCGATCGTCGCCACCGCGCCCAAGCAGCGGCTGCCGGTGGAAACGCGCGTCGCCGCCAATGACGGCCGTTCCCTGATCCGGGCAATCGAAACCGAAGTGGAACGCAACGGCCAATGCTACGTCGTCTGCCCCCGCATTGCGGGCGTCGAGGAGGTGCGCGCTTATCTCGACGGTGCCGACACGGCGTTCAGCCTTGAAACGGCTCACGGGCGGCTGCCGAAGGACGCCATCGAACAGGCCATGCTGCGCTTCATGAGCGGCGACATCGACGTGCTCCTGTCGACTTCCATCATCGAAAGCGGTCTCGACAACGGTCGCGCCAACACGATGGTCGTGTGGAATGCCGAGCGGTTCGGCCTGTCCCAGCTGCACCAGTTGCGCGGTCGTATCGGTCGTTCCAACGTGCCCGCCCACATGCTGCTGATGACCCGTACCAACCTGAAGGGCGACAGCGCGGCTGCCAGGCGGCTGAAGACATTCGCGGAGACCAACGAACTGGGAGCCGGGTTCACGATCGCCCGCCTCGACCGGGACATGCGCGGATACGGGTCGGTGATCGGCGAGGAACAATCGGGCCACGTATCCCAGCTTGGCATCGGCCTCTATCACCACCTGCTGAGCAACGAGTTGAACGCGTGCACCAAACGTGTGGACAGTTCGGGAGATGCCGGGAACAACGATGCCTGAGCGGCATGTCACGAGGTCGGAACGTGGGTGTTGAGACGACCGCCCGCTGCTTCTGCTGCGGGTCACGGGACAGAAAAGACTTAGCCGGGGACTGGCAGCAATGCCTCTCCTGCGGTGCCCGCTGGCGCGTCGGGGACAATGCGGACATGCTCCGCTATCGGAAGGAACTTGTGCACTTGACGACTGTGGGGCCAGTCGGTGCGGAAACGCTGGGCGATCGCGACTGGTTCGTCGACGCGGTCACGCTGCGGATCGCAGGCACCCGCCATGGGTTGTGGTATGCATGCACCGACCCGGCTGCCTTTCAAGGCCATCGCGATGCGCGACCGGACGGTGTTTTCCACGATCTGAACACCACACCGGCCCTCTCCGTCGCTCTGGTACTGCTGGCGCGTCGCGACGACGATTCCCTTCGAACCGCACTCGCTTCCCACGAACATGCATTTGCGGAAATAGTGGTCGTTCTCGACACCGACGATCGGATCAAAGTTCCGGGCACAAACGTGACGACCGTCTGTCGCCCGCTGGACGGTGACTTCGCGAACCAACGCAATGGGGGCAATCATGCTGCTTCGGCTTCCTGGGTGTTCCACCTCGACCTAGATGAGATCGCGTCACCCGATCTCACCGCCCTATTGGGCCGGGTAGCGTATCAGGCGCAGGCCGCCGGGTTGCGCGCCGTTGGGCTGCCGCGTCGCAACAGGGTGGACGGCGTGTTGAGCGATCTCTACCCCGATACGCAATACCGGCTGATGCCGCGGACCGAACGGTTCGAGAACCGGGTCCACGAACGCCCTGTCGCCTGCCGGGACTGGACGCGAACGTCCATCTGTCTGAAGGCGCCTATCGTCCACGACCTGACACGATCCCGCGTCGAGGAACGCTCCCGGCACTACGATGCGCTCGGCCAATCCACCGAACGGGACGAGGACACCCGACGCCTGCTGATGCTGTACCATGACTGAACCCTCGATCCAGACCCTAGCCGGACGAATAGCCGTCGTTGGGAATGCGCCGCAGGCCAAGCCATCCAGCCATTTGGTGGATGATGCCGATCATGTTGTCCGGTTCAACAATCCGTTCGGATATGGCGGGTCGACCGGGACCGCATTGCATGAACTGTTCCTCATCAACTGCGGTGGGCAGATGCGGGAATGGCTCGATGACGGCGCACTAACCAGCGCACCCCACATCCGGGCCGCGCACCGGATTTCCTTTCCGATCCACCCGGATGTGGCCAATCTCTATCCGGCGGAGGTGGACCCTCAGGCACTGCCCGACCCGGACGGCGTCAACCACGCGGCGGAAGCGGCGGATGTGCTGGCACGCGCGGGTCACACCGTCCGCACCCTGCCGCTGAAAACCTATCTGGCGGCGTGCGATGCAATCGGCATCGGCACATTTGCGGCGGGGTCAGCGGCTCCCAGTTCGGGCTATCTCGCCCTGTTCGATATTTTGGATCGTGCGGAGCCTGCGGCGCAAATCGACGTGTTTGGCTTCGGCTTCGCAGGTTGGGCTGGCCATGACTGGGAAGCCGAACGGGCTTGGAGTGAGGCAATGCACAGGCGCGGGCGGATCGTGCTTCACGCGCCTTGACGCCGTGCTGCCTCTGCAATCGCTTTCTCGTACACTGCCAGGGTTTCCCTGGCCAACGTCGCTCGTGTCAGAGATCGCGCATGGGTAATGCCGTTCTCGTGGAAGATAGCCGCCTGTTTCTGGTTCGTGAGAACGTCGACCAAAGCAGCGCCCACGTCTTCGGCCGTGCAGGTGTCGGCCAGTAATCCGCAGCGGGCCGAACGGATGAACTCGACCGCCGCGGGGTCCTCGGCACAGGCGATCAGAGGCCGTCCGAAGGCAGCGGCTTCGCGATAGACGAGCCCGAAGGATTCATAACGCGACGGCGCGAGAACCGCCGACGCTGAGCCGTATAGCTCGTGTAGAAGCTCATCGGACACTTTTGGATGGAAGCTGATGCGATCCCGAGCCGGAGCGATTGCAGAGGAAAGTTCAGGATCATTGTCCACCGCGCCCGCTCCAATACCCACAACGTGTAGAACCGAAGACGGATCGCCGGTCATCACCGTGCAGGCATGGGCAAAACCCTCCAGCGCCTCACGATACCCCTTCCGCCGTTCAGCGCGACCCACGAACACAACGGTTCTCGCCGCTCCATCAGGCGGCCACGATGTTGCGGCACCACGTACCAGCGTATCGGGTGCGAGAGCGAGTGAAATGATATGGTGGCGTTCAACATCAATGCCTGCATACAACACCCCGATGAGCGTCCCGTGGCTCCTTGTGTTGGAAATCGTGGCGTCGGCAGCGATCGCAGTCTTCCTTTCCAACCGGTGAGCGAAACGAAGGTCGAACCTGTTGCGTACGCTAGCATTGGTCGATGCGGCATCGATTGCCGGAGTGCTGTTTCGCACGACAAGTGGAATGTCGCCGCCGCGAAGAAAATATGCGGGCGCATACCAGTTAGTCGCCTCGATAAGATCTATCGGATCTTCCCTGTGGACTGCACGAACAGCTTGGGAAAAATACCAAGGTGCGACCAGGTGGCCGATGCCAGCGCGTCTTCTCAGCCACGCCGGCAAGCCGTCATCGCCTGGACTGCAGCCAACGATTTTCAACTCACCTCTTTTTTCCAAGGTATCGAATGGCCGTGTCCCTTCGAAGACCGTAACGCGTTGGCCATTGTCCACCAAAGCCTGTGCGATATCGGATGCAGCCCGGCTCAAGCCTGAGTATGACGGAGGGAAATCCCAGGTTAGCAAAGCGATGTGATAAGGGCTCTTATATTCAGTAGGCAAATTACGGACTCTCCCAACTCGAAGGCTTCATGGGGCCGTCTCAATCCACGACCATGAAAGGAAATCGGCAGAGCAGACGCGCATGTTTCCTCCTCCCACACTCAACGGTTGGCACCCGCAGCTTTTAGATGGCCAATTGAGGACCAGCCGTTGAAGTGCATCACTCTAGACAGAGCGAAAAGCTTCGGTTCCCCGCTCGGAAGTGGTGCGGAAATGGAAGACGTGGGAACTTAACGTTGAGTACGATGATATCGTCAATCCAGCGGTTCGCACCCAGAATGAACTGAGGCAATCGGTCGGATGCATGGGGATAGTCCATCTGCAGTCCATGATAGGCGAGGACCGGCAATCCCATCCGGTTGCCGAGTGAGATGGCGAGATCGAGCGCCGGGTTGTCATCAGCCTGTAATGTTTGTTGCAGCCAGCACAGAATGTAGCACGCGCCTTTGGTGCGGGGTTTGTGGTGGTTTAGCACCGTGACCTGTTCATCGAGATGGTTCGGTGGGGTCTGCCAACGATGGACGGCTCATGCCGCCACCTTGGCCGCAGCGCTCTTGCGCGGTGGCTGGCGCAGCCGCCGCGGTTTGCGCGAACCGTGCCGCTCGAATACCGCCTCCGCTTCGGCCCGGGCCTCCGGCTGCCGCCTGATTTCGTATATGCGCCGCTTGGCCTCGGCCACAGCGGGGCCATGATCGACGATCCGTTCGGGATAGCCGTCCGGCAGTTCCGGCAGATTCCACGGTTCGTGCAACGCCTTGCCTTCCAGTTCCGACAGTTCCGGCACCCAGCGGCGGGTGAATATACCGTCCGGATCCTGATCGTAGCCTTGTTTGACCGGAGAGTAGATGCGCACGGCGTTGATGCCCGTCTCGCCGGACTGCATCTGCGCCTGCGTCCAGTGGATACCCGGCTCATAATCCGTGAACAGACGGGCGAGAACCGCCCCGCTTTCCTGCCACGGCAACCACAGATCATACGAGGCGAAACTCATCAGCATCGCGCGCATACGAAAGTTGATCCAGCCGGTGGCAATCAGCGAACGCATGCAAGCGTCGATGAACGGATAGCCCGTGCGCCCTTCAGCGTAAGCGGCCAATAGTTCTGGATCAGCTTTAGGTCGCAACCCCTCGTAGGCCCGTGCCATGGGCCGCCATTCCAGTTCCGGTTCCGCCTCCAGCTTCTGCATGAAGTGGCAATGCCAGTGCAGCCGCCCGATGAACGACTTGAGCGCCTTGGCCCACTCGCCCCGTTCGGCGGAGGGCAGAGCCGCAACCTCTTCCTGCCGCCGCGTCGTCGCCTGATAACATTCGCGCATGGAAACCGATCCGGCCATCAAATGCACGGACAGACGCGAACAGGCGTCGGCACCGGCCAGCGGGCTGGACATGGCCCGCTGATAGGTCTCTCCCCTTTCGGTGAGAAACGTGTTCAACGTGTCCAGCGCAGCGTCGCGTCCGGCGTCCTGCATCCAGTCGATACCGTCATGCTCCAAACCAAGTGTTTCTGCGGTGGGAAGAGCTTCGGAACCGACGTCCAGCCAGTCCACCACGGGCACCGGCAAAACCGGCTGGCACATGGCTTTATCCCAGTCCTTCGCCCAACGGTTGCGGTCGAGCAGAGAACCGCGGCGGATGCCGTATTGCGGACGTTCCACAAACCGGATTCCGGTATTTCGGCACCATGCCCGTACACGTTCGTCGCGCTCGAAGGTCCAGCGGTTGCCGGTCTCCTCATGGGCGTGCAGTTCGAAAGGCCCGAGCCGCTCATGCAGTTCGGCGAACATGTCGACAATGTTTCCTGTTCGAATACACAGCCGCCCGCCGGACGCTGCAATATGGTCTGCCAGATCATGCACGGCTTCGGACAAAAATGCCCAATGGCGATAAGAGGTATCAGGTTCAGCCCAGTAGTCCTGCTCGGCGACATAAAGCGGCACGACTGATGCATCGGCAGCGGCTGCCGTCAAAGGAGCATGGTCGGCGATACGCAAATCCCGCTTGAACCAGACGACGCGAGGAAGAGGAGTGGTGTGGGTCATGACCGTAAAACGCCGTTGCCGGCCGACTGTTCCAGCGTGACAGCATCACTACACCCAGCAGATGTTACCGCCCACTTTAGCGCACATGGGCGAGGGCATCGATAGCCGCCAGCTTTTCGATGATGGTCGGTGACAGAATGAACGGATGGAGGTCCGGCAGGCCCGTGGAGCGGTTCACTGAGTTGACTGCCAGTTTCACTGGAGTTCAAACAGGTACCGTTCGGTCGAATGCAGTCTCATCGTAGGGGTCGAACCCATCAGAAACGGCGTCCTGTCCGGTACTTATAACGAGAGTGTCGGCGACCTGCGGATGAAGTGGATTGCTGATTTCTAGCACCTAGGGGTGCTTTGCAGAGCGGTGGCCTGATAGAGGAGCCAGTCTGCTATCAGGCTTAGAAGCCTCTTCCTTCGACAACTGTAGTGATTACCGTTGAAGGGCGGGATGCAATGGGATTGGGCGGGATTTCGTGGGTTTGAGAAGGTTTAAGAGAACCTGACTGGATGGCTAAGAGCCCTGCCGCGCTTGCCATCGGCGCTTGAAATATCGGGTTAGGGCCGACCTACTTGGTGTTCGTTCCTGCTCGAATTTCGATTGTAGCTGGATGATTACTTCTGCACCGGACAAAACGCCGTCATTCGCATCGATAAAGTTTCGAACTTCGATATCGCTCGCGATTGGTGAGCGCTTTTGCTTCAGCCGATCTGCAGCTTCTTCGGATGTTTCAGGCGCTTTCAAACGGCGTTAGGCACCGGGCGATACAATCCTTCGGGCAGTTGCATTGCCCCACAATGAGGGCACGGCTGGTCGCGCTGCCGGTCACCCTCCACAAGGTCCGGCAGCGCGTTCGAAGGGGCGACAAAAACCGCCCGCTCCGAATTCTTCATGCGAGGAACGGCGTGACGATAAGTTCCACCGAACCTGCCCATTCGTTCGAACCGTCATTTTCTGAAAGCGCTACCAACAATCGGCGCGCCTTACCTTCCAGCGACGGCGGCACGACAAGGTGCGACGGCATTATGCCGAGGGGCTTGCGCTCGAACAGTTCGTTGATGATCGTGTAGCGGTGCGCCTTGAGATCGTTCAAAAGCCGGTCGCCAATCCAGCGACGGATGGACAAACTTTCCCCAAGCCACGCGTAGGTTTCCGACGCTCCGCTTGATACCGTTGTCATTGCGATAGTCTGCATATGCGCTTTAGGCAGCGCCAGCCCTTTGTTGAAGTGGACGTTGAAGCCGTCAAACATGCCGGTCAGATTGGTGCTGTTGATATCCATCGTGTCAGTCTTTCCGCCCGAATTGGGCATAATCATCGGAAGTGAGGCCCAGCGTTTTCGACACGCCATCGGGCGCGGTTGCAGCGGATGCTTTCGTGTCGCGGGCGTGCATGGACGCCACGTCGATACCGGGCGCGAATAGTTGCTTGGTCGCCCCGGCCAAGCCGCCCTTGCCGTGCATGAGTTCGTTGAAAGCGCCCGCGTCCTTCATGCAGAGTTCGACGGCATAGTCTTTCATGAAGGGCTTGAGTTGCCCGCGCTCCATCGCCATCGTGACGGTGTGTTCGGCGTCGGCTTTGGGAAGGCCCTTGCCGTTCATCGCCATGAGTTCGTCACGGGTCTGCCGGAACACTTCAAACGGGACGTACTGCGTCGGGTCCACGCTGTTCCGGCTGGTGATCGTTTCCGTCACCGCTTCGATGATGGCCGCATGATCGGCGGTCGCCGGAAGCGTCAGAGCCTTCCGCAGCGCGTCGGGAAATTCGGTTTCGTCCATAGTGGTTCCTTCCCGCGCGTGAAGCGCGGTGAGTTCGAGATTGGGGTCATTGACCAGCGAGGCGCTCAATAGGCGCACGATACGACCGGCGGGTGCTTTCGAATGTGTGAAGACAGGCGAGACGAAACCATAGGCGCGCGACGTGACGAGGCGCTCGCCTTCGTCCGTCCACTCGACACGGCCCCAGATCGAGCCGTTGCGCGCTTCCAGTTCCGTAATCCAGCCGCGTGCGGGCGATGCTTCGCCCTTTGGCCCTGACAGGTTGATCGAATGGTTTTCGTCCACTGGCAGCTTGCGGGCGCGTCGCTGGAAGTTAGCTATGATCGTGCCAGTATCAGTCGCATCGAAGGGGCCGCGCCCGTCCACTCCGGCAAAGCGACCGGCGGGAATGAGTTCGATCCAATCGGGCGCGCCGCCGTTCGCTGCGCTTGGCAACGCTTGCGCGACCTTGGGTGCCGTTGTCACACGGTCGGCAGCATGGGCCGAGACACTATCGGTGCGGCAAAGTTCACACATTGCCATCACCGCAAAATAGCTTGCGCTCGTTAGGGCCAAGGCTTTCGCCGTTGCGAGAGACACGGCCTAGCCGCATTCCTGCCAGCGTTCGACCGACGCCGCTTTGAGTGCCGCATACGCGGGTGGCGATTGCGCCAGTCGACAGGGAATTGAAGGTATGAAGGTATCGGATGCGGAAGCCGCGCAACGCCGGAAAGCGAACATACTCGCCACCATAAACGTCGCTGAAAACTTCCAATTCTGGCAATGTGAGCGATGCGAGAAGGCGGGACTGGTGTAGGCTTTTGCGCTCGTTGCCCTTCGGGATGTACACGCTCAAGCCGCCGATGGCTTCCGCCATACCAAATACGCGATGCGGCTCGAATTGATCGAGCAACCATTCAATGGTGGGCTGGGAGCCGGTGTGAGGGTGCTTCGCGTCCATATCCCACCAGTAGGTGGGAATAGGCGGTCGGTTCATACCTGCTAAAGCAGGAGGGTGATGATACAGCCGAAGGGTCGGAAAGTCCTCCCCGGACGAATTGCCGGGTTATCCGTATGGCTCGACTGTTCGGGAAGAATGGCCGCTTTCACTTGGATCGGCAACCACACCCTGCTACGCTCGTTTCAGCGCGCCGAGCCATTTTCGCATAACCATCTGTCCGGGATTGTCTGCGGCCCGGCGGCGCGCATTTTACCTCCCAAATGATGCCTCGCGGGCCGTATAGTTTTACAGAGCATTTGTGCCGTTAACTGTCGGCGGCACTGCATGGCGACACAATCTAGAAATTGCGGGCCATACAGCGTGATTTTCACGTCCGTCGCCTTATGTGCCGTGTCGGAAACGCTTTCGCGCGCTGTAGCCCCTTCGAAGGCTTTCGAAGCGGCATTGTAGGGAGCGGTGCGGGTATCGTCCGGCTTGTGTAAAACTTCGATGGCCTGAATCCGCGTCAAAGCTCGTCTGGCCGTCCGCACATTCGCTTCCTGCCGTTTGCGTTCTTCGGCAAGCTGTTCCGGCTGTAACTGACGCCAGTCGTTTTCGAGGTCCATCTCGCGAAGCGTCCGTCCCATTGTGGCAAGACGCTGGTCGCGTTCGCTTTTCGTCGTATCGCCAACATCGATCCGCAATAGCCGTTCGACGGCACTATGGCGGTGCTGAACCGGCCCGATAAGGTCGGATGCTTCCTGCCAGTGTTCGCGCATTATTGACGCCACCAAACCGAGCGCTTCGATCTAATATCCATTCGCATTTATATCTCTAGGGCTGTCATCGAACCGCAGACGCTCTGCAATGTGGCCAAGCGTGTCGATTTTAGAAAATCGACCGTAAAGCGGTTCGTTCAATCGTTCGATCTGGTCGGCCAGTTCGGCGCGGTCGGTGGCAAGCTCTTCGCGTTCATGGTCGTGTAACATGTCGATATTCTCCGTTGGTGGCATGATACGCGCCTGAAACTAGTGGATTGGGTAAGGTGGTGTAAAGTTGGCGGGGTCAGCCCCGCGTCGCCGCTTCAAAGGCCGCTCGAAACTCGTCTTCCGAGATGGCTTCACTTTTGCGACCGGCAAGGATTCTATTCAGCCGATCGGCAACGGCGACGGCCGGTGAGGAATCCGGATATTCACGGACGTGGAAAAAGTCCTGATTGTCTGCGGTCAGCATTTTCATGGCAGTCGATGAAGACGCGCTTAGGGTCGCTATCCATTCAGCATCGACCGGCAGGCCGTTGTTGAAGCGCACCGAAGCGTGGGCGACGATTGCGTTCCAGCAGACCGCTTGCGAGGCAATGGCTTCGCTCATGGACTTGCAAAGATCGACGAGCTGATTGTGCGAGAACACTTCGTAGGGGAGTTCCTGGGCGTTCATGCGGCAATCCTTTTTAATTTAAGAAACCGGGTGGCTTCTTTTGGTGAGGAGATGAGAGAGACAGCGACCCGCAGGTGCGCGTCCATGATCGGGCCGCTGTCACCGGCCTGAATGCGGGCGGTATCGAGCAAGCGGACGAACTGGCGAAGGCTTTGACCTTGGCCGGAGGCGACAACCGGTGCGATTGACGGAAAAGAGACGTTGTGTTCGACGCAGATATTGCAAAGGTCGCCGGGATCTGGCGCTTCCGCTTCGACCTGCCAGTCGATGCGGCTCAATATGCCATCATCGCTTGCCGCCATGTGAGCGCGGGTTTGAGCCAACCGGTGGCGGTTGCTAATGAGCATGATCGAAAGGCCGCTATGCTCATGCGGTTTCAGCAGGTCGAACAACGCTTCGTCGTGCAAAACCTGCGCTTCGTCCACGATTAGAACCGGACGCTCTGTGCGGTCGTTGAATACCGGGTCGAAGCACTGCGAAACGAGTGCTTCAACGTAGCTGTAAAGTTCACTGTGAATGGCGTAACTGCTAGGATTCACTGCGGTGAACCGCAGACCGAAGGTCTCACACTACAGCTTGAGAAAGCCACGGGCGCTCTTATGCGGAGTGGTCAACGTGGCGTGATAGGCGCGATGGAACTGGCCGTAATGGCGGACCGCCCATGTCTTACCAGTGCCGGGTTTGCCGGAAAACTTACCACCAAAGGCACTTTCGATGCGGTTTCGATGGCTTTTCCAATGTGACGCGATGAATTGGTCTCTACGAACCGGCAAACTTGTTTGGGCTGCGGATTGGCGGTCATGATGGATCGTCCTGTTTATCAGGACCGCGCATTCCGAGCTCGCGCAGGGCGCGGATTTCGGCCAGTTCTTCGGCGGTCGGTTCGTCAGGATCGGTGTCGTTCGATGGCGTAATAAGTTTCGCCGTTGGCATTCCCGAATTGACGGTGACGACACCGTTTGGCGGATTGGGCCTTGTTCGTTCCAGTCGCGATGCGAGATCGATGACGTTGGAATGGTCCGCGTCGGGAACGTTGCGGCCCAGATCGCGCAGTGCGCCATTGCGGACTTTCTGGCAACGGGCGCTTTCCCATGCACCGCGCGGGTCCATATATTCGAATTCGCGGTCTGGTCGGGCGATACTGAGAAACTGGCCGTTCAGATCGTCGATGCGAAGCTCTTTGTAGCCGTGCCAGCGTGGCACTCGCATTACGATGCGGTCGCCGAAGTAGGATAGCAGTTCGTCGCACGTCCACGACCGGCCATTCATCTTGAATTCGTGCTGGCGAACGGTGCGGACAGTTTCGGTCGTAAACACCGTCAAAAGGTCTGTTTCGTCTAAGATGGTCGCGCCCATCCACGGTCCACCCATTCGCCGAATACCTGATTGGGCGACTTGCCGCGCAGTTCGCCCGTCTGCGGCATGAGTTCGTAGGTTTTAGGCTCAGGACCCATTAATTGGTTGCTGGATTGAGCGGTCTGTGAATCACTTTCGGCATGGAGGTGCCGTTATGAGTGATCTGTTTTGGCTGTCGGTGGCGCAGATGCGCCGGATCGAACCGTTCTTTCCCATGTCGCACGGTGTTCCGCGGGTCGATGACCGCAAGGTCGTCTCGGGCATCGTCTTCATCATTCGCAACGGGCTGCGTTGGCGCGATGCGCCGGGTGCCTACGGGCCGCACAAGACGCTCTATAACCGTTTTGTGCGCTGGAGCCGGATGGGTGTGTTTGATCGGATCTTCGCAGGCCTTGTAGCACAACGCGGCGAGCCGGACGAGGTGATGATCGACGCCACCCATCTCAAAGCACACCGCACAGCCGCCAGCCTGCTAAAAGGGGGGTGCTTCCCATGTTTTTCAAGAATGGCGTATCGGGCGAACAAAGGGCGGCCTGAACTCGAAGTTGCATGCGGTCTGCGATCAGGTTGGACGACCGATCATCATGCTGCTGACCGAGGGCCAAGTCAGCGACTACAAGGGTGCCGCGACCATTCTTCCGGCGCTTCCCGCATCCGCCAGAACGCTCATCGGCGACAAGGGGTACGACGGTGATGCGTTAAGGGCCGCCATTACGGCGCGCGGCATCGAACCCTGCATCCCACCGCGCAAGGGACGCAACAATCCGGCAACCTACTGCAAGCGTACCTATCGTCGCCGCAACCTCGTCGAACGAATGTTTGGACACCTCAAAGACTGGCGTCGCATCGCCACCCGCTACGACCGTTGCGCCCACACATTCTTCTCAGCCATTTGCATCGCAGCGACCGTCATATGGTGGATCAATGAGTCCTGAGCCTAAGCACCGAATAGAACAGTTCGCGGAAGGCTTCGATTCCACCTGCGAAACCGCTATGCGTCTTACCGAGCGCAGGGCGTTTCGGGGCCATGCGGTTTCCGCCGATATGCGACGGGCTGATCGCCAACAGTTGCTCAAAATGAGAGAAGAACAGTTCAACCAGCTTGGCGGCCGCATTGTAGGGCAGCGCATGTTTGATACCGACTTCGTTGCGATCGCGCACGTCGATGCCGAGCATCACCAGATCGCAGAGATGATCGACAAAGCCATATTCCGTGCCGTTGTCGACGTAGATGACTTTCGGCCAGCCCCATGCCGGGTGTTTCAGCAGGTTCACCATCGCCGTTATCAGATCGACGTTGCGAACGCCGCCACGGCCTTCGAAAAACAGGATTTCGCAAAAAACGCGGCCCGTTCCAACGTCCATGAACGCTAGACAATGCGGGGTTTTCGGATTCCCATCGGCAGTCTCGATCAAATGGTCCATCGGATGCATGTCGAGCGTCAGAACCTGCATGGGCTCCATGTTGAAACGGGTGCGATGGATGCGGGGCTTGTCGTCTTCATCGCGCTTGCGATCATGAGACCGGCGGCGCAATTTGCGATAATGCAGTTCCGCGTCGAGTAGGCGTTCGGGCACTCTGCAGATGGCCTGCATTGCATCATGGTCGGGCAATTTGAACCCGCGCATTTTGGTGTACGAGATGAGTTCTATGCCAGCCATGAACCGCACCATTTTTCGTGCGGTGCCCGCCTTATAGAGCGCCCGGATATGGTCGCGCAGCATTCGCAGGCATTCCATCTGGTCGTGTTCTGTCATGTGGTGACAGACAGCGTTGTCCCACGCGCGGGAAATAGTAACATTGCCAGTGGAGATGCGTTTGGCGGGCAGAATGCCTTTCAAGCCGTGCAGTTCGTAAGCGGATATCCACTTTTGAACCGCACGTTCGGAGGTGCCGACCATGCGACCGGCGAGGCTCAACACCTCGCCGCGACTGGCAAGGCGGATCGCTTCGCCGCGCTCCGTGGAATGAGGCTTGCAGGCCAGCGCCGGTGCAATCAGGTCGAGCCGCGATTGCGCGCAGGCGGTGGAAGCGGTGGTGGTTTACACTGTGCAGACCGCTTGAGAGGCCTTCAAACGGTCTTTGAAGGCCTGTTGAAGATCGAGCGGTAGGATTGAAACCTTTACTTCATACTGGATGCCGGACTGAACACCTTGGCCGTGGCGAACGCGCAGTTCCAATGCGGCACCGCGCCAAGTGGCAGCTTCACTATTGCGTATTCTAGCGATGACTCTGCGGACCCGTCGTAGGTCGATGCCAGCAAGCCTTGCGACCTCAACAGTGTGGACCCACTCAAACGACACGCTTAAAATCCACTTCCAAGGCGTCAACAACCGCGTGGCGAAGGATGTTCAGCGAAGATGAGCCACGCCGGATCCCTTTAATCGCCTTCTCCGCAGTTTGCCGAGTGTAGCCGTTTTCGATACACCAGCGATTGAGACTTGTATCTTTGGCTATGAAGCCCGCGCGTACTGCGCGATAAAGTTCAACCGAACCGCAAATATTTAAAAGAGAGCTGATCGTTTTTGGTGCATAAAGCGTTCATATTGATCATATTTGAGAGTTTCAACTTTGAGTAATCATGAGATTGCTGACCACCTGTCTTCACTTTTGAAACATACAAACTTGCCAGTAACGCGCGTCGCCTTGGCTATAGGTGTCCCGTATAGCACTCTAATGAAACAGCTTTCTGGTGAAAGTCGCATACCGGCAACGACCCTGATGGCGGTTGTTTCTTAGGTAGGAGCACTGACTAGGCCAGTAATCAACATGAGTTCTGACATCGATCAACAAGCGCTTAAGGAAGCAGTTTTACTCACATTTGGCACTCTGCTGCCAAAACCAGTCGTAGGCGAAAACGGAATTATTCTGCAAAAACCTTCCTAGGAGCGCAATGATGCATCGCTCGCATCGGAAGCGAATTCTAGTGGCCCTGCTTTTGGGTTCAAATTTCGCCGCGAAGAAGATTAACGCCTTACTTGGCCAGCTTCCAAGCGAACTTCAAAATGAAATCGAGGCTGCAACGAATTTGCTAAGTGAGGGACCGGGGCCGCGATATCTCGAATATTGAGACAAGCCCTCGTAAAGCGCCGCAAGATATTTATTAAAATCAACGTTTTATAAGATAAACTGCGAAACGCCGCGTTTTGGATTTACGGAGACGATCTTGCGGACCCCCAACTTTCCGCCTTACCGCTTGAAATCGTTAACAAACGTATTTGAAACTCCGCCATTTATCGTAAACCGCTACACAACGGTGAACAACTCGGTTCCGGTTCTGGGAATCTTTGACTCGCATTTGAGAACAAAATAGGAACATAATCTCTTTCGTTTTGGAAAGGCGGTTATGATCCATCATCTGCAACAGCACGCATATGAACAGACTTTCCGTTCAAGCGGATGGAACACGGGTGCGCGTGTTCTTGATGGTTTGTTACCGGAAAGCGCGCTGGCGTCCGCCGCCCTTCATGAGATCGAGCCGCTCCATGCAACCGATACGCCGTGGCTGACAGGTTTTGCCTTCGGGCTTTTGTCACGTTTGAGAACACTCGCTCCCATCGTCTGGTGCGTTACACGGGAACAGGTGGGCGATTACGGGCACCTTTATGCTCATGGGGCCGAGCGATACGGACTTTCCCCGTCGCAGATCGTTTTTGCCAAGGTCAATCATCCGCTGCATCTGCATTTTGCGCTTGAAGAAGCGCTGAAGGCGGACGGTATTGCGGCGGTCATGGGCGAAGGGCCGTTGCCGGACTTCACCGGATCGCGGCGGCTGGCACTGCTTGCGAAGACGCATGACAGACCATGCCTGCTGCTCAACCCGCAGGTCAGTGAAAGTCAGGGTTCCGCAGCGCAAACCCGCTGGCAGATCAAGCCCACCACCGGCGTCACCGACCCGCTCGACCCGTTCGGCCCCGGCCTGCCCACATGGCTGGTTTCGCTGTCGCGGGTGCGCGGCGGGCATCCATCATCACACCCACAAAGGATTGTCTGGGATGAGCAGACGTACGCTTTTCGTCCGGCTTCCGACTTTTCCGACGGAAAGGTTCATGAACGCCGAGAAGCAAGCCAGTCCTACGACCAAGCCTTGGTGGGACGAACAGGCTGACGATGATGCAGATGTGGACAGGCCATCTCCGCCCCTCGTTCTGGTCGATCACGGCCCGAAAGGCACGCGCATTTCCGCATCCAGCCCGGAGGCTATGGCGCTGGGCCTATGGCCTGACATGAAGCTCGCGGACGCCCGCACGATGGTGCCGGTGCTGCGCGTGGAACAGCACGACACGCAGGCGGACCGGACGGTTTTAGCGCGGCTGGCCAAGTGGTTGATGCGCTACAGTCCCGCCGTTTCCATGCAGGGCAATGACGGCTTCGCGCTCGATATTACCGGCTGCGCCCACTTGTTCGGTGGCGAAACCGGACTGGCGCAAGATATGGCGGACCGGCTCGACGGCTTCGGCTTTTGCGCGGTCATCGCTGTCGCCGACACGCTGGCCGCTGCCATTGCGCTTGTGATGCACGGGCGCGACCCCGTCACCATTGTCCCGCACGACCACGGTCCTGCCATGCTCGACGATTTGCCGGTGGAGGCGTTGCGGCTGGACGATGAGACCATCATTCTGCTCAAAAGGTTGGGGCTGAAGCAGACCGGTGATGTGCGCCGCATCCCGCGCGCGGCCTTGGAGCGACGGTTTCGAGAGCGGGGCAGCAAGAGCGGCAAAGCCAGTGCCCATGCTACCGCTCAGTCCGTGCAAATGCGGCTGGACCATCTGTCAGGTGCCCTTGCCGAGCCGCAAACATGGCTTAGTGAACCGCCAATATTCCGCGCCGTGCTGCAATGTCCCGATTTCGCGCTGGAAGCGGAAGCAGTCGGCAATGCATTGGACCGGTTGCTGCCGGAGCTTTGCGAAAGCCTGTCGAAAGCGGGGCACGGCGGACGGCATTTCATCCTCCACGCATACCGCGCCGATGGCGGAGTGAGTGCAGCGGATGTGCGGCTGTCACAACCGCTGCACGATCCGGCAATCATCCGGCGCATGTTCCGTGACCGGCTGGAAGCGATCGATTGCGGTTTTGGCATCGATCTGTTCGTGCTGTCAGCGGGCGGCGTCGAGCTTATTGCAATCAACCAGAATGACATGGTGAGCGGACGCTCCGTGGGGCAAGAACGGGCTTCGCTGACCGCTTTTGCCGACACGGTCGCCAACCGTGTCGGACGATCTGCGGTCGTGCGGTATGCGCCCCGCACCAGCCATGTGCCAGAGCGGGCGCAGCGTTCGGTTCCGGTCGCGACCGAACCGGACTGGAGCGCATTCGAGGCCGCCAAGCCGGCTCTTTCTCCCCGTCCCTTGAGGCTGCTCGAACGCCCCGAAGAAGCGAAGGTGACTGCCGACTTGCCCGATGGCCCACCGGCCCAGTTCGTCTGGCGCAAGGTGTTGCGCCGCGTGGTGCGCGCCCGTGGGCCGGAACGCATCCTGCCGGAATGGTGGCATGACAGCCTGAAAGCCAAACGCAGTGCGGTGCTGCGCGACTATTACGATGTGGAGGACAGCGAAGGGCGGCGCTATTGGCTGTTTCGCGCCGTGCACGATGTGGCGGTCATGGACGACCATGAAACAGAATGCGGCACTACTGCCGAAAGGGAACGCCCCGATGGCTGGAACCACGGCGGGCGGTTGCAGAACCCGGCGATCGAAACCCAGCCTGTGCGGGAAAGCGAAAGCGTGCAAACGTCCCAATGGTTCGTGCACGGGTTCTTCTAGATGTCCCGCCCGCCCGAAAACCCGCCGATCCCGTTCAGGCGTCCGGCCATCGGAAAGCCGAAACTATCCACCGGCAAAGCACCCGCTTACGCCGAACTACAATGCGTCACCAATTTCTCGTTCTTGCACGGCGCGTCCCATCCCGGCGAGATGGTCATTCAGGCCAAGGAACTGGGGCACTCGGCCATTGGCATCGCCGACCACAACACGGTCGCAGGCGTCGTGCGGGCGCACGGGGAGGCAAAAAAGGAAGGGCTGCGCTTGCTGGTAGGCGCGCGGATCGACTTGTCAGGCGAACAATTCAGCGGCCTGTCGTGCCTATGCTACCCGACCGACCGCGCTGCATGGGGCCGGCTGTGCAAGCTGCTGACGGACGGCAAGCGGTCGTCCGACAAGGGTGAGTGCCACATCGAATTGTCCGATCTGGTGCGCCACGCCGAAGGGCAATGCCTCATTGTCCTGCCGCCGGACGATCTGGCCGCGCGGCACGACGATGTGGCGACCATGATCGAACGCCTGAAAGACGCATCACCCGCCGGTCTGTGGCTGGCGCTGCACTGGCTTTATCGCGGCGACGACCGCAAGCGAATGCTGCGCCGTCGCGGCTTTCGGCAAGGCGCATAGCGTTCCGCTAGTGGCAACCAATGCGCCGCTCTACCACCATCCCGACCGTCGCCAGTTACAGGATGTCGTCACCTGCATCCGCGAGGGACGCCATATTAACGAGGCGGGTTTCCGGCTTGAAGCCAATGCCGAACGCCACCTCAAACCGCCTGCCGAAATGGCGCGCCTGTTCCGCGATTACTCGCAGGCCATCTCTGCCACGCAGGACATCGTAGCGCTGTGCCCCTTCTCGCTGGACGAGCTGCGCTACAATTATCCCAACGAGCCTGTGCCTTCCGGCAAAACGGCGCAGCAACATCTAAAAGCACTGGTAAAGGACGGGCTGCGCGAGCGCTTTGATGGGCCGGTACCTGCCCGCGTCATCAAGCTGATCGCCAAGGAACTGGTGCTGATTTCCGTGCTCGGCTACGCGCACTACTTTCTCACCGTCCACGATATCGTGGCATGGGCGCGCGCGCAAAATATCCTGTGTCAGGGGCGCGGATCGGCGGCCAATTCGGCTATCTGCTACTATCTCGGCATCACCGCCGTGGACCCCGACAAATCCTCCATGCTGTTCGAGCGTTTTCTATCGAAGGAGCGCAAGGAACCGCCCGATATCGACGTGGATTTCGAGCACGAACGGCGCGAGGAGGTGATGCAATATATCTACCGCCGCTACGGTCGCCACCGGGCGGCCATTGCGGCCACCGTCATCACCTACCGCCCCCGTTCCGCCGTGCGCGAGGTCGGCAAGGTCATGGGCCTTTCGGAGGACGTGACGGCGGCGCTCGCCTCAACCGTCTGGGGGTCGTGGGGCACGGAGATTCCCAAGGACCAGATCAAGGAAGCCGGTCTCGACCTCGCCGACCCGCTGCTCCGCATGACGGTCGATCTCACCCAGCAATTGCTCGGCTTTCCCCGCCACCTCTCCCAGCATGTCGGCGGCTACGTGCTGACCGAAGACCCGCTGGAGGAGATGGTGCCCATCGGCAACGCCGCGATGGCCGACCGCACCTTCATCGAATGGGACAAGGACGACATCGACGAGCTCGGCATCCTGAAGGTCGATATTCTGGCGCTCGGTATGCTCACCTGCATCGCCAAATCCTTCGCCATGATCGAGACCCACTACCGCCAGCGCTTCACCCTCGCCAATCTCGGACAGGACGACCCGTCCGTCTTCGCCATGATCCAGCAGGCCGATACGCTGGGCGTGTTCCAGATCGAAAGCCGCGCGCAGATGAACATGCTGCCACGGCTGAAGCCGAAGGAGTTCTACGATCTCGTCATCGAGGTCGCCATCGTCCGTCCCGGCCCGATTCAGGGCGACATGGTGCATCCCTATATCCGGCGGCGCGACGGGATCGAGGAGGTGCATTACCCACAACCTCACCCGGACCACGGCCCGCCGGACGAGCTGGAGAAGATACTGGGTCGCACCCTCGGTGTGCCATTGTTTCAGGAACAGGCGATGCAGATCGCCATCGACGCGGCGAAGTTCTCCGCCGAAGAGGCCAACACGTTGCGCCGCGCCATGGCGACGTTCCGCAATGTCGGCACCATCCACCTGCTGCAACAGCGCATGGTCTCGAAAATGATCGAGCGCGGCTACGATGCCGACTTTGCCGCTAACTGCTTTGAGCAGATCAAGGGGTTTGGCTCCTACGGCTTTCCCGAAAGCCACGCGGCCAGTTTTGCCCAGCTCGTCTATGTGTCGTGCTGGCTGAAATTCTATTTCCCCGACATATTCTGCGCAGCGCTGCTGAACTCCCAACCGATGGGCTTCTACGCCCCCGCGCAGATCGTGCGGGATGCGCGGGAGCATGGCATTGACGTGCGGCCCGTCGATATCAATTCAAGTCACTGGGACAACACGATGGAAGGTCCGCAGGAAGACGGACGGTTTGCCGTGCGCCTCGGCTTCCGGCAGGTGACGGGCCTGCAGCAGGTGGTGATGGAGGCGTTCACGGAATGTCGAGAGAAGCAGTTCGCATCCATCGACGAAATCCGTCGCCGCACGGAGCTGTCTTTGCCCGTGCTGGAACGCATCGCATCCGCCGATGGCTTCCGCTCCATCGGTCTGGATCGCAGGCAGGCACTATGGACCGTGCGGGGATTGGTCAGCGACCATCAACTGCCGCTGTTCGAGGCCGCCGATACCGGAACGCTCGGCCCCGACCCTGACGTACGCTTGCCGGTCATGCCGCTGCGCGAACACGTGGTCGCCGATTACCAGACCCACCGCCTGTCGCTGAAAGCGCATCCGATGGAACTGCTGCGCCCGATTTACGACAAGGGCATCGCAGGAACAGATCCGCGCTTTGCCCGCCGACAAGCCCGACCGCACCTGACGGCCCGCGACCTGTTCGCCACGCGCCAGAACCAGTGGGTGACGGTCGCAGGCGTCGTGCTGGTGCGCCAGAAACCCGGCACCGCCAAGGGCGTCGTCTTCATCACGCTGGAAGACGAGACCGGCACGGTGAACCTCGTGATCTGGAAGAAGATGATGGTGAAGTTTCGCCGCACCGTCATGTCCGCCCGTCTGATCGCTGTGCGCGGACGTGTGCAGCGTGAGGGCGATGTGATCCACGTCGTCGCCCACGATCTCATCGACCGCACCGCCGATCTCGACACGCTATCGGACGACCGCTTCGAATTGCAATTCGCCAACGCCGACCACGTGAAATCGCCGTTGCCAGAAGTGTCTCCCATGAAGCGGAAGGTCGATCGATTGCGCGCGAAGGGGGAAACCGCCGAGAGCGATATGGGCCTGGTCGATGATCGCGCACGCCGAAATCCCGGCGTCTCAAATGCCGACATCATCCCGCTTTCGCGGGCCGACGAAGTACTGCACCCGCAGGTGGAGCGTGACGTTTGGGCTATCGATGCGCCGGATGCCAAACTATACGGAACACGAACCAAATCTACAGATGGGCCGAACAGCAAACGGGCACTTGGTCCGATGAAACCCGCAGTCATCCGCAAAGGGCGTCACCCCCGTAACGCCACAATCATCCCCAAAAGCCGGGATTTTCACTAAAAACGATCCTTCAACCGTTCTGAAAATTCTGGTCAAGAAGGCTAAAGTGGTCAATCACTATGGGCGAGCGTTCCTCCGAGTGTGGTCTAGAATACTTCGGTCGGGAACATATTCTGCGTTTTCCCAGGATCCTTCTCAAGTATCTGGAACGCGTTGGGTGGCGGTCTAGAAACTATGGGAACACCCAGCCGCAAACAGGGATTTATCGAATACAACGCAGACCTACACGATCGTCGAAGCCGGCCCATTGCGGACGGTCAGACTGGGCAAGCCGGATTCCCGGACACATCTTGTGCGAAGAGCGCGAACCTCATCGAACTGCAAAGCTGGTACCGGCACGCCCCCTTCTTCGCGTCCTCAACGCTTCACGACAGAAGAGCCAACTGTACCGGGATGCGAAGCCGGCAATGAAGAACGTCAGGATGCCGGTGACCTCATGGAACCATAAATCCAGGTTCGATAGAGGGAGGACCGTTCGCAAAGTTCCCTCGATCCCTGACAGACGCAGATAGCCGACGATCTTCGCCGCATGGTTCCAGCCGCCTTCGTAAAGACAGCGGCCAACGAACCCTACGAAGGCAAGCGCGCCGTACAGATACACTGGCCATAAGCTGGTTCTGCGTGTCGCCCACCACATCAACACGACCGTGGCAGGTAGCAGCACCGCCTCGTTCCACACGACATGCAGTCCCGGCCCGTTGGTCCGCAGGATCAAAGCAGCATGGAGATGATGAATCGTCGTCGTGAAACCTATGACCAAGGTCCAGCCGAGCGAGGCCTGAGCATAAGGGGCAGCTCCTAGTTTGCTAAGGAACGTCGAAAGCATCTTCTGAACAATCGTTTGGTGTCGTACACTCGTCCGATAGCCGGACTGATGCCGTCTTCGCCAGAACATCAGGCTTCGAGATGTCGTCTACCGCACGAACGGGCTCCAAATGTGAGGAAGTCAGCATGGATCGCTGATCTAGTTGCCATGCTAGATAATCAAGTGCGCTCCATCCTCCAGAGCGCTCATTAAGGCGCGATTATGCAAAACCTCGCTGACAGATGTAGTTTGCGTTTCCCCAAGCCACTTTCAGAAAACTGAAACGAGACTGGAGGCGGTTTAGAACCGAATACATGCATGCCCTGCGGGGTACGTGGGCAACGACGATTGGCATTCCCGGCCCATTGCTGCCGGTCAGGCACGAGAGCTCGATTTTTCCGAAGCAGACTTTTCCGAAGCAGACATTGGGTAAACGCGTCTCGAATTTGTATTGCACGTCGGCTACCCGACCATCCTCGGTGTTGCTTCGTGTAGAAACTCATTGGCCATCCGCATCACGTCTGATCGGTACGACGACGGATTTCGGTAATCAGATGATCCGGATTGTAAAGTGTCGGGAGAGCCTCGTAGCGACCATCGATCTCCAGCAGGAACGTCGGGAACGCCTGAATGCCCATCGCGCGGTCCTCAGCAAAAGCTTCCTCGGCCAGTGCGGGATCGTGAATATCGGACAGTGCGACGCCGGGCGCGTGTTCGGCCAGCAGCGGGGCGTATGCGTCGCGGTCGTTGGGATCCATGCCCTGTCCGTAGTGCGCTTCGGTGACGGCGTTTGCGAAGGCTGCGGCCCGGTCGGGTTCGGCCTTGACGACCGCATGAACGGCAATAGCGGGTGGTGCGGAGCTCGCAACGGCACCCGGTTGCCGCATCCATGCGTAGAACGCTTCGGACGGTGCGCGTCCGGTGACGGCTTTCAGCTTTGTCGCAGCACCGCGAACATAGCTCTCCATCGCGGCTGCCGGGCCGACGCGCTCGCCGGTGACGAGACCGGACATGACGATACGAACCGGCATCATTTCCGCCACCGCGCGCACGGCGGGAGCCGCCCCGTAGCACCATCCGCAAATCGGGTCGTAGCCATAGACGAAAGTGGGAGGCGACACGCTCACGGTTTGGCCGATACGAACGGGGCCGTGCCGACCATTGCCGGATCGTCCAGCATCTCCAGCATTGCGGCTGCCAGATCTTTTCGGTCGATCCAGCTTGCCGCCGGCCGGTCAAACGTGAACTGCCAGTGACCGGTCGCCTTGCCGTCCACCAGACGCGGCGGGCGCAGCACCGTCCACCGGGCTTCGCTATCGGCGAGCATGTCGACCTCCCTTTGCCGGTCGGCCAGCATGGAACCGACAAAGACGCGCATGATGACGCCGATGGCCTTGTCGGAGAACCCCTTGGCGTCCGTCGGACGATCGACGCCCGCCCCGGCGACCGTCACGAACCGGACGGTCGGGTCGGCGGCCAGAACGGCAGATGTCGCCTGCGAACAGACGGCCTCCTTGTTGGAGGACGCCAGGCACGACAGCACGGCATCGGCCTGCCGCACCGCTTCTGCAAAAGCAGGGTCGCCGAACGTGCCTGTAAGGTTGATATCCGCGCCCGATGCCGCGCGACGACCGAACGCCGTGGTCTTGTGACCGGCATTCTTGGCGGCTTTCAAAACGTAGCCGCCGGTTCGGCCAGTCGCTCCGAGAATGAGAAGATTTATAAGTCGCTCCTGTCCTTGCTTGCTCGCCTTAATGACAAGGTTGTTAAATGTCGCTCAGAACTGACCCGGCATTGTCACCGAGATTTGGCCCGCTCAGTCATCATGCTTTCCTCGTCATGCTGTGATCAATGCCGGTGTCTCCTTTCGTTATTGTTTCGCTATTTCGGAGCTTGCTTTGAAGCGATAGCTGTCATTGCCGGTCTCCAGAATGTGGCACCTGTGGGTTAGCCGATCGAGCAATGCTGTCGTCATTCTGGCGTCGCCAAAGGCAGTTGCCCATTCACTGAAGCTAAGGTTGGTTGTGATGATCACACTGTTGCGCTCGTAGAGCTTGCTGAGCAGGTGGAACAGTAGCGCGCCGCCTGATGTGCTGAACGGCAGATAGCCCAGCTCGTACAGGATCACGAGTCGGTATCGTCGGCGTCAATGCGGCAACAATGAGCGCTTCCCGACGAGGCATGGTGCAATAAGCAAGAACTACCGGCATCAACAGTATGATCATGGCTGGAGACGCTGTGATGCTTCCGAAAAAAACGATCGAACATGACACGCCGAGGGTTATTGTAGCGGCGACTATCCAGCGTGCGGCGAAGTAATTTCCGCGCAAGACGGCAATGGTTGATGCGGTGGTAATCAAGGCCATCACCAATCCGCCCACGATAACGATCCGGGAGGTCAGCACGTCGTAAATGACGCCATATCCAATTGTGAAGATCAGTGTGTTGAGCATCAGCAACGCTATCAAAACGAGCGAAATAATGGATACGAACCCCGCGCGATGAAACACTTCCAGATGCAGCCGAGCCACGGTCCATGCCGTCGTACATAGCAGCAAGCGATAGCAGACGGCGGTTTTGTTTGGCGTCCCGGCAACGTTTGACGAAACGGCGCAGATCATCCGCGCAATAGTCGTCGCGGAGGGAAAGTGGTTCATCATGGCAAATCTCCTTTGCCATGATGAACCAGAAAACTGACCGTCGGGGAATCCCATTGAATCATACCGAGGGGCAATTGGTGTAGTATCCAGCAGCGTTTGTACGCCCGGAATCGGCCATTGACGTTTTCTACGATCGGGTTGTCTAAGCCTACCTCCACCTCGCAAACCCTTCCATCGCCAATGGCCCGTGCGTGGATGCGGTCCATGATCGGACGCCGTTGTCGTCTTCCGTCGCGTTGAGGGAGAAGCGTGCATTGTCGAATATTGGCGACAGGCTTCGGAAGCGGAATGATCTTGGGTTGGATTGTCGGATTTCGGCGGACATCTGACACAGGAGCGTCGCCTGCAGGGGGCCGTGGACGACGAGGCCGGGATAGCTTTCCACATCACGTGCGTAGGGCGTGTCGTAGTGGATGCGATGGCTGTTGAAGGTGAGCGCGGAATAGCGGAACAGGAGTGTCGGGGTGGGAACGATCTCGATAGGGTGTTCGCCCCGTTCGGCTGCTGCGGGCGGTTGAGCTGGTGCGGTGGCTCCGGCGGCGTTCCGATACACGATGTCCTGAACCTCCGTGATGGCATGGCGCCCGCCGCTTGTAATCACGTGTTCGACGGTTACGAAGCATAGCGGTCCGGTGCGTCCGTCCTTCACCGCCACGTCCCTGACTGTCGAGCGTCGTTGCACGGTATCACCGATGCGAAGGGCTGCGTGGAAATCGACCTGCCCACCGGCCCACATGCGGTTCGGCAGGGGCACGGGCGGCAGGAAGGTTCCGCGTGAGGGATGCCCGTCCGGTCCCAGCGCAGTTTGAGCGGCGGGCTGCTGGCACAGACACCAATGGATGAGAAGCGGTGCCGGAGCGCCAGCCATCGTGTCGGATTGACGGTCGAAGGTAGCGTTGAAGCGGCTGACCAGTGATGGCGTCAGCACGTCCGAGGCGACCTCCTCGCGTCCGATCCACTGCCGCAGATAGTCAATGTCGATTGCGCTCATGGATTTGCCGGTGGTTCCAGCACGGGTACCGGCCCATACCTGCGCTCTTCGCCAGCGACCCTTGCTCCCGGTGCGGGAAACGAGACCGGCCCGTTGGGGGTGTCGACCGTCATACGGCGCAGATGGTCATGGACGGAAAGCTGCGCCATGTCGTTGACGGAGGCGAACGCGATGTCGGCACGGGCCAACACCGCCGTTGCCTCGGCAGCGTCCATCCGTCGAAACGCATCAGCAACGATCCGGTCCGTTTCCGAACGGTTCGCGACGCGGGCCAGGTTGGTGGCAAAACACGGGTCCGCAATCAGGGTCTCATCACCGAGAAAGTCAGCACAGAGCCGTGCCCATTCCCGATCGCTCTGGATGGATATGAGGATCGGCGCGCCGGACCGGGTTTTGAACGCTCCGTAGGGGGCGATGGACGGGTGGGCGAGGCCGACCCGTTGGGGCGTCTTGCCACCCTCGTGGTTCAGCAGCGGCACGGTCAGCCAGTCGGCCATCACGTCGAACATCGACACGGAAATGAGGCTGCCCTTGCCGGTGATGCCGCGCTGTATGAGAGCTTCGAGAATGGCGCTGTAGGCGGTTGCACCGGTAGCGATATCGACGATCGAGATTCCCACCCGGGAAGGCTCGGACGGCCCGCCGGTGATGGAGCACAATCCGGTCTCAGCCTGTATCAGCAGGTCATAGGCCTTCCGGTCCGCCATCGGCCCGCTCTCGCCATAGCCGGAGATGGAACACACGATCAGCTTGGGATGGGTTTTGGCCAGCGCGGCGGGACCGAACCCCAGCTTCGCCAGCGAACCCACCTTAAGGTTCTGAATGAGTACGTCGGCATCTTCCAGCTCGGTCGCCAGTGCTGCCTTGCCCGCAGGCGATGCAAGATCGAGCGTCAGGCTGCGCTTGCCGCGGTTCAGCCAGACGAAATAGCTCGATTGCCCGGCGGCGACAGCATCATACCCCCGTGCGAAATCCCCTTCGGGCCGTTCGATCTTGACCACATCGGCACCGGCATCGGCGAGCCTTGAGGAGGCGAACGGGGCGGCAACAGCCTGCTCGACAGCGACGACCTTCAACCCCTTCAGCGGCAACATCAGAAAGACCGCGGCATACCGAGCACATGCTCCCCGACATACGATAGAATGAGGTTCGTGGAGATCGGCGCGACCTGATACAGCCGCGTCTCGCGGAATTTGCGCTCCACGTCGTACTCGTTGGCAAAGCCGAACCCGCCGTGGAACTGGATGCAGGCATTGGCCGCTTCCCAGCTCGCCTTTGCAGCCAGCAGCTTGGCCATGTTCGCCTCCGCCCCGCAGGGCTTGCCGGCGTCGAACAGCGCACAGGCCTTGTAGCGCATCAAATCGGCGGCCTGCACCTCGATGTAGGCCTCGGCAATCGGGAACTGAACGCCCTGGTTCTGCCCGATGGGGCGGCCGAAGACCGTGCGTTCGTTCACATAGGCCGTCACCTTGTCGGTGAACCAGTATCCGTCACCGATACACTCAGCCGCGATCAACGCCCGCTCGGCGTTCAGGCCGGTCATGATGTATTTGAGCCCTTTGCCCTCTTCACCGATCAGATTCTCGACCGGTATCTCCAGATTGTCGAAGAACAGCTCGTTGGTCTCGTGGTTGACCATGTTGGCGATCGGCTTCACCGCCATGCCGCCCTTCATGGCCTCGGCGATATCGACCAGAAAGATCGACAACCCGTCGGACTTCCTGGCCACATCGGCCAACGGCGTCGTGCGCGCCAGCAGGATCATAAGGTCGGAATGCTGCACGCGGCTGATCCAGACCTTCTGGCCATTGATCACATAGCGATCGCCCTTCTTCACCGCCGTCGTCTTGATGCTGGTCGTGTCGGTTCCCGCCGTCGGTTCGGTCACGCCCATCGATTGCAGTCGCAACTCTCCGCTCGCGAGTTTAGGTAAGATGCGCTTGCGCTGCTCCTCGGAGCCGTGCCGCACCAGTGTGTTCATGTTGTACATCTGACCGTGACAGGCGCCGGAATTACCACCCGCCCGGTTGATCTCTTCCATGATGACACCGGCCTCCAACAGCCCCAAACCGGACCCGCCATACTCCTCCGGTATCAAAGCCGCCATCCAGCCCTTCACGCGTAAGCGCGGCAACGAACTCCTCCGGGTAAGCCCGGTCAGCATCCGCCTTGCGGTGATAGTCCGCCGGAAACTCCCCACAAAGCGCACGAACACCCTCGCGGATCTCTTCGTAAGCGTCAGCGATCAGATCCATGGGAGTATTCCGTTTTCTTGCTTGTTTGCGGAGCGTAGAGCGTTTCGGCGAGGGACCGTGCGCTTGTGCTTTTGAGAGTGTTAGTGGCAGTCCAAATCGTTTCCGAGACATCCTTACCTACCAGACCAGCGGCTTTGGCGCGCAGGCCGGCTTGAAGTTGCGAGCGGTCCATCGGAGACGCGAGGTCGTATGTGAAATCGATATGCTGTCCATCCGCCGTTTCGATGCGACCGTCGGTTTCCATATCACCGACATTTGGATCACCTGTCACTTCGACACGCTCGGCGAAACCGGCAAGCGCCGGGTCACTACAGAGACTGTTCTCGAAAGTCCTGTCGGAAGATGTGTCGCGGCCGGTCACGACCATTCCCGCCAGCCAGGCGTAACTGAACTTTACTTCGAGCCCCGTTCGCGGCTGTTTGTTGTCGCAGACACGCAACCAGCGCGGGGCGACCCTAAGTTGCAAGCGCACGATATCTTCATTCGCAAGAGGCGTCGTCTGTAAGAGCCCGGACAGGCCGTCGATCATCGCGTGCGTGCCGTGGCAGCAAGCGTGCAGCTTGTGTTTTATCTGTTCGAACAAAAACGTGCTCTGGGGGCGGATCCACCCAAGCACTCTCCACGTCCGGAGCGTTGCAATGGGTCTCAATGAACCCCTGCGGCCCGAAAATACCGTCATCGCAGGACGTAACGTCAAGCGCTGCCAGTTTGGCAGCTTCTACGCCGTTTGATGCGGCGATGCCGGCGTTGAGAGGCTTGCCCATCGTTCCGAACTGGGATTTCAACCCGCTCGCGCGGGTCGACACGATACCGAGTGCATGGCGGGTCTGGTCGCGCGTGAGCCCGAGCAAGCGAGCGGCGGCTATGGTCGCTCCGAAGGCGCCAGCCGTTGCCGTTTGGTGGAAGCCGCGTTGATAGTGCTCACTGCTGAACGCGATGCCCAGCCTGACGGCGGCTTCGGCTCCTACGAGATAAGCCGCCACCATCTCGGATGCGGTCGCATCCACTTCCTCGGCAACCGCAAATGCGGCTGGGAATAGCGCGACCGACAGATGTCCGATATGGGCGAAATGGGTGTCGTCATAGTCAAGCGCGTGGGAGATCGTGCCGTTGGCAAGAGCTGCGGCGCGTGATGGCGCCTTGCGCCCGCCGAAAAGCGTGGCTTGGCACGCGCCGCCCTCACCTTCCACAAACGTGACAATTTGCTTGCTGACCGGTTCGTTCAACCCACCCTGCCCGCAAGCTGCCCAGTCAAACACGCACAGCGTCGCCATCTCGATTGCTGATGAGGAAGCGGCGTCGGCTGGCAGGTGTGCCAAGGTCACAATGTTTTCCAGATCAAGCGCCATGCTCAGTGAACTGCCGCATACATCAGCGTCTTTTCCGTGGCCTCACCCGGCACGAACTCCTCGACGATCTTGCCTTGCCGGGCGACCAGCAAACGGTCGGACAGTTGCATGACTTCCGGCAGGTATGAGGATATCACCACCACCGCCTTTCCCTCATCTGCCAGCCGGTTGATGATCTCGTGGATTTCGGCAATGGCTCCCACATCGACACCCCGTGTCGGCTCATCGAAGATGATCAGTTCGGGGTCTTGCACGAGCGATTTCGCAATCACGACCTTCTGCTGGTTCCCACCGGACAGTTCGACTACATCGGCGTTCTTGTTGACGGCGCGGACCTGCAATGCGTCAACCCATTGGGCGCCGGTCTTTTCCATATCCCGGTCGTTCAGCCAAAATTTTCCGCGCGCCGCCTTCGCCAGAAGCCCGATGGCGATGTTGGCCTTGATCGACATGGAATCGAAGAAACCTTCGATTTTCCGGTCCTCGGTAATGTAGGCAATACCGTCCTTCACCGAAGAAACCGGCACGCGGTATCTGACCGGCTTGCCTTTAAACAAGACAATGCCACCGTTGCGATAATTGCGCTTGATCGCACCGGATACCACCTTGAACGTCTCGGTCCTTCCCGACCCCACAAGGCCGAATATGCCAGTCACCTGCCCCTTAAAGACCGACAAGGATGTGTTCTTGACCACACCACCAACGCGCAGGTTCTGAATGCTCAAAATGCGCTCGCCCGCCGGTCGCGCCAGTCGTTTGCGGGTGCCGTATAATTCTTCGGTCAGTTCACGACCGACCATCGCCTGAATGATGGATTCCCGGTCAAAATCCAACGTCGGTCCTGTGATGACATGCCGCCCGTCACGCAGGATCGTTATGCGGTCGGAAATCTCCAGCGCTTCCTCCAACGCATGGCTGATGAAGATGACCGAAATGCCATGCTGTTTCAGGGTGCCGACAAGATCGAAAAAGTGCCGCTTCTCTTCCGGCGTCAGCGTGGCCGTGGGCTCGTCAAACACGATGACCCGCGCCTTCAGCAGCATCGCGCGGGCAATCTCCACCATCTGTTTGCGCGCAGCTCCAAGCGAGGAGACGATGTCGGTCGGATCGACATTAAAACTGAGTGACTGCAGGAACTGCTGCGCTGCGATGTTGGTGCCACGAATGCGATTGAAGAAGGCTTCGTTTCCAAGATACAGGTTCTGCGCCACACTCATCGATTGGACGAGGCTGGTTTCTTGAAACACCATGCCGATACCGGATGACACGGCCTCTGCCGGGCTGCCGAGAGTTGTCCCTTTGCCATCGAGCAGAAGCATGCCGGACGTCGGCTGCACGACACCGGCCATGATCTTCGTCAACGTCGATTTGCCAGCACCGTTTTCGCCCAGCAGCGCGTGAACCTCACCCTTTTCCAGCGTGAAATCGACATCCTCGACCGCGGCCGATTTGCCATAGAATTTCGTGATGCCGCGAAGTTCGAGAACGGGGGTCATGCTGAACCCTCTTTGTCGAGCGCCGCATCGATTGCCGGAATGGACAATGTCGAAATACGACTGGCCCCTTTCGACAACACATAAAGCGTGTCGCCGTGGTGTGCGGCAGCGCATATTCCGTGGTTGTTGCCGCCGACGCGGCTGTGAAGAGAATAGCGGGGCGTGAGGTCGGCACCGAAACGGACGATCAATCCATAAGACCGGGGCGGTGCCCAGGGTTTCAGAATACCCATCTGCTTGACCCCACCACCCTGAAGCGGTTCGAGGAAATCAGTCCCCGAACCGAACGCCGGGGAAATCCAATACTGGGGTTCAATCGTCTCCATCATCTCTTGGCGGTAGTCGTCTTCCATCAGAACGAATTCCACCAACTGGGTGCGGCTGCAAAAGAGCGTGAGCCAGAAGCCGCCATCGGGGGCGGTTGCGAAACGGCACGGATATCCCGGCAGATCGTCGATCAGAGGAGCCTTCCCATCACCACTTATTCGCGTGAGGCAATGTGCCCAGCTTTGCGAAACCAGTGTGTTGCCGTGATCTGTTTCATAAGCGCCATTGGCGTAGGCTAGCTCGGATGCCAACATGTCGGCTTGTCCCGTAGCCGGGTCGATGCGGACGACCCGACCGGACCGCCCCTTGCTCATCAAGTCATGCGACCACTGCGAAACAGGAAACCGGCGCGATCCCTCCGTCACGAGCAAATGTCCGCTCGGAGTGAACGCTAATGCATTAATCGATACGAAGGCAGTTCGGGCCACATCCTCTACGACCAGTTCCTTTTCAGTACCCGCCGCGATGATGAGTTTGCTGCCCAACGACACTGCAAGGGTGCCATCGGGGGCGACAGCCAACGCGGTAATGAGATCATCGAACGCGCAGACCGATACGGCATTTCCGGTTTGATCGACTTTGATAACTTCTTGACCACAGGCCGCAAACAGTTCGCCGGATGCGCCGATGGCAATATCTTCCAGCCCTGGACGCTCCAAAAGCATCTCGGCACTTTCGAGCAGATTGTTTGGTTTGAACACCCCGTCAAATACGGGAATGGACAGATGGTTCTTTTTCCCTGTTGCGAGGGACCGCAACCGTTTGGACAACCGATCAAACATGATATTTCCCGCTCGATACAAAGGTCGGGTCGGCGTCTCTCAGTCTGATCCGGCCTATACGGTTGTTGGAGATGCCGCCGATATACAGATAACCCTTGTGCTCGCGCATAGAGGTAATCATCGGGTGGTTGTCCCCATGGCGGTCCCATAGAACGTCGAGGATCTCGCCTGCATCGTTGAATTTCACGATGCAGCCCGTGTTGATGTTGGGAGCGAGCCATTCGTCACCCGGTAACTGCTTCGCCATTCGACGGCGAAAGCCGGGCTTTCGCATGGCCAAGTCGAAGACCTGCGACCGCATGCCCATGATCGCCAACCAGTAGTTGCCATCCGATGCGGCGTTGATGTTGTCGGGGTAGCCGGGAAGGTTTTCGATGACGAGTTCCACGTCCCCTTTCCGTGGGCCGTCGAACCAGTATCGCTTGATCGAACAGTTCCAGCTTTCGGCGAACATGATACTTTCGCCATCCGACGCAAGCGCCACCCCGTTGGGGAAAATGAGGTTCTTCAGCACTGTGGTCGTCTTGTTCTGCTTCGGGTCGTAGAGGATCAGCCGCCCGTTACCCCGGCCCTCCAGCGCATCCGTTTGCCATTCGTGCATCTCGTAACGGATGGTGGCCTCGGAAAACAGGATGCGCCCATCGGGCAAAATGTCGAGATCGTCGGCCAGGCGCAGGCGGCTGTCGTCGATGATAGAGAGCGGTGACCGGTTGGTCTCGTCCGTCACCAGTTCCACCTGCCTGTCCGGGGTGACGCGATAAAGCCCCATGCCGCCGACGCACACATACAGCGTCCCGCCGGCGTCCAGCGTCATGCCCAGCGGTTGCCCACCGATCTTGGCATAGACCTCATGGCGAACATAATCCGGCGCGAAGAAGCGCACGATCTCACCGCGCCGGGTTCCGCAATACAGGTTGTCATCGCCATCCAGCACGACATCCTCCGGCGCTTCCACCACGCCAAGCCCGATAGTTTCGACATCCCTGAGCCGGTCATTGGCCGCATAGGGTGACGTGTCCGCCGTCGCTTCCCGCGGCAAATGAGGCAGTTCGAGCAGCGCAGGGGAGACGTAAAGCTCCTGCACGGCCTTGTGCCGGTTCTTGAACCAGCGAATATCGAGAACAGCGGCTGCAAGCAGAATAGTCGCGAGAATAATGCGCGACGTGCCCGCTGGGGTCGCCATCCGCAGCAGGCCGTTTGATACCAGCAGGACGATCAGGGTTCCAAGAACCGCCTTCATAACCGAGCCCTTGCCGCCGCCCAGCCGGATGCCGCCGAGAATGGCCGCCGTCAGAACGGTGATTTCCAGACCGCTTCCGGTATCTGCCCCTGGACTTGCCAAACGCGCCGCATAGAAGACCGCCGAAAGTGACGTGAAGACACCGCACGCGACGTAGGACAGGGCAACGATATGGTTGACCGGCAGGCCGATATTATAGGCCGAACGCCGGTTCCCGCCCACCGCAAAAACGCGCCAACCCGGGCGCAAACGGGTCAGGAAAACATGGCTGAAGATGGCGACTGCGCTGAACACCCAGACCGCGGATGGGATAGACAGGAAGCCGCCGAAGCCGAGACGGTCCCAAGCGTCCGATTCCGGGAAAACGGATGAGATGGGAACGGCGACCTGTATCTGCACCAGATCGTGAATTGCCTTGAAAACGATGAGCGTGACCATCGTGGTTAGAAATGCCCGCATTCGCATGTAGCCGATGAGAACGCCGTTCACCGCACCCAGCAGACCGCCGCATATCAGCGTGAGCGCTACGGAAACGGGCCATGGCAGCCCCAGTACATGCATGCAGTAGAGCACGAACAAATTGCACAGTGCGAAGATGGCAGCGACACTCAGGTCGATTCCGCCGACGATCAGAACCAACGACATGCCCAGCACGACGAAGCCGAGTTCGCTGGCCTGCCGAAACAAGTCCGACAGGTTGGCGACTGAAATGAAGTTGTCGATCTGCGAACTGAAAAACAGCACCGTGAAGGCAAGTACCAGCAATGGCACCAGAGTTTCCATCCACGGCTTTTGCAGCACTTCACCGAACACATGGTCCGGCCAGTAGCGATATCGCAGCCTTCGAATAGAGTTCATCATGCCGTTAGTTGATCCAAAACTGTCTTGTCTCGAAGCGGTTTTCCGGCAGATACACCAACCGGAAAACCGCCCCGAAACTCAGGTCTACTTGAGGGTATCGAGGGTCCAGCACGCCTGCTGGTCCACATTGTCGGCCGTGTATTCGACGAGCGGCGTGTAGAGTATGGTCTTCGTCTCGCCAGCCGCCTGTTCCGCCTGAAGTGCAGCGGAGATCAGGCCATTGAGGTCACGGGACTGCCCGGGAACATCATAGCTGACATAGTGCTGCCACATGCCTTCGCGGATACCCTTGCACGACAGTTCACCGCCGCCACCGGATGTGGAGACGAACACCTGCTCGCCCTTGCCAGCTTCGGCAATCGCAGCAGCGGTGCCGATATCCGTGTTGTCCCACACACCCAGAACGCCACACAAGTCGGGATGCTGTTGCAGAACGACCTGCGTGATCGACTTCGCCTTGGCGGATTCATAACCACCGGTGGACTGGATGCCGACGACCTCGATGCCGTCATTTTCGTCGAGAATGTTCTCATAGCCTTGCAGCATGTAAGCTGAGAACGGACTCGTCGGTGGACCTGCAAGGATGAGCACTTTGCCCTTCGTGTCGGCGTTGGCGCATTTTTCGACGACTGCCTTGGCCTGCAATTCACCGATACCCACAACATCGGCGCCGACGAAACCTGTCGTCAGGGTGTTCGTTTTCATGTTCAGCTGGATGACGTGGATCCCGGCATCCTCGGCCCGTTTCAACAGGCGGGCATAAGACTGAACATCCGGGTTCTGAACGACGATGACATCGGGCTTCTCTGAGATAAGCGATGTAATCGTCTGCGCCCCGGCTGCGGTATTGAAGTTGGAGTTCCGCACCTCATAATCATAGCCAAGCGCTTCCGCCTGTTTGGCCATCATCTTCGACCAGCCTTCCGTCAGGTCCAGCCCCATGAATACCGGAACGAATACAACCTTACGGTCCTTCATTTCCTCGTAATACCCCGCGCGGGCCGGGTCATCGATGCTCTGTTGGGCATGGACGGAACCGACACAGGCCGACGCCATAAGCGTGGCCGCAAGCGTCATCTTCGTAAATCGTTGCATGCTATCCTCCTGTTGTTGCACGTAGTCTTGAGATGGTCCGACGAACCTTGTCCTCCGTCGTCAGATATCCCCCTGCTTCGCCGTTTCCTCGTTGCGAGGGTTCAGCAAACTGTCGATGAGTAGAGCGGCTAGAAGCACGATGCCGCGTATGAGATTTTGCACCTCGAAAGAGGCGTTCATGATCGTCATGCCGTTGACGATTAGCCCGATGAGCATCGTGCCCACCAAGACATTGACCACACCGCCACGGCCGCCGGACAAGCCGATGCCGCCCAAGACGACAACGAGAATGACGTCGTAAATCCAGGTCAGATTGAAAATGCGGGTGTCCATGTTGCTCGCTGACGCCGACAGCACGAGGCCGGCAAACAATGCGATCACGGCCGCCAGAACATATTGCAAAATGGTCACCGGTCGTACCGGAATGCCGGAGATACGTGCCGAGGCCAGGTTGTCGCCAATCGCGTAAACGAAAAGCCCGAGCCGCGTATACTTCAGGAAAATATGGACAATAATTGCGGATACCAGGAACGCGAGGATCGAGTAAGGAACCCCGTAGAACACGCCGCGTCCGATCCACGCGATCCCGTCGAGCTGCGTCGGCCACGCGATGATGTCGTATTCGAACAGCCCGCTCTGCCCGATACCCGCGACGCCGATGCCCACAGCGAGCGTGGCGAATAGCGCCGGTATCTCGGCATAAGCGATCAGGATACCGTTGATTACCCCGATTGCGGCAGCAAACGCGATACCGACAAGGATAGCCAGAATGGGGTTATAGTCCGCACCTGCCAGTGTGAGCACCACTGCGGTGGGAACCGCGAAGGTGGCAATCATGGACAGATCCAACCCGCGCCCTACAACCACGATCGCCATGCCAAGGCCCAGTATGCCAAGCACAGCGACGGACCGAACCAGCACCATCAGGTTGCCGAAGGTGGCGAACCCCGGCAGCGCAATGGCAAACGCCACGAAGATGACGACGAGCAAGGCGGTCGCAATCATCAGCTGGTCGGCGGAATGCTCCCGCAGCCAGGACAGACCGGAAGGTTTGGTTGCCGTCACCATCGCGCCGCTAAATCCGTTCCACCAGAACGACCACGCTAAACACCCCGCCCGCCATCGACTTCCAGTGCGACACCAGTGATGAACTCGGCATCTTCGGAACAGAGATAAAGCGCCGCTCCCGCGACGTCGGATGCCTTGCCAAGCCGTCCGAGCGGAATGGTCTTCAGGAATGCCGTGCGGTTTTCAGGCGTGTCGTCCATACCCATGAACTGTTCCACCAGACCCGTTTCGGAAAGCACCGGGCACAGCGCGTTGACGCGGATTTTGTCGGGTGCCAGCTCGACAGCCATCCCCTTGCTGATGTTCATCGCGGCGCCTTTCGATCCGTTATACCAGACGAGGCCGGGCCGCGGGCGAAGCGCGCCAATGGAGGCGACATTTATGATCGTACCCCCGCCGCGCTTTCGCAAAACCGGAACGGCTTGGAGCGTCGCCAGATAGATCGCCTTGACGTTGACATCGTAGATCCTGTCGAACGTCTGCTCGTCGACATCCATCATCGAGCCGTTCCGGCTCGTGTAACCTGCATTGTTGATAAGTATGTCGAGCCCACCGAATGCCTCTTCGGCAAGGTCGATCATGGCGGCAACATCATTGCGCACGGTGACATCGGCACCGATGGCACGAGCGCTATCGCCGATTGCGTCCGCCACACGCCTTGCCGCCTCTCCGTTCAGGTCCGCGACGATGATTTTGGCGCCTTCGATGGCGAACCGCTTGGCAATACCTTCGCCAAATCCTGAACCGGCACCGGTGATGACAGCCACTTTTCCTTCAAGTCTCATATCGGCATTCCTCAATCGTGCTTCAGGACAATCGTTTTGGTGACGGTAAACTCGTGCATGGCAGCAAAGCCCTTTTCGCGGCCGTGTCCGCTGTGCTTCACCCCGCCAAAGGGAAGCTCCACGCCTCCGCCAGCCCCGTAATTGTTAATGAACACCTGACCGCATTTCAGGGCGCGGGCCATTCGCATTTGACGTGCGCCATCCCTGGTCCAAACACCTGCCACCAACCCGAAGTCCGTCCCATTGGCTATCGACACGGCGTCGGCCTCGTCTTCAAACGGGATGGCAACCAAAATGGGTCCGAATACCTCATCACGCGCAAGCCGGTTTTCCGGCGGAACCGGTCCGTAGAGAGCCGGACGCATATAAAAGCCATTTTCAGGCAAGCCGGACGCGAATGACGCTTGGGCCAGTCGCATCAAACCCTCGGTTTCGGCTCGTTCGACGAACCCTTCCACGCGCTTCTTCTGGTTGGCACTGATGAGGGGCCCGCAATCCCGGTCCTGCTCATGGGAGCCCACCACGAGAGCATTGATACGGTCCGCGATCCGGGCCACCACATCGTCAAACACCGATCGTTCGATAAGCACCCGGCTGCCGGCGGAACAGGTTTGGCCACCGTTCTGCACGATTCCAGCGATGATTGTGGGTAAGGCTACATCAATGTCGGCATCGGTAAAAACGATCTGAGGCGACTTGCCGCCCAGTTCCAGCACGCAGGGACGGTGGAGCTTTGCAGAAGCGATTTGCACGAGCGTGCCGACTTCAGGCGAACCTGTGAACGATAGGAAATCAACGCCGGGATGGTCTGCAAGCGCCGCACCAGCAACAGCGCCAGTCCCAGTCACCACGTTCAATGCGCCTGCAGGAAAACCGGCCTCATGCGCCAGTTCGGCTAGTCTAAGGCAACTCAAACAAGCTTCTTCCGCAGGCTTCAAAACCGCCGCATTGCCGGTTGCCAGTGCCGGGGCAAGCGTGCGCCCGAACATCTGGGCCGGATAGTTCCATGGAATGATATGGCCCGTCACACCGTGGGGCTCACGCATGACGGAGACAAAATACTCCTTCAAATAGGGAATGGTTTCGCCGTGAATCTTGTCGGCGGCACCGCCATAAAACTCGAAATAGCGGGCGCACGCCGCTATATCCGCCTTCGCCTGCGTCAAGGGTTTGCCCGTATCGCGGGCCTCGATGTCCGCTAGTTCAGGGGCATTTTGGAGGATGAGTTGCCCGAGGCGTGACAGCATGCGGCCTCGGTCAGCCGGGTTTGTTGCTCCCCATTTACCGTACAGGCTGGCCCGTGCGGCATCGACGGCATCACCGATATCGCTGGCATCGCTCGCTGCAATCGAAGCGAAAACCAGTCCATTGCTTGGCGACAGAACGTCGAGCGATGCACCCGAGGGCGGCGCGACCCAATTGCCACCGATGTAGTTTTTCAAAGTCGCCATTTATCCCCCAGGCGCACCGGCTGAGGTGCGAACAACTGCGCTGTCAGGGGAAGACATAACCAGTGTCAGTTGACGTGCCCGTCCTCCCAAACCGGCATCATGGAAACCTCCATTCCCATAACGTTGACGATAGATGCACGGGTCCATGCGTCAAATGCCAATTTTATATATCTTCAATGATTTTTCGGCATGGACAATCGGGGCCGGACATTGAACGATCAAATTCCATATCCTGTGCAGCCCGACAGCCGGACCATGTCATCCAATCTAAACCTCAACCACATGCTGAACTTCATTCAGGTCGTCGAATGGGGAAACATTTCAAAGGCTGCCGACTTTCTCAACATTGCCCAATCGGCGTTGAGCCGTCAGATGAAAGCGCTCGAAGATGGGCTCGACACCCAGCTATTGCGACGTCACAGTTGGGGAATAGAACCAACCGAAGACGGCAGACAGCTTCTCGAACACGCAAGGCGGATAAAGAAGGAATTCGAAGCCGCACAGGCCGGAATGCATTCCAACAGCAGCAGCCCCGTTGGATCGGTCTATCTGGGTGTGCCATCAGCCTATTCGGTTTCACTCGTGCCACCCTTGCTCGAGCGAATGGGAGCCTCGTATCCCAATATCACCGTGCATGTGGTGGAAGCCTTCAGCGGCACGATCTTCGAATGGTTGACCAACGGGAGGCTTGATCTTGCGATCCTGTACTATTCGAAAGAACACAGCACGCCGGATTTCAAGCCGTTCCTGAGCGAGGACATGGTTGCAGTCGGCAGTGGAACCGGATGGAGCCACGACCGGACCATTCATTTGTCGGAACTCGCCGATCGTCAGCTGATCCTGCCATGGCGCCCTCACATGCACCGTCTGGCAGTCGAGACGGCATTCATGGACGCCAACATCCCACTGGTGCCGCGTATCGAAATAGATTCCCTGCCATGCATGAAGGAACTGGCGCACCGTGGAGACGGAACTGCCATTCTGCCAACTTCCACGGTTGCCCGCGAACTAAGCGATGGCCGACTGCGTGCAGCGCCAGTGAACCCTGTCGTTCCACTGAAAACGGTTCTTGGACAGACGCCGGGAAGACCTCAAACACGGGCGGTGCATATCGTGATCGAGATGTTGAGAGACCTTGCTACCGAACTGGCACCGACGACTGGATGGTCGATGGACGACGCATGAAGGCGCGGGCAAATTCCATTCCTACGGTTCGCCTATGGCTTGAACGGCTCGAACTAACCCGTCGGGATCGTAGATCGTCGCCAGCGGTTCGTATTTTCCGTCTGTCTCCACCAGGAACGTCGGAAATGACTTGACGCCCATGTGCCTTCCTTCTTCGAACGCCTCATTGGCAAGCTCTGGGTCGTGGATGTCTGGCAGCGAAACACCTGGCGCATGTTCGGCGAGTAGCGCCGCGTAGGCGTCCGGGTTGTTGGGGTCCATTCCAGCGCTGTAATGGGCTTCGGTGACGGCATTTGCGAAGGCGAGCGCCCTGTCAGGCTGCGCCTTCATCACGGCATGAACCGCAACCGCCGGTGGGGCCGAAGCAGCCATGGCACCGGGGCCTTGCATCCATGCGTAAAACGCGTTCGAAGGTGCACGACCTGTCACAGCTTCCAACTGCGTGGCTGCGCCGCGAACGTAGCTCTCCATCGCCGCTGCAGGCCCGACGCGCGTACCTGTAACAAGACCGGACATGACGATACGAACCGGCATGATCTGTGCCACCGCGCGCACGGCAGGTGCCGCACCGTAGCACCAGCCGCAGATCGGGTCGTATCCGTAGATGAACGTGGCGCCGTTCATGGCTTTGCCGATACGAACGGAGCCTTTGCGATCATCACCGGATCATCCAGCGTCGCAAGCATGGCCCCTGCCAGATCCTTCCGGTCGATCCAGCTTGCAGCGGGGCGATCGTTGGTGAATGTCCAGTGCCCTTTCGCCTTCCCATCAACCAACCGTGGCGGTCGCAGCACCGTCCACCGGGCGTCGCTTGTGGCCAGCATGTCGACCTCCCGCTGCCGGTCGGCCAGCATGGGGCCGACGAACACACGCATGATAAGCCCGATTGCCTTGTCCGAAAAACCTTTGGCGTCAGTCGGCCTGTCGACGCCCGCACCGGCAACCGTGATGAACCGCGCTGTCGGATCGGCAGCAAGCACGGCAGACGTCGCCCGCGAGCAGACGGGTTCCTTGTTGGACGATGCCAGACAGGACAGCACGGCATCGGCGTCTTGGACGGCTTGCACAAAATGTGGACTGCCAAATGCCCCCACCAGATTGCTGTCGGCGCCCAGCGCTTCATTACGCCCGAATGCTGTCGTTGTGTGTCCGGCGTCATTCGCGGCTTTCACAACGTGTCCACCGGTGCGCCCGGTCGCGCCCAGGATAAGAAGGTTCATCGTTCACCTCGTTGCTCACGTAACAGAGTAGGCCGAAAGACCTGACTTTCCTTGTCGGAAATAGCGGGGCCGGTGCATAAGTGTAAGTACGTACTATTTGGATACCAGTTCATGATGCCCGAAGCGCGGATTACAAAAATACGTCTAACGATGTATCCGACATTTTACACTTTAACGTAATCGCGTTTGGGTCTCGCGAGAGATAAAATCCGAAAAAATGCATGATTTCAAAACTTTAAGATGGCTTGGAAGAGCTTCCCTGTCTCTCCGTCAAAATCTCTTTCATTTCCGTATGTTACGAGAGATCGACGGACTAGACGCAAGACCCGCCCTTTAGCTCGTTGACGTTGCTCTAATTTCTTTCCGGCGAAACGGTAAATGGCACCGCATTCTCCGTTGTCCAACATACAGCGATGATTTTGCGATCAGCTAGGTCACAACGCAAACGCCATAGGGCGAAACCTTGTTTGATAAGGCTTTCCGACCGCCATATGATAGTATGGATTTGGAAATCTGGAGCGGGCGATGAGATTCGAACTCACGACCTAAACCTTGGCAAGGTTTCGCTCTACCCCTGAGCTACGCCCGCTCGGGCGGCTGTTGCCAAATGGCCTGCAGCGGGGCGTATATGCGCCAACCGAAATCGCATTGCAAGGCAGCAATCCGTGCAAAATCTTCCTTCCGCCCCCGTTGACCGTCAAACGCTGCTGAACTGGCTTTCCACCAACGATATCGCGGTCGAGACATTCGACCATCCAGCCTTTTTCACAGTCGAGGAAGGGGCTGCCTTCAAGGCGGGCCTGACTGCGCAGGGAATCACCGGCGGCAACACGAAGAACCTATTCCTGAAGGATAAGAAAGGGCGGCATTTTCTGCTGACGGCACAAGAGGACACCGACATCGACCTTAAACGGATCCATCGCCTGCTGGGTGGACAGGGGCGTGTTTCCTTCGGTCGTGCCGAGCAGATGGAAGCATGGCTCAGCGTTTCGCCGGGCTCTGTAACGGCATTCGGCATTCTCAATGACCGCGATAACAACGTCACCTTCGCAATCGACGCGCGGCTTTTGGAAAACGACCACATCTTCTGCCATCCCATGACGAACGAGGCCACAATTCGGATCGGGCGCGAGGACCTGCTGACTGTGGCCCGCCACGCGGGGCATGATCCGCTAATCGTGGACCTGTCCGCGACGCCCGATTGACGCATAACCAAAACCCTTTGAAAATGCCGCCTGCGACCCCATTTCAGATATAACAAAGCGAAAAGACACAGTACCGATGAGCGATATGAAAACGAATTTTCAAATGGGTGGCGCGCAAATGGGCGGAGCGGCGATGCCGGATTACGGCGCACCTGCCGTGCCGGTTGGCTCACCAGCATCCGTCATAAAGGACGTGTCCACCGAAACTTTCATGGCCGATGTGATCGAGGCCTCGAAAAGCGGGCCGGTCGTGGTCGATTTCTGGGCACCGTGGTGCGGGCCGTGCAAGCAGCTTGGTCCGGTGATCGAAAAGGTCGTCTCCGAAGCCGGTGGGCGCGTGACACTGGCCAAGATGGACATCGAGAAACATCCCGAAGTCGCGGGCCAGATGGGCATCCAGTCCATTCCCGCCGTCGTCGCATTCGTTGATGGGCGTCCCGCCGAAGCCTTTATGGGCGCCAAACCCGAATCGGAAGTGCGGGCCTTCATCGACAAACTGGCTGCTGCCGCGCCGGTGCCCGCCGGACAATTCGACACCAAGGCCATGCTGGACGCGGCCCACACGATGCTGGCCAACGGCGACCACGGCGGCGCTGCGGAAGCCTATGGCACGGTGGCCCAACACGAGCCCGGCAATCTCGATGCGCTGGCCGGTCTCGGGCAATGCTATGTGGCCGTCGGCGAAACCGACATGGCGCGGCAGCTGCTGGAGCAAGTGCCGGAAGAGTTTCGCACACAGGGTTCGGTCGCGACACTCGCCAAGCAGATCGATCTGGCCGATCAGGCAGCGGCACTCGGCAACACGGACGACCTGCTCGCGGCTGTAGAAGCGGACCCGTCCAACCATCAGGCACGGCTTGACTATGCCGTTGCCCTCAACGCCCACGGCCAGCGCAACGAGGCGGTCGATCAGCTGATTGCCATCGTCAAGGCCGACCGGGAGTGGAACGATGATGGCGGGCGAAAGCAGCTTGTCGATTTCTTCGAGACATGGGGCCCGATGGACAAGGCCACGATTTATGGCCGCCGATCCCTCTCGTCCGTTCTCTTTTCATGAAGGTACGCCGATGAAAGCCGGAAACACATCCTACACCGACATTCTTGACCTGCCCGACGAGGTGCCGATATTTCCCCTGTCCGGTGCGCTGTTGCTACCTGCAGGGAATATGCCGCTCAACATTTTCGAGCCGCGCTATCTGGCGATGATGGACGATGCCATCGCGTCCAACCGCATGATCGGGATGATTCAGCCACGCATTGACGACAAAGGGTTGGACAAAGACGATCCAGCGCTTTGCGATGTGGGGTGTCTGGGCCGCATCACGGCATTTCAGGAAACCGGCGACGGTCGGCTGGTCATGAATCTTTCGGGCATCGCCCGCTTTCGGGTGCTGGACGAACTGCCGGGCCGCAAGGGCTACCGGCTGGCGAAAATCGCCGGTTTTGCCGATGATCTCGACGAGAGCGAGGAAGCCGCGCGGGCCGTGGATCGTGACGGTCTGTTACAAGCCTTTAAAGCCTATCTGGCCGCCAACGACATGGAGGCGGATTGGGACGGCGTGCGCGAGGCGTCCACCGAAACGCTGGTCAATTCACTGTCCATGATGAGCCCCTACGGCCCCGCCGAAAAGCAGGCTTTGCTCGAAGCGCCGGACCTGAAGACCCGTGCCGAAACGCTTGTGGCGATCACGGAAATCATGCTGGCGCGCAAATCCAGCGACGGCTCCTCCGGCACGTTGCAATAGGCGGCGCTCGTGAGCCGTTCGGTCCCAAGCGTTCGTGAGGACAAATCACGGCAGGACGAACCGCGCCAGGCGCGCATCGAGCCGAAAATGCTCGACCTGCTGGTGTGTCCTCAAACCCACGGAGCGCTAACCTATGACCGCGAGGCGCAGGAATTGATTTCGAAAAAAGCGCGGCTGGCTTATCCGGTACGCGACGGCGTACCGCTACTGGTCGTCTCTGAAGCGCGGATTTTCGAAGACTAACCGAACGGGCCTTGGAAACGTGGCCCTTGTCGTGCCAGAACGGCGACCGACTGCCGCATGGACCGACCCGATTGTCCGATACACTTCTGAAACCGCGCCGCGAAAGTGTCGATCCGGCCTTTCCAACCAAATTGCTCGGCGGACATCAACGGTTTCGCACGACACGCCTGGCCAGTGAGCGTGAACGTTACGAGGAACTGGCGGAAACCGGGCAGAAGCCGGACACGATGATGATCGCGTGCTGCGATTCACGCTCGTCACCGGAAACGATTTTCGACGCCGCGCCCGGTGAAATGTTTGTGGTCCGCAACGTTGCCAACATCATGCCGCCTTACGAACAGGACGGGCAGTATCATGGCACCTCCGCCGCACTGGAATTTGCGGTGCAGGAATTGCGGGTCAAGCATATCGTGGTGATGGGCCACGGGCGCTGCGGCGGTATCAAAGCGTTTCGCGGCCAGCTAACGGGTAAGGATCAGAAACCCCTGTCGCCCGGGGATTTCATAGGGCGCTGGATTTCACTGCTGGAACCGGTCGCCGCGCGCATCGAGCGGGTGGAAGGGGAAAGCGCGGAGGTGCTGCAAACCAAGCTGGAAGAGGAATCCATACGCCAGTCCATCGAACATCTGAAAAGCTTTCCCTGCGTATCGATTCTGCTGGAACGCGGTCAGATTGCGCTGCACGGGGCATGGTTTGACATTTCGACTGGTGAGCTATCCGTCCTGAACGCGAAAACAAGGCAGTTCGAACAGCCGGTTTAAGTTTCAGATCGCCTCGCCGTTCAGCAAGGCAGGATTGCCGGCATTCCGCCCGGCGGCCTGGTCGATGAACGAGCGTTTGAGGAACGGCAGGCGGTCAACGATGCCGAGACCGACTGTCCGAAGAGTCCGCAGCGGGCCGATGTCGTTGGAAAACAACCGGTTCAGCACATCCGTCACCACGCCCATCTGCACCGTGTCGAACCGCCGCCAGCGCTCGTAGCGCTCCAGCACGTCGATAGAACCAAGGTCGAGGCCGAGCCGGTCGGCTTCCACCAGCACCTGCGCCAGCGCTGCGGCATCCTTGAAGCCGAGATTGAGCCCCTGCCCTGCAATCGGGTGAATGCCGTGGGCAGCATCTCCCACCAGCGCGAAACGCGGACGCACGAAGTCCCGCGCCAATGTCAGTCCGAGCGGAAACGCCTTGCGCGGACCGGCGACTTCGAACGCGCCGAGCTTGTGGCCAAAGCGGGTCTCCAACTCAAGTTCGAAGGTAAAATCGTCCGCCGCCATGAGCCGCTTGGCCACCGCCGTGGGTTCCGTCCAGACCAGTGACGTTCGGGTGCCCCTACCATTTTCATCGCGCAGCGGCAGAGTGGCGAACGGCCCGCCCGGCAGAAAATGCTCCTCCGCACGGCCCTCATGGTCCCGCTCGTGGGACAGCGTGGTGACGATTCCCATCTGGTCGTAAGACCAGCGCACAGTGCGAATACCAGCCTGCGCCCGTAGCTTGGAGTTCACCCCGTCGGCGGCGATTAGCAGCTTCGTGGTCACAGCCTCTCCGGACCCCAACATCACCGTGCTGGATGCTCCACCCGTTTCAAATCCTTCGACTGTCTCCCCGTGCCGCAGATCGATGCCAAGTTCTTCCGCGCGCCGTCGCAAAGCACCCACCATCACCTTGTTAGGCACCATGTGGGCGAACGGCTCGCTGGAATCCTCAACATCGCCGAATGTGAGAAAGACGGGACGTACCGGGTCATTGGTGCGGGAATCCGTCACGATCATCTCGTTGATCGGCTGGGCGTGGGCGAGCAACTCATCCCAAATACCGATTTGGTCCAGCATGCGCCCGGCAGCAGCGGCTATGGCCGAGGCCCGCTCGTCTTTCGACAGGGCATCTGCGGGAGCCGCGTCGACCAGCATGATTTCGAGATGCGGGGCTGAGGCCTTCAGCGCCACGGCGACCGAAAGCCCCACATAGCCGCCACCGGCGATCAGGCAATCCACCTTGCGCTCACCTGCAGCCATCACATCATCTCCTGCTCATCTTGCAACGCTTCTTGACAGGTTGCCGGTCACCCTTGCAACTCGACACACCGTCACGCCTATTATCGGACAACGCGGGTTTCCGCGCAAAGCTGCACATGACTGATATCGAAAACGACCGCCCCGCCCCCAATTCCTCCGCAATAGACCGCCTGCTCGCTTATCTCGATCTGGAAACGATCGAGCACAATCTCTATCGCGGCTATGGCCCGAAATCCGGCTGGCAGCGGGTGTTCGGCGGGCAGGTCATCGCGCAAGCGCTTGTGGCGGCCCAGCGGACCGTTGAGGAAGCGCGGCCCGTTCATTCCTTGCACGGCTATTTCCTGCGCCCCGGCGACCCGCAGGTGCCGCTTGTCTATGAGGTCGACAGGGTGCGCGACGGTGGCTCCTTCACCACACGGCGTGTGCAGGCGATCCAGCACGGCAAACCGATCTTCTCGATGATCGCATCGTTTCAACTGGTGCAGGACGGCCTGTCTTTTCAGATGGACATGCCGGACGTGCCTGCCCCGGAAGACTTGCCAAGCCAGCACGAGTTGGCTGACACCTACGAGGGTGACCTGCCGGAAGGCCTGCTCCACTGGCTGCGCCGCCCGCGGCCGGTTGAATTGCGCCTCACATCCTACGACCATTTCATCACCGACAAAAAGCTGCCGCCCATCCAGCACGCATGGCTGCGGGCAACCGGGCCGGTGCCGACCGATGGTCCCGCAGCGCAGGCCGTGCAAACCGCACTGCTCGCCTATGCCAGCGACATGACGTTGCTCGATACGGCGCTCTATCCCCACGGGCAGAAAATCTCTGACCAGAACCTGCAGGTCGCCTCCCTCGACCACGCCATGTGGTTTCACGCCCCGGTCAATCTAAACGACTGGCTGCTGTTCACGCAGGACACTCCGTCCTCCAGCGGCGGGCGCGGATTTACGCGCGGCATGATCTACGACCGTGCCGGAACGCTCATTGCCTCCTGTACCCAGGAAGGGCTGATCCGCCCGAAAGATCAAAAGCCTAAATCCTAGGCAGGTGGTTTCACAGCCTGCGTTCATGCCTTATTTTTGGGCACTATGAAAGCGCATGAAGCAAACCTGAATCATTAACACATTGTAAACACGCCGACTCTCTCTCCAACTCGAGTCTGGCACGCAGCTTGAAATGATGTCGGCAGGTGAGCCTCTGCGCGCTCATTTCAAACAATGGACCGGCCGCTCCCGAGCCGGACCAAAAACCGGAGAGAAAAAGCGACATGAAGCTGATCATAGCTATCATCAAGCCTTTCAAGCTCGACGAAGTGCGTGACGCCCTGTCCGCAATCGGCGTGGCAGGGCTGACCGTTACCGAAGTCAAAGGCTACGGGCGGCAGAAGGGGCAGAGCGAGATTTATCGCGGTGCCGAATACGCGGTGCATTTCGTGCCCAAACTCAAGCTGGAAATCGCTGTCGACGACGCGCTGGCAGCCCAGGTTGTGGACACGGTGCGCGAACAATCCACCACAGGTCAGATTGGCGACGGCAAGATTTTCGTCCTCGATCTGGAACAGGCCGTGCGTATCCGCACCGCCGAAATCGGCCCGGACGCATTATGAGCCGCGCTTTGAGATATTTGGGGAAAGACACGATTATGAAAACGCTCTTCAAGACGGCAGGGCTCGCCTCCGGCGCGCTCGCCTTTACCACCGCTGTCGCGTTCGCACAGGACACGACGGCACCCGCAGTGGTGGTGGCCACACCGGCCGTTGCCGCCGCCACCGGCGTATCGCCGGAAACGGCCTATATCTTCAACACGCTCCTGTTCCTCATCGGCGGCTTCCTTGTCATGTTCATGGCAGCCGGTTTCGCGATGCTCGAAGCGGGTCTGGTGCGGTCCAAGAACGTCTCCATGCAGTGCCTGAAGAACATCGCGCTCTATTCCATCGCAGGCCTGATGTATTGGGCGGTCGGTTATTCGCTCATGTATACGGGCGTCGACGGCGGCTATATCGGCTCCTTCCTACCCTACAGCTTCGATGTCGTGGGTGCGGGTGACGATGCTGCAAAAGCAGCCTTGCTCGGCACCGGCTACTCCACAGCCTCCGACTGGTTCTTCCAGATGGTCTTCGTGGCAACTGCCGCATCCATCGTGTCCGGCACGGTAGCTGAGCGCATCAAGATCTGGCCGTTCCTGATCTTCGTCGTGTTCCTGACCGGATTTATCTATCCGATTGCCGGTTCCTGGCAGTGGGGCGGCGGCTGGTTGTCAGAGATGGGCTTCTCCGACTTTGCCGGTTCCACGCTGGTTCACTCGGTCGGTGGCTGGGCGGCTCTCACAGGCGCGATCCTGCTGGGCGCGCGCAAGGGCAAATATGTCGATGGCCGGGTCATTCCGATGGTCGGTTCCAACATTCCGCTTGCCACGCTCGGCACGTTCATCCTGTGGCTCGGCTGGTTCGGCTTCAACGGTGCTTCCCAGCTGGCCGCCGGTTCGATCGGTGACATTTCCGATGTGTCCCGCATCTTCGCCAATACCAATCTCGCCGCGTGCGGTGGTGTGGTTGCTGCCCTGATCGTCATGCAGATCATGTACGGCAAGCTGGACGTGACGATGGCCCTGAACGGCGCACTTGGCCGGTCTGGTCTCGATCACCGCCGAACCGCTGGCACCATCGCCAATGTTCGCAATCCTGATCGGTGCCGTCGGTGGTGTGATCGTCGTGTTTGCCGTGCCGATGCTCGACAAGCTGAAGATCGACGATGTCGTCGGCGCCATCCCCGTTCACTTGCTGGCTGGTATTTGGGGCACGCTGATCGTGCCGCTGACGAATGCCGATGCGTCCTTCGTGACACAGCTCATCGGCGTGCTTGCCTATGCAGCCTTCACGATCGTCGCCTCCGGCATCGTGTGGTTCGTCATCAAGCTGGTGATCGGCCTGCGGGTCTCCGAAGAGGAAGAAGCATTGGGCCTCGACAAGACGGAAGTCGGTGTCGAAGCCTACCCGGAGTTCACGTTCGGTCGCTGACCGCCTCCCATCGGCAAACACCGACGTGACTGGAGGGGCCGCGGCAGGAAACTGCCGCGGCCCTTCACCTTGGAAGGATGGGGCTTTTGAGCGAGGGGCAACCGCCTTCCAACGAACACCCCATGGTTAATGCGCCTTTAACCCTCCACCGCCTACAGATTGACCAGAACCACGAGTCGATCCGCAAGCGAGAGTGAACGCCGATGCAGGCCCAGCCTATGCAAGTTGCCGACCCTGTCAGGGTCTCCGGTAATACAGGCCATGCGCCGAACGCCGCCGCCCGTGGTGAGAGGCATCGCATGCACCGGCGCGCTCCATCGGTATCCTTCAGCACATTTCTGCGTCACATCATTCCCGCGCCCCTGCGCCACCTGACGGCGCTGGCCGCGACGGGTGCCGCACTGTTTCTGACGTTATGCGCTGCCGTGGCGCTAGCCACATGGTCGGTCACCGACCCGAGCATCACCTATGCAGCGGGCGGCGAGACGAGCAACTGGATGGGCTATTGGGGCGCAAGTTTTGCCGACCTGTCCATGCAGTTCATCGGTCTCGGCTCCATCGCATTTGTCGGCGTCGTGGCCGGCTGGTGCCTCTACACGCTGACAGGCCGCCACCTGCCCTCGAAGATCGCCCGTTTCAGCCAGTTCGCAATCGGCCTCTGCCTGCTCACAGCAGCGCTGGGATGCCTTGCCGCGCCTCAGGGCTGGCCACTGTTCGGCGCTGTCGGCCTTGGTGGCGTGATCGGCGACGCGTGGCTAGCCATTCCGCGCGCCTTTATTGGTGCCTATCCATCCGGCCCACTGGCGGCGGTTGCTGCCGTATGCCTCGCGGCGCCCGGTCTGTATCTGCTGGCGCGGTCCACCAATATCCATCGCGGTGTGCCACCGGTCGAGCGCCGCGCCGACGTTGCGGTGCAGGAGCCCGAAGCGGAGCCGGAAGATGAGATCGGCGAATTCGGCATGTCCTACGAGGACGAGGGCCGCGACTGGGGCGCGTTCTTCGCAGCACCTCTCGGCCTTGCCTACCATCTCGCCTACAGCATCAAGGCCATGTTCCGCGCCCGTGTCCCCCGGCGCAACACCGAGCCACGCCAGCGGATAGCCGAACCGGCATTGACGCCTCACATGCCCGAAACAGGCTTGCGCGCCGCCATGTCCGCCGTGCCCCCGCTGGATATGGACCATTTCGACGGGCATGAGGACACATCTCATCGTGCCGTGCAAAACACATTCGAGAACACCGCGCCGCCCATAACAGCGACATTCGGCACCGCCGACGCCATGCAAACCGGCTACGCGGCCAGTGTCGAAATCGATACATCCTACGCACGGCAGGAGGCCGCTCCACCCTCCGGCACCGTGTCCTTCGCACCATCGATCCTGCCCCGTGCCGAACCCGCGCAATCCGCATCCGACATACCGCAGGAAGCCCACGCAACACCCGCGCAAGCCCCTGCGCCAATCGTGCAGCGCGCACCGGCACCGGCGCGGTCCGGCGGTTTTGAACTCCCCGCCCTCGAACTGCTGAGCCCGCCGAAAAGCCTCGGTGCGGACGCGAGCCTTTCCAACGAGCAACTGGCTGAAAACGCCGCCGCGCTGGAAAGCGTGCTTGAAGACTTTGGCGTCAAGGGCTCCATCATTCAGGTCCGCCCCGGTCCTGTCGTCACACTGTACGAGCTGGAACCGGCACCGGGGGTGAAATCCTCCCGCGTCATCGGTCTGGCCGAAGACATCGCCCGCTCCATGTCCGCAATCGCCGCCCGCGTGGCCGTTGTGCCCGGTCGCAACGTCATCGGCATCGAATTGCCCAATGCGCGCCGTGAGACTGTGTATCTGCGCGAGCAGCTGGCGTCCGACGCTTTCGCCAAATCCAAGGCGAAACTTCCCATGTGCCTCGGCAAGACCATCGGCGGCGAACCGGTGATCGCTGACATGGCGAAAATGCCTCACCTGCTGGTGGCAGGCACCACCGGGTCCGGTAAATCGGTCGCCATCAACACCATGATCCTGTCCCTGCTCTACCGGCTGTCGCCGGACCAGTGCAAACTCATCATGATCGACCCGAAGATGCTGGAACTGTCGGTCTATGACGGCATTCCACATCTTCTCACCCCCGTCGTCACGGACCCCAAGAAAGCCGTCGTCGCGCTCAAATGGACCGTCCGCGAGATGGAGGAGCGTTACAAGAAAATGTCGAAAGTCGGTGTCCGCAACATCGACGGCTTCAACACCCGCGTCCGCGAAGCCGAGGCCAAAGGCGAGGTGATCGAACGAACCGTTCAAACCGGGTTCGACCGCGACACCGGCGAAGCCATCTATGAGAGTGAACAGCTCGATCTGGAGCCGTTGCCCTACATCGTCGTCATCATCGACGAGATGGCCGACCTGATGATGGTGGCTGGCAAGGACATCGAAGGCACCGTTCAGCGCCTAGCGCAGATGGCCCGTGCTGCCGGTATTCACGTCATCATGGCGACCCAGCGCCCATCCACCGACGTTATCACCGGCACGATCAAGGCCAACTTTCCCACCCGCATTTCTTTCCAGGTCACGTCGAAAATCGACAGCCGCGTGATGCTGGGCGAGGCAGGTGCCGAACAGCTGCTCGGCATGGGCGACATGCTGTATATGGAAGGCGGCGGACGCATCACCCGTGTCCATGGGCCATTTGTTGACGACCACGAGGTCGAGGAGATCGTCGCGCATCTGAAATTGCAGGGCGTGCCGCAATATCTGGAAGGCATCACCGAGGAAGACGAGGACGGTGGTGACGATGATTATTCCGGTGGTGGTTCTTCTTCTGGCGGGAATATGTCCGACAGCGATGATCCCTACGATCAGGCCGTGGCCATCGTACTGCGCGACCGCAAAGCGTCCACGTCCTATATTCAGCGCCGCCTGTCAGTGGGGTACAACAAGGCCGCCTCGCTGATCGAACGCATGGAACATGAAGGCCTGATTTCGCCTGCCAACCACGCCGGCAAGCGCGAGATCCTCGTGCCCGCCGAGGACGAAACCATTTAAGGCTGCACCTTAACGCCGCCTCACTCGTTGCCTATCTGGGTTGCGAAGACTTTCGAAGGAGACGACCCATGAAACGCTTTCTCACCGCCGCCGCTTTCGGCCTTGCCGTGGTCGCCACCGCCGCCCTGAGCCCGCTTCAGGCAGGCGTGACAGGCTCCGACGCGCAAACCGTCGATCGCATTTCCAAGCATTTCACCTCCGTGCCGACGATGGCGGGCGAATTCATGCAGTTCGGCCCGACCGGCGAACAGACCAGCGGTAAATTCTACCTGTCCCGTCCCGGCAAGATCCGGTTCGACTATGCCGACCCGGCTGCCCTGACCGTGCAATCCGACGGTCGGACGGTGGGCGTGAACAACCGCAAGCTGAAAACGTGGGATTTCTACCCGCTGCGCACCACACCCCTGAAACTGCTGCTCGACGAGAAGATCGAATCCAGCAATGCGGCGATCAAGAGCGTCAAGCAGGAAGCCGATCTGACCACCGTGGTGATGGCCGACAAGTCGGTCTTCGGCAATTCCAAGATCACGCTGATGTTCGACCCCGACACCTTCGACCTGCGCCAGTGGACGATCACTGATGCCCAGGGCAAGGACACATCCGTTATGATTTTCAATGTGCAGGAAAACGTGAAACTGTCGAAGCGGCTGTTTCAGATGGACAAGACGCGCGGGCGTACCAATCCAGGCGGGCGCAATCAGGGCAAGTAACTTCTGGTCTTTGCGTTGATCGGCACGCGCCGGTCGGTCACAAGGGCGGACAAGCTATTATGCGAGTCCGCCCGTGCCTTTCAAGATCGCCACTTGGAACATAAACTCAGTCCGCCTCCGCATCGGGCTCGTCGAACGGTTCCTCGAAGAACACGCGCCGGACGTGCTGTGTTTGCAGGAAATTAAATGCGTGAACGACGCGTTTCCCGCAAAGGCATTTAGGAAAGCCGGCTACGGTCATCACGCCGTCCACGGCCAGAAGGGCTACCACGGCGTTGCGACGGTCTCGAAGCATCCGCTGCGCGAAACAGCCTCTACCGATTACTGCTTGATGGGCGACACCCGCCACGTGGAAACGGTCGTCGAAACGGGTTTTGGGCCCGATTCGCACGCACAATTTCTACGTGCCTGCCGGAGGCGACGTGCCGGACCGGACGGTGAACCTGAAATTCGATCACAAGCTGCGCTTTCTCGATGAGATGCACGCTTTGGACAGCGAAGCGGGCAGACATTCCCGCCATTCTGGTCGGCGATCTCAACATTGCGCCGCTGGAAACGGATGTGTGGAGCCACAAGCAGCTTCTGAAAGTTGTCAGCCATACCCCTGTCGAGGTGGACGCCCTGAACGCCATGCAGGCAGCAGGCGGCTGGACCGACCTCATCCGCCATCACATTCCGCCAGCAGAAACGGTCTTCACATGGTGGTCCTATCGCTCGCCCAACTGGGCCGAGAGCAACAAGGGACGCCGTCTCGACCATATCTGGTCCTCCCCCCGCCTTGCACCGCATTTGACGAACATCGAGATCATGCGCGACGCCCGTGGCTGGGAAAAACCTTCCGACCACGTGCCGGTGGTGGCGACTTTCGACTTCTAACCGTTAGAATGGCAGTTCGATCTCGAAGGCCGTGCCCACAGACCGGTCCAGCAACCGGATCGTACCGCCATGGGCGCGGGTCAGTTCCGCAGCGATCGCCAGCCCCAACCCCGTGCCGCCGCTCTTTGCGGACGGTTTGAAGGCCGCAAAGAGATTGTCCCGCGCGCCATCCGGCAAGCCCGGGCCGGTGTCGAATATCTCGATGCGTGTGCAGCTTGCGTCACGCCGCGCCGTCATCGACAGGCGCCGCACGGTCACCGGGCCGTCCGGCAGCGCCTCCATCGCCTGCACTGCGTTGCGCGCCAGATTTGCGAGAATGCGGAACAGCTGCTCGCTGTCTGCTGTCACTTCCAGATCGGTAGGCACAGTGTTGACCCACTCGACCGACGTCTCGTCCCCATCCAGCCCGAGGGACTGGGCAACCTCCTCGGCCAACTGCCACAACCGCAACACACGCCGTTCCGGCAACGATTCCCCTGCCTTGCCGTAGGCCAGCACGGAACTCGCATAGCCCGCCGCCCGGTCGATGCTTTTCACCAGACGCGGAGCGAGACGCTGCACCACCGGGTCCGCCACCGTCTGCAAGCGCTCCGAAAACAGCGAGGCGGAGGCGAGTACATTGCGAAGGTCGTGGTTGATTTTGGACACCGCCAGACCGAGTTCCGCCAGGTGCCGCTGCTGGGTCAACGTTCCCCGCAACCGCGTCTGCATCGCCGCCAACTGCTCCTCCGCCGTGCCGATCTCGTCATGCCGACCGGATGGCTCGATTACATGAGCCGGGTCTTCGGGATCGTCGGCAAAGGCAAGCATCGAGGAGGTGAGCCGTTGCATCGGGCGGATGAGCAACCACCGCAGGGCAAGGAAAACCAGCAACGCCGCCCCCAGCGAGATGAAGAAGGATATCAGCATCACATTGCGGGCGTAGGACAGCATGTCGGCGCGCAGTCCGGTTTCGCGCAACACCAGTTCCAGCTGCCCGACCCGCGTTTCCATCGGCCCCACCACGCGTATCAGGCGGCTGCCGTCGGACAGCAGTGTATCGAACGCCTCACGGATGGATGCGAGCGCCTGCGAGCGGCCCGGCATGGTCAGTTGCACGGTCGTTGCCACCGTGCCCGGCATTTCAGATTGCGCCAGCACCCGCGCGGCCCCGTCCCGACGCACGACGATCATGTCCGTCTGCGTCAAGCGCAGCAGGCGGTCCGCCAGTTCGCCGCTCGTCTCCGGAGGGTCGAGCTGCTCCAGCGCCAGCGCCGCCGCTTCACCGGTGGAGAAATGCCGCGCCAGCCATGTGAGCCGGTAATTGGCGACGGACGGCACGAACACGAGTACTTCCGCCATCATGATGAAAACTGCGGTAACGACCAGCAATCGTCCTGAAAGACCCTTTGGCAGAAGCCCGGTCGTCATGCGGTTCAGCCGAACATCTGAAGAAACTGCACGGCCTTGCGGACCAGCGGACGCTTGGCCTGTGGGGCGTAATAGGTGGTGGCTGCCCGCTTGCCGATTTCCGTCATCGTTGGATAGGGCGGCACGTAAGCGGCGATATCGGACACCTTCATGCCCTGCGTCACCGCCAGTGCCCACATGTTGATCATCTCGCCTGCCATGTCGCCCGCGATGGTGACGCCCTCGATCTTGCCGCCTTTGGAAATGACGATCTTGATGAGACCGGTCGTCTTGCGCTCCGCCTGCGCCCGATCGTTCTCAGCATAAGGCCAGCGCAGCACGGCGAGATCCTTCACCTTCGCCTCCCGCGCGGTTTCCTCCGTATGGCCCACATGGGCCAGTTCCGGCTGGGTGTAAGTCGCCCACGGAATGATGTGCGTGTTTTCCTTCGCCGACAGGCGAAACAGGATGTTACGGATCACCAGACCGGCGTGATAGCCGGCCATATGGGTGAATTGCAGCGAACCGGCCACATCCCCCACCGCATAGACGCGGCTGTTGCTGGTCCGCATGGTCTTCGACACCTTGATGCCCCGGCGCGTGTGGTCGATGCCTGCTTCTTCCAACCCCAAGCCGGAGACAGTCGCCGCCCGACCGGTGGCAACGAGCAACGTGTCGCCATCGATCGTTTGTTCCTGACCATCGCTCTCCACATGCACGCGAACGCCGGACTTCTTTCCTTTTTCCAGCTTCCCGAGCCGCACGACCTTCGTGTGTTCGCGGATGTCGATGCCTTCACCGCGCAATTTCTCCAGCACGATCTCGGCACATTCCGGATCGTCCTTGCCAAGTGCCCGCGCGCCCTCCAGCACCGTCACCTTGCAACCGAGCCGCCGGTGCGCCTGCGCCATTTCCATGCCGATTGGCCCACCACCGATGACGATCAGATGGCCGGGATTGGTGGTGCGTTCAAACAATGTTTCGTTGGTTTCGTAATCCACATCTTCGATGCCGGGGATCGGCGGGATGAAGGCGGCAGACCCTGTAGCCACCACGAAGCGGCGGGCCTTGATGGTCGTATCGCCAGCCTGCACAGTTTTCTTGTCGATGAACCGCGCGGCTTCCTTGATGACGGTGACGCCGAGCGACTCGAACCGCTCGACCGAATCCATCGGCGCAATGGTGTCGATGACCCCGTGAATGTGGTCATGGACCTTGCGGAAGTTCACTTTAGGCTCATTCTTTTCACCGCTGGAAACCCCGTATTCGGGCGCGATGCGGATGGAATGGGCATGTTTGGCCGACGCGATGATGGCTTTGGAGGGAACGCAGCCGTAATTCAAACAATCCCCACCCATCTTGCCCTTTTCAATCAACACAACCTCGACACCGAACTGAGCGGCAGCCGAAGCAACCACGAGACCGCCGGAACCGGCACCGATGATGCAAATGTCGGGGGTCAGAACTGTGCCGGTCTGCTTTTTGGCCATGCCATCGGTCTCATTGCGCGCGTTGTCGGCATATGAAACTGCGCGCGACCCTCATGCAACCGCATCCGCCTCACGATTGTGCCAAGCCGCACACCGACAGCACCTTGACTTCCCGCACGGGGAAACTCTATGTCCTGTCCAACCACGGATGCGCCGTGCCATATGGCATTGGCTTGCTCCGCTGGCGTTCAGACCGAACCGTACAGATCATAGAAGGCCCGGCCACCTCTGCCGGCGGATGAAGACGATGAAACGCACTTATCAGCCCAGCAAGCTCGTTCGCAAACGCCGTCACGGCTACCGCTCCCGCATGGCCACCCCCGGTGGACGCCGCGTGATCGCACGCCGCCGCGCCCACGGCCGCAAGAAGCTGTCGGCATAAGCACGCATAGTGCCGCGCCTGATATCGGCGGCACCAGCCTGACGATCGAACGCCTGCTCAAGCGGCGCGATTTTCTCGCGGCGCGTAATGGTGCGCGCGCACACGCTCCGTTTTTCGTGTTGCAACTCAACGACCGTGCCGATGGCAGCCAAGCCCTTCGTATCGGCTACACCGTCACCAAAAAAGTCGGCAACGCCGTTGTCCGCAACCGTGTGCGCCGCCGTTTGCGCTCAGCCGTAGCGTTGATTCACTTTCCACCCGCCGCAGCAGGCCATGATGCCGTGATCATCGCCCGCGACACGGCACTTGACGCACCCCACACCGCCCTCGTCTCCGCCCTTGATCGCGCCTTTGCCAAAGCATTGACACCAAAGCTGCGACCGCCGTTGCAAAATGGCACCAAGAGGGGCACATCGACCCGCGACAAGGGGCACGAAATGACATCGGACCCGTGCATCCCGAACGGCAACGTGGCAAGAGACGCCCCAACCGGATAGAACCCGTCAGGTTCGCACCTTATTTCCGCTCATCAGACCAAACAGCAGGCAGACACGCGCGATGGACAACAACCGCAATTTCCTTCTGGCAGCCGCCCTGTCGCTGGCCGTGGTTTTCGCATGGCAGGCTTTCGTCATCACGCCGCGTATGGAAGCCCAGCGCAAGGCGCAGGAAGTCGAGGCCCAGCGCGAGGCTGGCACGGCCGTAACGGTCGGTGAAAACGGTACAGCCGCTGCCCCTGATGGCTTGCCCGGAAGCACCGCTGCACAAGGCAGCAATGCCATTCCCGGCGAAGCCACGCAGTCGGCAGGCACGACCGAGGCAGAAGCTCGCCGCATTCCCCTGGCTACGCCGAAGCTGGAAGGTTCCATCAACCTGCGCGGCGGCCGGTTCGACGATCTGCGGCTCACGCAATACCATGAAACCGTCGATCCCACATCGCCCCTCATCCGCCTGCTCGACCCGGTCGGTGACGATGCTCCCTATTTCGCGGAGTTCGGCTTTTCGCCCAACGCGGACCTTGGCGATCTTCCCGGACCGGCAACCGTCTGGGAAGCGCCGGAGGGGGCGAACCTGACGCCCGCAACGCCCGTCACGCTGACCTTCACCAACGAGCAGGACATTGTGTTCGAGCGCATCGTTTCCGTCGACGACAATTACATGTTCACGATTGCCGATACGGTGCGGAACACTGGGGATGACGCCATTTCCCTGCGTCCCTATGGTCGCATCGCCCGCTACGGCAAGCCGAAGATCGCGGGCATCTACGTGCTGCACGAGGGCTTGATCGGCTCCGTTGGCGAACAAGGTCTCGACGAAATCGACTACGACGATATCGAGGAAGAACGGCAGATCACGAAAGAGCCCGCCAACGCTGGCTGGATCGGTATCACGGACAAATACTGGGCCACCGCACTGGTGCCCGGCGAGCCGTTTACCGCTCACTACAATTATTTCGCACCCTCAGGCCGCGCGCCGTTTTACCAGACCGATTATCTCGGAGAAGCGGTCACCATCGCGGCCGGCGCGGACCTGTCGCTGACCCACCGCCTGTTTGCCGGTGCTAAAAAGGTGGACGTGATCGACGGCTACGAGGAGCAGCTGCAAATCCCGCTGTTCTCCAACCTGATCGACTGGGGTTGGTTCTACTTCATTACCAAGCCGATGTTTGCGCTGATGGACTTCATCTACAAAGCGGTCGGCAATTTCGGCGTGGCCATTTTGCTCGTCACCGTCATCATCAAGACGATCTTCTTTCCCCTCGCCAACCTGTCCTACAAGTCGATGGCGCGGATGAAAAAGCTGCAACCGCGCATGGCGGAACTGAAGGAAAAGCACGGCGACGACCGTGCTGCCATGCAGAAGTCCATGATGGAATTGTACAAGACGGAGAAGATCAACCCCGCTGCCGGTTGCTGGCCGGTGCTGTTGCAGATCCCCGTTTTCTTCGCGCTCTACAAGGTGATCTACGTCACAATCGAAATGCGCCACGCGCCGTTTTTCGGCTGGATCAACGACCTGTCCGCACCCGATCCGACCTCGATCCTGAACCTGTTCGGCCTGTTGCCGTACGACAGCCCGGCTGCGCTCGCCATTATCGCCATTGGCGTTTGGCCGGTCATCATGGGCATCACCATGTTCGTACAGATGCAGATGAACCCCGCGCCGCCGGACCCGACGCAGCAGATGGTGTTCAAGTGGATGCCCGTTCTGTTCACTTTTATGCTCGCCACCTTCCCTGCCGGGCTTGTGATCTACTGGGCGTGGAACAACTTTCTGTCCGTGATGCAGCAGGGCTTTATCATGCATAAACAGGGCGTGAAGATCGAACTGTGGGACAACCTGAAGGGTATGTTCTCGAAGAAATCAAAGGCGGACTAGCCGCCTTTTCCGATACGCCGTCATTCTCAGGCTTGCCCGGGGATGACGGCCAAAACCTTACTAAAACTAACCGACCATCGCCCCCGGCCCGGGCGTCGCGCCGGGCGGGCATTTGCCGAGAATGATCATGCCAAGCACTTCGTCCTTGGTGACGTCGGATGTCGCTGCATAGCCCACCATCTGCCCGTTCTTCATCACCGCCACGCGGTCCGCGAGGTCGAAGACATCGTGAATGTCATGACTGATGAGGAAGATGCCGATACCGTCCTTCTTCAACTGCAGTATCAAGTCTGACACCATTTTGGTTTCCTGCGGGCCCAGCGCGGCCGTCGGCTCGTCCATGATAAGAATGCGCGCGTTGAACAGGATGGCGCGGGCAATGGCGACGGACTGGCGCTGGCCGCCGGAGAATTTGGCTACCGGCTCGTTGAAGCGTTGAAAGTTCGGGTTCAACCGCCCCATCACTTCGCGCGCCTTGGCCTCCATAGCCACATCGTCCAGCGTGCCCCATTTCGTGCGGATTTCACGGCCCAGAAACAGGTTGCCCGCGCAGTCGATATTGTCCGCCAGCGCCAAAGTTTGGTAGATCGTTTCGATACCGTAATCCTTGGCGTCACGCGGGTTGTTGATGTCCGCCTTTGTGCCACGCACGAAAATCTCACCGCTGTCCTTCGGGTAGGCACCGGACAGGATTTTTATGAGCGTCGACTTGCCTGCCCCGTTGTGGCCGAGCAGCCCGACCACCTCGCCGGGGTGCAGATCGACGGACGCATGATCCACCGCCTTGATGCCACCAAACGCAATGGAAATGTCGCGCATTTCAATCAGCGCGGCGTCGGACCCTGCGCCGGTGGTTACTGGAACCTCACTCATTTCTGGCGCCTCCGGTAAACGGTGTCGATCCACACGGCCAGCACCAGCACAGACCCCACGACAATCTGCTGGATGGCCGCATCGAAGCCGATCAACACCATGCCCGTCTGTAACGACTGCATGACGATCGCGCCGAGAATGGCCCCGTAAATCGTGCCGATACCACCGGAGAATGACGTGCCGCCGATCACGGCAGCGGCAATGACATACAACTCGTCCAGCGTGCCGAGGTTGTTGGTGGCCGAGTTCAGACGCGCCGATGCAATCACTGCGCCCAACCCTGCCAACGTGCCCATCAGAGCAAAAATCATCACGGTGATCTTGCGCGTGTTGATGCCAGCCAGTTCGGCGGCTTCCGGATTGCCGCCAATGGCGAACACGTAGCGTCCGAAACGGGTGCGATTGGTGAGGAATGTCATGGCGATACCGACCGCGATGAGGATTAGCACCGGAATGGCGAAACCGTGGGAAATGAACACCTCGTTGACCGGCGTGTCGGCGATGGCCGCATTTTCCGGCAGCGCCAGCCAGCGCCGCACGATGCCCTTGGGCCATGGGTAGGAATTGACGAGGATGACGAAGCCGATGATAGCTGCACAACCGGTCGCGGCCAGAAAACCTTCCGCCCACGGTGGGCGTTGGGGAAAGTTGAACTTTGCCCGGTTGCGCCGCCCGACCCACAGCATCGCGAGCACCGCAAGGCAGGCAACGATGCCGACGATCCACGAGCCGGTTGCACCGATCGCCCCATAAGGTCCGCCGCCCAGCAGGGAGAACGTGTCGTCCACCGGCGAGATCGTCTCACCCCGTGCCAACAGGAAAGCCGCGCCGCGCCATACGAGCAGCCCGCCGAGCGTCACGATGAACGCGGGGATACCCAGATATGCGATCAACCAACCATGGATGCCGCCAATCATCGCACCGACGATCAACCCGCAGATGACCGCGATGATCCAAATGAAGGGCGAACCGAGACCCACGATGTCCGGCAGAATCCACACCTGCACGATGGCCATAATCATGGCCGTGAAGCCGAGAATGGAGCCGACCGACAGGTCGATATGACGTGTGACGATGACCAGCACCATGCCCGTTGCCATCACGCCGATGGACGCCGTCTGCACGGACAGGTTCCACAGGTTGCGGGCCGTCAGCATGGCACCGTAGCCATTGACGATCGAGCCGTAGAGATGGAATCCGATCCAGATCGCCAACACCGCCGCGATCATGCCGAGCAGCCGTGCATCGATCTCGGTTGCCTTCAGGAACCGTGCAAACGGTCCTTCATCCTGTAACGCCGCCCCGTGGCGCGGCGCGGTTGATACGCTGGCCGGAGAGGCCCCCACCACCTCCGGCTGAACCGTCTTGTCACTGTCGCTCAAACCGTTGCTCCCCCGCCGGTTTCTCGTCTGCATTTCAGTCTGCAAACAGCGCGACGCTCGCAAGCGCCCTGCAATCGGCAGAGATGAAGAGGCCGGACGAATGCCCGGCCCCTCGAAGTCAGTGGATCAGGAGCAGCCGTCCACGCCGTCCATCGCACCGTCACAGACCTTTTCCTTCTCGATATGGCCCGCATCGATCACGGCGGAGATATTGTCCTTCGTGATGGGCGTTGGGTCGAGGAGAATGGCGTTCATCTCGACTTTGTTGGCACCATCGGCGAACTTGACCGCACCTTCCACGGCATCGAGCGCCGTGCCGTCAGCCAGCTGGGCTGCGATGTTACCGGCAGCTTCGCCCAACGCACGGGCGTCTTTCCATACGGAGACGGTTTGCGTGCCACGGGCGACACGGTTCAGCGCCGCATGGTCTCCGTCCTGGCCACCGACCGGAACGGACAGGCCTTGCGCTTCGAGCGCTGCAATCGCACCACCAGCCATGCCGTCATTTTCAGCCAGCACCGCATCGACCTTGTTGTCGTTGGCGGTGAGAATCTGTTCCATGTTCTTCTGAGCTTCATCCGGCTTCCAGCCATCTGTGAAGCTTTCACCCACGATCTTGATCTTGCCGGACTCCACGTCCGGGCCGATCACTTCCATCATGCCTGCCAGCAGGAAAAGGGCGTTCGGATCACCCGCATCCCCCTTGATGATGGCGTAGTTGCCTTCCGGCTGAACGGCTTTGACCGATTCCGCGATAATGCGGCCGACGCCCTTGTTGTCGAAGGTCAGGTAAAAAGCACGTTGGTCTTCGATCAGGCGGTCATACCCGACGACGGGAATGCCTTCGTTGGCCGCCTTGTCGACCACGGCACCGACGGACCCGGAGTCCACGGCCAGCACGATCAGAGCATCGACGCCCTGTGCGATCAAGGCTTCCACATCGGAAAGCTGCTTGGCTGCGGAAAGCTGTGCGTCCGCGGAAACGTATGTGTCGCCGTTGGCTTCGATGGCGGCCTTCATGGCGGCTTCATCGGTTTTCCAACGCTCTTCCTGGAAGTTGGACCAGGATACGCCGATCGTCTTGCCTTCGGCGAAAGCCGCGCCGGTCATCAGCGCAAGCGCTGTTGAGCCTGCCAGCAGCAGGGATGCAAATTTATTCATGGGGTTCTCCTCCCAGAGAATGGTTGGGCACAATGCGTATGGAGCGCCGACCACACGCCGGTGCTGCATATTGCGTAAAATGTCCAATGCGCCCGCGCCTGTCAAACATTTGCGAGACCATGACCTTTCTTATTTCAAACGGTTTGAACCAGAGTGTTGCAGGCTCGCGCGACGCGGGCCAAGGTATCGCCGGATCGGGAGGGTCTGAAATGCTTCGTAAACTGGGTTTCGCTTGGCTGATTGGGTTGTTGGCAAGCAGCGCCGCGATGGCGGTTGAACCATGGGCGGAAACATCGGGCACCTTGGGCAAAGCCGGTCCTATGCCCCAAGGGCGATTGAGCGCGGAAGAGCTGCAACGCCTCATCGCCATAGGCGGCGACCTGTTCGCGGCAAAATTCACCGCGCTCGAAGGGGCGGGGCGGGCCAATGCGACCCAGGCGATTCTGCCGACGAAGCGCCGCAATCCGGCACAGTCCGCCTTCTCCCGCACCTCCGGCCCCGACGCCAATGCCTGCACATCCTGCCACAACGACCCGCTGCCCGGCGGCGCAGGAGATTTCGTCACGACAACCTTCGTGTCGGAAGGCTTTGCAAACGCGGATTTCGACACGACCGACCCGCAATTTTCCAACGAGCGCGGCACGAACCACCTGTTCGGCGCAGGCCTGATCGAATTGCTGGCCCGCGAAATGACCGCCGATTTGGCCAGCATCCGCCGCACTGCACTCGCTGAGGCACGGAAAACCGGCGAACCCCGCCGCGCCGCGCTCGTCACCAAGGGCGTTACCTTCGGCCACATCACGGCCCGCGCGGACGGGCTGGTGGACACGGCACAGGTCGAAGGGGTGGATGCCGACCTGACCATCCGTCCGTTCAGCCAGAAGGGCGTCATGACGGGCCTGCGACAATTCTCCGTCAACGCCATGAACCACCACCACGGCATCCAGCCCGTCGAACGTTTTGGCGCGCGGTGGACCGGCGAGGCGGATCACGATGGCGATGGCTACGGTGACGAAATGAACACGGCCGACATTTCGGCGCTGGTCGCATGGCAGGCCACCCTGCCCGCGCCTGTCGTAGCCGCACCTGCCAACGCACCGACTGGAAACAGGCCGCGCGCGCGTGGAAACACCCATTTCGACACGTTCGGCTGCAATACCTGCCACATCCGCGCCTTGCCGCTGGAAAGCCTCGTTTTCAGCGACCCCGGCCCCATCGACCCGTCCGGCACGCTCGGCAGCGCGCAGGTGGAAGGGTCCGCAGAATACGATCTCGGCCTGCTCGAATGGGCGAAGGCTCTGCCGCGCGATGAACAGGGCCGCACACTCGTGCCCCTGTTCGGCGACCTGAAGCGCCACACGATGACGGACCGCACCAACGAAACCTTTGGCAACGAACTCCTTGTCCCAGCGTTTCGTGGACCGCACCGCGTTCGCCACCACCGAACTATGGGGCGTTGCCTCCACCGCGCCCTACGGCCATCGCAACGACATGACCACGCTCGACGAGGCCATCCGCGCCCACGGGGGCGACGGAGCGGCGAGCGCAACAGCCTATGCCGAAGCCGATGATGCGGACCGTTCGGCGCTGATCGCCTATCTCAAAACCCTCGTCATCGCACGGACGCCGCGCAGTGAAACGCTGGCTTGTCGCGCTTGCAGTGATTGGCTACGCCTGCGACCGCAGCCGACTTTCCCTTCGATGTGCCAGACATGCAGGAACAAGCTACCGTCAGCAGGCATCGACCACACCTATGGCGGCCCGTTCGAGTTCTTCGTCGGTGGCGGTGCCGCTTCGTTCGATTGCAACGGCGACCGGATGCCGGATGTGTTTTTGGCAGGCGGTGCGAACCCGGCTTCGCTCTATGTGAACCGTTCCGAACCGGGTGGCGCGCTACGTTTCGAGAAACTCCCCGGCCTCGACATGACAAAAACCACCGGTGTCTATCCGCTCGACGTGGACGGAGACGGCAACATCGACCTCGCCATCCTGCGCCTCGGCGAGAACCATCTCATGCGCGGTCGTGGGGACTGCACATTCGAAAAGGCGAACCGCGACTGGAACTACGATGGCGGACGGGCATGGACCACCGGCTTCTCCGCCACATGGGAGGCGGGCGCAACGTTCCCTACCCTCGCCTTCGTCAACTACATCGACCGCACCGCACCCGGCTCGCCGTGGGGCACATGCGAGCCGAATGTGCTGGCACGCCCCGGCAAGGGAAATTCGCCGGACTATTCTAACCCGCAAAGCCTCGAACCCGGCCATTGCGCCCTATCTGCGCTGTTCACCGACTGGAACAACTCAGGCGAACCCGCGCTGCGCATCACCAACGACCGGCAATATTATCGCGGTGGCGAAGAACAACTCTGGCGTGTGCCTCCCGACCGCCCCGCCCGCCCCTACCGCAACGCGGATGGCTGGCAGCGGCTGCAAATCTGGGGCATGGGCATCGCCGAGCATGACCTCAACGGCGACGGCCGCCCGGCCTACGCGCTCACCTCGATGGGCGACACCAAACTCCAGATGCTGGACGATGAGGCGGAGGAGGACCGCCCCATCTACCGCGACACAGCCTTCGACAAGGGCGCAACCGCCCACCGTCCCTACGCGGGCGAGGACGGCAAACCTTCGACCGGCTGGCACGCGCAGTTCGCCGACTTCAACAACGATGCCCGCACCGACCTTTTCATCGCCAAGGGCAATGTGGAAGCCATGCCGGACTTTGCAGCCTTCGACCCGGACAACCTGCTGCTCGGCACGCTGGACGGCGCGTTTCACGAAGCGGGCAGCGCGGCGGGCATTGCGAAACCCACCCGCGGGCGTGGGGCCGTGGTTGAGGATTTTAATGCCGATGGAATGCTCGACCTGCTGGTCGTCAACCGGGGCGCACCTGCCAGCCTGTTCCGCAATCGCGGCCTGAAAACAAATTTTGGTCACACGCCGATGGGCAACTGGCTCAAGGTCGAACTGCGCGACGAAACAGGCAATGTCTCAGGCGTCGGTGCCCGCATATCCGTCAAAACCGGTAATCTGACACAAAATGAAACCGTCGCCACCGGTGGCGGTCATGCCTCGGGCCAATCTGGTTTCACCCATTTCGGCCTCGGCGTCGCTGAGCGCGCTTCGGTGCGGGTGCGATGGCCGGATGGCGCGTGGTCCCATGATTACCGCGCTTTCGCCAACCATCATGTCGTTATCGAGCGCGGCGCGGCAGACCCGATGATGTGGTTTCCGCCGCAATAGGGGTCAGGCGCGCAGGAACGCCTCAACGGTCCGCGCGCTGTCTTCCGGCTGCGTGACGAGGAACAGATGCCCGTTATCCACCAGATGCAGTTCCGCATCGGGAATGAGGTTCGACAAAACCCGGGCATTGACCACCGGAATTAGCGGATCATCCGTGCCCGCCATCACCAGCGTCTTCTGCTTGATGCGCCACAGCCAGTGGATCGACGTCCAGCCCAGCATACCGAGCAGCTGCAATGCGTAACCGGCTGATGAGGCCGGCTTGATCGCGCGCACATGGGGCGCAATCGCCGCCTTGTTGCCCCGGAAATCCCCGCCGTAAATATCGGCTGCGATCTCCCGCATGTAGCCGGGGTCGGTGTAGCGGCGCGTGTTGGCCATTTTCGACAACACGGACGGTTTGCCAGGCACCATCGCCCAACCCGGAGCGGTCGCGACGAGCACCAGCTTGCGGCAGAAACGCGGATACTGATACGCGAATTGCTGCGCTAGCCCGCCACCCCAGGACACGCCGGACACATCCACCTGCGTGTGGCCGAGAATCTTGCAAAGCTTCTTGGCCATCCGAGCCAGCGTCATAGGGCGGTAGGGCAGTTTGGGAAGCGGCGAGCCGCCAATACCCGGCACATCGAAGATGATCGCGCGGGTGTTTTCCAGCGCGGCGAAAAACGGAAAGCCCAGTTCAAGGTTGGCGCCAATCCCGTTGAACATCAGCAAGGGCGGACGCCCGTCATCCTCTACACCGGGAGCGAGATCCTTCGTAGCGACGCGCAACATCTGGCCATCCACATCGATCATGCGGATTTCCAACCCGCTATCCATGTCGGATTCGGGGACGGGCACAGAGGCCATGTCGCCAGCCAGATTGAGCGCAGACTTGCTGGCATCCATCGGCATGGACATGAGATCATCGAGGCTGTTTGTGGCGCGGCTCATGGGGCACTCCTGGGTGCTTTACGTTTACGTCAATGTAGAACGGGCGGGTGTCCATGAAAAGCACCACGCCCGTTTCCGTTCCGCGTCATTTTACTTCTCGAACACATAAGTTCCCGGTGCCGGACCGAGGCTCGGATATTTTCGTGTGCCCGGTTTCTTCGGTGCAACAACTTCCTTACCGGATTTCGCCTTCAGAAACTCCGCCCATTGCAACCACCACGTGCCCTCGTGCTTCTCGGCGGTCTGCGCCCACTTTTCGGCATCGGTGCTTTTCGCATCGCCCTTCACGAACCACGATTTCGGGTTGCCGGGCGGGTTCAACAGGCTTTGTAGATGGCCGGAATTGGACAGTATGAACTGCGTATTTTCCCCGAACAGCCGCGCCGTTTCGTAAACCGCCTTCCAAGGCGTAATGTGGTCGGTTGTGCCCGCGATGACCATCGTGTCATGCTTCACCTTGGTCATGTCCACCGGCTTGCCGCCGAGCGACAACGCACCGGGGTTCATGAACGGGTTGGTGTAGATGAGATCGAGGAAATCCGAGTGCAGACCGGCAGGCAGGCGTGTCGTATCGGCGTTCCAAAACAGCACGTCAAAGGCAGGTGGGTCGTTGCCCAACAGGTAGTTGTTGACCCAATAATTCCAGATCAGGTCGTTGGGCCGCATCCACGCGAACATTTTCGCCATGTCCTGCCCGTCCAGCGTACCGGTGGCGGCGGAGGCCTGCTTGGCCATCATCACGCTTTCCGGCGTGACGAGCGCGGCGAAGTCGCTGTCGCTTTCCGCCTGCGTGTCGAGAACGCACACGGCAAGGATCAAGCCGTCGATCTTGTTGGACGGTTTTTCCTTTTTCGTGTCATGGGCGGCAAGCCATGCCGTGTAGGCAGAAAGCGTGATGCCGCCGGAGCAGGACCCCATGATGTTGCAGCGGTCCGTACCGGTGATTTCCAGCGCCGCATCCACCGCCTCGTCCAACGCTTCCACGTAAGTCTCCAGCGTCCAGTGCCGTTGCTCTGCGGTCGGATTGCGCCATGAGATGCAATAGGGCTGGATGCCGTTGGAAAGCAGAAACTGGATCATGCTCTTTTCCGGCGACAGATCGACGGAATAGTATTTGTTGATTTGCGGCGGCACCATCACGAAGGGCCGCTCGTAAACCTTGTCGGTGTTGGCCGTGTAGTAAATGAGTTCCAGCACATCGTTGCGAAACACCACATGCCCCGGTGTGTTGGCGACGTTCTCGCCGACCTTGAATTTTGAGGCATCGACCGATGACGGCAGGCCGCCGTTCTTCGTCATGTCGTCGAAGAAGTTCTTCAGCCCCTTCGCCGCCGATGTGCCGCCGGTATCGACCAGCGTTTTCAGCGCGGACGGGTTGGTGAGCAAGCCATTGGATGGGGCCACGGCGTCGGTGAAAATGGACGACACCAGCCGCGCCCGTGCCGACTGCGTCTTGTCGAGATCGAGGCCCTCGACCGTCTCTCCCACCGCTTTCTGCCAAGCCAGATAGCTCTGCATCAGTCGCCTGTTGATCGGGCTCTTGCTCCAAGCAGGGTCGGCAAACCGCCGGTCGCCGCGCTCGGGCTCGATTTCAGACGAGCCGGTCATCACGTCCGTCATTTGGCTGGCGAAGGTAAGCCAGTGGCTCATCATTTTGTCGGGGCGCGCGGCCATCGCACCCATCGCGGTCAATGATGCCTTCATCATGTCCGGCACGCGGATGCCGACTAGAGGATTCAACGCCAAGGTCGCCTCGGACGCCGATTTGGCGATATCCTCGGCAACCTTCGCGCCGCGTGTCTTTTCGGCCTCGTTCTTGTCGCTGTCCGCCATGCCCTAGGCCACCTTCTTCAGTTCTTCGTCGCGCAATTCTCGGCGCAAGATCTTGCCGACATTGGTTTTCGGCAATTCATCGCGGAACTCGATGTAACGTGGCTTTTTGTAACCGGTCAGGTGCTGGGCGATGTAGGCCCGCAGCACGGTTTCGGTCAGCCCGTCATTTTCCTTCACGACGAACACTTTAACAGCCTCGCCGGACTTCTCGTCCGGCACACCGACGACCGCTGCTTCCAGCACGCCGGGGCAGGAACCGATCACGTCTTCCAACTCGCCGGGATAGACGTTGAAGCCGGAGACGATCACCATGTCCTTGATCCGGTCGACGACCTTGCAATAGCCCTTCTCGTCCATCGTGCCGATGTCGCCGGAGCGGAAGAAGCCGTCAGCGAAAAAGGCGTCCTTCGTGGCATCCGGCCGCTGCCAGTAGTCGCGCATGACCTGCGGACCCTTGATGCAGATCTCGCCGCGCTCACCGAGCGGCACCTCGTTGCCGTCCTCGTCCATCATCTTCACCGCGACATTGGGCATGGGAATGCCCACCGTGCCCGTATAGGCGTCGGTATCGGTCGGGTTGCAGGTGATACCGGAGGAGGTTTCCGATAGCCCGTAGCCCTCGCAGATCGGGCAGCCGGTAATTTTAAGCCATTTCTCGGCCACGGCCTTCGTCACCGCCATGCCGCCACCGTTGGAAATACGCAGCTGCGAGAAGTCCAGCTTGGCAAAATCCGGATGGTTGGCGAGACCGGCGAACAGCGTGTTGACGGCAGGGAACGTGTGGAACTTGTATTTTCCCATTTCTTTGATCGTCGCCGGAAGATCGCGCGGATTGGGTATCAATACGCACAGCCCGCCCGCGCGGGTCGACAGCAGTGAACAGGATACGAATGCGAAGACGTGGTAGAGCGGCAAGGCACAAATGGAGATCATCTGCGCGTCGCCGATACCGCCCGAGCGCTTCAAACCCGGCTGCACCCATGCGTCGGATGCCAGTAGCGCTGCGATCAGCGTGTCGTGTAACAGCGTTGCGCCTTTCGAAACGCCGGTCGTGCCGCCGGTATATTGCAGAACCGCCACGTCATCGCGCTTGATGTCGTGCTTGGTCAGCTTCATGCCTTCGCCTTTGGCGAGAGCCGTCTTCATGCGAACATTACCGGGCAGGTCGTAGGCGGGAATCTGCTTCTTGACGGTCCGCAGCACGAAATCGACAATGTTGCCCTTCGGGAAGCCCAACATTTCGCCAACGGACGTGACGATAACATGTTCGACCGGCGTTTTCGCCGCGACGTTCTGATAGACCTTGGCGAAGTTTTCAACGATCACCAGCGCCTTGGAGCCGGAATCCTTCAGTTGATGTTCCAGCTCCCGCTCCGTGTAGAGCGGGTTCACGTTGACCACGACCAAACCGGCACGCAGCACGCCTGCCACCGCGACGGGTGATTGCAGGATGTTCGGCAGCATGATGGCGACACGGTCGCCCTTTTGCAGACCGAGCGATTGCAGGTAGGCACCGAACGCCTCGGAGCGCTTGTCCAGCTCGTTATAGGTCATCGCCTTGTCCATCAGGACATAGGCATCGCGGTCCCGGTATTTGGAAAACGAGTTTTCCAGCAGACCCACAAGCGAGGAATATTGCGTCGTATCCACCTCGGCGGGCACGCCGGCGGGGTATTGTTTGATCCAACTATGGTCCACGAGAACCTCCCAGAACTCTCAAATGATATGTGCTATGACTGTGACGGAAGCACAGCGTCAGCGCAAATGGTCGCAGGACTTATGGACAAGATGTGACGTTTACGTCAAACGACTTTCTAATATCGGGAGGGATATTGTCATGGAACAACTCAGCGGACTGGACGCCACGTTTCTGTATTTCGAAACGGAGCAGACGCCGATGCATGTGGCGGGGCTCACGACCTATGAGTTGCCGAAGGGCTTTCGCGGTTCGTTCCACAAGCATTTTGCGGCCTTTTTCGCCGGTCGCGTGCATCTGGTGCCGATCTTCTCCAAGCGGCTTGCGAAAACGGTTCTCGAACTCGACCATCCAGGCTGGGTTGACGCGGGCGAACCGGACCTCGGCTACCACATCCAGTCGGTTAAACTCGACGCACCGGGTTCCCACAAACAGCTGGAAGCAATTGTCGCCGAGCTGCATGCCGAACCGCTCGACCGCTCAAAACCGCTTTGGCAGTTCACCGTGATCGAAGGCGTCGGCAAAAGCGCCGATGGAACCCGGCAGGCGGCGCTTTATTCAAAGGTTCATCACGCCGCCATCGACGGCGGTGCGGGCATGGCGATTGCAATGGCGCTCTACGATTTCACCCAGGAGCCCCGTAAAGTGGATGTGCCGGAGAGGGCACCGCGCAAAGCGGCCCCGTCCATTCCCGAACGCGCCGTTCTGGGTGTGCATGATCTTGTAGCCAACGTCGTCACCCAGCAGTTGAAACTGGCCGAGGCCGTGCCGAAGGTCATGGGCGCGGTGCTGGAAGGGGCGGCCAAACTCGCCAATGCCGACCCCAAACGCGCCCTCATGCCCCAGCTTGTCGCCCCCAAGACGCCGTTCAACGCCACGATGGGCCGTGGCCGCTCCTACGCCGCGCGGTCAGTTGCGCTCGATGGTGCCAAGGCGATTGGCAAGGCAAGCGGCGCGAAGCTCAACGACGTGGTCATGGCGATCAGCGCGGGCGCGTTGCGGGCCTATCTGAGAGAAAAAGACAAGCTACCGTCCCAGCCCCTTGTCGCTTTCGTGCCGATCTCGCTGCGCGAAGCGGGCGATGCCAGCGCGAACAATCAGGTTTCCGGCATGAACGTGCCGCTGGCCACCGATATCGCCGACCCGAAGAAGCGCCTCGCCGCCATCATGGTCAATTCCGGCGAACGCAAGGACGTGGCGGAGGTCGGCAAGGGTGCCGGCCTGTCCGATTTCACCCTGCTTGGCGCACCCATGATGCTGCCTGGCCTGATGAAAGCGTTTGGGCGCACGGGCCTGGCCGACATCATGCCTTCGGCCGTCAACCTGTGCATTTCCAACACGATGGGCCCGCCGGTTCCGCTCTATTGTGCGGGCGCGAAGGTCACAGCGCTCTATCCGGTCTCCATCGCCACACACGGGGTTGGGCTCAACATTACCGTTCAAAGCTACAGCGGCGCGCTCGATTTCGGCGTCACCGCAGGCGCGAAGGCCGTGCCGGATGCGGACCGGTTCGGAGATCTGCTGGTGCAATCCTACGACGAACTCGTCGCCGCCTATGCTGCGTGAAACCCGGAGGTGTGGCAAAAAGGCATATCTTACGTTTACGTCAAAATTTGCCTTTTACGATTTTGACGCCATATTGAGAGAACACGCAGTCTGAAATGCCGCCTGTCATGCACTATCGGGTTTTATTTCAATCAGAAGGATGCGCCGAATGACCGCTACAACCTTTAAGTCTGCCGCCGAACCCGCCTTGCGCCCGCCGGGCCGTTCGCTGTTGTTGTTGGAACTGCGCGCCCTGCCGGAACTGGCAGCCTTCGCAGCTTCCGCCCCCACCCTGTTTGCCACCGCGCCGCGTGGCGACGGCCAGCCGGTGCTGGTCCTGCCCGGTCTCGCAACCTCCGACAGGTCCACGGCGTCTTTGCGGACTTTCCTGAAAAGCATCGGCTATCCCACATACGGTTGGGATATGGGTCGCAACTATGGACCTTTGCCCGGCGTGGAAAGCGGCTTGAAGGAACGCCTCATCTCGCTCGCCGAAGAGCATGGCCGAAAGGTGTCTGTCATCGGCTGGTCGCTGGGCGGCATTTACGCCCGCCAGCTTGCAAAAATGCTGCCGGAGCATGTGCGTCAGGTCATCACGCTGGGCTCTCCGTTCAACGGCGACCCCCGCGCGACGAATGCCTGGAAGGTCTATCAGTTCACCTCCGGCCATAAGGTCGATGACCGTGACGCCCACATGGGTGGCAAGATTTCCGACCCGCCATCTGTGCCCACTACTGCCATCTATTCCCGCACGGATGGTATTTGCGCCTGGCAGAACTGCATGGAAACGGTGGCCTCTAACCGCGAAAACATCCGCGTGCGCTCCAGCCATTGCGGTCTCGGCCACCACCCCGCCGCCGTCTATGCTGTTGCAGACCGCCTTTCCCAGCCGGAAGGCGCATGGAAACCGTTCGATCGCAGCGGCGTGAAAAGCTTCGCCTTTCCCAAGGTCGACTAGGACGCCTGGCCTTTGGCTATGAACGGCCCGTTCCGGTAAGCAGGCTTGCCGTATCGAAACGGCGTGCCGTCGTCATGGCACATCGTGCCACCGGCGGCGCGTAAAATGGCATCGCCCGCCGCCGTATCCCACTCCATCGTGGGTGAATGGCGGGCGTAGAGGTCCGCCTCGCCGCAGGCCAGCAGGGCAAATTTTAAAGACGATCCCAGCGACCGCGTTTCGCCGACACGCTCTGTTTCCATCAGGGCATCCGTGCGCGCATCGTGGTGGGACCGGCTGATATAGGCGACGGCACCGCTGGCGGGCAGTAATCGGGTCTCGACCGCGCGTCCATCCTCCCACGCCCCTTGCCCGACGACCCCTGAGAAATAGCGGTCATGTGCCGGTGCGAACAGCAGGCCGAGCGTGGGAGCGCCGTCCTCGATCAACCCGATATTGACCGTGAACGCGCCTTTCGAGTCAGGGCGTATGAACTCCCGGGTGCCATCGAGCGGGTCGACGAGGAAATAGGCATCGCTTGGCTTCAGCGAGTGGCTCGCCGCATTCTCTTCCGACACCACCGGTATATCCGGCAGCAGGCGCGACAGGGCGTCCAGCAAAATCGCTTCGGCCCGCTTGTCGGCCTCCGTCACCGGCGACCCGTCACCCTTGGCAGATGTGGTTATGCCAATTCGACGCACATCGAGAATGGCTTCCCCGGCGGACCGCACCGCAGCTTCCAACGCATCACAGATGGCCCGCTCCGCGATCATCGCGTCGTGCCGTCCGGCCGCCCGATGGAGGTATAGGTAAGCCCCGCCTGGCGGGCTTCGGCGGCGCTATAGACGTTGCGCAGATCGATGAGCAGATTGTCGTTCAGCGTGGCGGCCATGCGTTTCAGATCAAGCGCGCGAAAGGCGTTCCACTCGGTCAGGATGACGGCGAGGTCTGCCCCTTCCATCGCTTGCCACGGGCCGGTGGCGAAGGTTAGCCCGTTGAGGTGTTGCGCCGCCTCGCCCATACCTTCCGGATCGTAGGTGCGGATTATAGCCCCCGCTTCCTGCAAGGCGGGCACGATGACGAGCGACGGCGCGTCGCGCATGTCGTCCGTCTGCGGTTTGAACGTCAGGCCCAGCACCGCAATCGTTTTGCCCTTTACGCTACCGCCTGCCGCATCGATGATGACCTGCGCCATCCGCTTCTTGCGCGCGGCATTGGCGGCAATGACGGAATCCACGATCGTCAGCGAAACTCCTGCGTCCTCGCCGATCTTCGACAGGGCGAGCGTGTCCTTTGGAAAACATGACCCGCCATAGCCGGGCGAGGCGTTCAGGAACTTCGGCCCGATGCGCTTGTCGAGGCCGATGCCCCGCGCCACGTCCTGCACATTGGCCCCAACCGCCTCACACAAATCAGCAATCTCATTGATGAAGCCAATCTTGGTGGCAAGAAACGCATTGGCTGCGTATTTCGTCAGCTCCGATGTGCGCCGGTCGAATACCACGAGCGGCGCTTCGTTGAGATAGAGCGGGCGATACAATTCCCGCAAAACCTCGGTGGCCCGGGCACTCTGGGAGCCAATGATAATGCGGTCCGGCCGCTTGAAATCATCAATTGCCGCCCCTTCGCGCAGAAATTCGGGGTTGGACGTCACATCGAACGGCGTGTCGCCCGCGACTTCGGCCACGATGCGCTCCACCTCATCGCCGGTACCAACGGGCACAGTCGATTTGGTGACGATGACCGTGTAGCCCTCAATCATACGGCCGATTTCCTCAGCCGCCTCATACACGTATGTCAGGTCCGCATGGCCATCGCCCCGCCGCGACGGGGTACCGACAGCCAGAAACACGACATCCGCCTTCGCGACGGCCTTTTCCGCCTCGGTCGTGAAATGCAGCCGACCCGCTCCCACATTCGTCGCCACCAGCGTTTCCAGCCCCGGCTCAAAGATGGGCATCACGCCGCGTTTCAGAGCATCGATTTTGGCTCCGTTCTTGTCGATGCAGGTAACGTCGTGCCCGAAATCGGAAAAACACGCTCCCGACACCAGCCCCACATAGCCCGTTCCGATCATCGCTACACGCATGGCGCTCTCATTCCGTTTGGTCGCATAATGGGCATCGACGCGGACGTAGCGACTGATTGGCACTTTTGCGAGGCCGGAACTTTGCCCGGTTGCTAAAATTGGATGTCAGGCTAGTCTTTTACGGAAATGCACACGGGTCACAGGCAAATCATCATGCTGGAATCGAGACTGCAAGACGGCATCGCCGACAAACGCCTGCCCGCCGAGGAGCTGGACGCGAACTTTGCCGACGTCCATCCACCCCTCGATATGCACGAAGCCGCCGTCGCGGCAGACCGGTGCTATTTCTGCTACGACGCGCCCTGCATAACGGCCTGCCCGACCGAAATCGACATTCCGCTGTTCATTCGCCAGATCGCCGCCGACAACCGTCTCGGTGCTGCCAAAACCATCTTCGACCAGAACATTCTGGGCGGCATGTGCGCCCGTGTCTGCCCCACCGAAACGCTCTGTGAACAGGCCTGCGTGCGCGAAGCCGCTGAGGGCAAGCCCGTGCGGATCGGCCTGCTGCAACGCTTCGCGACGGATGCGGCTATCGCCAACGACGTGCATTTCTATGAGCGCGCGCCATCAACCGGAAAACGCATCGCAGTCGTCGGGGCAGGCCCCGCCGGTCTCGCCTGCGCGCATCGCCTCGCCATGCACGGCCACGATGTCGTGATATTCGAAGCGCGCTCCAAACCCGGCGGGCTGAACGAATACGGCATTGCGACCTACAAGACGGTCGACGGCTTCGCGCAGGAGGAGGTCGACTACATTCTCGCCATCGGCGGCATCGACGTGCGCTACGACCAGCGCCTTGGCCGGGAATTCACACTCGGCGAACTCCGCAGCGACTACGACGCCGTTTTCCTCGGTATGGGACTTGGGGGTGTCAATGATTTGCGCATCGAGAACGAGCATCCGGCAGGTCTGGAAGACGCCGTTGATTTCATCGCCCGTCTCCGGCAGGCCGATGATAAGGCCGCCGTGCCCGTGGGCCGCAAGGTCGTCGTCATCGGCGGCGGCATGACGGCGGTGGACTGCGCCGTGCAAGCCAAATTGCTCGGCGCGGAAGAGGTGACAATCGCCTACCGCCGCGGGCAGGAACACATGAACGCATCCCGCTACGAGCAAGACCTTGCCGCCTCCCGCGGCGTGCGCATCCGCCATTGGGCCATGCCCGTCGATCTGAAATCCGAAGGCGGCAAACTGACGGGTGTTGCGATGGAATATACACGCATCGGGGACACCCGACTGGAAGGCACCGGCGAGCGATTCACGCTGGAAGCCGATCAGGTCTTTCGCGCCATCGGCCAGATGCTGCTGCCGGACGATCTCAACGGCGCAGCCAGTGACGGAGACCTGCAACTCACAGCAGGCCGCATCGCCACGATAGACGCCCACGGCACCACACACATGAGCGGCGTCTGGGCCGGTGGCGATTGCGTGGCCGGTGGCGAGGATTTGACCGTGACTGCCGCAGCCCACGGTCGTGATGCTGCCGAGGCGATCAACATCAGCCTGCGGGCGTAACAGAGGACATCACCATGGCCGACATCCGCAACGACTTCGTAGGCATCAAATCGCCGAACCCGTTCTGGCTCGCCTCCGCGCCTCCGACCGATAAAGCCTATAACGTCGAACGCGCCTTCAAGGCCGGTTGGGGCGGTGTGGTGTGGAAGACGTTGGGCGAGGAAGGCCCTCCGGTCGTCAACGTCAACGGCCCCCGGTACGGCGCGATCTATGGCGGCGACCGCCGTTTGCTCGGCCTCAACAACATCGAACTCATCACCGACCGAGACCTGCAAACCAACCTGCGCGAGATCAAGCAGGTGAAGGCCAAATGGCCTGACCGGGCCATGATCGTGTCCATCATGGTGCCTTGCGAGGAAGCCGCGTGGAAATCGATCCTGCCGCTGGTGGAGGAGACCGGCGCGGATGGGATCGAGCTTAATTTCGGCTGTCCACACGGTATGAGCGAGCGCGGCATGGGCGCAGCGGTCGGTCAGGTGCCCGAATACATCGAGATGGTCTCCCGCTGGTGCAAGCAAACCACGCGGATGCCGGTCATCGTAAAACTGACGCCCAACATCACCGATGTGCGTTACCCGGCGCGCGCCGCGAAGACCGGCGGTGCGGATGCCGTCTCCCTCATCAACACGATCTCATCCATCGTATCCGTCGATCTCGACGACTTCGCGCCGATGCCGACTATCGACGGAAAAGGCTCCCACGGCGGCTATTGCGGCCCGGCGGTCAAACCGATCGCGCTGAATATGGTGGCCGAAATCGCCCGCGACCCCGAAACGGCGGGCCTGCCGATCTCCGGCATCGGCGGCATTACCACGTGGCGCGACGCCGCTGAGTTTCTCGCTCTCGGCGCGGGCAACGTGCAGGTCTGCACCGCCGCCATGACCTATGGTTTCAAGATCATCGACGAGATGACGGCAGGGCTGTCGGCGTGGATGGACAAGAAGGGCCACGCAACGCTGGACGACGTGATCGGCCGCGCCACGCCCAACGTCACCGACTGGCAATATCTCAACCTCAACTACGTCACAAAGGCGCGGATCGATCAGGATCTGTGCATCTCCTGTGGTCGGTGCCATATCGCCTGCGAGGACACGTCTCATCAGGCGATCACGTCAATGGTGGACGGCAAGCGCCACTTCGAGGTGATCGAGGAGGAATGTGTCGGCTGCAATTTATGCGTCAACGTCTGCCCCGTGGAAAACTGCATCGACATGGTGCAGCTACCGGCAGGCGCCACCGACACGCGCACGAAGAAAGAGGTGCGCAGACACCTATTTCAACTGGACCCAGCACCCCAACAATCCGTCCGTCTCCGACAGCGCGATTGCCGAAGGCACGAACATGCTGGAACCGGCGGAGTAGACAGCTGGGAAAACTGGATGATCTGGAGCGTGTGGAAGTTCGTTCCTGCACGGAACTGGGACAATGGTTGGCGAAGAACCATACACGTAACGAAAGCATCTGGCTGGTGCGCCACAAGAAGGCTTCACCACACTATCTCCCCTATGAGGAAATGGTTCGGCAGGCTTTGTGTTTCGGATGGATAGACTCCGTGCCCCGTAAGCTGGACGCGGATCGCACGATGACATTGCTTTCGCCGCGCCGAGCCGGGAGCGCATGGTCAGGCATCAACAAGCGCCATATTGCAGACTTGGAAAAGCAAAACCTGCTCGAAGAGCCGGGAATACGTGCGATAGAGCGCGCCAAATCCGACGGGTCATGGGCCTTTCTCGACGAGGTAGAACGGCTGGAAAAGCCGGATGATCTTGTTATGGCGTTCCAGACGCTGCCGAAAGCCCGTGCCGCATATGATAAATTTCCGCCTTCCGCACAGCGCGGCAATCTGGAATGGATCAAACAGGCAAAGAGCGGTTCCACGCGGGCAAAACGCATAGCCGCTACGGTCGAAGCTGCACGTAACGGCACGCGTGTTGCCTAGTTGGACCGCTCCACCACGAACCGCGATACATCCCCCTCCAACACTTCATGCTCCACCAGCGCATTCCCGCTTTCGTTGCAGAAAGCGGGAATGTCGATGCCCGCCAACGGGTCGTCGCACAACACTTCCAGCCGCTCGCCCACAGCCAGCCGCTTCAGACGCGCCCGCGTTTTCAGCGCGGGCAGCGGGCACCGCAGGCCGCGCAGGTCGGCGGTTTCTGTAATCTCGCTCATGACAGGCTTTCGGAAAACAGCTTTCCTGTGCTGTAAATGCTGCTGACCGCCATGCAAAGAGACAGACCATGACCGCCATCGCCGAGCCACATACCGTCACCGATTTCTGGGCCGATGCAGGTCCGAAAAAATGGTGGACAAAGAACGATGCCTTCGACGCCGACATCCGCACCCGCTTCGGCGCAACGCTGAAAGCCGCCGAAGGGGGTGATCTCGACCACTGGCAGGACACGCCGAACGGCACCCTCGCGCTCATCCTCGTGCTCGACCAGTTCACCCGCAACCTGAACCGCAACAGTCCGGATGCCTACGCCAACGACAACAAGGCGCTGGCCGTCGCCAAGGCCGCCATCCAGCGCGGCGATGACCAGCGGATGCGCAATGACATTATGGTGTTTACCTACCTGCCGCTGATGCACAGCGAGAATATCGAGGACCAGCGCCGGTGCCTCGCCCACATGGAAGCGACCGGGCTGGAAGGAAACATCAAGGCCGCGCGCGAACATCTCGACATCATCGAACGTTTTAGCCGCTTTCCCCATCGCAATGCCGCTCTTGGGCGAAAGACCATGCCGGAGGAGCAGGCTTTCCTCGACGCGGGCGGCTTCAAAGGCTGATTCACGGCGCGTTTCCGTAATCTCCTCTTAACCTTGCCGGAAGCGGTAAGCGGCACCGTGGCAATTTCCAAGCAATCTTAAACGAATTGCGCCCAGCCTGGCCGGAACCGCGCAACAGCGCTTTCGCCGTCGAGATCTGCCGTGCCCATCGTGCCGTCCAAACTGGCTGCCCCGTTCGTGCCCGCATTCGTGCGGAACCGCTGGGGCACGCATGTCGACAAGGCGCTGGATGTCGCCGACGCCATCGTTTCCGGGCGCGACGACAAGGCCGCCTCCCAGCGCATGGCGCTGGCTGCTTTCTCCATCCGTATCATGTCGGCCTTCATCGCCTATGTGAGCCAGGTTCTGATGGCCCGCTGGATGGGGCCGGACGAGTTCGGCATCTTCGTGTGGGTCTGGGTGATCGCGGTCATCGCTGGCACCCTGTCCTGTATCGGATTCCCCTCGTCCCTCGTGCGGTTCATCCCCCAATACCGGCTGGCGGGCGACGATTCTTCAACGCGCGGCATGACGCTAACCGCCCGCCTGTTCGCCGTTGGCACAGCCACTGTGGTCGCACTGATCGGGGCTGGGGCCACATGGTTCTTCGCCGACAGCGGCTCGTCGATTTATGTCGTGCCCCTCATTCTCGGCATGACATGCCTGCCCATGCTGGCGCTTGCTGAAACGCAGGACGGCCTGTCGCGCTCCTTCGGCTGGGTGGACATGGCACTGGCCCCGACCTTCATCGTCCGCCCTTGCCTGATCCTTGCCGCGATGGCGACGGCTCTCGCACTTGGCTTCGAAGCTAACGCACAGACCGCGTTGATGGCGTCGATCCTCGCGTGCTGGACGGTCAGTATCGGTCAACTGCTGCTGATCAACCGCCGCATCGACAAGACCGTGCCCCGCGCTCCGCGCACCGTCACGCCACTGGTCTGGGTCGCCGTGGCGCTGCCGATCTTTCTGGTCGAAGGCTTCTTCTTCCTGCTCACCAACGTCGACATTCTCATCGCCGGCATGTTCCTGCCGCCCTCGGACGTGGCGGTCTATTACGCGGCGGTCAAAACGCTGGCGCTGGTGCATTTCGTGTATTTCGCGGTCAAGGCGGGGGCGGCCCACCGCTATTCGCAATATCACAATGCGGGCGACCGGGTGCAGTATGAAGGCTTCGTGCGCGAAACCGTGCGCTGGACCTTCTGGGGCTCACTCATCATGAGCGTTGTCATGGTGATGGCGGGCAAGATGCTGCTGAGCCTGTTTGGGCCGGAATTCGCCGCCGGTTATCCGATGCTGTGCGTTCTCGTGCTCGGCATCATGGTGCGCTCCACCGTCGGTCCTGCGGAAAGTGTACTCACCATGTCCGGACAGCAGAATATCTGCGCGCTGGTCTATGGGGTGACGCTGTGCGTCAATATCGCACTCAATCTGGCACTCATTCCCACATACGGCCTGATGGGCGCGGCCATTGCCACGACCTGCGCGCTGATGTTTGAAACCGCCGCGCTTTACGCCGTCACCCTGCGCCGCCTCGGGCTTCGCATGTTCGTGTTCTCCCGCGCTCCCGATCTGTCTCCAACTGCAGCGGCGGTATAGATCATGGGTGTTTTTGAGGACGTTATCATGGGAGGCGGCGGGCCGGATGTGACCCGCAGGCGGGAACGCCGCAGCGAAGTGCGGTTGCCGAACCTGCGCGCGTCCAGCACCGGCCTTTCCGCCAACCTGTGGGAACTGGAACTGGTGCCGCCGATCGCTTTGGCTCGGCTCGAGACGGACATCGCCGCGCTGGCCGCGCGCGCGGAAGAACCCAACATCTTCTTCGATCCGCTCATTCTGCAAGCGGCGTGGCCAAGGCTAAACGGCCTGCTCGCCAAGCGCGGGTGCTGGATGGCTTGCCTGTGGGAAACGATGGGCGATAAGCCACGCAAGTTGCGCCTGTTCCTGCCCATTGCGGTGCAGCAAACGGGCATTCTGCCGCAGAAAGTGCTGCAACCCCTCGCCAACGAATTCATGCCCATCGGCACACCGTTGGTCGATCCGGCAACGGCGGGCGAGGCGTGCGAAACGCTGCTGCAACTGCTGGGCGACCCGGCGCTGAAACTGCCCCGCGTTCTCGACATGACGTGGATGCGCGGTGATGGTCCCGTTACCCGTCAACTCATTGAAGCCGCTGAGAGATTGGGCCTGCCGAACGCGACCAGCCGCAAGCACAATCGCGCCGTCCTGAATGCCGCCAATGCCAACAAGATCACGTCGATCCGCGATGTGGTCGGCAAGAAGACGGCCAAGGAATTCGCCCGTCTAAACAGGCGGTTGGAGGAGGAAGCGCCCGTCTCGTTCCATATCCACAGCGGGCAGGAAGCGGTGCTGGATGCATTCGAAGCCTTTGTCGGGCTGGAGCTTTCCGGTTGGAAGGGGCGTCGTGCTACGGCCTTGTATAACCACAAGAAAATCACCGCCTTCTCGCGCGAAATTTCTGCCCGGCTGGCCGTGGCGGGTGCCTGCGAGATTGTGGAGATGCGTCACGGATCACGGGTCGTTGCCAGTCTCATCCTGTTCGGGCGCGGTGGTGACCGGGTGACGTGGAAAATCGCCTTTGCCGAAGACCTCTACCGCGCCTCACCGGGCCAGCAGGTCATGGTGGAAGCAACGCTTGCATTCCTGAAACGCAAGTCATTTCAACGCGCTGACAGTCTTGCCGTGCGCGACCACCCGATGATCAACCGCCTGTGGACGGACCGGCTGGCGATACAGGATGTCACCATCGCGCTGGATCGTGGCGGTGCCCGCAGACTGGGCCGAACCATCGCGGCCAAGGAACGGCGGGACCGGTGGCGGGCGCTGGCCAAACGGCTGATCGCGCCGCTCCGTTCGCGATAGCCGATTTTGCGATGGCGTCGGGCTTTCGCAGCACACAGTGTAGTGCCTAGCCTGTTTGCGACACGACCAAACAGCCATTCGCCCGACCAAACAACCAAACGCGGCACCCAAAGCGCCAAAGACCGGTCGTGTAAAGGGCTGTTTGCGCTATCAAATGACGAGTAAAGCGCCATTCGGGCAAGTGAATGGCGTTTTGCTGCGGAAGGAGGCATTTCAAACCAAAATTCCGATCAAAGGTCCATTTTAATCGTCGCCATGATGCGGTCGGTCTCGGACAGGATTTTCAAAATCTTCTGGTAATGGCGGATATCGTCAAACGACAATTCGCGCCCCTTGCGGTCCTTCAGCCATTTTTGCGCAGGCTGGTAGCCGCCGATGAAAAACTCCCACGCGATGTGGGGCACGTCGTGAAAATACTGACCCGGATTTTTCGCGGTGCCGTTGATGGCGACGATACCGGTCTCCGTCATCGGTCTCGATGAAAAGCGGCTTGCCGACCACGCTGTCCTCCCCTTCCGGAGCTGTGCCTTCGAACGGATAGGGCGTCGCGCCGATGGCCGCATCGTCCATCAGATGCAACGGCGCAGGCCGTGCCCTTGGCGGAAATATCGGCGAAGGCTTCCGGCGAAGCGGGGTAGGGAATGCGCGGGAAATCGATTTTCAGAAACTCGGCATAGGTGGCGCGGTAGGCCGGGCAGTGCAGCACGCCGTAGATGTAATCGAAGATGGCAACCTCGTCGGGCGCGTCGCCGCCGGAGAGGGTGGCGGCTTTTTCGATGGCTGCGCGGATGGTCGGGTCCATGTTGACGCGACGGGTTTGGTCGAGATCGGCTTCTTCGGGGTAGAGGTAGAGAGGCAGAAGTGCCTCGCGTCCTTGTAGCAGACGTTCCCGAAAGAAACAAGTTGTTCGCAATGGTTTGTCGCAGAAAACGTGATGCAACGTGATCATCTCTGACTTTGTCTGCAAACCAGATAACCCTAGTTGTTCTTTCCAACATGTATGCGCATTACTCGCACGAGGATTTCAATGAAACCCACGTGAATTTCCCGATAGTAGGTCCACTCCGAGTATCAAATTGGCGGTTGGTAAGGACGATAATTGCTACTGGCTGGAGGATTGCCACTCCTTTTTCGCCTCACTCCACCCTGCCAATCCCTTACGTCTTTGCCAGGCTGATATCTTTCCGCACCAATTGGCTTCGGATCGAGGCGAAATCTAACCTGCTTCCAAAGTGAATTCCGAACCATATCAATGTCGAGCATCGCTGCGCTGTGACGATGCCCACCGAATTGAAAGCCATCAATTCGGGATCGCGAAACCCTGGTCGATACTTCCAACGCTGCAAAAGTGCGCGGCACCTTGATAGTTCGGTGCTGGGTTTCCCGGAATGAGCGCGGTTTACGAAACGCTTCCCTCGAGAGGCATCGTATTTTGACTTTGTGCGTGCCCCAAAAGTCACCGTGCAACACGTCCGGCTAGCACAGTCGTCTCGGCATTCGCCCTTCGCTTGATACGCAATGATAATCGCAACACCCTGCTGAATATCGAAAAACATTCGTGTCAGGTGGACCCATCCGGTGAGACTTCCTTCTTGTTTGCATTTCCATGCAGATCAATGACCCAAATCTTGTCGAACGTCTTGAGCAGGTGCCAGCGCATCCCACGAAACGTCGGGTTGTCGAGATAGCCGTGGTTGGTGATGAAACCGAGCACGCCTTCGCCGGTGCGTTCGATCATGTGTTCGGCAAAGCGGATGAATTTGACGTAATCGTCGTTGATCCATTTCGGGTTGCGCTCGCGCAGCTTTTCGGTCCCGCCCGGCTCCTTTTTGTAGGCCTCCATCAGGCCCATGATCCAGTCACCCTTGTTGGCGCTTTCGCCCGAATACGGCGGGTTGCCGATCACGCACATGATCGGCGTGTTGTTCTTCACCTCATTGGCCTTTTGCGCCTCGTCGGAAAGCCAGCGGGCCATGAACAGGTCCTTCGGCTCGCGCTCCCCCTCCTCCAGCGTGTTGGTGAGATAGACGTTGAGGCGCGGCGGGTCTTTCGTCGGCTCGTAGCCCATGTCGTTCAGCATCATGTCCAGCTTCATGTGGCACATGGCGTAGCTGGCCATCAGCAGTTCGAACCCGTGCAGGCGGGGAATGAGATGCTCCTCCACATAGCGGTTCCACACCGCCCCGCCGGTCTGCTTGATGCGCGGTGCGATCTGCTTGATGACTTCGGCCAGGAACGTGCCCGTGCCCGCTGCGGGGTCGAGAATCTGCACCCGGTGCACGTCGCGCTTCTCGATGACGGGCTTGCCCTTCTTCTCGAATCCCGTGTCCCAGTCGACGGACACCTTCGACGTGTCGGCCAGCCCGTCCGGCAAGCCGAACTCGTCCTTCAACACATCGTCCACCGCCCGCACGATGAAATTTACCACAGGCTCCGGCGTGTACCACACGCCCCGCGCCTTGCGCTTGGCCGGGTTGTAGGCGGCGAGAAACGTCTCGTAGAAATGGATGAACGGGTCGTTGCGCTGGGTGAACGAGCCGAAATTCGCAAACAGTTTTTGCAGATCGGTGGCCTGAAACACCTCCGCCAGTTCGTCGATCGTGCGGCGCAGCGCGAGGTCAAGATTGTCGCCAGCCACGAAGGTGAACAAGTTGCGCAGAAACGGGTTGGATTTTGGCAACAGCGCCAATGCTTCGACCCGCGAAAACGTATCTTTCGTGGTGTCGTGCAGGCGGGCGGCAAACATGCCGTAGGCGATGGTTTCGGCGTAGATGTCGGCAAACTGCTCGATGTCGAGATCGTGGATCAGCTGGTCCTTGAACGCCTTGAACTGCCCCGCAAGCTCGCTGCGTAGCTCCGCATCGTCGTTCAGCGATTCCAGCAACACGTCCTTGATCAGCGCCGCCTTCGCCGCCATCAGCTGCGCCAGCTTTTCGGGGGACGTGATGGTCTGCAATTTTGCGGCAACGAAGCGCTGTAGCTCATGGTCCAGCGCGTCATAATTTTCCGGCAGCGGTTGCAGGCCCATCAGGTAGTCCGCGATTTTGATTTCGCGGACAAGTTCAGGCTTGCCGTCTTTGTCGTGACGGTAAAAGTGCCAATCCGTGCAGTTGGTATAGATCAGGTTCGGCAGGGCGCTGGTGTAGCGTTGCCACTGGTTCTTGTTGCCGTCCTTCAACTCGCGCTTGCCGATGCCGAGGCCGATATCCTTCGCCTCGCAATGCCCGACGGTAAGCTGCGCCCCATCGCCCTGCTCGCGCAGAAACACGAAATCCGGCCGCCCGCTGGTGCCGGCCTTGGGTTCGTTGACGGTAGTGACGTCGGCGGCGATCGTATCGAACAACTCGCCCAGCGCCCGCCGGTAGGAATGTTCCGTCGCGTGCCCCTGCCCGTACAAGGCGCTGCACCTCGGTAACAAATTCGCCAACATCCATACCCACTTCCCCCGCCCTCCCGTGGAGAAGCGCGCGAGCCAACGGCGAGCCGGGCCGAGGCCCGCCCCGTCGGAGCGGAAGGCGCGTTCAGCGCCTTCATCGCGCGAGACCGAAATAAATCCAAACCGGCCCAAGCCCGGTTTGGTGCCCCCCGCCGGAATCGAACCGGCACTTCTTGCGAAACGGGATTTTGAATCCCGCGCGTCTACCAATTCCGCCAGGGGGGCTGGTCCGGGTGGAGCGGCGCGACTATAGCGGGGCGATGGACAAGCGCAACAACCCATCCCCCGATTTAAGCGACGATTTGGAGCCCGATCTGGAGGCCGTGATCGGCGCACGGCCCGCCGATGGAAGCCGGGGCGAAATCCGTGGCACCACCGCGTTGCTCGACGATGTGCTGTCGACGCTCGCCGCGCGCCACGGGGCGGACGCGCGCATCACGCTCTCCACGCTGATGGAAGCCATGCAGGCCCGCGCCCACGGTGTGTTCCTGCTGCTGATGGCCCTGCCCTGCTGCCTGCCGTTCGTCTATATTCTGCCGCAGATCGTGGCGCTGCCGATGCTGTATCTGGCCGTACAACTGGCGCGCGGGAAAACGCGGCTGGTGCTGCCCGGTAAAATGGGCCAGCGCGATTTCGGTATCGGCCTGCTGGCAGGCACCGTGTCGCGGGCGCGGCCGTGGCTGAAACGCATCGAGTTCATTGCCGGTCCGCGGCTGGCGCGCTTGAGCGAGGGGGTCGGCCTGCGCATCGTCGGGGCGTTGCTGACCATCCCCTGTGCCTCGATCCTCGTGCCCCTGCCGCTGACCAACTCCGTCCCCGGCCTTGGGGTTACGATTGCCGCGCTGGGTCTGATCGAGCGGGACGGGTTGCTGATCCTGCTCGGGCTGGCAATCGGTCTGGCATGGGTGGCGCTGCTGGTGATCGGTGGTCCGACGCTGCTGTTTTTCATCATCGACTACGTGAAGACATTGATCGCATGACTCTCACACCCGTCAAAACCGCTTGGCTCGTCACGTTTGGCATGGCGCTCGTGCTGGGCTCGGCATGGGCGTTTGAGCTTTACGGCTATGCGCCGTGTGCGCTTTGTCTGGAGCAACGTAATCCGTATTATCTGGCAATCCCCATTCTGCTGGTCGGTGCGATCGCCGGAACGGCTGGCGCGCCATCTTCCGTGCTGCGCGGAACGCTGGCCATCGCGGCCTTGTCGATGCTCGCCACGGCGCTGATCGGCGGCTACCATGCTGGCGTCGAATGGGGCTGGTTTGAAGCCCCTGTCACCTGCGGTGCGGGTATCACGGGCAGCGCGGCCGACGCCGGGTCCCTGCTCGACAGTCTCGCCACATCGACACCGCCGAAATGCGACGATGCGGCCGGGCGTTTCCTCGGACTGTCGTTTGCCGGTTGGAATGTGGTAGCCGCAACCGTGCTGGGCGCATTGGCCGGGCGGGCCGCGCTGTTCGGGTTTCCAGGCAAGTCTGCGGTTTGAAGCTGCCTTTTGCCAGGCCCATCCGGCTGACCGACCTGACCGGCGGCAATACGCCCTCCAACATCTTTACCTTCATCTGGACGACGACGCGGCGGCACCAGTCCGGCGTCTGCCTCACTGCCCTCTTCATCGCCGTCATTTCCATCGCGCCGATCGAATTGCAAAAGCGCATCGTCAACGAGGCGCTGGAAGGCAAGGATGTGCCGCTGCTGTTCACGCTTGGCGCGCTCTTCTTCGCGGCCATCATCGCCATGCAGGCGGCAAAGTATCTGCTCGGCCTGTATCAAAACTGGATCGGCCAGAGCGTCATTTTCGCTGCCCGCCGAGACCTGTTCGCCGATCTCACCGGCACCGCCAATGCCGAAGGCGAGACCCGCGCGGACGATGGCGAGGGCGTCGCCAGTTCGGGCGGCCAGTCGGTCGCGGTCATCCAACAGGAAGTCGAGCATGTCGGGCCAGTTCACCGGCGCTGCCATGTCCGATCTTGTTGCCGATGGTGGCAAGCTGCTGTTTGCCGCCGGTTACATGCTCTACACGGACTGGCGCATCGCGCTGGTCGCGCTGGTGTTCTTCCTGCCACAGATCGTGCTGGTGCCCATTCTGCAAAAGCGGCTGAACCACTACATCCGCGAACGCACCGACCTGCTGCGCACCATGTCGGACGAAATCGACGGGAAGGCTGACGAAGCGTCGTTTCAGGATACCTCGCAGGACGTGTTCGGTAACCGCGCGTCGTCCGTCGCCATCAAATTCCTGATGAAGGCGATGGTCAATTTTCTCAACGCTCTGGCGCCGCTCAGCGTGCTGGTGTTCGGCGGTTACGTCTATCTGCAGGGCGGCACCGATATAGGCACGATACTCGCCTTCGTTACCGCCTTCGAGCGCATGGCGGGGCCGCTGCGCGCGCTGGTCAGTTATTATCGCGTGGCGTCTTTACGGAACGAGCAATACCACAAGATCGTCAGCTGGGCGGACTAGAGAACCGTCTCAAACGAGCCGAATATCATGCGCTGGCCGTCGAACGGCATGTCGCCCTGCATCATCGGATCGCCCATCATCGCTTCCCAAGCCGCATCGCAGGTCGCCTTGTCGGGCCAGACGATCCACGAAAAGGCGATAGCCTCACCTTCCTTACGCTGCACGGCCATCGGGAACGACGTGACCTTGCCGTCCGGCACATCGTCCTCCCAGCAATCCTGAACGTCCGTCGCGCCGTGCTTTTTCGCAAGCGACGCGAAATCGGTCGCGTGTTTGATGAAAGCGGCTTTCGCCTGCAGCGGCACACTGCAGACGGATCCGTTGACATAGGCCATGTTGTCTCTCCCAAAACTGTCACGCCTCACGGCTGACATCATGGTTCTAGGGGTGCGTCCCAATAAAGATAGTCCATCCAGCTTTCGTGCAGGAAGTTCGGCGGAAACCGGCGTCCCGCATTGTGCAGGTCGTAAACGGTGGGTGCCCATGGCTTGCGGTTCAACTGCATGCCTGGACTCGCGCAAGCTCTTGCCGCCCTTGCGCAAATTGCAGGGCGAACAGGCGGCCACGATATTGTCCCACGTCGTCTGCCCGCCCTTCGAGCGCGGCACCAGATGGTCGAAAGTCAGGTCACCCTCTTCCGTGCCGCAATACTGGCAGGTGAAACCATCGCGCAGGAACACGTTGAAGCGGGTGAAGGCCGGATGGCGCTGGGGCTTGATATATTCCTTCAGCGAAACGACCGAGGGCAGCTTCATCTGGAATGACGGCGAGGAAACGTGCGCCTCGTACTCCGACACGATGTTCACCCGGTCGAGGAAGACAGCCTTGATGGCGTCCTGCCACGACCACAGCGACAGCGGGTAATAGGAGAGCGGGCGATAGTCGGCGTTCAGCACCAGCGTGGGGTGGAGCTGCGGGTTTACCGCTATGGTCACGGCTGCGAATGCCTCCCTGGCGTTACCGTCCGTGGTGCAATGTAAGACCAGTGCGACGGCTTTGTGAACCCGCAATCGGTCGCACCCACAGCGCACTTAGATTGGCGCGGTGATGCCCCCCTTCAATACCGCATAGCGGGCATAGAGAAACCGCGTTGCAACACCGCGCAGGGGTGCCCAGCGTTCTGCAAGCGCCGCCGCCTGTTTGGCGCCTGGTCTTTCCGCCAGACCCAGCACATCCTGCATGGCGTGTTGCACTGCAATGTCACCCGCCGGAAAGGCGTCTTTTTGGCCAGCGCAGAAGAGGCAAAAGATTGCCGCCGACCACGGGCCGATGCCCTTGAAGGCCATCAGCGTGGCCATCGCCTCGGCGGCGGGCAGCGCTGCGATGGCGTCAAAATCCGGCGCAGCTTCTGCCAGTCCCACCAGCGTCGCATGTTTCGAGCGCGACAGTCCTGCCTCGCGTGGCCTCTCACCGGCAGCCAGATAGGTGGCGAAGTCGAACGGATCGACGATGGCGCACAATCGCCCATGGATCGTTGCGGCAGCGGCACGCGACACCAGTTGCGACACCACGATTTCCGCCAACCCCTCGAAATCCGGCGCGCGAAACCGCAGCTCCATGTCAGCCACTTCAATACCGACGAGCGCCGGGTCGAGAGCCAGCAGATCGCGTACCGATGCGCGCAGCGACGGCAGATCGGTGATGCGTGTTTCATTCGCGGGCTTCATGGTTCAAGTGTCGCGCGATGAACGCCACCGCGCCACCCGTTTTCCGCTTCGCCCCGTCACCCAACGGCGCTTTGCATCTCGGCCATGCCTATAGCGCGCTGCTCAATCAGAAATCGGCGCGGGAAACAGGCGGCACTTTTCTGCTCCGCATCGAGGATATCGACACGACCCGCTGCACTCCCGCGCTTGAGACTGCGATGCTGGACGACCTGCGGTGGCTCGGTGTGGAGTGGGACGCTCTCCCCCTGCGCCAATCCGACCGCTTCCCCGCCTACCGCACGGCGCTCGACCGGTTGATCGACGCGGGTCTCGCCTACCCCGCCTTCCTGTCGCGCCGTGATATCCGCGACCGGGTGGCGCAGCGTGACGATTGGCCGACCGACCCGGACGGTGCGCCGCACTATCCCGGCGACGAGCGCCACTGGGACCAGACCCGCCGCATGGAGGCGATGGTCGCACAACCGGATTTTGCATGGAGGCTCGACATGGCGCTGGCACTGGAAGCCACGCCACACCTGACGTGGCAGGAAAAGGACGAGGGCACCGTGACCGCCGACCCTGCCGCGTTCGGCGACGTGGTGCTGGCCCGGTCCGATACGCCCACAAGCTATCATCTCTCGGTCGTCGTGGACGATGCGGCGCAGGGCGTGACGGACGTGGTGCGGGGCCGCGACCTCTACCACGCCACCGGCGTCCACCGCCTGCTGCAACATCTGCTCGCCTTGCCCGAACCGCGCTACCACCACCATGACCTGCTGCTCGACGAAACGGGCGCCAAATTGTCGAAATCAAGCGGCAGCACCGGCTTGGCCGGGTTACGCGCGCAGGGCGTCAGCGCCGCCGATATCCGGCGGCAACTGGGTTTCGATGCCGCACCCGCAAACGGTGAGGGAACGCTTGAATGGTCCAAGCCGATGGGCCACATCGGTGATCTATCGAAAGGACTGTCATGACCTCCCAAATCGTCATTCTGATCGCCTGTGCCATCGTCGCGCTCATATTGCTGCGTGGGCTGTGGAACATGATGCAGGGCGGCTCGGCCAACAAGTCGCAACAGCTCATGCGCCTGCGCGTGGGCGCACAGGCCATCGCCGTCTTCATCATGGTCGTTGTGGTATATTGGTCACGCCAGTAGAGCGGAACACGCCTGGCAGGGTGCGGCACACTTGCTCTATAACGGGCGAACGGGGTTAAACGACATTCACGACTATGGGTCCGATGGGCCGCGAGTCGTGACCAAACCTGTTTCGAGACGAAAACCGCCCGCTTCATGACCCGATCGCTCTTTTCCGCTATCGCCGCCATCATGGCTGTCTGCGCTGTATTTGCCGGTCCGGTGCATGCGCAGGATGGCGGGTTCATCGACGAGTTCCGCTTCGGCTTCGTCTCCATCAATCCTGAATTCATCGATGCCGACCACCCCGAGAATGATCAGGCCGGCCTGAACGCGGAAGTGCTGTTTACCGAATTCGACCTCGATTACCGCGCCATGCCGACGGACGGTTTCGTGCGCGACCTGCTCACGCCCAGCCTTCATGTAGGCACGACCGTCAACCTCGACAGCGACGGCACATCGACGCTTTATGGCGGCTTGACGTGGCAGACGGACCTTGGCGAGCGGATGTTTCTGGAAACCAGCTTCGGCCTGTCGGCCAACAACGGCAAGCGCGATGGAGAGTTGGACGTGACCAACACGCGGTTGGCACGGGCGCGCCTCGGCTCCAACATCACGTTCCGCGAATCCATCGCCATCGGTTTTCGTGCCACCGAGCGCGTCAACGTCATTTTGTCGCTGGCCCATAACAGCCATGCCGGCCTGTTCGACGACAAGAACCGCGGCTTGACGAATATCAGCCTGAAAACCGGCTTCGCCTTTTAGCCCTTCCCCCCTGCGGGACCGCCTGCCATGAAGAGGTGACACACCCTTTGATGCCGAGGCTTGAGCGATGGTCGTTCTCAACAAAATTTACACCAAGACCGGCGACGACGGCACAACAGCTTTGGGGTCCGGCGAGCGGCGGTTGAAGTTCGACCTGCGGGTGGAAAGCTACGGCACGGTGGACGAGACCAATTCCGTGATCGGGCTGGTGCGGCTGCATACAAAGGGCACGGAACTGGACGGCATGCTGTCACGCATCCAGAACGATCTGTTCGACCTGGGAGCGGACCTGGCCACGCCGGACACGGGTGAGGGTTTGGGTTACGAGCCCCTGCGGATCATTGATTCTCAGGTCGCCCGGATCGAGCAGGATATCGACGCGCTCAACAAAGACCTGAAGCCCTTGCGCTCGTTCATCCTGCCCGGCGGTTCGCCCGCGGCGGCTTTTCTCCATCAAGCCCGCACCGTCGCCCGCCGCGCCGAACGCTTGATCGTCCATCTGGCCGAAACGCCGGGCGAACACGTGAACACCGCCGGTCTGCGCTACATGAACCGCGTGTCCGACTTCCTCTTCGTCGCCGCCCGTCACGCCAACGAAGGCGGCACCGCCGACATCCTGTGGGTGCCGGGCGAGAATCGCTGACTTCCGGTGTTCATCCCCATTCATGACGGAAAGCCCGTGGCGCATGTGGCGTTTCAATGGGTCACGGCGATCATTATCGGCCTGAATGTGCTGGTCTATTGCATTGTCAACCTGCTCGGCCTGTTCGGCGGCATGGAACCGGTCACGCTATCGCTTGGTCATGTTCCGTCCGTCGCCAACGATATTCGTATTCTGCCGCAGGGCATGGAAATCGTGCCGGATGACTTTTACGGCGTCACAGCGCTCACCAGCGCCTTTATCCATGTGGATTTCTGGCATCTGGCGGGCAATATGCTGTTCATTTACGTCTTCGGCGATAATGTGGAAGACGCGATGGGCCATGCCCGCTACGCCCTGTTCTTCATCGCCTGCGCCATCGCCGCCTGCTGGCTGCATGTCATTGCCTATCCGCAATCGGACTCTCCGCTCGTGGGTGCGTCCGGTGCAGCAGCGGGCATCGTTGCGGCTTATCTGATGCTGCATCCGAAGATGAAGGTCTGGGTGCTGTTTCTCGGGCGCATTCCGCTGAAATTGCCTGCGCTATATCTGCTCGGCGGTTGGGTGGCCTATCAGGTCTTCATGTTCGTCACCGACCCGGACGGGGTGATTTCGTGGGCCGCCCATGTGGGCGGAATCGTCGCCGGTCTCGCCCTCGTCACCGTGCTGCGCCGCCCCGGCGTGCCCCTGTTCGACCGGGCTATCGTGCTGCCGGAGGCTGTGGAGATCGATCCGGACCGCATCCAGCGCGCCCGCGCCCACGGCATTCCCGTCATTCGCCGGGAGACGGCAAAAGACATTCTGAACGATTGACGTAAAGGTAACCCGACAATACGACGCAACGGGAACGGGACGTCGCGCCTTGTATCAGTGTGCAAGACGCGCGGTTTCGGTTAGACAAAGTCGAAGAGCGCACATTCTGGAAGGGTTGAGCCCATGAAGATCATCGTCCCCGTCAAGCGGGTTGTGGACTACAACGTGAAAATCCGCGTCAAGCCGGACGGCTCCGGCGTCGACCTGGCCAACGTGAAGATGTCGATGAACCCGTTCGACGAAATCGCCGTCGAAGCCGCCCTTCGTCTGAAGGAAGCCGGCAAGGCGGAAGAGGTCGTCGTCGTTTCCATCGGCCCCGAAAAAGCGCAGGAAACCCTTCGTACCGGCCTCGCAATGGGTGCCGACCGAGCGATCCTCGTGACCGTGGATGACATCGTCGAGCCACTGGCCGTTGCAAAGATTCTCAAAGCCATCGTGGACGAAGAACAGCCGCAGCTCGTCATTCTCGGCAAGCAGGCCATCGACGACGATGCCAACCAGACCGGCCAGATGCTGTCGGCCCTGCTGGGCTGGTCGCAGGCCACGTTTGCCTCCAAGCTGGACATTGACGGCGACAGCGCCACCGTCACCCGCGAAGTTGATGGCGGTCTGCAGACGATCAAGGTCACGATGCCCGCCATCGTGACCACCGACCTGCGTCTCAACGAGCCGCGCTACGCTTCGCTGCCCAACATCATGAAGGCCAAGAAAAAGCCGATGGATGTGAAAACGGCTGCCGATTATGGCGTCGACACCGCCCACCGCCTTTCGGTCGTCACGACTGTGGAGCCGCCAAAGCGTTCCGCCGGTATCATCGTTCCCGATGTGGCAACCCTCGTGGACAAGCTGAAAAACGAAGCTGGCGTTCTGAATTAAGGATACATGACCATGACCACACTTCTCATCGCCGAACACGACAACGAAACGCTTTCCGAGCAGACCAACAAGGCGCTGACTGCCGCGCTCAAGCTGGGCAGCGATGTCTGCGTGCTCGTGGCCGGCAAGGGCTGCGCTGCCGTTGCCGATGCCGCCGCCAAACTGGATGGCGTCTCCAAGGTGCATCTGGCCGAGGCCGACCATCTGGAAAACCGGCTGGCCGAGCCAATGGCCGCGCTGATCGTCTCGATGGCCGACCATCACGACGCTTTCGTTGCTCCCTCTACAACGGACGGCAAGAACATCATGCCCCGCGTCGCGGCGCTGCTCGACGTGATGCAGATTTCCGACGTAACGGATGTGATCGACGCCGACACATTCGAGCGCCCGATCTATGCCGGTAACGCCATCCAGACGGTCAAATCGTCGGACGCCAAGAAGGTCATCACCGTTCGCACCGCCGGTTTCGCAGCCGCTGGTGAAAGTGGCTCGGCCGACGTGACATCCGTCGACGTGCCAGCAGGTCCCGGCCTGTCGGAATTCGTGTCCGCCGCGCTTTCCGATAGCGACCGCCCGGAACTCACCTCCGCCAAGATCATCATTTCCGGTGGCCGCGCGCTGGGGTCGGAAGAGAAGTTCAACGAGACCATCGTGCCCGTTGCCGACAAATTGGGTGCTGCCATCGGTGCATCCCGCGCAGCCGTCGATGCGGGCTATGCCCCCAATGACTGGCAGGTAGGCCAGACCGGCAAAGTGGTCGCTCCCGATCTCTACATTGCGGCGGGTATTTCCGGTGCCATTCAGCACTTGGCCGGTATGAAAGACTCGAAGGTCATCGTCGCCATCAACAAGGACGAAGAAGCCCCGATCTTCCAGGTCGCCGATTATGGTCTGGTGGGCGATCTGTTCGAGTTGCTGCCGGAACTCGAAAAGGCGCTGTAGCGGCTGGAAGGCGCGTGGCATGAAAACCATCGGTATCATCGGCGCGGGCCAGATGGGCGCGGGCATTGCCCATGTCTCTGCTTTGGCGGGCTACGATGTGCGCATCAACGACATCGAAGCCGATGCGATCAATGAGGGCATCGACGGGATCGGTGCCAACATGGAGCGGCAGGTCGCCAAGGAGCGTGTCACCACCGACGCCATGACCAAGGCGATGGCCCGAATCAAGGCCGCGCCCGCGCTTTCTGATCTTTCCGACTGCGATATGGTGATCGAGGCGGCGACTGAAAACGAAGATGTAAAGAAAACGATCTTCAAGTCGCTCCAGCCTCATCTGAAGACGGTGCGATCCTCGCGACCAACACCTCCTCCATTTCCATCACGCGTTTGGCCGCGGTGACCGACCGGCCGGAACGGTTCATCGGCATCCACTTCATGAACCCCGTGCCGGTGATGCAGCTTGTCGAAATCGTGCGCGGTATCGCCACCGATGACGGGACGTTCCAGACGGCCCTCGCCTACACGACGCGACTGGGCAAGGAGACCACGGTTTCGGAGGATTTCCCCGCCTTCATCGTCAACCGCGTGCTGATCCCCATGATCAACGAGGCGATCTACATTCTCTACGAGGGCGTGGGCGACGTGGAAGGCATCGACAAAGCCATGCGGCTGGGCGCGAACCACCCGATGGGGCCGCTGCAACTGGCGGATTTCATCGGCTTGGACACCTGCCTCGCCATCATGCAGGTGCTGCATGACGGATTGGCCGATACCAAATACCGCCCCTGCCCGCTGCTGGTGAAATATGTCGAGGCCGGATGGCTCGGTCGGAAGTCCGGCAAGGGTTTTTACGATTATCGCGGCGAAACGCCGGTTCCATCACGCAAATAGGGCTGCGACCACGAGGCAGGCGAACCTTATGGCTACCAGGCACGTTCATCATACAATCGCATCCGTTTGGAGCCGCATCATGAAACGCTTTCTCGCTCTGCCATTCGCCGCCTGCATTGCCGGTTCGATGTTCGCCACATCCGTTTATGCTGTTACCAACGACAAGACCTGTGCCCGTGTTCAGCAGGAATTCGCGCAGACAGGCCGTGTCACGACCCGCAGCCGCTCCGGTGCCACGCTGCCTATTTATGGCGGCATACCGTATGCGGTAAAGAAGATCATATATTGCGGACCGCGTGAGGTGGCTCACAAGACATTCGTCATCACGTCCGACAAGCGCCGTTGCCCGATTTCCCAGCGCTGCGGCTGACCGCAATCACTGCATCGCAGCGCGCACCAGTCGCTTCGCATCGTCCCCCGCCCATTCGGCGGGTCCGTTGAGCCAGCCGAGAACGCAACCGTTCCCGTCCGCAAGCACCGTGGCAGGCAGACCGAAGGCGATGCCTGCTTTCTTGAGCGTGTCGAGCGTCGCGATGTCACCGTCATGATAGAACGGCAGGTTCTGTAGCCCGATTTCTGCGTAAAACGCCTTCGGCTTTTCGTTCGAACCCAAATCCACGCTCACGGGCACGACCTGAAAGTCGTCCCCGCCAAGGTCCGCCTGCAAGGTATCGAGATATGGCATCTCCACCCGGCACGGCACACACCATGTTGCCCACAGGTTGAACAGCACCGTCTTGCCGGAAAAGGCGTCGAACGTCACCGGCGCGCCATCGGCATCCGCGAAGGCCAGCGTGGATAAGCTGGCGGACCGGTCGGCGATCTGGAATGCCGCGACCTCGCCACCCACCGCAGCATCCAGCGCCGTGCGCGTGGCATCGTCCATCACGCACGCCACGGCCTCGCCGTTGTTGCCACCGTCCCGCATGGCATATACGCCCCATGCCACCAGACCGGCGACAATGGCACACGCCACCACGACCATCGATACTCGCTTGTTCATCACCACACACCCGTTCCTCGAATTGCCAAACATACAGGCGCAAGACACATAGCCACATGACCGACCAACGCAAAGACACAAACAAGCCATCAGGCACCTACCTGCCCAGCATCGGGGTGGGCGAGAACACTGAGCCGACAGGTTTCGAAAAGGAACAGCCGGTCACATCCAACGCCATGTGGGGCGGGCGCTTCGAGGGCGGGCCGGATGCTGTGATGGAAGCCATCAACGCCTCCATCGACTTCGACCGCCGCTTTTGGCGCCAGGATATTGCAGGCTCCCGCGCCCACGCCGCCATGCTGGCAGCGCAGGGCATCATCACGGCGGAAGACGCCGCCGCCATCGACAGCGGACTGACGCAGATCGCGGGCGAGATCGAGCGGGGAGAGTTCGTGTTTTCCCGCGCGCTGGAAGACATCCACATGAATGTGGAAGCGCGGCTGGCCGAACTCATCGGCCCCGCTGCCGGACGGCTGCACACGGCCCGCTCCCGCAACGACCAGGTGGCGCTCGATTTCCGCCTCTGGGTGCGGGATGCGACCGACAGCGCCATCGCCGCCATCACGGACCTGATCGGCGCGCTGCTCGACAAGGCCGACGCCCACGCCGCAACCGTCATGCCCGGCTTTACCCATCTGCAAACGGCCCAGCCCGTCACCTTCGGCCACCATTGCCTCGCCTACGTGGAAATGCTCGCGCGTGATCGTGCGCGATTCACCGATGCCCGCGCCCGCATGAACGAGAACCCGCTGGGCGTCGCAGCGCTTGCAGGCACCGGCTTTCCCGTCGACCGGGAAATGACGGCGAACGCACTGGGCTTTGACCGCCCTACCCGCAACTCCCTCGACACTGTGTCCGACCGCGATTTCGCGCTGGAATTTCTCGCTGCCGCCGCCATTTGCGGCACGCATCTGTCGCGGTTGGCGGAGGAAATCGTCATCTGGTCCACGCCGCAATTCGGCTTCGTGCAGCTGTCCGACAAGTTCTCCACCGGCTCGTCCATCATGCCGCAGAAGAAGAACCCGGACGCCGCTGAACTGGTGCGCGGCAAGGTGGGACGCACAAACGGCGCGCTGATCGGGCTGCTGACGGTGATGAAGGGCCTGCCGCTGAGCTATTCCAAGGACATGCAGGAAGACAAGGAAGGCGTGTTCGACGCGGCAGAAACCCTGTCACTCTGCCTTGCCGCCATGACCGGCATGGTCGCTGACATGGCGGTGAACGAAGCCAACATGCGCGCGGCCGCTGGCACCGGCTATTCCACGGCCACGGACCTCGCCGACTGGCTGGTGCGCGAGGCGAACCTACCCTTCCGCGACGCCCACCACGCCACGGGCCGCGCCGTCCATCTGGCCGAGGAACGCGGCATCGAACTCGCCGACCTGCCGCTGGCAGACCTGCAAGCCATCAACCCGGCCATCACTGAACAGGTCTATGACGTGCTGACGGTGGACGCCTCCGTCGCCAGCCGCACCAGCTTCGGCGGAACCGCGCCCGATAATGTGCGGGCGCAAGTGAAGGACTGGCGGGAGCGGCTGACGTGACGGCACCGCTGCCTGACCCGTCGCTTCGCAACCCGCTTATCCTACCGAATGGCGAGGCCGATCCGGCGACCGTTCATCTGGCAACCGTCATCGACCATCCCAATATCCACGTCGGCGCACGCACGTACTACAACGACAGCACATTGCCTGATGATTACGCGGTCACCATCGCGCCCTACCTGTTCGCAGGCGCGCCGGAACATCTGCATATCGGTACATTCTGCCAGATCGCGCAGGGCGCGCAATTCATCACAGCCAGTGCGAACCATGCGATGGATGGTCTTTCCACATATCCATTCGCCATTTTCGATCAGGCGAGAATGCCGACCTACCGCGCGTCGCTCCCTCGTGGGCGGGACACGGTTATCGGCAACGATTGCTGGATCGGGCGCGAGGCCATGCTGATGCCCGGCGCGGAATTGGGCAACGGTGTCATCGTAGCGGCGCGAGCCGTGGTGCGCGGGAGAGTGCCGGACTATGCCATCGTTTCCGGCAACCCGGCGACCATCACGCGCATGCGCTTTTCCGACGCCGACATCGCCCGCATGCTGGCGCTTGCATGGTGGGACTGGCCGGACGAGCGTATTTCGCAAGCCGTTCCTCACATCGAAGCCAGTGACATCGACCAGCTTGAGCAGCTTGACGCATAAGACGTGTTACGTCAGAAAAACCGCAGGGGGCGCGCGGTCGCCTCGTGAGGCGCAAGCTGCAGTCACCGCATCCTGAAAACCCGTTTATGCCTGCCACATAGCAGGCGACAAGGATGCCGCCATGCCTTCGCCAACCGAAATCACACCCGCCCAACTCGCCCGTTTCTTAGGCACGCCGGACACCCCGGTTCTGATCGACGTGCGAACGGACGAGGACTTCGCAGCCGATCCGCAATTTTTGCCCGCCGCTTTACGCCATCCATTCACAGTGATGGATGAGATTGCGCCACGATTGAGGGGGCGCAAGGTCGTGGTCTATTGCCAGAAAGGGTTCAAAATTTCCCAAGGTGCGGCAGCTGTTCTGCGCGCGAACGGTGTACAAACGCAAACCCTGCAAGGCGGCCAGTTCGCGTGGCGGGACGCAGGCTTGCCGATGGTCATCGCTGATACCATCCCGCCCCGCGACAGCGCGGGCCGCACCGTATGGGTCACGCGCCACCGCCCGAAAATCGATCGCATCGCCTGCCCGTGGCTGATCCGCCGATTTGTCGATCCCGAAGCCCGCTTCCTGTTCGTCGCGCCCGATCAGGTTCTGAACGTGGCAGAGCGGTTTAGCGCGACACCCTTCGATGTGCCCGGCGTGGCGCTGACCCACGAGGGCGACCGCTGCACCTTCGACACGATGCTGGACACGTTTGGTCTGGACAGCGAGCCCCTGCGCCATTTGGCAACCATCGTGCGTGCTGCCGACACGGACCGACACGATCTTGCGCCGGAAGCTGCCGGATTGCTGGCCGCATCCCTCGGACTGTCACGGATGTTTCGGGACGACCTGCAACAGCTCGACGCTGCCATGTCGCTCTACGATGCCTTTTACCGCTGGGCGCGGGATGCCCGTGATGAAAAACACGACTGGGACAGCCACCCGTCGCTGGCGCGGAATAAGTCGTGAGCGCGCATCCCCAATCCGTCCGCGAAACGCTACCTGCCTTCGCAAAGATCGGCCTGCTGTCCTTCGGCGGACCGGCGGCGCAGATCGCGCTAATGCACAAGGTGCTGGTGGAAGAGAACGGCTGGCTGACCGAAAAGCAGTTCCTCGGTGCGCTCTCCTTCTGCATGTTGTTGCCCGGGCCGGAAGCCATGCAGCTGGCCACTTATTCCGGCTGGCGCTTGCACGGGGTGCGGGGCGGGCTGCTGGCGGGCGGTCTGTTCGTCATTCCCGGCGCGATGGTCATGCTGGCACTGGGGACGGTCTACGCGCTCTACGGCTCCGTGCCGTTTATAGCCGCGCTGTTTCTCGGCGTGAAAGCGGCGGTGCTGGTGATCGTGATCGAGGCTCTTGCTGCGGGTGGCGAAAAAGGCACTGCACGGTCCGCTTGCCTGGGCGCTGGCAGGTGCGTCCTTCGTGGCCCTGTTCTTTCTTGCCATTCCCTACCCGCTCATCGTCATTGCCGCCGCCGCCATCGGCGCACTCGCATTTGCCAGCGCGCAGGACACCGCACCGCCGGTTTCAGTGCGCTGGACGAAGCACGCTTACCACCGCCGCAACATGGCTTGCGGTCTGGCTGGTGCCCGTCGCGCTTCTCGATCTCGTGGCGGGCACGACCATTCTACCGGAAATCGCCGCTTTCTTCTCCCGTCTCGCGGTTGTCACCTTCGGGGGAGCCTACGCAGTGTTGGCCTACATGGCGCAGGACGTGGTGGCGCAAAAGGGCTGGCTGACGGCGGGCGAAATGATGGACGGACTGGGGCTGGCGGAAACGACGCCCGGCCCGCTTATCCTCGTCACCCAGTTCGTCGGGCATCTGGCGGCATACCGCGAAGGCGGGTTCCTCATGGGGCTTGCGGGCGCTTTCGTGACATTGTGGGTCACGTTCGTCCCTTGCTTCGCGTGGATCTTCACCGGCGCGCCCTATATCGAATGGATCGCCGCCCAGCCCCGTTTGGCGGGCGCGTTGAAGGGCATCACCGCCGCCGTGGTCGGCGTCATTCTCAACCTGTCCATCTGGTTTGCCCTGCATGTGCTGTTCGTTACGGTGGACCGGAAGCAAGCTGGCCCGCTCACGCTATGGATCCCCGATGTGACAAGCCTCGATTGGCGCGTGGCGCTGTTGGCGATGCTATCCGGCATCCTGCTGCTCGGCTTTCACGTGGGGCTGGCGACCGTGCTGGCCGTCGCAGCGTTCGGCGGGCTTGTCGTTTCATGGCTGTGAGCGGCTTTCGCGGCGCGCCAAACGTGCTATCAGGACACCCATGAAAGTCGCAACCCTCCTTCTCGCAGCCCTAGCCGTCACCGCCTGCGGTCGTGCGGGTGCGCCCTACACGCCATCGGAAGGTGCGCGCATCGATGCGAAGGAACAGGGTTTGCCTGCCCCGGAAGCGCCGGTGAAGAACGCCAACAACCCCGAGAAGCGCTTTATCCTCGACGGCCTCCTCGAATAGACATCCGGACGTCTTCCCCATGAATCATTTCGACTATCGCGCGGGTATGCTCCACGCCGAGGATGTGCCGCTCGCCGACATTGCAGCCGAGGTCGGCACACCATTCTATTGCTATTCCCGCGCCACGCTTGAGCGGCATTACACGGTTTTCGCCAAGGCATTCGAGACAATCCCCTCCCTCGTCTGCTACGCCATGAAGGCGAACTCCAACCAGGCCGTTCTGTCCGTGCTGGCAAAGCTCGGATGCGGCGCGGATGTGGTTTCCGGCGGGGAGTTGAAGCGCGCGCGTGCCGCGGGCATTCCGGCAAACAAGATCATGTTTTCCGGCGTTGGCAAGACGGCGGCCGAGATGGACCTGGCGCTGGCCGAAGACATTCTGTGCTTCAACATCGAAAGCGAGCCGGAACTGGCATTGCTGGCCGAACGGGCGCAGTCGGCGGGCACGACGGCCCGCGTGTCCTTCCGCATCAACCCGGATGTGGACGCCAAAACCCACGCGAAAATCTCCACCGGCAAGAAAGCCGACAAGTTCGGCGTTCCCTTCGAGCAGGCGTCGCGTGTCTATGCTGCCGCTGCCGCGCTCGACGGCATCGAGGTGACCGGCATCGACATGCATATCGGTTCGCAGATCATCGATTTGGAACCGTTCGATCTGGCCTTCGCCAAACTCGCCGATCTGGTGCGGGCCTTGCGCGCGGATGGCCACGCGATCGACCATGTGGACGTGGGCGGCGGGCTTGGCATTCCCTACAAGGACGACAACAATCCGCCGCCGGACCCGGACGCCTATGCCGCCATCGTCCACCGCCATGTGGACGATCTCGACGCGAAAGTGATTTTCGAGCCGGGCCGCCTGATCGCGGGCAATGCGGGCGTGTTCGTCACGCAGGTTCTGTATGTGAAAGAAGGCGACGACCGCATGTTCGTCATTGTCGACGGTGCGATGAATGACCTCATCCGCCCGACGCTCTACGACGCCTGGCACGAAGTGCGCCCGGTCGACGCAAACCGCGCCCACACCGCCCGCATCACCGCTGACATCGTCGGACCTGTCTGTGAATCCGGTGATTATTTCGCCAAAGAGCGCGAGATGGCCAAGCCCCGTCAGGGCGACCTGCTGGCGCTTGGGTCAGCAGGTGCCTACGGCGCGGTGCAGGCGGGAACCTACAACACCCGCCCGCTCGTGCCGGAAGTGCTGGTCGATGGCGACCGTTTTCACATCATCCGTCCGCGCATGGATGTGGAAGCGCTGATCGCGATGGATTCCGTGCCTGATTGGCTTTAGTGCGGCAAATCCGGCGACGGCCGGTCACAACGGTGAGAGCATCTCGCCATCGCCGTTTTTGCTGCTAGACTTGGGCGATGACAGATAGCACCCCCGCCTCCCGTCTAACGATTGCCCGCCGTTCCGCACGGGCGGCGCTGGCATGGGAACGCATCTGGCCTGCCCTTCTGCCCCTGTTCGGCGTCGTTGCGCTGTTCCTGTCGATTTCCTGGCTCGGCCTGTGGCCGCTGTTTTCCGAAACCACCCGTTGGGTCACGCTGGTCGTGCTGGCAATCGCGGTGCTGGCGGCACTTATCCCGCTCGGACGCATTGCCCTGCCTACGAGCGCGGACGTGGACCGCCGCATCGAAGGCCGCTCGGCCCTCGCCCATCGCCCCGTTACGGCGCAGACCGACACCCTGTCGGCAACTGCACCGGACGACCCCTTCGCCGCTGCTCTTTGGCGCGAACACCGTGCAAGAATGGCAGGCAAGCTCGGCCAGCTTTCCGCCGGTATGCCGCAACCGGATGTGGCGCGGCGCGACCCGTTCGCCCTGCGCGCGCTGGTCGTGCTGGTGCTCTTCATCGCAGCCGTGGCCGGATACGGGCAATATGGCGAGCGCATCGGAGACGCTTTTCGCAACCACACCATCGCCGAGGCCGTAGCCGGTGGCCGGATCGACGCGTGGATTACGCCCCCCGCCTACACCAACCGCCCGCCGGTCTATCTCGACCTGGCCAGCGCACAGGCGTCCGGTGCCCCGATCACCAACCGCGTGCCCCAGGGCAGCGTTCTGGTCGTGCGCGCACTGGATGTGGACACGCCGACGCTGGAGCGTGACGAGAACGGGTTGGCCCGCCAGATCGCGCCGCAGGAAGGGGCGGTGCCGACCTTCGAGACCGTTCCCGAAGCTGGCCGCGCGCTCACCCTGCGCTCCGGCACCAGCGCCATCGCCACCTTCGCTTTCAATATCATTCCCGATGATGCACCGACGATTGCGTTCGTCGAAACGCCGCAGGGCTCCAACCGTGGCGCGCTGGAGTTCGCCTATTCCGTCACCGACGATTACGGCGTGATATCCGCCAAGGCCACGATTGCATCGTTGGAAGTGCCTGCCGAGACCGCCATTCCATTGGTCGAAGCGCCCGACATCCCTCTCCCCCTGCCCCGCCGCCGGGCCAAGGAAGGCGAATCGAAAACCAGCCGTGACCTCACCGCCCACGCCTGGGCCGGTGGTCGCGTGGCCATGACGCTAACCGCGACCGACGATGCGGGCCAGACGGGAGACAGCAAAGCCGTTGAGTTCATCCTGCCGGAACGTGTGTTCACCCAGCCGCTGGCCCGGGCCATCGTGTTCGAACGCCGCCGTCTGGCACAGGACATGAACGCGCGCCGTCCGTGGCCAATCGATGCTGGACATCATCACCAGCACCCACCCGGAGGAGCTGATACCCGACAAGGCGCACTACATGGCGCTGCGGGTCATCTACCGCATGGTGTCCCGTAACACGGCAAAGGAGCCGTTGCGCGAGGCGCTCGACCTGATGTGGACCACGGCGCTCGCCATCGAGGACGGTGATCTCTCAGCCGCCGAACGCCGCTTGCGCGATGCGCAGGAGCGCCTTTCCGAAGCGCTTGAAGACGGTGCGACGGATGAGGAAATCGACGAATTGATGGCCGAACTACGCGAGGCGATGGACGATTTTATGCGTGAACTGGCCGAACAGATGGCCCGCCAGTCTGAAAACCAGCAGGCGATGCAGGACCCCAACTCGCAACTTCTGCGCCAGCAGGACTTGAACGAGATGATGCAGCGCATCGAGGATCTTGCCAAATCCGGCTCCCGCGATGCAGCGCGCGACCTGTTGCAGCAGATGCAGCGCATGATGAACAATTTGCAGACCGCCCAGCCGCAAAACCAGCAGCAACAGCAGAACCCGATGACCGAGCAGATGAACAAGCTCGGCGAAATGATGCGCCAGCAGCAGGAGCTGATGGACCAGACGTTCGACATGCAGCGCCAACAACAGCAGCAAGGCCAGCAACAGCAGGGCCAGCAGGGCGAGCAGCAACAGGGGCAGCAGCCCGGCCAACAGGGCGAGCAGGAACCCATGACGGCGGAGGAATTCGCCGAGGCGATGCGCCAGTTGCAGGAGCAGCAGGGCCAGCTTCAACAGCAGATGCAGGATATGCAGGAAGCCATGCGCGGCATGGGCATGGAGCCCGGCGAGGGCTTGGGCGAGGCCGGTGAGGCCATGGGCGGTGCCGAACAGCAGCTTGGCGAGGGCAATACGGGCGAAGCCACCGGCGAACAGGGTCGTGCGTTGCAAGCCATGCGGCAGGGCGCGCAGCAGATGATGCAGCAAATGCAGCAGCAGGGGCAAGGACAAGCCAGCGGTCAGGCCGGCCCTAACGAGCAGGGCCAGAACCCGCAGGATGCCCGCAACCGGCGCGACCCGCTCGGGCGTGAATCCCGTTCCGACGGGCCGCAGCTTGGCGACGATGTGCAGGTCCCCGGCGAGATCGACGCCCAGCGCGCCCGCGAAATTCTCGATGCCATCCGCAAACGGCTCGGTGAAACCACCCGCCCGCAGCTGGAACTCGAATATCTCGACCGGCTATTGCCGACGCGGTGAGCGCTATTACCAGACGCGCGCGTCTCCGAACTTTCTGGCAGTCACCGGAGGCCAAGTGGCCGACCGGCACTGATGTGCCGCACCTCGTAGCGAAAACCGCAGGTTTTCTGCGTGAGAGCTAAAACCTTTTCATCAACCCGTCGATTGCCGGATGAACGGTCGTAAAGGCCAGCGCATAGGCAGCCTGCCACTCCTCATGCCGCGTCTGCTCCAGTGAAATTTGTGCTTGCGCCAGTGTCATTTGCACGTCCAGCACGTCCGTGATGGACCGGAATCCGGCCTCGTATTCCCGCCGTGTGCCCGTCACCGTGCGCTCCACCGCAGCGATCTGCCGTTCAACGATGGCCACCCGCCGCTTGGCGGAATGGTAGGCCGTCCACTGCTTGCGCACCTGCTGCGTCAAAATACGCGCATTGTCCTGCGCCACATATCCGGCCTGCAAGGCATCGTGACGGGCGGCAGCGATGGACGGCATGGCCGTGAAATCCACCAGCGGCACTGTCAACCGTGCGCCAAATGTCCAGCCGTCCCGTGTGTCGCGGGCGGAATGGTGGAGCTCGTTGGAATAATTGCCGTAAAGGGACGCCTGCGGTCCGAACCGTCCGCGCACGGCCTTGGCGTCGTAGGCACCCGCATCGGCCTCCAGCCATGCGGCTGCCAGAGCAGGATTCCGCGCCTGCGCCAGTTCAACGGCATGACCGACCGTGTCCGGCACATAGCGGGCGACGGACGGGGCCGACAGGTTTGTGGGCGCGACGCGGCCTGTGAGACTTTCGTATTCGGCTACCAGTTCCTCGCGCATCTTCCGTGCCAAATCGCGCTCACTACGGGCGATCTCCACATTCGCGTCGGCAATGGCGATGTCCGTGCGGCTGGCATCGCCCGCGTCGAACCGGCGTCGTGCGATATCCGCGATCCGGCCCACCGCTGCCACGTTGCGAGCCAGTGTGCGCTCCACAGCGCGGCTCAAACGCAGGTTGAGGTGGGCGACGATGGCCTCCATCGCGGTACGGTGTTCGGCTGCCAGATAGCCGTAGTCGGCAGCATCCGCCCGTGAACGGGCGGCGCGGTAGCCGTTCAGCAGCGCGCCACTGGTGAAAACCGGCATCGACAGTTCGACACTGACTTTCGATGTATCGTAGCGGACATCCCCGACACCGATGGCGCTGTCGTAGGACGTGCCGGTGCCGTGATCGAGTTCGGCGGACAGTTTCGGCAGGAACGCGCCGACCGCCACCCGCTTGCGCGCATGGTTGGCATCGGCGCGGGACAGAGCAGCGCGAACCGCGTGGGAACCCCGCAGGGTTTGCGCGACGGAATCACCGACGCTTGCCGTCTCCAACCGCAGACCGTCGGTGAGATTGGCCGCGTGGGCCATCGACCGGCGCAGCACCGGCCGGTCCGCAACACCCAACTGCCCGTGCCGGTCATCGCTTGGGCGCAGGGACGCCGCCAACCAAAAAGACATTCTCCGCATCACTCACGCTGCCGGTCACAAAATCACCCACCCGTCCGCGCAGGCCGCGTGTTTCAGCGCGGCGTCGGGGGGGACTGGCCGGTCGCATCTCCCGAGCCGCGCAGCCCGTGAGGTGGCCGCTCGCCGGCAAGCGCAACAGTGCCCGCCCCGCCTGCCAGCAGGGTGGCGAAGCCGAGGATAAGAAGGCGTTGCCGGGTCTTGCCTCCGGTTTCGGGAAATAGTGTCGCGGGCATCAATTTTGGTCCGCCCGATCGGAGGTCAACCGTGGTTCGGTAAGCGCCGTTTCCACACGGTGCAGATCGCGTTGCAACGTTGCGATCCGGGCTTCGATGTCGCGCACTTTCAGGCGGGTATCTCTCAGCCGGTTGCGCGCGATGTAGCCATCCCGTGCCAGTGGCTCCATGCGGGCGAGTTCGTCGCGTGCCACGTCGAGAAGGTTGACTTGAACTTTAAGACGCCCCTTTAGGGCGGCCCGTTGCACATGCAGGCCGGTGGCAGGTACGGGGATGGGCGGGCCAGCAGCAATGCCGCTAGTGTTCACACCCTCCGGGGCCATTGCGCCGCGCAAGCCAAGAATGAGGATGTCGGGAACGGGAGTCACCGGCTCTGACTCGATGGACGCCGTGACCGCCTTGTAATCTATCCCCGCAACAGGCGCGCTGGCAGATGGCAGATCGAGCGCATCCGCGCGCCGCTCTGGCTGGTCGAGGGAAGATGCTGCAACAGGCTCCGGCGGTTCGTAAAACAGTCCCCATACCGGCAGCGTCACCGCCGAACAACCGACGATGCCCAGCCACAACAGCAAAGCCTGCCGCGCCGCTTTCGGCATCGGCTCGACAACGGGCGTCCTGTGACGCTCAGAAGGGCGGGTCGTCTCGTTCACTGCACCACAACGCAAAACAAAAGGTGGTCCCGCCCACCCTAGCCTGTGATGGTGAACCAATGGTTTCACCCGCGTCATTCGTTTGCAGCGGGTTAACCCTGACGCCCTGTCACATCCCTACGGCAGCGTTTTCAGATAGGCGGCAATCGCTTCCCGGTCGGCTGCGGGCAATCTGGCCATGTTCTCCACCACATCGGCCATTGAGCCGCCGAGTGAGTCGAAATCCGGCGTAAAGCCGCTCTCCAACGCATAGGCGATATCGGACGCGCTCCAGTCCGCCAGCCCTGCTGCGTCGATAGCGGGAATGCGCCCCTTGCCGCTGGGGTTCGGCGCGCCGCCCATCCAGCGTGTCAGATCGAGCCCGCCCGTCATGTCCCGCGGCGTGTGGCAGGCGGCACAATGGCCCGGCCCTTCCACCAGATACCGGCCCCGCTCGATCACCGGATCATCGGATGGCATGGTGACGGGCAATGGATCGAGATGCAGCATCTTCCACAGTCCCAATCCGCGCCGGACCGTAAAGGGTAAGGCGAGATCGTGGTCCTTCGAGGGCGCAACGCTGGCAGGCAGGGTTTTCATGTAGGCCCAAAGGTCCGCCACGTCCCCGTCCGTCATGCGCGCATATTGGGTATAGGGAAAAGCCGGATAATAATGAGCGCCGTCTGGCGACACGCCTTTCAGCATCGCCAGCGCGAAATTGGCACCGCTCCATGCACCAAGGCCGTGTTTGGCATCGCTCGATATGTTGGGTGCATGAAATACGCCGAACGGCGTGTCGAGGCCGATGCCGCCCGCCAACACCAGTTTCGCCCCTCCCACCGCTCCGGGCGCGGCGTGGCAAGAGGCGCAACCGCCCGCGTGGAACACCAACTCGCCATTGGTCGCGTCGCCGGTTTCGAACACCGTCAGCGTCGCGATCCGAAAGAGTATCCGGCATGGTGAGAAACCAGAACACGCCAAAGCCCGCAATCGCCAATATGACGAGAGCGAGGAGAAAGCGTTTCATGGCAGTGCCGGAACAGGTGTCAGTTCTTGACGCGGTAGGCCTTGTGGCAAGCGCCGCAATTTTCGGTCATCGTGCCAAATGCGGTGCGGAATGCGTCGAGGTCGGCGGGTTTCACGCCTTTCGTGTCGGCGACAAACTTGGCGACCATGTCTTCAAAGCCCGCCCGGTCTTCCCAGATTTTGGGGCTGGCTTCCGTCTTTCCACCGGTCTCGGACCCTTCAGGAAACATGTAGCCGAAACCGTGGGCGGAGGAATTGACCGTGCGGAACAGGAATTCAGCAGTGGCGGCGTCGAAGGGTATCTCGCCCTTGACCATCTTCGCGCCCATGCCGGTCGCTGCGCTCACGTTGCTCATAACCGCCTGCCGGTCGGCAATCGGGTCGGACGTCGCAGGGCCGGTTCCCACACCTTCGGCATGGGCCAATCCGGCGGTGAGGGCGATGAGGATGAAGGGCAACAGACGTTTCATGGCGCGTTTCTCCGAACATTGAACGGGCAGCGTTTCACACATGGAGCAACCTGTCATCCGCTTTTACACAAAACGCCGGAGGCTGGAACGGGCACTGGTCTCAGCCGTTAAATAACCATGTCGAGCAGCATCTTGCCTCGCGGAGACCCTTTTTCATGCGCTTGTCCATATTCAAAACCATCACCGCCGCTGCACTGGCCACCGCCCTTGCAGCCCCCCTTTCCCATGCCAAGGAAGTCGGCGAAGTCGATGTGGATTGGCTCGGCAACGATGTGATCGTCGAGGCCATTGCCGACCCCAAGGTCTCCGGCGTCACCTGCCACGTCGCCTATTTCGAGCGCGGTCTCATCGACCGGTTACAGAAGGGCGACTGGTTTCAGGATCCGTCCAACTCATCCCTCGCTTGCCGCCAGACCGGCCCGATCGTCATTGGTGATATCGAGACCGACAAGGAAGGCGAGAAGGTCTTCTCCCAGCGTCAGTCACTGATCTGGAAGTCCGTGCAGGTGACCCGCATTTACGACGGCACCACCAACACGCTCGTTTATCTGGCCCACGCCGCACAAGTGCAGGACGGGTCCGCCAAAATGTCGATTTCCACGGTCCCCCTCTACGGCCAGGACGTGACGTGGACGGATGGCAAACCAGCCGAATAACACCCGCCTTGCAATCCGCTCCGCGATTGTGTGGATTGCATCCCAGTTCAATCTTGAACGCCAAACAGGAGATATGCCCATGCGCTTTGCGCTCAAACTTGCAGCCGCAGGCTTCGCTGCGGTCCTCGCCGCAGGAACCGCCTACGCCGACGAAATCCGGATCGGGACAGAAGGCGCTTACCCGCCCTTTAACTTCACCGACACCAACGGCGAGCTGAAAGGTTTTGACATCGACATCGCCAAAGCCCTGTGCGCCGAGATGAAGGCCGAATGCACATTTGTGGCACAGGACTGGGATGGAATCATTCCCGCCCTTCAGGCCAACAAATACGACGCCATCATCGCGTCCATGTCGATCACGCCCGAGCGTATGGAAAAGGTGGATTTCTCCAAGAAATACTACTCCACACCGCCTGCTCTGATCGCGCCGCAGGACACGGACCTGACGGAAACCGGCGTTGCAGCTCTGGCTGGCAAAACGATTGGCGCACAGTCGTCCACGACCCACGCCACGTTCCTGGAAGACACCTATACGGACTCCACCATCAAGCTCTATCCGACGCAGGATGAAGCCAATGCGGACCTCGCAGCCGGTCGTCTTGACGCAGTAGCCGCTGATTCCGTGGTTCTGGGTGAGTATCTGAAAACCGAAGCCGGTGCGTCGTCCAAGATGGTTGGCATGATGGAAAACGACCCGAAATATTTCGGTGAAGGTGCAGGCATCGCCGTCCGCAAGGGCGAAACGGAACTGGCCGACCGCTTCTCCGCGGCAATCGACGCCATCCGCGCCAACGGCGAGTACGCCAAGGTGCAGGCGAAATATTTCGACTTCGACGTTTATTGATCGTCAGCCGGACTTGAATTGGGAAAGGGCGGCTTTTGAGCCGCCCTTTTTTATGACCTAGACGAACGTCACGCCCTTCGACAACGGCATGTCGCGCAGCCTCTCACCGGTGAGTTTGGCGATAGCGTTGGCCAACGCGGGAATGCTCGGTGGCGTGCCGGGTTCGCCGATACCGGCCATGTGTTCCGCCGTTTCCAGCAGCGCGATCTCGATATTCGGGCACTGGTGCATCCGCATCACGGGGTAGGTATCGAAATTGGCCTGTTGCGCCATGCCGTCCTCGAACGTGATCTCCTGCCCCAGCGCCGACGATAATCCGAACACAATGCCGGACATAAGCTGCGCTTCGCAGATCGACGGGTCGAGCGCGCGGCCCACATCGGCGACGCACCACACGTTCGCTATGCGAATACCGGCATCGGTCTGTTCGACCTCGACCACCTGCCCCGTCCAGCACCCGAAGGACAAGCGTGAACGCCATCCCCTTCGCACGACCCTCAACGGGCGCGTCCGACCAGCCGGACATCTCCGCCACCTTCCGCATCACACCCTGGGCGGTCGGATGGTCCTTCATCAGCGCCAGCCGCATGTCGAGCGGGTCCATGCCCGCCTGCGCGGCACATTCGTCGATGAAACTTTCGTGGAAGAAGCCGTTGTAGGAATTCCCCACCGAGCGCCAGAAACCGATGGGAATGGCCACATCCGCCTTGATGCCGGACACGCGATAGTCCGCCACCGTGTAGGGCTGGTCGAACGCTCCGTGGGTGATCGTGTTGTCCGGCCCGGCGGTTGAGAGCGATGGATACATGCGTCCCATCACGCTGCCGATGATCGACGGACAGGCAATCTGCGCCTCGATGGCCACCGGCACCCCGTCGTCGCCCAGCCTCGCCCGCCATTTCGACATGGCACCGGGGCGATAGGTGTCGTGGGTCTGGTCTTCCTCGCGGCTCCAAACGGTCTGCACCGGACGGCCGGGAAAGGCTTTCGCCACGCGGGTGGCGAAGCGGGCGAAATCCACCTCCCCGCGACGGCCGAAACCGCCGCCGAGGAAGCGTCGTATTCACGAATGTAGAGTCGGCCTCGACACCGGCTTCCGCCGCGCAGTCCGAGCGCACGATGGTCGGCATTTGCGTGCCGGTCCAGATGTCCAGCCGCGAACCGTCTTTGGCCACCATCGCGGTCGCATTCATCGGCTCCATGGTCGCGTGGGCCAGATACGGCACGGAATAGCGCGCCTCCACTACGCGGTCGCGGGGCGCGTCGGCAAAGGCCAACCCAACGTCGCCATCATCGCGCAAATTGTCACCGCCGCCGCCTTCCAGCGCCTCGTCGATTTTCGCCATGATCGCGTCCGTCGTCGCCGGATAGGGCGCTGCGCCCCATTCAACATCCACAGCTTCCGCGCCCTTGAATGCGGCCCAGGTATTCTCGGCAATAACGGCAAAGCCGCCGCCAAAAGCCTCGTTGTCCGGGCCGGTCATGTCGATCACATCGACCACGCCCTTGATCTCTTTAGCCGCGCTACCATCGAACGACACCATCGGCCCACCGAGGCGCGGGTTCATTTTGATCGTGGCGTAAAGCATGTCCGGCAGGTCCACATCGATGCCGAAGATCGGCGCGCCCGTCACCTTGGCCCGCATGTCCGTGCGCGGTTGGCTGGTGCCGAGCTGCGTCCATGTGGACGGATCGCGCAATTCGATGCCCGATGGTGGCTGCAAATCCGCCGCTTCCTTGGCCAGGTCGCCATAGGTGAGCGCCGTGCCGTCCGGCAACACGACTGTTCCATCGACAGTTTTCATGTCGTCGGTAGCCATGCCCGTGCGCTGGAACGCCGCCAGTTTCAGCGTTTCCCGCGCTGCCGCACCGGCTTCGCGCATCCGTTCATAGGCATCGTTGGCGGATGACGACCCGCCGGTCACCTGAAGCCCCAGCACCTTGCCCAACGTGCCAGCGCTGGCGCGCACGGTTTCGGCTAAAATCGCGCGGTTGAAATGGGCGAACGGCACGCCGTCCTCCAGCATCTTGGAGTTGTAATAGGCGTAGGACGCGGGCGCGATGACCACGTTGATGCGCTCCAGCGGGATGTCGAGCTCCTCCGCCACATAGGCGGCGAGTGTCGTGTTGACCCCCTGCCCCATTTCCGAACGCGGCACATAGACGGAGACCACATCGTCGTCGGTGATCGTCACGTAGGGGTTGAACGGATTTTCCTCCGTGCCCCGTTTGGCTTCCAGCGGATTGTCCGGGTCGGACATGATCTTGTAGGCCCCGAAGGCCACGCCACCGGCAATCGCGGCGGCACCGATGAGGAACGAGCGGCGGAGTATCTTGCCCATGCTCTAGCCCTCCACTTTCGCGGTTTGCGCAGCGCCGGTGCATTGCCGCCGCCCGCTTGATGGCCGCGCGGATGCGCGGATAGGTGCCGCAGCGGCAGATATTGCCCGCCATCGAAGCATCGATATCGGCATCGGTCGGGTTCGGAACCTCGTTGAGCAGCGCCACCGCGCTCATGATCTGGCCGGACTGGCAGTAGCCGCATTGCGCCACCTGCTCGGCGATCCACGCCTCCTGCACCGCATGGAGCGTGTCCCCCTGCGCCAACCTTCGATGGTCGTGATCTCGGCACCATCCACGCTTTCCACCGGCGTCACGCAGGAGCGGCGCGCCTGCCCGTCCACCATCACGGTGCAGGCCCCGCAGGCCGCGATGCCGCAGCCGAATTTCGGACCCTTGACCTTGGCCACGTCGCGCAGCGCCCAGAGCAGCGGCATGTCGGGTTCGACGTCGAGCTGCCGGTCTTCGCCATTGATGGTGAGAGAAATCATCGCGTGGTCTCTTTGGAGCAATCCGAAACAGTCTAACAGCCGGTTTTCATCCCGTCATCCATTGCTTCTGCGCAGTCTGTGTCGCTGGTGACGCGGAGCGCTGTTGCCCCTATATATCGCTCACGAAACGAAACCCGGCATCCCCCCCGATGAACGCTGTTCCCCCCCATACCGGTTTTGAGGTTGATTTTGGCAAGGCTCCGCTCACTGCCGTCCTGCCCCGCCGCAGAACCGTCGGTGTCGATGTGGGCGGCGTGCATGGTCGGCGGTGGTGCGCCCATCGTCGTGCAGTCCATGACGAACACGGACACCGCCGACATCGACGCGACGGTCGAGCAGGTGGCCGCGTTGCATGAGGCAGGGTCCGAGATCGTCCGCATCACCGTGGACCGCGACGAAAGCGCCGCTGCCGTGCCGAAAGTGCGCGAACGCCTGGAACGGCTGGGTCTCGACGTCCCGCTGGTTGGCGATTTCCACTATATCGGCCACAAGCTGCTGGCCGATCATCCAGCCTGCGCCGAGGCGCTTGGCAAAATACCGCATCAACCCCGGCAATGTCGGCTTCAAGGCCAAGAAGGACACCCAGTTCGCCGCCATCATCGAAACGGCCATCCGCTACGACAAGCCGGTGCGGATCGGCGTCAACTGGGGCTCGCTCGATCAGGCTCTGCTCACATCGCTGATGGACGACAACGCCGCCAACGGTTCGCCCTTGTCTGCCGATGAGGTGATGCGCGAGGCCATCGTGCAATCGGCGATGCTGCTCGGCCCACGAGGCGGAACGCATCGGGCTGGGCGCGCGACCGGATCATCCTGTCGGCCAAAGTCTCCAACGTGCAGCAACTCATCGCCGTCTATGCCGACCTCGCCTCGCCGCACCGACCACGCCCTGCATCTGGGGCTGACGGAAGCGGGCATGGGCTCGAAGGGCATCGTCGCCTCATCCGCCGCGCTCGGCATTCTGCTGCAACAGGGCATCGGCGACACGATCCGCATTTCGCTGACCCCGCGAACCCGGCGGCGACCGCACCCGCGAGGTGCAGGTGGCGCAGGAATTGTTGCAGGTGATGGGCTTTCGCACCTTTGTGCCGGTCGTCGCCGCCTGCCCCGGTTGCGGGCGCACCACGTCGACCACGTTTCAGGAACTGGCCTCAAAGATCGAACACGATCTGCGCGCCAACATGCCGGTCTGGAAGGACAAATATCCCGGCGTCGCCGACCTCAAGGTCGCGGTGATGGGCTGCATCGTCAACGGCCCCGGCGAGAGCAAACACGCCGATATCGGCATATCGCTGCCCGGCACCGGAGAAACCCCTGCCGCGCCGGTCTTCATCGACGGCAAGAAGGCCGCCACCCTGCGCGGCGCGAACATTGCGAGTGACTTCGAAGCAATGGTGCAGACCTATGTGGAGACACGCTTTGGCGCGGCTGGCACTCCTACTTCTTAGTCTGCTTTCTATCCGTCCGGCGCGGGCGCAATCCGTGCTGGAGGAAAACGGCATCTGGACGCCTGCGCGTATCTGCAACGCAATCTCCGCCGCATCGACTGAAATACGACGTGCCCCGCAATTTCTTTGCCCGCCTGATCTGGGTGGAAAGCCGGTTCGACCGTAATGCCCTGTCGCCGGTCGGCGCGCAGGGTATCGCCCAGTTCATGCCAGCCACGGCGAAAGAACGCGGGCTGGCAGACCCTTACGATCCCGCGCAAGCCATCCCCGCCTCCGCCGCACTGTCTGGCGCACGAAAAGGCGACCTTCGGTAATTTCGGGCTGGCAGCAGCGGCCTACAATGCGGGGCCGGGTCGCGTGGCGCGTTTTCGCGACGGTCGCTCCGGCCTGCCGTTCGAGACGCTGGATTACGTGGTCGCACTCACCGGCAAAGGGGCCGCGACATTCCTGAAACCCGGTGCCCGGGTGGAAGATTTCGACCTCGAACCGGGCAAGGATTTCTTCACCGCCTGCCGCGCTTTGCCGGTGCGAAAGACACGGTTTCGCAACGACCTGTCCGCCGAAGTGCAACGCAAGCCGTGGGGTGTTGATGTGGCGGGTAATTTTAAGCGCGCCGTCGCCCTGCGGAACTGGGAGAAGGTGCGCGCGCGGCTGGGCACGGTGGTTGGCGACACCAAGCCTGAACTGGTCCGCACCCGTTCGCCGCTTGGGCCGCGCACGCGTATGGACCGTGCGTTTGGGCGCTGAAACACGGGCGGAGGCTATCGAGCCTGTGCAAACGCATCCGCCAGACGGGCGGATTCTGTCTGGTGAAAAAGAACCGCTAACTTTTGCGCGTCGCCACGAAGCGGGCGAGCGCGACCAGCGTATCGCTATCCCCGTGGCCATCCATCGCCGCTTCCGCCTCCGCTACGGCGGCGTCCAGCATGTCTGTAACGGCGTCGATCCCGTGCAGTCCCACCAGTGTGGCCTTGCCCGCGCCCGCATCCTTGCCCGTCGCCTTGCCCATCGCCTCGGGCGAAGCCGTCACGTCCAGCACATCGTCAGCCAGCTGGAAGGCGAGGCCGACTGTCTTACCATAAGCCACGAGCGCGGCGCGTTTTGCAGCATCGGCATTGCCAATAACGGCTCCGGCTTCGCAGGCGTAGCGGATCAGCGCACCGGTCTTCATGGCCTGTAACCGGCGGATGCCGTCAGCATCGGGCGCACGGGCTTCGGCTTCGATATCCAGCATCTGCCCGCCGATCATGCCCCCCAGACCGGCGGCTTGTGCAAGCAGGCGCACCAAGTCCACACGCACCTGCGCCGACAGGCTCTCATCCGCCGCCACCGTTTCAAACGCCAGCGTCAGCAAGGCATCACCTGCGAGAATCGCCGTGGCCTCACCGAACGCCTTGTGGACGGTCGGGCGACCGCGCCGCAGGTCGTCATCGTCCATTGCGGGCAGATCGTCGTGGATGAGCGAATAGCAGTGGATCATCTCCAGCGCGCAGGCAGCATCGAACGCAGTGTCCGCATTGCCACCGCAGAACCGCACGACCTCCAGCAGCAGAAACGGGCGCAACCGCTTGCCGCCATCTAGCGTGCCGTGGCGCATGGCCGCCATCAGTTTCGCCACCCGCACCGTCTCGCCGGGCTGAGCGGTATCCGATAGCAACACCGCCAATCGCGCTTCGACCGGCGCGGTGATACGGGACATTTGAGACGTGAAATCGGCTGGTTTCATACCCGCTTCTTGGCGGTCGCGCGCCGCCATCGCAAGTGGGCCGTTGGCGCATGCGGCTTGCATGGCCTAAGAGGAGGGCACCGGAGACGCGATGATTCAGGGCATGCGGGCATTTGGCCAGAAAAACGACCAAAACCCGTGTGCCACCGTCCTTCGACGCGCCCGTAAAAGGAAGCTCCGACGACGCCATCGAGCCGCCGAAGCGCGACAAGCCAAAGCCGGCTCCGAAGGGCAAATCGAAACGTGCGATCACGAAAACCATCCGGTCCAAGCGAACATTTCGTCAGCGCCTGCGCCGGTTCTTCGGCTGGACAATCCTGACAATCGTTCTCGTGTGCCTGACCCCGCTCGCTCTGGCCGCGCTTTACACATGGCCCGCAACCCATCCGGTCTCGACGCTGATGGCGTGGCGCTTCGTGAGCGGAGAGCCGGTTTCGCGCGACTGGGTGGATTTCAGCTCCATATCTCCCAATGTCTGGCAATCGGTGGTCAGTTCCGAAGACGGCCAGTTCTGCGCCCATAAAGGTGTCGACTGGGATGCGGTCAACACCGTCATCGAAGGGGCGCTGGAGGGTGAGAAGATGCGTGGGGCCAGCACGATTCCCATGCAGACGGTGAAGAATGTATTCCTCTGGCCGGGCCGGTCCTACATTCGCAAGGCGCTCGAAGTGCCGCTGGCGCTGGTCATCGATGCTGCCTGGGGAAAGCGGCGGGTGATGGAGGTCTATCTCAACATCGCCGAATGGGGGCCTGGCATCTACGGCATCGAGGCCGCAGCCCGCCATCATTTCGGCACATCGGCGGCCAACCTCACCCGCGCACAGGCCGCGCGGCTTACCGTCGTTCTGCCAAGCCCGTTGACCCGCGACCCGGCCAACCCGAGCCGGTCATTGGGCCGTATGGCCCGCACCGTGGAAGGCCGCGCGCTTCAATCCGGCGCCTATGTAGGTTGCCTGAAAGAGTGAGACACAACCCCTTGCACCGCGCGCGATTTCGGTTACAAAGCCGCTCAGTTCATGACACGCGCATCGACTGAACCTGTCCGCATGACCTGCCGGATAGCCTGCGCCCATGATACCGGATAACGCATACAAGCGTCCGCCGCCCCACACATGCTGGCTGGTGGACCAAGACGGAGAAGACCATGGCAGTCCCCAAGAGCAAGATCACGCGCATGAAACGCGGCCACCGCCGCTCTACCGATGCGCTGAAGAACCCGTCCTATGTCGAGGACAAGAATTCCGGCGAATTGCGCCGTCCGCACCACATCGACCTGAAGTCGGGCATGTATCGTGGTCGTCAGGTGCTGGAGCCAAAAGACTCGGTCTGAACGACACTTCGTATAGATCGAATGCCAAAAAGGCCGGTGCATCGCACCGGCCTTTTTCGTGTTTACCCGCGGTAAATGGCGAAACGCTTCTGCCGTTCAGGGTTTTACGGCAAGTCTCGCAGCGCGCTTGTGCCGCGTGAAATAACGATAGGCGAGCCCGATGAGCGTCATCGACGTGATCATCGTTTTGCTTCATCGAGTTCAGTCCGGCGCGCTTCGGCCCGTTCGGCGCGCATCCGCATCCGGTCTGCCTTGGAAATGATCCCGCCCGGCAATTTGGCCTCGCCGATCCGCAACGGTCCCAGTTCGAGCCGAACCTGCCGCGCTTCGATTCCGCCCAGCACCGTCACGCTGCCATTGGCGGATGCGTTGATGGCGACGACTGAATTGTTGAAATCATCATTCGCCAGAGCGGCGGTGGATAAAACCGCACCGGCAAGTAGAAATAGGGATGTCGTGCGAAGGCGCATGGGGGAAACCTCTTGTGGAAACCGAAGTCCCAATCTTTCCACAAAGCCGTTCCGAGAGCGGTTGCTTTCGGTGTGCAACCTGTCGGTACTCTGGCAAGGTCTTGCTAACTATCTTGCCAAGCGGGACAGGCTGGGGTTTTGTGCGGCCAGTATGACGGCCCGCGCTGTATGAGGGGAAGACCATGACGATCCGGCGCGACCCGACCCATCTCGATCTGTTCATTCGATCGGCAACGGGGCGGTGAGCGATCTGTTCGCCCTCCTCGCTTTCGGCCCGACCGGCTGGGGGGATGAACTGGCCGAGGGGCTGTGGCTGACGATCCGTCTTGCCCTCACCACACTCCCTTTCGGCCTGCTCGCCGGTTTCCTGCTGGCGCTGGCCAAGCAATCCCCCGAACCGTCGCTGCGCGCAGCCGCCAACATCTACACCACCATTTTCCGCGGCGTGCCGGAACTGGTGACGCTGTTTATCATCTACTATGGCGGGCAGATGGCGCTGGGGGCTTTCATCGGCCTGTTCTCCGACACCTATGTGGAAGTGTCCGGCTTCGTGGCCGGTGTCATCGCGCTCGGCATCGTGTTTTCCGCCTTCTCCTCCGAAGTCTTCCTGTCCGCCTTTCGCGGCATTCCGCAGGGCCAGTATGAAGGGGCCGCAGCCCTTGGGCTGACGCGGGGCCAAACGCTGCGCAAGGTCGTGATGCCGCAGCTGTTCCGCCTCGCCCTGCCCGGCCTGTCGAACCTGTGGCTGGTGCTGTTGAAGGACACCGCGCTCGTCTCCATCATCGCGCTGGACGACCTGTTGCGAAAGACCTCCGTCGCGGTGGGCAACACCAAGGAGCCGTTTTTCTTCTACATGGTCGCCTGCCTGCTCTATCTCGTCCTGTCGCTGACATCCTCGGCAGGGCTGACGGCGCTGAATACGCGGTTCAGCCGGGGCATTGACAGGTGAGCATTGCAAACCCGTCCTACGTTTCCACATCGCTGCTGCCCCAGCGCCCGCCACCGCCGAAGATTGCCCGCACCTGGACCGGCACACGGGTCGTCGGCACGATTCTCGTCGCTCTTTGGGCTGCCTTGGCGCTGGGCGTCGCGGCCAGTTTCGTATTCGGCTTTGATGCGGATTTCGTCAGCCGCTACGGTCCTCGATTGCTTCAGGGGCTTTGGAAGACCCTGTGGATCACCGCCATTTCCATCGTGGCCGGTGCCATTCTGGGCGGCATCCTGACCGCCGGTCGCCTGTCGTCGAGCTGGTGGGCCAACGCGCCCGCCGACCGCCTTCATGGCGTTCTTTCGCGGCACCCCGCTCATCGCGCAGGTGTTCCTGATCTACTACGGCTCCGGCGAGTTTTCCGACTTCTTCAAGGAAATCGGCCTGTGGTGGTTTTTCCGCGACGCCATCTGGTGCGCCATTCTCGCCTTCACCATGAACACAGCCGCCTATCAGGCGCAGATCTATACAGGCGCGATCCGCTCGGTCGGCAAGGGCCAGCGGGAAGCGGGGCAGGCACTGGGGCTTTCGAAGGCGACCATCGCGCGAAAAGTGGTGCTGCCGCAGGCACTCATCACCGCATTGCGCCCGCTGGGCAACGAGGTGGTGCTGATGGTCAAGGGCTCAGCCATCGCCAGCGTCATCACCGTGCTGGACTTGATGGGCGAAACGCGCCTCGCCTATTCCCGTTCGTTCGATTTCGACGTCTATCTGTGGGCGGCCGTTCTCTATCTCGTTGTGGTCGAAACCCTGCGCCGGGTGTGGGATGCGGCGGAAGACCGGCTGACGCGGCATTTGAAACGCTAGACGGGGCAGCGCACGCTCCCCTAAGCCCCGCACCATGACCGCATCCTTCACCACAAGGACTTCCGCACCGCACTTGGGCAGCTTCGCCACGGGCGTTACCATCGTGACCGCCTGGGATGCGGTGGCCGAAGTGCCGGTGGGCGTGACGGCGTCGTCGTTCAATTCCGTGTCCCTCGATCCACCCCTCATCCTGTGGTCGATCGGCCGCAAGGCATTGTCGGCACGGGTGTTTCAGCAATCCGAACGCTTTTCCGTCCATGTGCTGACGATCGATCAGGCCGACCTCGCCAACCGTTTCGCCAAAAGCGGCACCGACAAATATGCCGGGCTGCGACTGGCGCGAGGGCACCGACCGCGTGCCGCACCTGCCGGACGTGTCCACCCGGTTCGATTGCGTGCGCGAAGCGGTGCACGAAGGTGGCGACCACTGGATCGTGGTGGGGCGGGTGGAAGGGTTCGAGCGCGGCGAGGGCGAACCGCTGGTGTTTGAAAACGGCGATTTTGCCGGGCGCCGTGCCGCTGCATGTGGCTGCAAAGTTTCGCGCTGGCGAGTAGGCCAGTCGCCAGACGGTTACGGAAGAACAATCCTGTAGCCAGTGCACCGTCAGCCGTGCCATGTTCGGGCAGGAACAGAACGCCGCAGCAGACGGCGTCGTCATCCGCACAATCGCATTCTGGGAGGAAAACCATGCGTAAATTTACCCTCGCGGCCGCCGCCGCAGCCCTTCTCGCCACCTCGGCCATGCCGGCATTCGCGGCTTGCGACGAAGGCGAGATGGTCATCAAGTTCAGCCACGTCACCAACACCGACAAGCACCCCAAGGGCATCGCCGCTTCCCTTCTCGCCGAGCGCGTGAACGCGGAAATGAACGGCAAGGCCTGCATGGAGGTGTTCCCCAACTCCACGCTCTATACCGACGAAAAAGTGCTCGAAGCCATCCTGAACGGCGACGTGCAGATGGGCGCACCGTCGCTTTCGCTGTTCGAAGGCATCACCAAGAAGTTCCGCCTGTTCGACCTGCCCTTCCTGTTTGCCGACATTTCCGCGGTCGACGCTTTTCAGGCGTCCGAAGCCGGTCAGGAAATGAAGGACACGATGGTGAAGCGCGGCATCAAGGGCCTCAACTTCTGGCACAATGGCATGAAGCAGATTTCCGCCAACAAGCCGCTTGAAAAGCCTGAAGATGCCAACGGCCTGAAATTCCGCGTGCAGCCTTCGGACGTGCTGGTCGCCCAGTTCGAGGCGCTTGGTGCCAACCCGCAGAAGATGGCGTTTTCCGAAGTCTATGGCGCGCTGCAGCAGAAGGTCGTGGACGGTCAGGAAAACACCTGGTCCAACATTTACGGGCAGAAGTTCTTTGAAGTGCAGGACGGCATCACCGAAACCAACCACGGCGTGATCGACTATCTGGTCGTGACGGGCTCCGACTGGTGGGACGGTCTCGATCCTGAAATCCGCGACCAGCTGGCCACGATTCTTCAGGAAGTGTCCACCAGCCGCAACGCGGAATCGGAAAAGGTGAACCAGGAAGCCAAGGCGCAGATCATCGCTGCCGGTGGCGTCGTCCGTGAACTGAACGCCGAGCAGCGTCAGGCCTGGGTCGATGCCATGAAGCCCGTCTGGGCCCAGTTCGAAGGCGACATCGGTGCCGACATGATCGAAAAAGCGCAGGCAACCCAGTAAGGGTTTTCTGAATGTGCGGCTCCGCTTTTCGGGCGGGGCCGCACACCATCGCGCGGTATCAAAACCGATACCCGTGCGGGTTCCTTGGGGGAGGACACCAATCGTGATCACCAAATCACCGGAAACGGAGCGTTTTGCATGGGTTGCCTCCATCGAGGAAACCTTCATCGCAGCCACGCTCGGCATCATGACGCTCGTTGCCTTCTGCAATGTGGTGGCGCGCTATGTGTTCAACGCCAACATCCTGTGGGCGCTTGAAACTACGGTCTATCTGTTCGCATGGCTGGTGCTGATCGGCGCGGCCTACGGCGTCAAACGCACGTTCCACATCGGTATCGATATCGGCGTGAACCTGTTGCCGGTGGGCGCCCGCAAGACGGTGACACTAATCGCCGGTGCCGCCTGCATCCTCTACGCCGCGCTGCTGTTGAAAGGCGCGTGGGACTATTGGTCCCCGTTCATCTTCGACCGCGCATTCTACGAAACATCGGACCTGCCGATGCCCGGATTCCTGCGCTGGATGGAAGATTTCTTCAACGACGGCGAAACCTATTCCAAGCTGCCCAAAATGATCCCCTATTTCGCACTGCCGGTGGGTATGGCGCTACTTCTGCTGCGTTTTTGTCAGGCAGTGTGGCGTGTTGCCACGAACCAACAAGACCTGATGATCGCCGCCCATGAGGCGGAGGAGATTTACGAGGACGCCGACGATGCGGTCGCGGCTGCTGCCGAAACCGGTTCCGGCCCCCATTCCAGCGGAGGCGCACGCTGATGGAAGTCGTTCTCCTCTTCGTCTTCATCATCGGGCTGATGATGATTGGCGTGCCGATCGCCGTTTCGCTGGGCCTGTCTTCGATGCTGTTTCTGGTCGCCTATTCCGGCGGATCGCTGGCCTCCATCGCAGGCACGCTGTTCTCTGCCTTCGACGGTCACTACACCCTGCTTGCCATTCCCTTCTTCGTGCTCGCCTCGTCCTTCATGTCGACGGGCGGTGTGGCGCGGCGCATCATCCGTTTCGCAGTGGCCTGCGTCGGCCACGTGACGGGCGGTCTCGCCATTGCATCCGTCATGGCCTGCATGATGTTTGCGGCTTTGTCCGGCTCGTCGCCTGCAACCGTGGTGGCCATCGGCTCCATCGTCATCGCCGGTATGCGGGAGGTCGGCTACACGAAGGAGTTCGCTGCTGGTGTCATCTGCAACGCGGGCACGCTCGGCATTCTCATCCCGCCTTCTATCGTGATGGTGGTCTATGCGGCAGCGACGGATGTGTCCGTCGGCCGCATGTTTCTGGCCGGTGTCATTCCCGGCCTGATTGCGGGCCTCATGCTGATGATCGGCATTTATGTTGCCGCGAAGTGGAAAAAAATACCGAAACAGCCCTTTGCCGGTGTGGGCGAAATCTTCGCTTCGGCGCGCGACGCCTTCTGGGGTCTGTTCCTTATCGTCATCATTCTGGGCGGCATCTATGGGGGCATCTTCACGCCCACGGAAGCGGCAGCCGTCGCTGCGGTCTATGCATTCCTGATCGCCAATTTCGTCTATCGCGACATGGGTCCGCTGGCGACCGTTGGAGGCAACGCCAATACGTCGCTGCTACGCAAACCCCACGCACTCGTCACCGCATGGTTTCACGCGGACACCCGGGCGACCCTGTTCGAGGCGGGCAAGCTGACCATCATGCTGATGTTCATCATCGCCAACGCGCTGATCCTCAAACACGTGCTGACCGAAGAGCGCATTCCGCAGATGATCACCGAGGCCATGCTGGCCGCCGGTCTGGGGCCGATCATGTTCCTGATCGTGGTCAACGTCATCCTGCTGCTCGGCGGACAGTTCATGGAACCGTCCGGCCTGCTCATCATCGTGGCGCCGCTGGTGTTCCCCATCGCCATGGAGCTGGGCATCGACCCGATCCACCTCGGCATCATCATGGTGGTGAACATGGAGATCGGCATGATCACCCCGCCGGTGGGGCTGAACCTGTTCGTCACGGCGGGGGTGGCGGGCATGTCGGTCTTCGACGTGGTGAAAGCCGCCCTGCCGTGGGTCGGCATCATGTTCGTCTTTCTCATCATCGTCACATATGTGCCGATCGTCTCCACATGGCTACCGACGATGATGATGGGTCCGGAAATCATCACCCGCTAGGACGGTTCGCGTCCGGCGGGTGTACAGGCTTCAGCCGTCGTAGGAAGGAAGCGTGGGAATGGCATCGCGCAAGGCCGTTCCCCAGCCCTTCGAGAGCGCCAAATAATAAGGATCGTCCGCCTCGATTCGCCGTTCATGGGTCGGCGCAAACGAGCCTTCCTCGACATACCGCAGGTCGAAGGGCGGCGCGACAGCGAGGTTCGCCCGCACGGTGGAATCCATCGACACCAGCAACAGCCGCACGGCGTCCTGATAGCTCATGGCGGGGTCGAAGGCGCGCAGGAGGATAGGCTTGCCGTACTTGGTTTCGCCGATCTGGAAGAACGGGTTGTCGTCCGTCGCCTCGATGAAATTGCCCTGGGGATAGATGAGATAGAGCCGCGGCTCTGCGCCCGCGATTTGTCCGCCGACCATCAGCGTGCCGGAAAACGCCGTATCCATAGCGGTGGCGCTCGTTTCTCCCGGAGCCTTGGACCGTTCAGCCACTTCCATCGCCAGTGTGTCACCCACGATACGGGCGACCTCGAACATAGTGGGCGCCTGCAAAATGGACGGATTGCGCTCGGACGGCACCTTGTTGCGCTCTTCCAGCCACGAGACCACCGCCTGCGTGGTGGCGAGGTTACCGGCAGACAGAATGGTGATCGTGCGGTCGCCGGGAACGTCCCAGGACTTCAGTTTTGTAATGGTGGACACGTTGTCGACGCCCGCATTGGTGCGGGTGTCGGAGAGATACAGAAGGCCGTGGTCGAGTTTCAGGCCGATGCAATAGGTCATGGGTTCAAACGATTCGTGTGGAGGGAGCGGGAGGCGCGGATGGCACCTTACTGCTGCATCGGATGCCCTTCAACGCGAACGGCAACATCGAGACGTTCGCTATGGTTCCCGAATGTCAGGCCGTCCACAGGTGCCGCCTCGCGGGCATCGCGCCCCGTTGCAAGACGCATATAGCGATCGTCGGGCGAATATCCATTGGAAACATCGAATCCAACCCATCCAAGATCAGGAATCTTGATGTCCGCCCAAGCGTGCCCCGCTGTCTGCTCCGCCCCCTGATTGAGCGCCAGATGGCCTGAGACGTAGCGCGCGGGAAAGCCGAGCAGGCGGGCACAGGCGATCATCACATGGGTGTGGTCCTGACAAACCCCCGCCCGGCGCGACAACACGGCCTCGGCACTTTCGGCCGCCGTGTTCACATCGAGGTCGAAGGGAATGATGCCCAGAATGCTGGCCGACAGGGCGTGAAAGGCGGGGATGGGGTCCGACACATCGACGCCCCGGCACAGATCGGCAATGCCAGGCCCGGCAAAGGTCAGCGGTGTGGACAGGTGGTAGAGCCAGTCCGGCGCGGGCGTGTCGCCCGACAGCCCATCGTTCCGCAGCGGCGTGACCTCGCCCCCGGCGATGATTTCCAGTTCGGTCGTGCCACGGGCAATCTCGATCAGGTCCGTGTGATTGCCATGCTCGTCGGTGAACGCCGCACCGATCGCGCCGCCCTGTATCGACACATCCCAGCGGTCGATGCTCTGCGTCGTGTCGCTGAGCGGGCGCAAACGCAAGCGCGCCAAACCGTAGGGCAGCGGTTTGGAGTAGGTGTAGCGCGTGACGTGCCGGATGCTGAGCGGAGTTTTGGGCGGGGTGCTGTTTTCCAAAAGGGTCAGGCGTGGAACCGGTAGGCTTCGGCCACCGAATCCGAAACGGCCACCACGTCATCCATAACGGCAAGCAGGAATTCGTGCAGCCCGTCGGTGAGAATCGTTTCGATCGTGCCGCCTTTCAGTCTTTCGTTCAGCGCGTCCATCCGGTCGGACGCCACGATGCGCTCGCCCCCGTGTTCGCGCTGCAAGTGGCTGATATGCTTGGCGGCCCGCGAGGTGCAATGGGCGATGGACCGGGGCATCCGCGAATCGAGTATGAGGAAATCCGCCACGTTGGCGGCTGTGTAGTCCGTGCCGTGGACCATCAGGAACGCGCGGTTGATGTGTGCGGAGCGCAATATCTGCTCCCACTGCGCCAGATCGAGCTCGTCGCCCACGTCGGACGCCCGTGGCAGCAGCACGTGATATTTCACGTCGAGCAGACGTGCCGTGCCGTCCGCCCGTTCCATATAGGTGCCGAGCGAAGCGAAATTGTAGATGTCGTTCCGCAACATCGTGCCTGCCATCGCGCCGCGCACGATACCACCCGCGCGGTGGATGGACGCCAGCAGGTCCGGCAGATCGGTCGGGTCGACCGGCTTCTGCAAGCCGGTCTTCATGGCCAGATAAAACTCGTTGATACCTTCCCATACTTCCCGTGTAATCGCGGTGCGAACGATGCGGGCATTGGTGCGGGCCACATCCACGACCGCTTTCAGGGAACCGGGATTGCTGTCGGCGCGCAACAGAAAATCCGTCGCGTTGGCGGCGCTGTATTCCTTGCCGTGAACCTTTTGAAACGCGGTGAGCGAACCGGTGGCCGACAGGATGGCCGCCCATTCCTCGCTTGCCCTGCCCTGCCGCGTCAGCGACATGCGCTGTCCGGCCTCGATGAGACGGGCGAGATTTTCCGCGCGCTCGATATAGCGCGACATCCATGTCAGGCCGTTGGCGGTTTTACCAAGCATCATGCTTTGGCACCCCCTTGCGACTGGTTCTGAGACTGGGACTGCGTGTCTTCGAGCACCCAAGTGTCCTTCGTGCCGCCGCCCTGCGATGAGTTCACCACGAGCGACCCTTCCTTCATAGCCACCCGCGTCAACCCACCGGGCACAAGCGTCACATCCTTGCCGTAGAGCGCGAAGGGCCGCAGATCGAGATGGCGGGGGGCCAAGTCCGGCTTCGGTGAGGATCGGGCAGGTGGACAGCGCCAGCGTCGGCTGGGAAATGTAGCCGTGGGGTTTGGCCCGCAGCTTGGCCTCGAAACTTTCAAGCTCCGCCTTGCTCGCAGCCGGTCCCACCAGCATGCCGTAACCGCCGGAACCGTGGACTTCCTTCACGACAAGATCGGACAGGTTGTCGAGCGTGTAGGCCAGCGCCTCCTCCTCGCTGCAGCGGTGTGTCGGCACATTGGGCAGCAGCGGCTCCTCGCCGGTATAGAACCGCACGATCTCCGGCATGTAGGAATAGATCGCCTTGTCGTCGGAAATGCCGGTGCCGGGCGCGTTGGCCAGCGTAATACCGCCGGAGCGATAGACATCCATGATGCCGGGCACGCCGAGCATGGAATCGGACCGGAAGGTGAGCGGGTCGAGATAATCGTCGTCGATGCGGCGGTAGAGCACGTCGATGGGCTTGGACCCCCGCGTTGTCCGCATGACCACACGACCGTCCACGACCTTCAGATCGCCCGCTTCCACCAGTTCCACGCCCATCTGGTCAGCAAGAAACGAATGCTCGAAATAGGCGGAGTTGAATGCGCCGGGCGTCATCACGGCGACGACCGGCTTTTCCTTGCCGTCATATTTTTCAGGCGGCAGGGCGGCCAGCGAACGGCGCAGCGCCTGCGGGTAATGGCTCACTTCCCGCACCGGAATCTGTTCGAACAGTTCCGGGAAAAGCTGCATCATCGTTTCGCGGTTCTCCAGCATGTAGGAGACGCCGGACGGCGTGCGCGCATTGTCTTCCAGCACGAAGAATTCGCCCGCCCCCGTCCGCACCACATCGGTGCCGACGATGTGGGTATAGACGCCACCGGGCGGCGTGAATCCCAGCATGGGGGCGCAAAACGCCTCGTTTTTGGCGATCAGCGCTTCGGGCACGATACCGGCGCGAATGATATCCCGGTCGTGGTAGATGTCGTGGAGAAAGGCGTTGAGCGCCTTCACGCGTTGCACCACACCCGCTTCCAATATTGCCCATTCCTGCGCGGCCAATATGCGCGGCACGATATCGAAGGGGATTAGCCGTTCGGCCGCCTCCTCCTCGCCATAAACGGCAAAGGTAATGCCGGTGCGCCGAAACACCGTCTCGGCAAACTCCGCCTTGCTGCGAAGGCGGTTTTCGTCCGCCGCCTGAAACCATGCGTCATACGCTTCGTAAGCTGCACGTGCCGAACCGTCGGGCAGGTGCATCTCGTTGAAAAAGGGGGATTGATCGCTCATGGGCACGGTAAATGCGGCACGGGCGCGCACAACGCAACCGGCCTGCGTGGAATCGCGACGCTTTTCTCGCCATCGCGCGGGTGGCATAGTCCCGCAAACGCCCAACCGGACCAACGCCATGCTCAACCGCCGCATCTTCGAACCCGAACACGAACAGTTCCGCGAATCCGTGCGCCGCTTCTACGAAGCCGAAGTCGCGCCCCATGCCGAAGAATGGCGCGCGAACGGACGCGTTTCCGGGGACGTATGGCGCAAGGCGGGCGCGGCCGGTTTCAGCTGCATGTGGGCGGATGAGCAATATGGCGGTGCGGGTGTGGACGATTTCCGCTTCGACCAGATTCTCACCGAGGAACTGGTTGGGGAATCCGGTTTCTTCCTGTCGCTGCACAACCGCATCGTCGGGCCATACTTTGCCAAGTTCGGCACCGACGAACAGAAAGCCCGCTTCATGCCGGGCATCGTGTCGGGGAAGCAGATTTTAGCCATCGCCATGACGGAACCCGGCACCGGCTCAGACCTCGCCGCCATCCGCACCAACGCGGTGGAAAAGGACGATCACTGGCTGCTGAACGGCTCGAAAACCTACATTTCGAACGGCCAGCTGGCCGGTCTCGTCATCGTCGCCGCCCGCACGGCGGAGCGGGGCATCGGGCTGTTCGTGGTAGAGGAAGGCATGGAGGGCTTTCGCCGCGGGCGGCAACTCAAAAAGCTCGGCCTGCATTCGCAGGACACGTCCGAACTGTTCTTCGACGATGTGAAGGTGCCGAAGGACAACGTGCTGGGTGACCCGGCGCGGGGCTTTCAAGCCATGATGGTGGGGCTGGCCGAGGAGCGGCTGATCGGTGCTGTCGGCTATCTCGCCCGCGCCAACCGCGCCTTCGATATCACGCTCGACATTCATCATGGACCGCAAGGCATTCGGGCGGCCCGTCGGCACGTTCCAGAACTCCCGTTTCAAGATGGCCGACATGCGAACGGAACTCGATGCCGCGCAGGCCTTCGTGGACCATTGCGTGATGGAACATCTCGACGGCAACCTGTCCGCCGAGGCCGGTGCGCAGGTGAAACTGCTGACCTCCGAAGTGGAAGGCCGCGTGGTGGACGAATGCCTGCAGCTGCACGGCGGCGCGGGCTATATGGACGAATACGAGATTTCCCGTCTCTACGCCGATGCCCGCATCAGCCGCATCTATGCTGGCACGTCGGAGATCATGCGCGAAATCATCGGGCGCGGGCTGGGGCTGGACGAGCGGGCCAAACGGGCATGAGCGGTCCTCTTTCCGGCCTCACCGTCATCGAAATGGCCGCCATTGGGCCGGTGCCGCTTGCAGGCCAACTCCTCGGTGATTTGGGCGCGAATGTCGTCGTCATTGACCGTGCGTCCGGCAAACCGGATAACACGGATATCAACCGCCGAAACAAACGCTCCATCGCGCTTGATCTCAAAAGCGAAGCGGGGCGCGGGGCGCTGCTCAAGCTGCTGGAAAACGCCGACATTCTCATCGAAGGGTTCCGCCCCGGCGTGATGGAAAAGCTGGGGCTGGGGCCGGATGATTGCCCCGACCATCTCATTTATGGCCGCATGACGGGCTGGGGGCAGGACGGGCCGCTTTCGCAGACGGCGGGGCACGATATCAACTATCTGGCTATCACCGGCCTGCTCCACGCCATCGGGCCGAAGGATGGTCCCGTTGCCGCCACTCAACATGGTGGCCGATTATGCAGGCGGCACAATGTTTCTGCTGCTCGGCGTGTTGGCCGCGCTGTATGAACGCCAGACCTCTGGCAAAGGACAGGTTATCGACGCGGCGATGGTGGACGGCGCGCCAGCCTTGGCTGGCTTGTTCCACACGATGTTGGCCCGTGGCCAATGGTCCGGCGAGCGCGCCGACAACCTGCTCGACGGCGGCGCGCCGTTCTATCGCTGCTATGAAACTGCAGACGGCAAGCACATGAGCGTCGGCCCGCTGGAGCCGCAATTCTTCGCCGCCATGTCGGAAATTCTCGGCATCGAACTGCCCCAATACGACCGCACCCAATGGCCGATCCACCACGAGCGCCTGCGGGAGATTTTCGCCTCCCGCACCCGCGATGAATGGACAGTGGCGTTCGACGGCACGGATGCCTGCGTCGCGCCGGTGCTTGATTGGTCGGAAGCGCCGAGCCATCCGCACAATGCGGCTCGAAACACGTTCGTCATGCCGGACGGCGTCACGCAAGCCGCACCCGCCCCCAGATTTTCCCGCACGCCTTCCGCCACGCCACAGCGTCCTGCGACTGCGGGGGCGGACACGGATGCAATTTTGCAAGAGGCGGGTTACGGGGCCGACGCGATAGAAGCCCTGCGAAATGATAGTGCCGTCACATGAGCGAATCACTCCTGCTGCGCGAGGCTTATGGTCCCGTCGCCACGCTCACCCTCAACCGCCCAAAACAGTTCAATGCCCTCAATGCCGAATTGCGCGCCGAATTGCGCGCAGCCATCGCCGAAATCGAGACCGATGAAACAATCCGCGTGGTCATCCTGAAAGGTGCCGGACGCGGCTTCTGTGCAGGTGCCGATCTTGCCGCCGGTTTTGAAAACCCCGTGTCCGCCCATATCGACCGCGAATACAAACCCGCGCTCACCGGCATCGCGGAAAGTTCGAAAATCTGGATCGCGCAGGTCCATGGCTCGGCAGCCGGTATTGGGGCGGCCTTCGCCATGAATTGCGACCTGATGACGATGGCCGACGATGCGACCATCTACATGGCCTTCGCGGCCATCGCGCTGGTGCCGGACGGCGGCAACACTCAGCTATTGTTGCAGAACATGGGCTACCACCGCGCCCTGCAGGCAATTCTGGAGGGCGAAAAGATTTCCGCTGCTGACTGCCTCGAATACGGCATCGCCAACAAGCTGGTTCCTGCCGCCGACCTCGACAGCATGACGATGGACTGGGCCCAAAACCTCGCCTCCGGCCCACCGCTGGCCATGGCTGCCGCCAAGCGTTTGCTGCGATCCGTCGGCAGCATGAACTATGGCGACGCGATTTCCGCCGAAGGGCTGGAGCAAGACGCACTGCTGGAAAGCGCCGACTGCAAGGCCGGTGTCGCCGCGTTCTTCGCCAAGGAGAAGCCGGTCTTCACCGGGAAATGAACCTCCCTCACGCGCGGACCATCCTTCTCGCCGCGTTGGCCATCGTGGCCTTTGCGGGCAATTCCCTGCTGACCCGTGCTGCGCTCGGAGGCGGCCTTTTAGGCTGGGAGATGTTTACCGGCCTGCGTCTCGTTTCAGGTGCAGCGATGCTCGTTCTGCTTGCGGGTCCACGCTCATCCATACCAATGCCCGCAGACATGCCGGGTATCGCGGCGCTCGCCGCCTATGCGGTGTTTTTCTCTCTCTCCTACCTTGCGCTCGGCGCGGCCACAGGCGCGCTCATCCTGTTTGCCACGGTGCAAATCACGATGGTGGCGACGGCCATCGTGCGGGGCGAAAAGATGAACGCGAAACAGGCCTCCGGCATGACGCTGGCACTGGCCGGCCTCGTCTGGCTGCTGCTGCCGGGGGCCGTGACGCCTTCGCTACCCGCCGCGCTGGCCATGGTCGTGGCAGGCATCGCCTGGGGTGCCTACACCCTGCTCGGTCGTGGTGTGGCAGAACCGCTGGCTCATACGGCGCGCAACTTCGTCGGCTGTGTTCCGCTTGCGATTGTGCTGGTCGGATGGGCTTGGGCGGCAGGAGACACGCTCACCTTGTCAGGCATTGTGCTGGCGCTGGCATCCGGTGCGCTCACCTCCGGCATCGGCTATGCCGTGTGGTATGCGGTGCTACCGGCGCTCGGCACGCCACTTGCCGCCGTATTGCAACTGCTCGTCCCTGTTATCGCAGCCATCGGCGGGCTGGTCTGGCTGGGCGAAGCGCTCACTTTTCCCTTGATCGGAGCCTCCGCGCTGATCCTCGCCGGGATCGCGCTGAACATCCCGCGCAAACGTCATTTGTGAAAAGCGAGGAATAATGCCCATCGCCGTCAATCCGGCAGTGCAGGGATAAAGCGGCGCGCGCGCTTCACTCACGCATAAGTGTGGTCAGCAAGGGTCGGGTTTTCATGATTTTGACCTACACAAAGCGGGTGCAGAAGCACGGCGACGCTGCGATCCCATTGGGTGCGCGCGTTCCGTCTGCCAACAGTTCAAGTTCCGCATAGGTGTTTCCATGCTTTCCAGACGCTCCTTTCTCGCCAGCGCCACAGCGCTCGCCGCCCTCACTGTGGCAGCGCCTCTGCCCGCGCTTGCACACCACACCAAGGCTTTCAAACTAGCCGCGCGGTTCGAGCCGCGCCGCGTCCGGTTTCGCGGATACCGGCCTGGCACTATCGTGGTCGACCCCGACAATCATTTCCTCTATCTGGTGGAAACAAGCTCCCGCGCCCGCCGCTATGGCATTGGTGTCGGCAAGGCGGGGCGCGCCTTCAGCGGCGGAGCGCGCATCGCGCGCAAGGCCAAGTGGCCGCGCTGGCAACCGACGCAGAACATGATCCGCCGCGAACCGGCTAAATATGCAAAATTTGCGGGCGGTGTACCCGGTGGTCCCGGCAACCCGCTCGGCTCCCGGGCGCTCTATCTCTATCGCGGCAAGCGCGATACGATGTACCGAATTCATGGCACGACGCAGCCCTCATCCATCGGACGCTCGGTGTCCAACGGGTGTATCCGCATGCTGAACCGTCATGTGAACGATTTATACGAGCGCGTGCCGATCGGCGCGCAGGTGGTGGTATTGTGAGCGATATAATTTTCAAGCCCGGTTTCAACGTGAACCGGCGCACATTTCTGACCGGTGCCGGTGCCACCAGCGCGCTGGTGCTGGCGGGTTGCGCTGGGCCCGATCCGGAGATCCAGAGAAAGCTGGCCACCCGTCGGGCGCAGAACGAAGCCTACTCCTACTATGAACGCCTCTACGGCCCGCTGCCGAACGAGCAGTTTCCCGTGCCCGCCGTCGACCTGCGGCTGGTCAAACCGCAATTCTTCCGCCGTCAGGTCGACAACACGACCGGCTATCCGGCAGGCACGATGGTGGTCGATACCAGCACGTTCTATCTCTATTGGACCGAGGAGGGCGGCACCGCCATGCGTTATGGCGTCGGTCTCGGTCGTGCCGGTTTCGAATGGAGTGGACGGGGTGTCATCCAGTGGAAGCAGCGCTGGCCGAAATGGACGCCGCCGGATGAAATGGTCGCCCGCCAACCGGAATTGCAACAATACTCGATTGCCAATGGCGGCATGCCTCCCGGACTGAATAATCCGCTGGGCGCGCGGGCGCTCTACATATTCGAGAACGGGGTGGACACGATCTACCGCGTTCACGGTTCGCCGGAAGCCTCCAGCATTGGTCGTGCCGTGTCGAGCGGCTGCGTGCGGCTGCTCAACCAAGATATCATAGACCTCTACGACCGCGTGCCCGCCGGCTCGCCGATCGTGGTAGTATAAAAGACGTAAGCGGACCTTGACCGCAACCAGGGCGGTCAAGGGTTAAAGGCGTCACAGAATCGTCGAAAGACCCGGTATCGCCTTCATGGCATTGTCGACGGTCTCATCGCCCGCATGTTGGCGCGCATAGGCAACGGTCTCTTCGCCGATACCCTTGATCTGGCTCGTGCTGAGGCCTTCCGCCATCAGGCTTTGGCCAAGCGCCATGAGACTGCCGGTGCTACCGCCGAGCAGGGACGAGGCCGCGCCCATCAGCCCGCCCAGCATACCGCCGCCGGACCCGTTTGATTCGGTTTCCGCACCGTTGAACTGCGCGATCAATTCCATCGCACCGGGCATGCTCTCAATCATGGTAACCACTGACCCGTCCGTGCCCTCGCGCTGCATATAGCCGAGCACCATGCCAACGGCTTTCCGGGCTAGGGGTTCGGGGACGCCGATATTGGTTGCGATACGTGCGAAGAGATCCTGCATGGGGTGCCTTTCAGCGATAGCTGTGCATATGGATGTTGGCAGCCACCATACGGCTGCACAATCGCAAACGAAAGGATGGCGGAACAATGGGTTTCATCGAATTCGTATGGCCGGCCTCGCCCGGTGAATGGGGGGCATGGCTCTCCGCCGTCATCATCCTTTTCGGCGGTCTCGTCACTTTCCTCATGCCACGCACGATCATGGGCTGGACCGGCCTTGCCCAAATACCCGGCCGCCAATTCGGCCTTTCAGAAATTCGCGGTCCGCTCGGCGGCTTCCATATGGGAATTGCGTTCTGGACGATCGCCTTCCATCCCCAACCGCTGCTCTACATCGCGCTCGGCACTGCGCTGGCACTGGCCTGTCTCGGACGTATCGTCGCGTTTTTGTTCGACGGCGCGCGCAGTCCGATGCACATGGGCGCGATTGTCGGCGACGCCGTACTGGCCGCGCTGCCGCTGTTATACGCATTCGGCGTTATCCGATAGGAAAAGGATATCGCGCCCAGTGGGAAATCCGTCCTTCAAAGCGGGCGGACAATGTTGCGGCCTGTAAAACCCCATGCTAGGGCGGGTTCGGTTTCGCCCGAGGCCGGTTTTGGCATGGGTGGGGGCCGTTCACGAAGCATCCCCCGATGCGGTGGTCTCCAACAGGACCAGCGGCGCGGGCACAGCGAAGAAGACTGATAACACGTGGCAGGCAATTCCTCATCCGGACGCGTATCGAGCGTCGCAGACCGCTACGCATCGGCGCTGTTCGATCTTGCGAAGACGGAAAAGTCTCTCGACACCGTTTCCCGTGACATGGCGTCCATCGGCACGATGGTTTCCGAATCGGATGATCTGAAACGCCTCCTGCGCTCCCCTGTATTCTCCGCCGAAGAACAGACGGGTGCCATCGGTGCCATTATGGATCGCGCGAAAATCGGCGGGCTGACAGGCAATTTCATCCGCGTCGTCGCTGCCAACCGCCGCCTGTTTGCGGTGCCGGACATGGTGCGCGCATTCGCTGCAAAACTCGCCGAACACAACGGGGAGACGAGCGCGGAAGTGACCGTCGCCCACAAACTTTCGGCAGACCAGACCAAAAAATTGAAGGCGACGCTCAAAGGCGTTGTCGGAAAAGACGTGGCGCTCGACATGACGGTTGATCCGTCACTGCTCGGCGGCATGGTCGTCAAGATCGGCTCGCGCCAGATCGACACGTCGCTTCGCACGAAGCTCTCTTCCATGAAACTTGCTCTTAAAGAGGCCAGCTAGATGGACATTCGCGCCGCCGAAATTACGGCAATTCTGAAGGACCAGATCAAGAATTTCGGCCAGGAAGCCGAAGTTTCCGAAGTTGGTCAGGTTCTTTCCGTGGGTGACGGCATCGCCCGCGTCTATGGTCTCGATCAAGTGCAGGCCGGTGAGATGGTCGAGTTTCCCGGTGGCATTCAGGGCATGGCTCTGAACCTGGAAACCGACAATGTCGGCGTCGTGATCTTCGGCAACGACCGCTCCATCAAGGAAGGCGATACCGTCAAGCGGACCGGCTCCATCGTGGACGTTCCGGTCGGCAAGGAATTGCTTGGTCGTGTGGTCGATGGTCTCGGCAACCCGATCGACGGCAAGGGCCCGATCAAATCCGCACAGCGCGCCCGTGTGGACGTGAAGGCACCCGGCATCATCCCGCGCAAGTCGGTCCATGAGCCGATGGCGACAGGGCTGAAGGCCATCGACGCGCTCATCCCCGTTGGCCGTGGCCAGCGTGAGCTGATCATCGGCGACCGTCAGACCGGCAAGACCGCCATCATTCTCGACACGTTCCTGAACCAGGCACCGGCCCACAAGAGGTACCGACGAGAGCGACAAGCTCTATTGCGTCTATGTCGCCATCGGCCAGAAGCGTTCCACCGTCGCCCAGTTCGTGAAAGTGCTCGAAGAGCGAGGCGCGATGGAATATTCCATCATCGTCGCCGCCACCGCATCCGACCCTGCGCCGATGCAGTATCTCGCTCCCTTCACCGGCTGCGCGATGGGCGAGTATTTCCGCGACAACGGCATGCACGCTTTGATCGGATATGACGACCTGTCCAAGCAGGCTGTGTCCTACCGCCAGATGTCGCTCCTGCTGCGCCGTCCACCCGGCCGTGAAGCCTATCCCGGCGACGTGTTCTATCTTCACTCCCGCCTGCTCGAACGCGCCGCCAAGATGGGCGACGAGGCCGGTAACGGTTCGCTCACCGCTCTGCCCGTCATTGAAACGCAGGGCAACGACGTGTCCGCGTTCATTCCCACCAACGTGATTTCGATTACGGACGGCCAGATCTTCCTTGAAACCGACCTGTTCTTCCAGGGCGTCCGCCCGGCCGTGAACGTCGGCCTGTCCGTGTCCCGCGTGGGCTCGGCAGCCCAGATCAAGGCGATGAAACAGGTGGCCGGTTCCATCAAGGGCGAGTTGGCCCAGTATCGTGAGATGGCGGCCTTCGCGCAATTTGGTTCCGACCTCGACGCCTCCACCCAGCGCCTGCTGAACCGTGGTGCGCGCCTGACGGAGCTCCTGAAACAACCGCAATTCTCGCCACTGAAAACCGAAGAGCAGGTCGCTGTTCTTTACGCGGGCGTCAACGGCTATCTCGATAAGCTGAAGGTCTCGCAAGTCGGCCCGTTCGAAGCTGGCCTTCTCGCCAACCTGCGCTCCGATCACGCCGATCTTCTGGATGCGATTGCCACCAAGAAGGCGCTGGACGACGACCTGACCAAGCGCCTGAAAGCGGCTATCGATTCCTTCGCGAAATCGTTCGCGTAAGGGGTTCGTCCAGTGGCATCCCTTAAGGATCTCCGTAACCGGATCGCCTCCGTCAAGGCGACGCAGAAGATCACCAAGGCCATGCAGATGGTCGCGGCGGCGAAACTGCGTCGCGCCCAGGCGGCTGCCGAAGATGCGCGCCCGTTTTCACAGCGCATGGATGCCGTGATGGCCAACATCGCATCGGCCATCGGTGACGATACCTCGTCTGCGCCAAAGCTGTTGGCAGGCACTGGCGACGATGCCGAACACCTGCTTATCATGTGCACGGCCGAGCGCGGACTGTGCGGCGGCTTCAACTCGTCCATCGCCCGTCTCGTGCGCGAACACACCCGCAGGCTCATTGCGTCTGGCAAGAAAGTTACCATCCTGCCGGTCGGCAAAAAGGGCGCGGACGTTCTCCGCATGGAGTTTTCCGCCATCATGATGCCGGTCGTCGACCTGCGTGAGGTCAAGCGCGTCGGCTACGAAAACGCACACGATGTGGCCAAGCTGGTGCTGGACATGTTCGATGACGGCAAGTTCGACATCGCTACCCTGTTCTTCAGCGAGTTCCAATCGGTCGTCAGCCAGGTGCCAACCGCCCAGCAGATCATCCCGCCGACCATTAAGGACGTGGAAGATGCCAATGGTGTTGCATCCGCCGCCACACTTTATGACTACGAGCCAGACGAAGGCGAAATTCTTGCTGACCTGCTGCCGCGTAACGTAGCCGTGCAAATTTTCCGCGCCTTGCTCGAAAACGCGGCCTCCGAACAGGGCGCGCGCATGTCCGCGATGGACAATGCCACGCGAAACGCGGGCGAAATGATCGACGCGCTCAACCTGACATACAACCGCCAACGCCAGGCGCAGATCACGACTGAACTTATCGAGATCATCGCCGGTGCGGAAGCGCTTTAGAACCATACCACTCGCTGCATCCGGCAGCGCGACCACAGATTTGACCGGACCGGCAATTTGCCGAAACCGGAGACACAAAAGGATAAAGGGTAAGACTCATGGCGAAAGCAGTGACCCCAAAAGCGGCTCCCAAAGCCACAGCCAAGAAGCCTGCCGCACGTAAAACCGCCGCAGCATCCGCACCCGTGTCTACGAGCGGCGCAGGTCGCATCTCGCAGGTCATCGGAGCCGTCGTGGACGTGGCCTTCGAGGGTGAATTGCCGCCGATCCTGAACGCGCTGGAAACATCGAACAACGGCAACCGTCTCGTGCTGGAAGTCGCGCAGCATCTGGGTGAAAACACGGTCCGCACCATCGCCATGGACGCAACGGAAGGTCTCGTACGCGGGCAAGCCGTTTCCGACACCGGCAGCCCGATCATGATGCCAGTGGGCGATGAAACGCTTGGCCGCATCATGAATGTCATCGGCGAGCCGGTCGACGAGGCCGGTCCCATCGGCGCTAAAAGCAAGCGTCCCATTCACGCCGAAGCTCCGCCCTTCACCGAGCAATCGACAGAATCCAACATTCTCGCCACCGGTATCAAGGTGGTCGATCTGCTCGCACCATATGCCCGTGGCGGCAAGATCGGCCTGTTCGGCGGTGCCGGAGTGGGCAAGACGGTTCTCATTCTGGAACTCATCAACAACATCGCCCGCGCTCACGGTGGTTACTCCGTATTTGCCGGCGTTGGTGAGCGCACCCGTGAAGGCAACGATCTTTATTGGGAGATGATCGAGTCGAACGTGAACAAGGATCCCAAGGAAAACAACGGGTCCACCGCCGGCTCAAAATGCGCCATGGTGTTCGGCCAGATGAACGAGCCGCCCGGTGCCCGCGCCCGCGTTGCCCTTTCGGGTCTGACCATTGCGGAAGAATTCCGCGACGCCGGTCAGGACGTGCTGTTCTTCGTTGATAACATCTTCCGCTTTACACAAGCCGGTTCGGAAGTGTCCGCCCTGTTGGGTCGTATCCCGTCCGCCGTGGGCTATCAGCCGACACTGGCCACCGATATGGGCCAGATGCAGGAGCGCATCACGACAACTACCAAAGGATCGATCACCTCGGTTCAGGCGATCTACGTGCCTGCCGATGATTTGACCGATCCCGCGCCGGCCACATCCTTTGCCCACCTGGACGCCACAACCGTTCTGTCGCGCTCCATCGCCGAAAAAGGCATTTATCCCGCCGTGGACCCGCTCGATTCCACGTCGCGCATGCTCGACCCGCAGATCATCGGCGACGAGCATTACGAAACGGCCCGCCAGGTGCAGGAAGTTCTGCAGCGTTACAAGGCGCTGCAGGACATCATTGCCATTCTCGGCATGGACGAATTGTCGGAAGAAGACAAAATCGCGGTGGCCCGCGCCCGCAAGATCGAGCGCTTTCTGTCGCAGCCGTTTTTCGTAGCCGAGGTCTTTACCGGCTCGCCTGGTAAGCTCGTGGACCTCGACGATACGATTAAAGGCTTCAAAGGCCTTGTCGCCGGTGACTACGATCACCTGCCGGAAGCCGCCTTCTACATGGTCGGCGGTATCGACGAAGCTATCGAGAAGGCCCAGAAACTGGCAGCGGAAGCCGCCTGATAAGGATGTAATATGCCGGACACTGGCGAAACACGGTTACGGCGCAGCGACGCCATAAACGATGTCTGCCCGTGGTCCGGTGATCCCATATCCCCCGACGCTCTGACCCGCTATCGCGGCCACGTCGTCGGCTTCTGCAAGACAGGTTGCAGGGACAAATTTGCCAAAGCGGTATCGCACTTCGATTCCGCATTGGCGCGCAGCGAGGCTCAAGAGGACTAGCGGTCGTATTGACCGCTTGCCCAGCAGGACACGACACACATGGCTTTCACCTTCGAACTCGTATCCCCAGAACGGCTTCTCGTTTCCGGCGACGCCTCCGTCGTCACCCTGCCCGGTGCCGATGGCGACATGGGCGTGATGGAAAACCACGCCCCGGTAATGACCAGCCTGCGCCCCGGTCTCGTCAACGCCACGATGGAAGACGGCAGCGATGCCGAGTTTTTCGTGCGCGGTGGTTTTGCTGAAATTTCCGCGGTCAGCGTAACGGTGCTCGCCGAGTATGCCTTGCCCCGCCGCGACCTGACGCCGGATGTCTTTGCCGAGCAGAAGCGGCTGGCGCAAGATGACTTCGACGCTCATCACAAGGCAGGCGACGCTGAGAAGGCGGCCAACGCACGCTCCTATCTCGACCAGCTGATCCATCTGGAGCCTACGCTGCTTCCAGCCTGATCTATGGTGAGTTGCACTGCACGGCGTGATTGAACCGATGAGCGCTTTCCGCGTTTGTTTGCAAAGCACACGTGGAAACCAAGTTCATGTTGAAACCTATTCTTACCGGCATCGCGCTCTCTCTCACAGTGGCATCGGCATCCGCTGCGGACGCCACAGCCGACATGATCGGCTTGGACGGTTCGTCCATCGGAACGGCGACCTTTACCGCAACCGAAACCGGCATCCTCATTTCCGCTCGCGTCGAGGGACTGACCGAAGGGCTGCATGGATTTCACATTCATGAAACAGGCGCTTGTGATTCCGGTGAAGCATTTAAGACGGCAGGCGGACATATCGCGCAAGGAAAGCAACACGGTTTTCTCGTCGCCGGTGGCCCCCACCCTGGCGATATGCCGAACGTGGAAGTTGGGTCCGATGGTGTTTTCAGGGCCGAAGTGTTCAACACCCGGGTCAGCCTCGATGCCGACAGCCTGCTGAAAACCGGTGGCACAGCATTGATGGTCCATTCGGGGGCCGACGACTACAAAAGCCAGCCGTCCGGTGAAGCGGGCGGCCGTGTGGCGTGTGGAGTAATCGTCGAAGCGAAGTGACGATCCCTCTCCTCTAACCGGATTTCAGACTTGACGAAGCGCATATCGCTTCAGGCAAATGGCCGAACTGCTTGACCAATTCAGCGTAGATATGGCGTTTGAAGGGAACGATACGCCCCTCCAGTTCACCGATATCAACCCATTCCCAAGCATCGAATTCGACCGGCGCGCCTTCCGGCGGGTTGGCGATATTCACCTCACCGTCGTCGCCGTCGAAACGGAATGCGAACCACATTTGCTTTTGCCCACGATATTTGCCCTTAAGCGCAACACCCATCAAATCGGCGGGTAAATCGTAGGTCAGCCAATCGCTGGTTTGGCCAAGTAGAGTGGTGTCATCAATACCTGTCTCTTCCCAAAGCTCCCGCTTCGCGGCAGCCAGCGGTTCCTCACCCTTGTCGATGCCGCCTTGTGGCATTTGCCAGCGTCTATCCTCGTCCGTTTTGGAAAACTCGCCACCCGGCATGGCGATCCGGTGGCCCATCCATACTTTTCCCTGACGGTTCAAAACCATAATGCCGACGCAGGGCCGATAAGGCAGCGTTTTAGGGTCCACCCTGCTCATCGCTCGTAGTCCTTGACGAGAGCAGATAGAGGCACGATTGCCACGCCGCTTAAGTTGTGCCTTCTCGGCCCATTCGGCAATCAGTGAAACACTGGTCGGAAAGGCAGATGCGGTGCCGATGGAGAACCCGCGCCGTTTCGCCGTTTGTTCCAGCGCTGCAAGCGATGCCACGATCCGCGCGTCGTCCCGCGAGGCGTCGATGGTCAGTGTGCCGCGCACATTGGGAATGCGTTTCTGCTTGGCCAGAACCGGTACGACCGACGCCTTCACTGTCCCGTCGTCGAACCACGCCAAGCCACGCTTGCCGATCTCTTCCAATATGCCTTCCATCGGCTGCGCCTTCGTCACCATTCCGGCGCCGAGATAGTTCATCACGATGGGATAGTTCGTCATCCGCCCAAGTGCCCACCGCAGGTTGGCGAGGTTCGCGCCCGGTTGTGCAGCACGGATGAGCGTACGCGGGCCGGGGTCGATTGTGGGATAGCCCAACGGCTCCATCGGCAATTGCAACACGACCTCATGGCCAGCGCGCCGCGCTTCCGTCATCCAGCGGTTGAGCGAATTTCCGTAGGGCGAGAAGGCCAGCGTGATGGACGGCGGCAATCGTTCGATCGCCTCCCGCGTGCCGGATTGGGAAAGCCCAAGACCACCCACCACGACTGCAATCCGCGCCGCTCCAGCCGCTTGCGCGGGCGCGGAATAGGCATCGAGCGGCCGCAGACCGGAGCGGCCGATACGCGGCAGCGGGCCGAATTCGGATTTTTCAACCAACTCCGCAATCGGAATACCCGGGTGGGAACGGACCGGGGCGGCCACTTGCGGCTCGAAATCCGGGCTGGCATCAAATGCCATCTCCGTGCCATCCGGCTCGTCGGTGGGGCCGAAATCGTTGTCCCCGTCCAATGGCTCCAACGGCGATAGCGTGTTTACGCTCTCACCATCGATCATGACCGTTTCGCCACTACCGCCTGCCAGCGAATCGCGGGTGCTGGCGGTGACGTCTGTCTCATCCCCAAGCGCAACACGAGTATCGCTGACCGTGCCCGTGGTGCTTGCCCAGTACCATCCGCTACCGGCGAGAAGGGCGAGCACCACCGCGAAACCGGCCCACACAAACCCCTTTCGTCCGCCGTTCTCGGGCGCCGCCAAAGGTGTGTGCAGTGAAGTGGGACGTGCTCTCTGCTTGCGGCTCATCGAATGGTCACCTTAGCAATGAGCCTGAAAGAACCATCGCGAAAGACTCGATCCGCCGCGATGGTTGTGGAGTCAAACCCGTTTACAGCTAGCGCCGGTCGGCAGTTCATCGCCATTCGGCGGGAAGGCCGCATCGGTCGTCTCACCGCGCAGCAATTTCAGCGCGGCTTGCAACTGAAGGTCGTCCTTCGGCTCCGGCGGCACGTAGTCGAAGGAGCCGGAACCGGAATCGTCCTGCGCTTCGCCCTCGATGGAATTGCGAAGCTGGGACTCGCCCCGCGCTTCCACACGGCCCTGCAATTCTTCCGGCAATGGCTGTTTGACGATGATGTCGGGATCGATGCCCTTGCCCTGAATCGAGCAGCCGGACGGCGTGTAATACAGCGCTGTCGTCAGGCGCAGCGCACCATTTTCGCCCAGTGGAATGATGGTCTGAACGGAGCCTTTGCCGAAGGACCGTGTCCCCATGACCGTGCCACGACGGTGGTCCTGAATGGCACCGGCTACAATTTCCGAAGCGGAAGCCGAGCCACCGTTGATGAGCACGATAATCGGCTTACCGCGCGTCTGATCGCCCGGTGTAGCAGAATCCCGGCTCACCTTGTTCTTGTCACGCCCGCGCGTGGAAACGATCTCGCCACGGTTGAGAAACGCATCCGACACACGCACCGCCTGCCCGAGCAGGCCACCGGGGTTGAGACGCAAGTCCACCACATAGCCTTTCAGTTTGTCGTCCTCGACCTGGTCGCGGATGCTGGAAATGGCATCGGTCAGGCCGGAATAGGTCTGTTCGGTAAAACCGTTGATATCGAGATAGCCGATATCGTCGCCCTCAACGCGGTATTTAACGGACTTTACAGTAATCTCATCCCGCACGATGGTGATCTGCAGCGGCTTGTCGGCCCCTTCGCGCAGCACCGTCAGCACGATTGGCGTGTCGATCAACCCGCGCATCTTTTCCACCGCGTCCTGCAGGGAAAGACCGCGCACGTTTTCACCGTCAATCTGCGAAATGAGATCGCCCGCAATCACACCGGCCTTGGCGGCTGGCGTGTCGTCCATCGGCGCGATAACTTTAACGAGATCGTTCTCCATCGTCACTTCGATGCCCAGACCGCCGAACTTGCCGGAGGTGGAGGTCCGCATGGCGTTGGATTCCTTCAAATCCATGTAGGACGAATGGGGGTCGAGACTCTGCAACATGCCGTTGATGGCATCCTTGATCAGCTCCGCCTCGGCAGGCTCCTCGACATATTGCGAGCGGACACGCTCGAAAATATCGCCGAAAATATCAAGCTGGCGATAGGTCTCGGAATCGGCGGCGTCGGCCTTGGAAAAGAACGGGCCTCCGGTCTGCACGGCGACGAGGCTAACGGCACCGAATACGGCGCCAGCCAACAACATTGAAATCCTGCGTATCATCGGCCCGTCTTCTCCCTGTCGGCGCTGCCGGCAACCGGCGCGCTTGGCGTTTTATTCATTTGCACTCACCTGCCGCGCGGCCCACCACGGGGCCGGATCGACGGGGCGACCGCCTTTTCTGAACTCTACGTATAGCACCGGCGCATTCAACCCAAGCGGCGCGGCAATTTGCGCGATCACTGTTGCGCGCCTTGCCGCCACCGCACCCATAACCCCGACCGGTTCGCCGGCCACGACGAAGGATTGCGTCGACACGTCGATACGCCCCATGCCGCTTAACACGATATGGTAGGAATCGCCTGCGTCCAAAATAAGAACATGGCCGAAGGACCGGAACGGACCCGCATAGACCACGCGGCCATCGGCGGGCGCTCGAACGGTGGCACCCGGAGCGGTGGCGAGCGCGGCATTGGGGCTGCGGATGCGGCGGGTCGTGCCGACCGCCAGCATGTCGCCGAAGCCAAAGACGGGTTGCCCTTTCACCGGCAGAGGCAACATGCCGCGCGCCTTTTCAAACGCGACCGCCGGTTTGCGCCGGTCCGGGTCGAGCGTTGGACTGAGCAATGTGTCACGAAGCCTGTCCGCAGGGTCGCCAGATTGCAGTTTTTCGCGCGCAATGGCCAGCCGCTGCTGTTCCTGTTCCAGACGGGCGCTGTCTTCGTTTCTCGCGGCGGTGGCAAGGCGGCCTGCCTCGTCGATGCTCTGGTCGAGTGCGGCAATGAGTGCTTCCAGCGAGTCCGCCTTCTCCGACAGCCCCGACACCTCCGCCACAGCCTGCTGAATGTCGGCGGACGACGTGCCGAGCCCGTTGGCCTTGTCTTCCGCCAGCAACGTCAACCGTGCCTCGTCCTCGGCCAGTTGCTCCAGTGCCTGCGCCTGCTGCGCCTTTTCGACGGCAATCGCCTGCCCCGTGCGGGCCAGCGCCTCCAGTTCCACCTGCAACGCCTGCGCCTGCGCCCGCACCTGCGGCACAACCGCGCCAAGCAGCAACGCGCTGCGAACGGCACCGAGCGCGTCCTCCGGTTTCACCAGCAAGGCGGGCGGCGGGTTGGTGCCCATGCGCTGTAGGGCGGCGATCACCTCGATAAGCGCGTCTTGCCGTCCTGCCAGCGACGCGCGAATGCGGGTGCGATCGGTCTCCAGCGCGTCGAGGCGTGTTTGTATTTCGGCAATATCGCCTTCCAGATCCTGGCTGCGACGGGCGCTCTACAGCAACGCGCGGGCAATGGCATTGCGGTCCTTGCCCGCCCGTTTCAATTCAGCCTCCAGCCGCGCGCGGCGGGCTTCGGCAGCGGCCAGTTCCGCTCGTACGCCGGAGAGATCCTGCATGCGGGTCGACCGCTCACGGGCACGGTCCTGCGCGGTTATGGTGATGGGCGTGGGCGGCTCTGCACGCGATGCATCGTCGGGCACCTGTGCCAACGCTATGGGCATCATGAAAAGCGAGAATGCAACGGCGAGGATAGTCTTCAAACCGCTGCTCCTTTCCGCTGTAAATGTTGCCGCATCGGCGCGATGCACATGGGCGGAACAGTGCCGCGCCGCCCGTTAAGGGCGCGTTAACCACGCCTGCGTGGCAAAAGGCGGGCAGGCACTTTCAGGGTTTGTGGTAAGGGTGGCCGGACAAGATGGTCACGGCACGATACACCTGTTCCAGCACGAGAATACGCACGATTTGGTGCGGCATCGTCAGCTTGCCGAAAGAAACGACGAGTTCGGCCCGGTCACGGACAGTGTAATCCAGCCCGTCCGCACCGCCGATAACAAATACAGGCCGCCGCGCAACGTCGATCATGTCTCCGATACGAGCGGCAAATGTCGGGCTGTCAATACTTTTGCCGCGTTCATCGAACACGATGACAGCAGCATTGTCGGGCACTTTCGCCAGCAGCGCCTGCGCTTCATCCGCCTGCCGCTGCGCCGGTTGCGCACCACGGCTTTCGGGCAGTTCGACATGGTCGATGCCGGTCAAACCGACACTCTTGCCCGCGGACACCAGACGATCGCCGTAGCGCTGCGCAAGTTCCCGCTCCGGGCCTTTTTTCATGCGCCCCACCGCAAGCAGCAGCGCGCGCATGATTATACCTTGATCGGCTCGTCACCGTTGCCAAGTTCGCCGCGCGCAACCTGCATCCACATCTTTTCAAGATTGTAGAATTCACGCACTTCCGGACGGAAGATGTGAACGATCACGTCGCCAGTATCGACCAGCACCCAGTCGCAGGCAGGCATACCCTCGACCTTCGGCGTGCCGTGGCCGGCGGTTTTGAGGTCGCGCAACAGACGGTCGGACACCGCGTTGACATGCCGGTGCGACCGGCCGCTGGTGATAACCAGATGGTCGGCAAGCGCCGATTTGCCCGCAATGTCGATGTGACTGACCTCTTCGGCCTTCGCCTCGTCGAGGCTGGCCAAAACGGTGTCGAGAATGCTGCCGCCTGGCATGACGCCGTTTGCGGGAGACTGCGCCATGTCGTTGGCGTGAGATTGTGCGTTCAGGTGGAAAACCTCTCGTTGCTGGTAGCGCGGCACTGTGCCGCCAAATCTTAATAGGCGCTAACGTGCTCCAATTCAAATGAACTGCATTGACCGTTCACGCCTTTCCTTCCCGAATGGCGGTAGAGGACAGCGCATTGCGCGGCCCGTGCAGAAAGGTCCAGGCCGGGGGGCGCATGCCGGGCAAGCGTGTCGCATCGTCCTCGTCGAGGCGAAATTGCCCCAGCGCCCGCGCGGCAAGCGCGTTGTGCAGCCGCAATGTTGAACCGGGGCGGTCCACCACGGCGATCGGCATAGTGGCTGCGATATCGCGCCACCGGTCCCATTGGTGGAACTGGCCGAGATTGTCCGCGCCCATGATCCACACGAAATCCACGCCGCGATTGCGCGCCGCAATATGGGCCAGCGTGTCGGCGGTGAACCGCGTCGGCAGAGAGACTTCCAGCGCGGTGATGACCATACGCCTGTCCCGCGCGAGTGTGCGGCAAGCATTGAGCCGTTCGTCCAGCGGTGCCAGCCCGCTCGTGTCCTTCAACGGATTGCCCGGCGTCACCAGCCACCACACACGGTCCAGCGCCAACCGTCGCAACGCCTGTTCGGCCACATGCAAATGGCCCGCATGGGGCGGGTTGAAAGAGCCGCCGAACAACCCGATGCGCTCACCGGGAAAGGCTACGGGCATCCGCGTCGGGTCGGCGCTCACGACGCGCTATCAGCCACGAACCTGGCCCGAACCGCGCACGACATATTTGAACGAGGTCAGCTGTTCCACGCCCACCGGCCCGCGCGCATGCATCTTGCCGGTGGCAATGCCGATTTCCGCGCCCATGCCGAATTCGCCGCCATCGGCGAATTGGGTGGAGGCGTTGTGCAGCAAGATGGCACTGTCGAGGCCGGTGAGAAACCGGTCGGCCACATCCTGATCGTCAGCGACGATGGCATCGGTGTGACTGGAGGAATAGCGCTCGATATGGCGCACCGCGCCTTCCACACCGTCCACCAGACCGGCGGCGATGATGGCGTCGAGATATTCGGCGGGCCAGTCGGCCTCGGTAGCGATTTTAACGCGGGGATCGAGCTTTTGAATGGCCTCGTCGCCCCGTATTTCGCAGCCTTTGGCGAGCAATGCTTCGATGAGCGGCTTTGCCAGCCGGTCGGCGTCATTACGGTCGATCAGCAAGGTTTCCGCCGCGCCGCAAATCGAGGTGCGCCGCAACTTCGCATCCAGCACGATGGCCACCGCCATATCGAGGTCGGCAGAAGCATCCACATAGACATGCACCACCCCTTCCAGGTGGGCGAAGACAGGCACTCGGGCGTCGCGCTGCACCCGTTCCACGAGGCTGCGCCCGCCGCGAGGCACGATCACGTCGACGTTGCCTTGCAACCCCGCCAGCATTTCACCCACGGCAGCACGGTCGGTCGTGCCGACAAGCTGGATCGCGTCGGCAGGCAGGCCCGCCGTTTCCAGCCCGCGCACCATGCAGGCATGAATCGCGCGGGACGAATGAGCGGAATCCGACCCGCCGCGTAGAATGACAGCATTGCCCGCCGCCAGACATAAAGCCCCCGCATCGGCGGTCACGTTGGGGCGGCTTTCGTAGATCACGCCGATCACGCCCAACGGCGTGCGCACGCGGGCGATGTCGAGCCCGTTCGGACGCTCCCACCGGGCAATTTCCGTGCCGACGGGGTCCGGCATCGCGCCGATGGCCTGTACCGCATTGGCCATATCCAGCACACGGTTCCGGGTGAGGTTCAGCCGGTCCATCATGGGAGCGGAAAGGCCCGCTTCTTCACCGGCCATCATATCCAGCGCATTGGCGTCGAGAATGGTTTGCATACCTTGCCGGATCGCCTCGGCGGCACCGATGAGGGCTGCGTGTTTGCGCTCGCCGCTGGCTGTGGCCAAAACGCGGGACGCGACACGGGCACGGCGGCCCATATCGGCCATCATTGCGGGCAAATTAGCAGGCGGGGCGGCTTGGTCAGGAGTGTTGTTTTCCAGCATGAAACCGTTGTGCGACGGCGCTTCCGCAGCGTCAACCAGCAGGGCTGGCGCTCACCAGCATCATGTCGTCGGCATGGATGACGGTGGGCCGCCCGCCATGGCCGAGCACGCGTGCAATCGCTTCCGATCGCAGCCCGATAATACGCCTTGCGTCGTCGCTGTCGTAACCGGCAAGACCGCGACCGAGCGCCCCGTCCGGCCCCGCAATGCCCACGGGGTCGCCACGGTCGAACGCACCCTCGATAGCGACGATGCCTGCCGCAAGAAGGCTTTTCCCCTGCCCCAAGGCCCGTGCCGCACCCGCATCGACGCTGATCGTACCGCATGTTTCCAACTGACCCGCAATCCACGCCTTCCGCGCCGACGTGCCGGATGCGGCCTCGAACAGCGTGGACGGCGCACCCTTACGCAAGCGGGCGAGCGGGTGGTCGTGCTTGCCGGAAGCGATGATCATTGCGCATCCGGCGCGCGTGGCGATCTTTCCCGCCTCGATCTTCGTCACCATGCCACCGCGCGACAGCTCCGAGCCGGCAGACCCTGCCATCGCCTCGATGTCCGACGTGATCGTGGGCACGAGGGGCACGAGTTTGGCGTTTGGATCGTCAACAGGCGGAGCGGTGTAGAGGCCGTCGATATCCGACAGCAGCACGAGCATGTCCGCCCCCGCCATGGTCGCCACGCGCGCCGCAAGGCGGTCGTTGTCGCCGTAGCGGATTTCCGATGTGGCGACGGTGTCGTTCTCGTTGACCACCGGCACGGCACCGAACGCCAGCAACCGCTCCACCGTGTCACGGGCATTGAGATAGGAGCGCCGCCCGGCAGAACCTTCCGTGTCATGCAGCGTCAGCAACATTTGCCCCGCCACGAGATCATACGCGCCCAACGCCTCCGACCACGCCCGTGCCAGCGCAATTTGCCCGACAGCCGCCGCCGCCTGCGCCTCATCGAGTTTCAGCCCGCGACGGGGCAGTTTTAGCACCGTGCGACCGAGTGCGATGGCACCGGACGACACGAGCAGGATTTGCGCGCCGCCTTTTGCGAGATCAGCAAGGTCGTCTGCGAGCGACGCCAGCCACGCGGTCTTCAGGCCCGAAGCGGGATCGACCAACAGCGACGAGCCGATCTTGACGACGATGCGCCGCCGGCCTGCCAGCAGGTCAGCCATTGTCGCTTCCCGTGCCCTCGCCGGGCAGAACCTGTTCGGCGGGCACTGTCGCCAACGATGCATCGTCGTATCGCGGATCGTCCTCCTCCGGCTCCTCCGCCGCGCGGATCGCCTCGATGTGCGCCATCAGCGCGCGCAGGGCATCGTCGGTCCCCCGATGGGTGGCGGACGACACGGCTAGTATCGTTTCCGCACCGCTCGCCGCCCGCAATTCTGCGCTCAATATATCGATCAGTTCCTCATCGAGCGTATCGACCTTCGACAGCACGATGACTTCCGGCTTGTCGGCAAGCCCGTGTCCGTAGGCTTCGATCTCACCCCGCACGGTGCGGTAGGCCACGCCCACATCTTCCTCCAGCCCCGACACCAGATGCAGCAGCACCCGCGTACGCTCGACGTGGCCGAGGAACCGGTCGCCGATGCCAGCGCCTTCATGCGCCCCTTCGATGAGACCCGGAATGTCGGCAATCACCAGCCCCCGCCCGTCGATACGCGCGACGCCCAGATGGGGATAGAGCGTCGTAAAAGGGTAGTTCGCGATCTTTGGCTTGGCGGCCGACACGGTGGCGAGAAACGTGCTCTTGCCCGCATTGGGCAGACCGACGATTCCCGCATCCGCGATCACCTTCAGCCGCAGCCATACCGTGCGCTCGTCCGCCGGAAGGCCGGGGTTCGCATTGCGGGGGGCCTGATTGGTCGATGTCTTGAAATGGGCGTTGCCGAAGCCGCCATTGCCGCCCTTGGCAATGAGAAGGCGCTGGCCCGCTTCGGTCAGGTCACCGATCAGCGTCTCCCCGTCTTCCTCATAGATCTGCGTGCCCACCGGCACCGTCAGCACCGCATCGGCACCCCGTGCCCCGTGCCGGTTTTTGCCCATACCGTTGACGCCGTTCTTGGCGCGATGATGAGGCTGGTAGCGGAAATCGATCAGCGTATTGAGACCGTCCACAGCCTCCGCCCAGACATCGCCGCCCTTGCCGCCGTCGCCGCCATCCGGACCGCCATACTGGATGTATTTTTCACGGTGGAACGCGACAGCCCCGGGCCCGCCCGCACCGGAGCGCACATAGACTTTGGCTTCATCGAGGAACTTCATGACAGTCGGCTTTCGGACATAGGGATGCCGCTGTCTAACCCGCCATCGGCAGGAACGCGACCGTTACGGACGGTCGATTTTGCCGATATCTTTGGGACGTGCAAAGATCACCTCCACCCGACCGACCGGCAGGATGGTCTTGAACACAGTGGCCGTATTGCGGACCGTGCCATCGTCGCGCAGCACCATCTTGTCGCGGAACCGCACCTTGTTGGTGCGGTTTTCAGCGTCAAGAAAAAGGCTGTAGCCGTAACGCGCCGTGTTGCCGCGCACCCGCACATGGGCCTCGCCCTTCACGTCCGAACGGGTGCCGGTGTAACGCCCTTCGCCGGTCTTGGTGAAATACCAGATCTTTGTATCCCGCTCGCCGTCATCGTATTTGAAATACTCCACCAGCTTCAACGTCTTGCCGTTCCAAGTCCCCACAAGATCGACCCGAAAACGCCGGTCCACGCCGTTGATGGCCTTGAACCGGCCGAAAGCCACGGTCTTTCCACGGAAATAATCCTCGAACTTGAACGTCTCCGCCGCGTGAACCGATACACTGGCGAACAGGGGCACGATGAGCGCGAACGCCAGAACGAGGCGAGAGAGAATGGCGGGCATGGCGGGGTCTCGAAATGTGCGATTGCTGGAGCAACGCCTACGCGGCACGATCGGTTTCCAATGCGCCGAATTTCGCTTCGAATACAGCGCGCGTCAATTCCATACCGACGGCATCGCTCGCAGCATCGCGCGTTGGCGAAACCATTTTGCAATGATCAGTCATGTCGAAACCGAGCGTCTCCAGCACGCGTAACGACGCGGCATTGTCCACAAATGCCCGTGACGTGATGCAGTCGGTTTTGAGCCGCCGGAACGCATGGGCCAAAACGGCCCGTGCCGCCTCGCTCATCAACCCCTGCCCCCACTGGTCCGGCGCGAGCCAGAAGCCGAGATCGTACGCATCACCAGCAGGCCGCACACCGACCGCACCGACAAGCCGGTTGCGGTGCATTGTGAAGGTACAGTGTGCGGAGTGGTCCTCGACCTTTCCCGCAATCCAATCGCGGGCATCGTCCAGCGTGTAGGGCGATGGCACGCCGGTCAGATTGCGCGCAATCCGCTTGTCTGCGAGGTGATGGGCTATCGCTTCTGCGTCCACATCGAGCGGCGGGCGCAGCGTCAGCCTGTTGGTCACAAGAACATGCATAGGATCGACCTCCCAAGTCAGCCCCTTTTGCCCGGACGCTTTTGTCTGGAAACACAAAAAGGGAAGATGGCGCTCCATCTCCCCTTTTATTGCGTCTGTTCCATGACACTGGATTCAGAACACCGGGGCTGTGAAGCGCCGGATGAAATGAATTCCGGCTTTTATTCTGCGGCGACTTTCGCCTCGTTCGGCACAACCGAAATCGTCACGCGGTTGTTCGCCTTGGTGGCAAACGACACCTTGCCTTCCACGAGCGAAAAGATCGTGTGATCCTTGCCCATGCCGACATTTGTGCCGGGGTGCCATTTCGTGCCGCGCTGGCGGATGAGAATGTTGCCGGGAACGACGGCTTCGCCGCCAAATTTCTTCACGCCAAGGCGTCGGCCTGCTGTATCGCGACCGTTGCGGGAGGAACCGCCTGCTTTCTTGTGAGCCATAATCGTGTCTCCTGTCGCGGTATCTGTTCGACCAGATACCATAATGTCCATTTCACAACCCGTATCGCTTGGGCGAATGGGGTCAATTAGCCGATATCGCGGAAGCGAATATCGCCAAACATGCAGCAAAATCGCCTATGCGATTTTGTCTTTCGCCTGGGCCTGCCAGTCTTCGATCTGTGCCGTCGAGAATGGCATATAATCATCGACGCGCTGAATGTCATCGGCGCTGAGTTCGGCAATCTGCTTGAACGTGGTGATACCCTGTTCTTTCAACTGGCGCTCGGCAACCGGACCGATACCCTTGATGTCCGTCAGCTTGTCCGCCTCGCCTTCGGGCGCAGTGAACAACGGACCATCGAGATCGGCCAGGGACTTCTGCGTGCCGTTATCGACCGGAACCGGCTTCGGAGCTGGCGCATCGTCACCTCCGGGCTGGTGCGCGGGCGACTCGTCACCTTTACCAACACCTGCGGAACCTGCACCATCTTCGCCGACATTATCCTTGACAGTATCGTCAGCCGATGCCTTGGCACCGGACCGTGCAACAGCCGAACGACCGGAGGCCTTTTTGGCACCCGCACCCGTGGATTCCTTGGTGGCCTTATCGCCCTTACCGAGAATCTCGGAAATCAACAGCTCGGTATAATGCTGGCGATGGCCGATCTTGCGACGGGAATTCTGACGCCGGCGCTTTTTAAAGGCGATGACCTTGCGCGCACGGCTCTGGTCGACGATTTCCGCCGTGACCATGGCGCCGTCGATGAGCGGCGCGCCCACTTCGTTGCCGATCATCAGCACTTCGCCGAGTTCGATCATGTCGCCGGGTTCACCGGCCAGTTTTTCGACGCGGATGACGTCGTCGGGCTGGACGCTATATTGCTTCCCCCCGGTCTTGATGACTGCGAACATATTTTTCACTTTCGTTCGAGGCCACGGTCTTGCGGACGTTGGAAACGACCCGCCGCCGTCTTTTTGCCAGTCTGGTTGCGTTTGTTCAGTTCACACCGTCCGAGTGGACAATCCCCATCGGCAGTATGAGAAGCGCCAGAGCCATACCAAAGGCATGGCTGCCGAACGCGCACCGGCGTTTCTTGGGCAAGGATTGTACGCAAGTCAAGGCGTCTGCCGTGCCATTTCACCAAGCCTAGCCTTGATTTCACACGCCACAACCGATACCTGCGCGGTTTAGACGACTCAAAGGATATGGAGCGGTGACTTTCCCGCTCAATCCCGTGCGGAGAGGTGACGGAGTGGTCGAACGTGGCGGTCTCGAAAACCGTTGTGCCTTCACGGGCACCCAGGGTTCGAATCCCTGTCTCTCCGCCATAACTCATTGCCTAAACCCAATGTCTATAAGGCGTGTACGGCCTTCTTGAAACGGTTTGTCCACTATCCGTTTGCGACGCTCGTTCGGCTCGTTGGCCACGCAACTGTACCATTGCGACTTGCGTCTCGATTTCTACAGATGGCCGGTTTGAATGCCTACCGTCACGGCAGCGGGTGTAGCTGATCCTGCAGCACGAGGCCGTACGCTTCTGCGATAGTTTATGCACAATGGGCGAAAGTCTTATTGGCTTTGACTAGGCTCAATGGATGACCAAACAGACTCTAGACCGCCTGCTCGTTCGCGCCGAGCTTGCGGGGGCCGTCACACCAATGCACGCAAACGTTGCCCGCTTTGTGCGAGCACGCCGACAGTCCTCTGGGTACCCAAAGTACGCTTCCGCTGTAAAATCGACCGCCTGTTAACATAGCCACAACGGCACCCAAATCCTTTCGCCGATTCGACTGGCATTCGACGTCCATTGTTACATCGGGTAGGCAGCTTCGCGAACAATTCGACGACAACCCGGGTTCCGGCCAAGTTTAAAATGGTTCGGAAGCCGCTAGGTTCAAGGTATAACGGTTACGCCCGGGTTGGGCGGAAAGCAGACAGTCGATACTCGTAGGTTCATAGTCGCATTTTGTAAAATGCGGACTTTGACGATTTTTGATCGATGAGGGCAAAGCCGCACGCAACCGGTTTAAGCGGAAGCGCAAACGATAATCACCAGTTTTGCAGAGATTGGGGTTGTGCAAGCAGCAACGCTGGCTGGGGACCACGGACCACTCGATTCCCGGCAACGGTGATAAACGCATATGTCGGGTCACGGACCACGCATCAGCTGGTGAAATTCGCTTCTCAAATAAACCGGGTCATTTGCAAATTGTTCACCACTCATATCGATAAAGGGACGTCGCCGGGTTTCGAGCCACTGGCTCCGGCACAACGCATATGAGTGTTGGCCAATCGGTGCCAGCGAATGGTTTGGAAGAGCCGAAATAGAACGTCAGTTCCAGTTTAAGAGGTAGCAAAATGCATCATTCCGACATGGATTGTTCTGCTATTACCAACTTCAGTTACAAGTCGCGTTTTGTAGCGAGCGTTTCTACGGACACACTCAGCGAAACGATGGACAGGGCGTTGACGTTGAGGGCCATCTCAAAACGACTGCAAGAAGACGCCCGAGAATTGCGTTTGGGGGCCCGCAGGGCCCGTCGATGCTCAACAAGCCGAATGCGCGATACCGTCGAGTGTCTGCTGGAATGTATCGAGTCTGAAATCGGACTTGTCGACGCAGGAATGGACGTTGAAAGCGGTCGTATTGGCATTTGAGAAGATCGGCTCGTTCACATCCGATGAAATGAGAACGATTTTGCCGACGAAACCGGCCTGACGAAGCTTTGGGACTGTCTGTCGGTAATCCCTGTAGGGATGAAGCCGGTTATCGAGCAACACGACGTCGGGTAGATCGTCGGCAAGTGTGTTCACCGCTTCTTCGAGGCTGCGAGCATGAGCCAATTCAAGAGTATCGGCGAGCATCGCATAGCAACGAAAGAGCTCGTGTTGATGGTCATTATCATCGATCAGCAGGAATTTGGTCAGCACGTAATGTTTCGATAGATGGCTCAAATCACGTTGTGGAAATTTCACATCAAACTTGCGTAAGGCACGCTAACAGATGTTAACGAACTAACCAGACCACACCACATCAATTATACCGTCCGGCATGGGCTTCAGTTTCAATGCGTCGTTCGTCTCGCAAATCGTTGTAATACTTTTCAGATCGAGCGGCTTGTTGACAAAGAAATGTGCGCCTGCATCGTGAGCCGCCCGCTTGTCGGCAGGATCCTCCGAACCTGAGCAGATACCTATCAGAAGGTTTTTGCGGTCGGTATTTCCCAAGATGGTTCCGATAACCTCATCGCCCTTAAAGCCAGGCATATTGAGATCGACGAAAACCAGTATTGCCTCTTCCGGCTCGCTTGCCCGCACGACTTTCAACAGCTCCTTATAATCCATGTGGTGAACCAGTTCGGCGCGCACGTTCTGGGATTTCAACAGCAGGCCCGACAGGAAGGCCTCATCGTTTGAATCCTCAAGATAGTGGATCTTTGTCAGCGGCTTGTCAGTCATGCGGAACATCGTTGTATGGAAGGAATATTTTAAAGGCAGCGCCCCCAAGTGAGCTGTCGATACATTCTATCGTTCCGCCATATTGCATCACAATGCGCTGGGCGATTGAGAGGCCGAGACCAGTGCCCTCGATCTCGTCTCTCCTCTGCAAGCGACTGAAGAGATTGAAAATATCCTTGCGTGACTCGACCGGGATGCCAGGACCGTTATCTTCCAGACAGAAATGCCATCCGCCATCGACTTCCGCAGCCGTGATCTTCACCACCGGTTTCAGCTTGTCGGAGAATTTTAGCGCGTTGCCGATGAGATTTTGAAACAGTTGCGTGAAGTGAACAGGCGCACCCTTGAGCGTAGGCAGCTTGTCGACATGAACAGTGGCATTGTGTTCCTTAATGGCAAGGGAAAGTCCGCCGAGAATCTCATCCATGATCCGGTTCAGATCAGCGTCCTCCAGATCGATTTTGGCATCAATGCGCGAATAGGCGAGCAGGCTGTCGATGATGCCGCGCAGGCGCGACGAGTTCGTCGTGATCCGTTGCAGAATGTCCGATTGTTGAGCTTCGTCGGCATGAAAATTCGGGTTGATGAGCAGCATCGCCATCGACTCGATCATCCGCACCGGTTCCTTCAGATCGTGGGAACAGACGTATGAAAACCGGTTCAACTCCTCGTTCGAACGGGCCAGCTCCTCCAGCGTCTGCTTCAGGTCTTTTTCCTTGCGCTTCTCTGCGGTTATGTCCCGGAACACGCCGAAAAGGGCGGTGGTCTCCCCGTTTTCGTCCTTGTCGGGATTGCCGATGGACCGAACGTTTCGCACCTCGCCGTCGGCTCTGATGATGCGGGCTTCAAACTCGAACGGTTCGCCCATTTCGATCGCCGTTTCGATGTGTGCCTGAACCCTGTCCAGATCATCGGCATGGTAGAAACGCACGGCAGTTGTCAGGTCCGGCTGATAGGTCTTTTGGGTCGTCCCGTGAATGACATGCACCTGTTCGGACCAGAAGACGGTCTCGCTGGCCATGTCGACCTTCCAGTAGCCGACGCCGGACAGGGCGGCGGCAAGCTCCAACTGCTCCTTGCGCTCCCTGGTGGCGTTGAGAATGTTGCGGTCCTCGGTGATGTCGCTCATCGTGCCGATCAGCCGAACAGGAACGCCGTTACCGTCGCGCACGGCCTGCCCGTGCGACCTGACCCAGATGTATTTTCCGTCGCCGCGTTTGATGCGGTAGGTCTGATCGTAGGGCTTGTCGTGATCGAGATGGCGGGTCCGGGCCAGCCGCACCCTGTCCTGATCCTCCGGGTGAATGCGGGGATTGATATCGTCCACCTTGTCCTTGCGGGTCATGCGCTTGAGCCCGAGAATGTCCATCTGACGATCGGACCAGTAGACATCACCGGTATCCAGATTCTTTTCCCACAATCCGATCTTTGAAGCTGTGACAGCCTGATCGAGCCGCATCTCACTTAACTTGAGAGCTTCCTCAGCCTCGAACTGCTCGGTTACGTCTTGCGCGGCGGCATAGATCGCCATTTCGTCTTTCTGCGGGTGTTTGGCGGGTGTCCCACTGGCCCGCGCCCAAATCTCGGTTCCGTTCTTCAGCTTGAAGTGGACGTTTTCGGAAACGAAGGGCTTGCCGCTTTGCAGGATTTCTATGTCGCGTTCGCGAATTTGCGCGCCCGAGTCACCTTCGAAATGGTCGGCGAACACACTGCCCTTGAACTCCTTGGAGTTGCTGCCGATCAGCTTGGCTGCGTTTTCGTTGGCACGAACGATCCGCCCTTCCTTGTCGCGCACCATGATCGCGACCGGAACCGTGTCGAAAATCAACTGCAACTCGTCGCGGGCATTCATCAGTTCATCGGTGTTGTCGATGACGAGAACGATGGCCCCCAGCAACTCGTTCGAACTGGAAAAGTGCGGCACGATCTTCATCGTGGCACTCTGTTTTCCGTGGCTGATGTGCCACTGCATCGGTTCGCCGTTGTCCAGCGCGGCCTGAAGGCTGGTGACGAGATCAGGGTAGCCAGGTCGCATCTTGCACCGGCTGGCATGAGCAAGCGTCAGGTCGTGCGAAATTCCGAAAAACGCCTCCGATACTCCGCTGGCGTTCGTAATGCTGAGATTGCGATCAACGACCAGAAGGGGAATTGTGACATTGTCCAGAATGCTGGAAAGGCTTTGGTTGAGAACGGCCAGCTGCTGCGCGTTGACCTGCAACTCCTCGTTGACGGTGGACAATTCCTCGTTTGTGGATTGCAGCTCCTCGTTGGAGGTTTCCAGCTCTTCGTTCGTCGATTGCAGTTCCTCGTTACTGGACTGAAGTTCCTCGTTGAGCGCCTGAAGTTCCTCGTTGGAGGTTTCCAGTTCCTCGACGGTCTGCTGGAGGTTCGTCTTGGCAATCGCAAGTTCGTTGCTGAGTTCGGACACCTGTTTGCGAAGCGCATTGGTTGATGGGGACGCGTCGACGGAATCGACGGCAAACGCTTCGTCCTTCCATTCCTTGAAGACAGCAAGGGCCATGATTTCATCGCCATGCCCGTTGTCAATCGGATAGATCGTCACCTTTTCCCGCAAGTTTGGATCAGGACCCGGAACGGGTTGGGTGAAGCCTTCCGACACGATCTGGTTTCGCATGACGCCGGGCGCCGAGGCCTGAATGTCCTGCTGGAACGGATCACGAATGAGCGACGTGACCTTGGTGTCCACGACGCCTGCCGAAACGCCGACATAACGCTGGAAATCGCCGTAGGATTTCACCACGTTCATCTTGGAATCGATCAAAACCGCAGCTGTTCCAAGTTTCAAAATGAGGGATTCGAACCTGTCTTCCTATTCGCGCAACTGTGCGAACGCCACGGTCGGCGCCTTGGCAACCGGTTTGTTCAATTGCGTGGGCCGCTGATAAATCATTTCCCGCGGCGGGCGTCGTTCCTGCGAAGGCGCTGGAAGAACACATGCTTTCCACCCTCGGCCGGGCTGAACAACGCTTCCGAGGCTGCCACGGCTTCGGATTTGCCCAGAAAGAGCAGACCGTGCGGAACGAGCGAATAGTGAAACCGGCTGAAAACCTCAGCCTGAAGATTGGCCTGAAAATAGATCAAAAGGTTGCGACAGGAGATCATGTCGACTTTTACGAAAGGCGGATCCTGGGCGATGTTGTGAAGTGAGAAAACCATCTTTTCGCGCAGCAGCTTCTTGACGCTGTAGCCGGACGGTACGTCCTCGAAATACTTTCGGATCAAGTCGGATGGAACCTGATCGAGTGCACTGTGCGGGTAGAAACCGCGGCGCGCCACTTCGATAGCGTTGGCGTCGATATCGGTGGCGAATATTTGCAACTTCGAGTTATCGGAAGCGCCGTTTTCCTTCATCGCTTCTGAAAAAAGGATGGCAATAGAATAGGCCTCCTCGCCCGTTGCCGTCCCTGGCACCCAAACCCGGATATGGTCGCCTTTCTTGTTCTTGACGATTTCGAAAATATGCGCCTTCAGCGCATCGAACTCCGCCGGATCGCGGAAGAACGACGTGACGGAAATCAGAAGATCCTTGAAGAGGGATTGAACTTCCATCTCCGAATGACGGGCGACCTCGACATATTCCTCAAGGCGCACTGTCTTCGTCGCTGCCATGCGCCGTTCGACGCGACGTTGAAAGGTGGCAGACTTGTAGTGGCGGAAATTGACCTTGGTCTGGTCATGGAGCAGCTGGATCAGCTCGGACACCGCGTCAAGACTCAATGGTGAGGCTCGAAGCGCGTTCAGGTCGCGGGGAACGGCGATGATTTTCGATATCTGGGCGCCGATCTCTTCCGGCGACATCACCAGATCGATGTTTCCACTGTCCATTGCAGCCATCGGCATGCTGGAATATTTCGCAGTCAGCTCATCTTGGGCGATCGTGATACCGCCATTGGCGCGAATGCTGGCAATGCCCTTCGCCCCGTCCGACCCGGTGCCGGAAAGGATGATGCCGACAGCACGATCTTTCTTGGCTTCGGCAAGCGATTTCAGGAACGTATCGACCGAAGGTTTTGGGGCACCAGGCTCCTTGCTCGGGTCGACGAGACGCAGCCGGTTTTTTTCGACGATGATATTCTGGTTCGGGGGCGTGATATAGATCGTATTCGGTTTTGGCAGCAGATTGTCCGTCACATCGCAGACTTTTATGTTGGTCTCCCTGCCGATGATTTCCGACAGCATGCTCCGGTGATGGGGTGCCATATGCTGGGCCACGATGTATGTAGCGGGCAGATTGTCAGGCAAATTGCGCGCCAACCCTCGCAGCGCTTCCAGACCACCGGCCGACGCGCCAAATCCAACCCAGAACTTGGCGGTTGCAATGCGTTTCCGCTTAGAATTGTCTGCTTTGGCCAACGGCAAATCTCCCCTGCCACGCTGTGACCGGAAAGATTCCCGAACGCAAACATGGTGAGTAGTAAAGCGATCCAAGGGGTCGATAGCGGTCGACGCCGTTGAAAGCGGCCAGCTCCGTTGCAGGCGGGCGACAGACAATTTGGCAAGCGCAATTGAACTTGCAGCAAGAATTGATCGCATCGATTGCACATCGCAATATCGAACCCACGAGCGAAATACCGAGAAATCAGGACCAAGCTTGAAGTACCCGGTTTGGGTGCTTCGCCAGCCGCTGATATGTATAAGCGTGATTCGGGAAATACTTTAGTTCAGGTAGATGCATGGCCGAGGACGTCAACGGCGAAATGGATCAAGCAGCCGAACCCGCAGCTCAACCGCAAACCATCGACCAGGTTCGTGAACTGCTTTTTGGTACCGAGCAGCGATCGATCGAGCATCGCATGCGCGAACTCTCCGACAACGTCAACAAGCAGGTCGAGGATTTGCAAACACAACTTGCATCAACTCAAGCCCAGTTGGAAAAGCAGGCAGACGTGAACCGTGATCGCCACGACGATCAAGTCCGCCAGATCGGCGAAGGCATCAAGGCACTCGGCGAGCAGGTGATCAGCCTGCGCCGTTAGGTCCGATGGCCTATACCGAGGCAAATACCGGCACGAATATAGGCAATCCTACCGCAAAACTATCAGCGAGATCGAGCGTTTGCGCGATCTATTGGTAAGCGAGGAAAGGAACGACCTCGCTTCTCTCCGCGACCAGCTTGATCTGGTTTTGGCCCGTATCGGCGACAACGGAATCTTCTCTGCAACACTCGAACCCGTTCTTGTCGATACCCTAGCACGGGTTCAAGCCACGCACAGTCGGGAGCTTTCCCGCACACTGGCACCCCTTGTCGTATCAACGATCCGCAGCGAGTTGCGTAACTCGCGCGAGGAGATGGTCAACGCGCTCTACCCGCTGACCGGCAAGATGGTTTCGGCTGCCTTGCGGGCAGCGATGGCCAGGCTGTCCGAGCAGATAAACACTCGCATCGAAGCAGCGTCCAACCCTCAGATGATGTGGGCGCGCCTGAAGGCGAAGCTCACCGGAAAAGCTGTCAGCACCTATGTTCTGGCCAGGGCGGAACCGGCCCATATCATGCGGGCGATCCTCATCGAGAAAAACTCGGGCACTCTGGTCGCGCTTTGGGCGCGTGGCGGTGATGAAACCGGCGATGCCGATATGGTGAGCGGGCTCATCGAGCCTCTTTCTTCCTTTGCTTCGCAAACCTATGCCAACCGCCAAAGTGACCTCCGCACGATCGAACTGGCAGGAGACAATCTCCACCTGCGTCATGCTCCGGCATATTTGCTGGCTCTGGATGTGGAGGGAAGATCTCACCAGAATACAGCATGACAGGACGGACGAGCTGTTTCTCGGGCTGATGGAAGGCATGGAAACGGGCACCACCCCCGATGACATCGCCGTTGAAGAACTTGCCCGGGAGATCGAAACGGCGCGCGAGGAGAAAGGCAGCTCCATCGTTCTCCCATTGGTGGCGCTAATCTTGGTGTGTGTGCTGGCAGTTGTCGGGTACCGGCAATGGACGATCGCAGTGTTCCGAAATCAGGTCGATTCCGTGCGGTCTATGCTGAATGACCGGCAAACCCTTGCAGCCGATCCATTGCGCGTAGAGGGCGATCTGGAAAAGGGTCTGATCGTTGTCGCAGGACTGGCACCGCCGGAATTCGATGCTGACGCTTTCGCCCGTACGGCCTCTCAGGAAATCGCACCGCAGACCCGTCTGGAGATATATGTCAGCCGCCTTGCCACGCTCGACAGTAATCATGCAATCAGCAATGCGCTTGACGCACGTGCCGCATCGTTGTCGGAGACGATTGCCGGTATTGAGGCCGCGATGCAGTAGCGCCTCGCATCGGCCCGAATGCGGAACGACACTGTATCGCAAGAGCTCACAAAGACATTTGATGCTCAGTTGGAACGCGTTTCCGGGAATTTTCTGGAAAGGCTAGAAGCGGTGCGGGAGACCCAGAGCGGGGCATCGGCCGACTTCACGTCTAACCTCGATGAAACCCAGCAATCGCTGAGCGAAGTGGACGTCCGGATGGCGAAAGAGCTTCAGGGTAAAATCAATGACCTCGATAGCCGCCTCCTTGAACGAGACCGCGATGCCGCACGGGAACTCGCGAGCGCAACCTCTGGCGTGTCCGGCGAGATTTTGGCCGTTCGCGAAATCGCATCGCAGGATTTGACTGATCGGACGACACCATTGGAAACGTCGCTTATCCTCCACGATCGGGAATTGGCATCCCTGCGGCTGCAGATTGCAACTCTGAACCGCGAGCAGGAGATCGAGCGCAAACGGCGGGAATTGGCAGATACCCGGATGCTGGAAAGTATCGACACTACCTTTTCGAGTGGCACCGACTATCGCGCGCCGGACAAGGCGACTACAACTCTGGCCATGGCGGCAACAGCAATCATACGGCTGGACGGAAAGATTTCCGTCATTGGTCACGCCGACGTTTTTAGAACCGATGAGGAGATCGAGGCCAGTGCGAGAAACCGTGCCGATCGGGTAAAACAGGAACTGGCAAGTCTTGGAGTAGATGAAGCGCGGATGAAAGCTGTCTCAGGCGGAGCGCTTGATGCGAGATAGGGCGTAGTGGGACGCAACAGTCCGGAGCGGCGCGTATCCTTCGCTGTCGAACGTTTGGTCCCCTGATGGCATATCCCCGCGCTTTCAAGTTTCTGCTTCTAGGTTCCCTTGCAGTGGGTAAATCGTCGATTGCCCGGCGGTTGGCTTTCGATACGTTTGACAGCGACTATAAATCGACCATCGGGGTGCAACTGCACAAACTGACTGTTGATGTTGCAGGGGTGCATGTGTCGGTGGAGATGTGGGACACCGATGGCGATCTGGCGGCCGATACACTTTCGTCGGTTTACGCCCGCGGGGCGAGCGGAGCACTCATTGTCTGCGACACCCAGCGTCCGGGACCTTCGACAAGATGTTGGAACTATGCTCGACAATGGATAAACACTTGCCCGGACGGCCTCGCCTTTGCGTGTTCAACAAGGTGGATCTGGTAACACCTACTACCGATCAGTTGGACCTGGCGAAGACACATTGTGACAGCGTTGCCCAAACCAGCGCGTTGACCGGTATCGGCATACAACAAGCTCTTCAGGTCCTTGTCGAAAGGTTTGTTACCGACGCCGGGGCCGACGCATGAATTCGGTCTTTGCACAAACGGTCGTTGGCCAGATTATCGGCGATGGCTCCGTCTGTTCGGTGGCTTTCAGATCGGATGGTACCGTTACCGGTGCAATTGGTGCCAACTTGCTTGGTTTTGATGCTCATACGGGTGAGTTTCGAGAAGACGGCAGCAAGTCCCAGCCCAGCAACCTGTTTGACGAATGTTCCATTTTCACGGGAATGGAGGATGACATCGGTGACCTCGTAGATGCCGGTGGCGGCCAGCTTGCCATGCCCTCCGTCGTTCTCGAAGGAAGTAATCACTCCAACGCGCTCGACTTCCGCGTCAGTCGACATGACATCGCCGAATTCCTGCTGGTTGCGACCCGGACCGACCTTGACGGGCCGTTCCATTTTCAACGGCTACGCAAGAACCGGTCCGATGCTTATGAGGATGAACTGCTCTCGCAGGAGAGGGCGCGTTTCGAGGTCGTCTATCGCAACAATCCTGTCATTTCCTTTGCCGTGGATCATTTCCGCAAGGTGCTGGGCTGGTCGAACGAGGCTTATGAATTCGCTACCTGCGGGCGCGGTGGTTCGATGGAGGCCTGGATCGAAGGTTACCTTCAGGCGCGCTATGACGTCGGTGCGGACGATACCCCGTTACGGGCAACCAACCGCTCGCATGAGCTGACCACCGCCGTGCGGGGAGATGGGTCGATCCGCATAATCGATGCCTCCGTTTATTCGGTCGAATACAAGATTTCGGCGAAGCTGGAATACTATTTTGTACTGCGTGATGTGACCGAGCAGGAAATATCTCTGCGTAGTGTCATGAGAAGCAATGCCGAGCCGAAGAAGCTGACAGCCACTCTCACCGTGTCAAACGAGCGCCTTGAGACATCTGCAAGACTGGCGGCACACGACCTCGTCGCTCCGGTCGGGCGCATGGCCGCATTTTCCGAGTTGCTGGCCGGCAAGCTACGCGGAAATATAACGGATAAAGACGCCGAGTTTTATCTGGAAGCCATCGTCAAGTCAGCTCGATCCAGCACATCCATCTTCCATGACATTCTGGAACTCTCAAAATTTGACGGTTCCGAAATGGCTATCGAGGAATGCCATTCGAAACCAATCATCGCCGAGATCGCATCGGAAGATGTGAACGCTGACGACAGCAATACATTTGAGTGTTTCACATTCGAAAATGACATTCCGCCTATTTTGGCTGATCGCCGTTATCTTCGTCTTATATTACGCAACCTGATTGGGAATTCGTCCAAGTATCGCAGTCCTGACCGTAGCCTGTCCGTGGATGTCAAATTCGAACTCGATGATTCCGGTTTTGGCGTCTTGTCACTTAAGGACAATAGCATCGGCTTGATCCCGCGCAGGCAGCGAGTATATTCGACCCCTTTATCCGTTTGTACAACGCGCGCGGTATCGAAGGGTCCGGACTTGGGCTTTCAATGGTTCGCGCAGCCGTCCAATCCTTGGGATGGACCATCGAGATTGCGTCTTTTCCCGATGAGGGGGTTACAGTTTGGCTACGGGGTATTGAACTGGCCCGGGTTTGAATGGCGCAAGAAGCCCCCCTTAAAGCAAGACGAATTTTTGAACCCGAAACTAAAAGTGCTTGCTTATTGCGATCTGGAGAACATTCCTTCCTACCGTACTCCATAACTTCTTTTACATCTTGAAGTGGATTAGCGCAGCTGAGTGAGTATAGATGTCTGTAGGCAGGTGATCGTTTAAAGTCTGCCAGCCTCGATCGCGCTAAACCTGCATCCGGCTCCACGCCGCGCGCGTCACCACAGTTCTCTAAAGCACCCGGGGGCGGCTTTACCGTAACCGTCCGGTCTGACCGCGTTATGCGTGTTTCCAAGGCAGGAGTTCGTTGACACGGGTGGTCTTGTGGTCAGGGATGCGGGCGAGTGTGTCGGTCAGCCATGCCTGCGGATCGACGCCGTTGAGCTTGGCGGTTTCGATCACCGTGTATGCGATGGCAGCCGCCTTGCCGCCGCCATGAGAGCCGACGAAGAGGTAGTTCTTCCGTCCTATGGCTACGGAGCGCATGGCGCGTTCGGCGGAGTTGTTATCGAGTTCGAGGATTCCGTGGTCGAGATACGGCCGCAAGCGCTTCATGCGGGTTAGCGCGTAGCGGATGGTACCGGCAAGCGGTGACTTGCCGGATATCGATGGGAGCTGGGCGTGCATCCACGCGTCGAGATCATCGAACAACGGCACGGCATCGGTCTGACGAAGTTCCCGTCGACGATCAGGCGGAAAGCCGCGGGCCTCCTTCTCGATAGCGTAGAGTTGCGTGATGCGCGCAATCGCTTCGTCGGCAATGGCCGATCTCCGCGCTGCCCTTCCTTGGCGTGTGTGGTCGCTTATCTCTTGCATTGACCCACAACCGCGGCGTCCGCGTCTCGCCCGTTCCCGGCGCCAGCATCTTGACCGTGATGTCATCAGCAACGATCGCCTGTCCGGCTTGAACATGACGACCAATGGCGTCTGCGAGCGGCTCCAGCAGTGCGGTCGCCTTGCCGACCCAGTCGGTCAGCGTGGAGCGGTCATGTCCAACCCGTCCCGGACGAAGATCTGGCTCTGGTGGTAGAGCGGGAGGTGATCGGCGTATTTGGAAACCAGGACGTGAGCGAGAAGACTCGGCCCAGGGCTGCCACGATCAATAGGACGGGAGGGCAACGCCGCCTGCGTGAAGCATCTCGCAGCCCGAACAGGCAAAGCGTGGACGGGTGATCCGGTTTACGACGAAGCGTCCGGGCACGTACTCCAGCTCCTCGCTGACGTCCTCGCCCAACCGGCGCAGATTGCCCCCGCAGTTGGCTCACGCGTCATCGCCCGTCGTTAGCTCGATGTGGTTGCGCGGGATATGGTCCGAGATCGGCCGACGCTTCGGTTTGTCCGCCGGTTCGACGCTGGGAAGCCTGAACCGCGCCGTCATGGCCGCGACTGCGATCTCGCTCGCTTCGAGCGCCAGGTTCAACTGCTCGATGGTCTCCGACTTCGCCCCGTAGCGGGAGTGACGATGCCCGGCCAACTGGTGCCGCAGCTTCTCGATCAGCACGGCCTGCGCCTTAACCTCAGCCATCAGCATGGTCGTGAACGACCGCAGTTCGGTGGGGTCTTCGGGCAGCGATGCAGCGGCGTTCGGCATGCCCGGATCATACCGGAACGACCGTCACGTGGAATCCGAGCACGGCCGTAAAAGCCTGCGTATTTATCCCACTTTCAGCGGTCTCCACGTCCGCCTGGGCATGCGCCAGTCGATGCCTTCCAGCAGCATCGACAACTGTGCCGGAGTGAGGGCTACTTTGCCATTGGTCGCCACCCCTAGTCAGGTAAGGCCACACGAAGCGACCCTTCTCTAGACGCTTGCTGAACAGGCACGCGCCCTGTCCGTCAAACCAGATAATCTTCAGCAGATCACCTCGTCTACCACGGAACACGAACAGGTGGCCCGCATACGGGTTCTGCCCCAGCGACTTCTCGGCCTGCGCCGCCAGCGTTGCAAACCCCCGCCGCATGTCGGTCACTCCGGCCGCCAGCCAGACCTGCGCATTCGATGGAACCGGGATCATGCTGACAGGCTGCGGATCAGCTGCGACAGCGCGGCAGGATCGTAAGCACCAACGATCCGTAACTGGTGACCGCAGGCGAGATCGACCTCCAGGACATTCGTATCTGCGGCTCGATTGGGAGCAGGAACCGAGACTGCAGGATCAGGTTGCATGTGCTCGACGATCTCGACTGGAAGGAAGCGTTGTTCTTCGACCTCATCAACGTCGTCAGCGGTCCGATAACGATCGTCCCGCAGCCAGGCAAACACCATGTTCGCATTCACGTCGTAGCGCCATGCAACCTGCGAAACAGGAATACCCGGCACCCGCGTCTGACGGCAAATCCGGCTCTTCTCCTCGTCGCTCCACAATCTGCGAGACCGCTTCTTCGCCACCCCAGAACCCCACTAGTGTCCACCTGGCTGAGTGGACACTATGCGGCACTCTTAGCCCTCGCGGCACCGCAGGCAGACCGAGCGCTTACAGTTGAGGCGTCCGAACATGCGCTCGACCGGCATTCGGTGCCCTTCGTAACATCGGGTGGAGAGCTCTGCGAACAATTCGACGACGACATTGATTCCAGCCAAGTTTCAAAAAGGGCGGAAGCCGACCAGGCATAGGAACCACTGGCTCCTAGATCCAAGTACTCCTGCACGTGCAACACGAGCGCGATGGTCACCACCTGATGAAGGTTCCAAGTGCCCCTCCTTCAACCAGAAGCCAAGCGCCCGCAAACCTACCAGTGCCGGGTGCCAGGTGCGCCTTTGATCTGCCCGTCGAGATTGGGCGTGACCCAGCCACCGTAAAAATCTCCCGGTTGGGGAATGACGCGCAGGTCGCCGACCCAGGCTTCGTCCACCAGACCGGCATAGAAAGCGACGTAACCGGCCAGCGCTGCAAACCGTGCGGTGGGTTTGTCGTAGGCCCAAGCCGCACGCTGCGCCGTTGCCGCCGGCGTGACGATATCGAAGTAGCGCGCCGCGCCTTTCCATTCGCAGAAGCTGCTGCCTTGGGTCGGGCGCAGCTCGGCAAGGATATCGGCTGGCGGCAGGTAGTAGGTGGGCGCATGGTGGGTTTCGAGCACCCTCAACGCGCTAGACGTTTCCGCCACGGTTTCGCCTCCAAGAACAACGCGTATGCGGTGCGGGACCGGCTCCAAAGCGGGCGGACGCGGATAGGCTTGCACGTTCTCGCGCGGCATGTCGGTCATGCGTCCGCGAGCTCTTCGAGAATGCGGGGTATCTGTTTTTTCACTTTGAAGAACCCGGCAGTGGCATGGGGCCAGATGGCGCTGTCCCATTCCCGCCGCCATTCGCGCAATGCAATGTCGTGCCGGTTCAAGGCAGGAGCCGCCGCGTCCAACCAATCCCGCACCGGCCCGGTGGTCACGTAGGGCGTTGCGATCTGCGTTGCGCCAGCCTCTTGCGCCCACTTCGCCAATTCGGCCGGGTCCGCAGCGTGGAAGGACATCGCTTTACCCCCCGCCCGTTCGGCCGCATCGGCAAGCGCCGCCTGCTCAAACCGCACCACCTTGTCCGCGACCGGCAGGGGCGAGCGCAGGTGGCTTGTCGCCAGCGTCGCGGTGGCGATGATATTGAGAGCGGACATATCGAAATCCTCAACCCGGCAGTCCTCGTCAGTGATCAGCAACAGTGTCGGCCTGTCAGGTTCGGGCGGCTCAACAGCACGCAGCGGTAGCACGTCTGGCAGACCGTCGGGCTCGGTCGCTTCCAGTCCCTGTGTCACTTCGGCGAAATCGCCGTGGGCGGGGGTGAACCTGCCATCGGTATAGGTCGCGATATTATCCGCCCGTGCCGCGTAAAATTTGCCCCGGGTGTGAAGCCCTGCGACCCAGCGCCAGCTCAGCGTATTGGAAGCGGCGTCTCCATCCAGCAGATGGCGATAGACGAAGTCCGCGCCCAGACGCCACGGCAGTTCCAGCGTGAAAATCCAGATGGAGGCAAACCACATCCGTGCATGGTTGTGGAGATAACCGGTCTCCACCAGCTCCGCCGACCACGCGTCGAAACACGCGATGCCTGTTTCGCCATCCATCGCGCGGGCCACGTCGCGGCGCAGGCGTTTGTCCGTTTCCAACGTGGTCAGATCGGCGGCCAGTCCGGTCCGATAGCTGGTCCAGACCTGCGGTCGCCGCTCCAACCAGCCCTTGAAATATCCACGCCAGACGACTTCCTGGATAAACTTTCCAGCCGCGTCCGCGCCATGTTCGTCGATTGCCGCGGCCACAAGGTCGGATTCCAGCACCAGCCTGCGCCGGATATAGGGGGACAGAACGGACACCGCCTTGTGCTTGCCCGGGCCGTGGTCGCTGTTGCGCCCGTGGGCATAACGCTCTCCCATGCGGGGCACAAAATCAGCCGCCAGCTTTTCACCGTGGGCGCGCGTTGCGATCGTGTCGATCATTTTGCGTTCACCGCAGCGCGCTCGGCCTTCTTCACCCGAAGCAGGTGCCAGCGGTAAATGACGGGCGCGAGAACATGGTCGTAGAGCAACGACGCTATTTGCTTCACGCCGGGCAGACCGACAATCCGGCCGAGCGTCGCGTATTTCGGCATTTGCGCCCACAGCACCAGAAAGGCCGGAATGCCCGATGTGAGCGTGCCTTCGTGCAACACATATAATCTGCGCGCTGCCATGTCGGCTAATCTGCGCGCTGCCATGTCGGCATCGATGCCCCAATCCTGTCGCGCATCGGAGTTCAGATCGTCGAACCGGATCGGCAGGTTTTCACGCTCGGAGTACCGTGCGTAATGGCTGATTTCAAAATTGCAGACGGGGCAGTTGGCGTTGTAGAGAACGGCGGTGGGGGCGTTGGTTTTCATTGGGTCAAAATAGGCCGTTATCACCACTTTCCAACCGGCGGTTTGTCGCGCTGTGCTTTCCCTCACGCCGCATCGTGCTTCGACTTCCGGCCCGAAACCCGCTTGCGCCACATCCGGAAACTGGAGGGTTTCAGCGCCTGCCGCATCAGCTTGATGACGTCCTTTTCAGCCAACCCCGTCAGCGCCTCGATACTGTCGAACGTCGTCACGTCGCACCACGCCATTTCGATGATTTCGCTGTCGGTGGGCTTTGCAGGCGCCGGTCGCGGGACGTCCACACTTTGCGGCCAGTCGGCGGGGAAAGATCGCGCGGTCATGGTGTGTTCAATCAAGCCGTAGCTGCTTCGCTTATTGCGCTCCGCCATTCTCAGAATACCGGCGTGTGCGCGGACCGCAGCGTCGCAAGGGTTGGCTATCAAAGGTCTACCTGTCCAACTCTTGTCAAACTACCACGACCCCAGCAAATAGATTGCACTGCACGACGCAATGCCGACGGTAACGTTCATGATGAGGCCAATCCGCAGGAAGTCTGCGAAGCGATAGTTTCCGGCGGCGTAGACGAGCGTATTGGTTTGGTAGCCAATGGGTGTTGCGAACGATGCCGATGCCGCCAGCATGATAGCATAGACGAACGGACGCGGGTCGATGCCGAGCGATTGTGCCAGACCAATCGCGAGCGGTGTGAGAATGACGGCCACCGCGTTGTTGGACACCAGTTCGGTCAGGAACGATGTGAGCGCATAGATTGCCAGCAGCAACACCAGCATGGGCATTGTGGCGAGCGTCGGTGTCAACCAGACGACCAGTACCTCTATTACCTTCGCGTTCTCCAACGCACGACCAATCGCCAGCATGGCGAAGATGAGCACCAGCGTGGACCCGTCGATGGCCGACCATGCCTCGTCCGCCTCGATGCAGCGCGTGATCAGGATGAAGCCAACGCCTAGCAGAGCGAGTGTTACGATTGGAGCGACATTGAGGATCGCCAGCACCACCACGGCAAGCATCGTAAGCAAAGCGATGGGCGCACGACGGCGGCGGAACGGGCGGGCTTTCGGTTCGGATGCGGCAATCAGATCGGTTGCCGCGATCACGTCCGCCACCGCACTGGCCGGCCCTTCCAGCAGCACCCGGTCAGCGGGTTTGAGGCGCACTTTACCGAGTTCCGGGCCGGGCGAATGTCGGTGGCGGGTCACACCAAGGAGGCGCACACCGTAGCGCGACGCCCATTCAAGGTCCGTCACCAGCCGTCCCGCACCGGTCATTTCAGGTGCCACCATCGCTTCCACGCGCACGACGGCATCGTCCGCGTTGGCTTCCAGTGCAAAAACGGTGCCCCGGGCATTCAACCCGACCTGATAGTCGCTATGGTCTTCCAGCGTCAGGATTTCCGCACGCGAAGCGTAGGCCACGATACGGTCACCAGGGAGAACGATGAGGTCTGGATCTGGTTTCATACGCTCGGTGCCACGTAGTACGGCCCGCAAACGCGCGTGACCGAGATCGACCAGGTCTCCTAGTTGGCGACCGGCGGTGGGCCGCTCCTCTGTGCCATCGTCTTCCATCACGCGGACTTCGGTGAGGAAACTGATGTCTTCACCCTCAAACGCCGCACCGGCAGACCCCCGGTCCGGCAAAAGGCGGTGGCCGAGCAAAGCCAGCGTAAGACCGCCCGCAACCACAGCGGCCAAGCCATAGGGAAAGATCTCCAGCATCCCGAGCGGCTCCAGCCCCTCGCGACGGGCGACGCCGTCGATCAGCAAGTTGGTCGACGTGCCGACGAGCGTCAGCGTTCCCCCCAGAATTGCGGCGTAAGACAATGGAATGAGAAGACGCGTCGGCGCCGCGCCTAGCGTTTCCGCCATACGGATGACGACGGGGATAAGCACGATGACCAACGGTGTGTTGTTCATCAGACCGGAAAGCACGCACGCCCCGGCCAGCAAGGCCCACACTGCAATCCAACCTCGGGTCCTGGCCTGCGCCACCAGCATATTGGCTACCGCATCAAGCAAGCCGGTCCGTACCAGCGCACCGGACAGGATGAACATGGCGGCGATAGTGATCGGTGCGGGATTCGAGAACACCGCCAGCACGTCGTCGGTGGAGATATAGTCGACCAGCAAGAAAGCCATTGCGCCTGCGACCGCCACCGCGGAAGGCGGCAGCCGTTCCAAGAGAAATCCTACGAAGACCGCAATCAGGATGATGACGGAAACCGCGATCTTACCCTCGGCCAGAAACTCAGTAATCAGGGCCATGTGCAACACGGGATGGTCAACTGTCGGTTATGCAGATTATCCCAGTTTGCGTGATCCGAAAGAGCAAATCTCGCTTGGCTATTTGGCTTGTGGAAACTCCTCGCAAACAACTGCCCAGTATTTAACTCCAAGTTAGATCACGCGTGTGCAGAGCCATCTTGTTGGGATTCTGGAGCTATAGCCGGAAAGCAGACGTTGTGAACGTTTGGCTATAAGTGCCGCGGAATAACGGCCTGCGGTGGCATCACCGAACATGATCAGAGATTTTTGCGGTTGCGATCAAACGGATCAGTTCGGCGTCGGCAACAGTGCCGCGCATTCCGCCGGGCGTTCCCAATGTACACCGTGCCCCACGTCTTGGAAGGTAACGAGTTTTGCATTTGGCAAAGCCTCAACAAGCGCATCCTGCATATCGCGCGGGAACAGTTGGTCTTCCTCTCCCCAGGCGACCGTTACGGGGCACTTGATCGCCGCAACATCCGGGCTTCCCCCTGAGAGGCGGTAATCAAGTGTTCCCGCCAAGGCCTGATCCCACACGCGGGAGGGTACTTTCATCGTTTCCTCCACGATGCAATCCATCGTCATGGAGCCGCCGACAGGTCCGGCGCAGGTATCTTCCTGAAACCCACGCGCCACCTCTTCCGGCACGGGATCTTCGAGTTGGGAGAGTTCGCCGTGCGCGCCGCGCAGGTCTTCTGTGTCAGCGCTCAATGTGGACCCGATCAACAGCATCGAGGAAACCGCCTCAGGACGTCGAAGCGCAATTTCCTGGGCCACAAGCGACCCCATGGAATGACCCACCAGGGCGAAACTTTCGAGCCCCATTGCATTGACGATTGCCAGGGCATCATCGGCGAAGTCGCCGATCGTATAGCCTGTCTGCGGTTTGGGGCTTTCGCCGTGGCCGCGCTGCGATAGGGCGATGAGGCGCAAGTCATTGGGTGACGGCTGCGGCCATGCCAGCGAATGAGTACCAGCTGTCAAGATAACCATGAAGCAGCACAACGGGTATTCCGGATCCGGCTTCCGCATACTCGTAGGTGCCGATCTTTCCCAGATCGATTGTCTTGACCGCAAATTCCATGAACGTTCTCCATCCACCATGCCGATATGGGCGTAGCTCCTGCTGGCGAGGCTACACTCAGGAATGACGTGGTTCTTGACACTTTGCGCAGCAAATTGACACGGTATGGCGTGGGGAGATCTAGTGACGTCATGAACGTACAGGCGGCAAGCATCGCGCAGGAACCGGTCCCGATGATCCGCGCAAGCGCGACGTCGGGTATCGACACACTTGCGGCGGATTTCACACGCTGCAAATCCAGCATCCTTCGACCAAGGTCACTGATCGATATTGACGACGCGGTCGGGTCCACCCGGCTTCAGGGTGATGCGATGATATCGCTGGAGCAATTCTCGAAGTGCCTCGACGATGGTGCGCAACGGTCTCGTGACCCTGAATTCGGCTTTGTCTTCGGTACACGCCTCGATCCGCGAGCACTCGGTCCGAATGGATACGCCCTCGTTTTATCCCCAACGCTAGGGGACGCGTTGAACACCTTTTGCCGTAACTTCGCCAGCGTACAGGGTGGTAGCCGCGTCCGTTTCGAGACAGACGGGAACATTGCCCATGTGACCTATACGGTCGATGCCGCCCGTTCTCTCGCCTCCAACCAGGACAGCGCTCGCGCGCAAGATGCGGAGATGTCGCTGGGCCTGATCGTCGGCCTCATCCGCCGGGCCCGCGCCAGCGAAACAGTAGCCATGGACCTGTCCTTCGAACATGCGCCGCTCCTTCCATGTGCGTTGAAGGAACATATGTCCAGGCGATCCGTCAGCCACCTGATGCCGATAAATATGGTGGCGTTTTCCGCCGATCTGCTGTCCACACCCATGCCCGGCCACGACCCGCGCCTGCTGGCTCTCTCAATCGCGAGCGCCGAGGCGGAGGCGCGTGACGCCCATGTGCCCGATTGGCTGGCACAGGTGCGGGCGGTCTTGTTGCATGAGGCGCTGACGGCACGGCCATCTTCATTAGCCGCCCTCGCAGCCGACCACGGATGCTCTCCCCGTGCGTTGCAGGCCAACTTGAAATCCTGCCGGACGACGTTTCGGGCCGAGCGCCGTCTCGCTGTCATGAAATGCGCTTGCCAGATGCTCCGGAAAGAGGGTGCCAATGTCACCGATACCGCATTGGCCTTGGGATATTCCGAAACCAGTGCCTTCTCCCGCGCTTTCAGGTCGCATTTCGGTTTTCCGCCCAGTCATCTGAGCAAAGTTCGAGAAGCGAGCAGTCCGCACGTTTTGACCGATCGCGCAGCGCATCAGGTCAAGTCCGTGCGCCAGAATTGAACTAGGATTAGCGTATCGTCAGACCCGCGAGGTTTCCATGAGCTACAATTTTTGACCTCGGCCCACACACGAGACCACTCGTCGCCGCCTCACCTGCGGCGCAGACATGGTGCGACCGGGGTTTGAACCACGATGAGGCCGTCGCCTGTTTTAAGCACGCTCTGGCCGAGGACCCCGAACTCGCCTTCGCATGGTGGGGCATCGCCTATTGCGTCGGGCCGAACTACAACAAACCCTGGGAAGCATTCGACGATGAAGAACGGAAGTCGTCGCTTGCACAGGCGCAGGAAGAAATAGAGCGCGGTCGAGCGTGCGGCGCGGCAACGCAGGTCGAGCGCGACCTGATCGACACGATAGCGGTACGCTACCCCACATCGTCGTACGGCGTGCCTTCGGTGGAGGAATGCGACAGCTGCATTCAGCATTTCGCCGAAAGTATGGACTCTGTGCTCGCCCGTCACGACGCCGACCTCGATGTGCTGACTGTCTAGGCGGAAGCGCATATGAACCGCACCCCTTGGGCGTTGTGGGACATCCGCACCGGGACACCTGCTCCGGGTTCGTCCACCACCCGCGTGCGCAAGACGCTGGAGCAGACGTTCGAGACACGGCCCGAAAGTCTCGACCATCCGGGCCTGCTTCATATGTGGATACACCTGATGGAAATGTCGCCGGAACCCGAGGCCGCCCGCTCGTATGGCGAACGGCTGGTGGAACTGGTGCCCGATGCCGGTCACCTTATTCACATACCCACCCATGTGGATATTCTGTGCGGCGACTACGCCGAGACCGTTGCCCGCAACGAACGTGCCATGGAAGCGGACACACGATACGAGGCCCATGCCGGTCCCTTCAAGTTTCTACACGCTCTACCGGCTGCATAATGCCCATTTCGCGATCTACGGTGCCATGTTCCTTGGACATAGCGCGTCTGCCGATGCCGCCACCGCACGGTTGAATGCGCTACTGCCACCGGACGTGGTGGTGCATATGCCCGAATTCTTCGAGGCATTTTGCGGCCACGGATGTGCATGTCGATGTCCGTTTCGGACGCTGGCAGCGCCTGTTGGACCGATCACTCGTGGCCGATCCGGACCTATATGTTTCCACTCACGCGATACAGCGATATGGCCGCACGATTGCACTGTCTAATCTCGGTCGGATTGTAGGAGCGCAAGACGAAATGGCCCACTACCACGCGGCGCGGGAGAGGTGTCGACGAGCAACACGCTGGCTGTTCAACAACGAAGTGTCGGAAATCCTCGCCGTGGCGACGGTCATGGCAGAGGGGGAGCTGCACTATAAGACCGGGCGAGTGGATGAGGGCTTGCAACGGCTGGCCGACGCTGTGGAAGCGTCCGATGGTCTGGTATACGACGAGCCCTGGGGTTGGATGCAGCCACCACGAAGCCAAATTCTGGGTCGGTTTTGGAGCGTCGGCTGGCGGACTAGAGGCGTTGCGGCGGTTGGCGCGCAACCTGCGTGATAAGATGGCGGCGACCTATATCGTCGCGCAGCACATGGCACCGCACCATAAAAGCATGCTGACCGAGATCATCGGACGTGAAACCAGTCTCACGGTAGCGGACGTCACCGACAACCTGCTGCCCAAACCCAACGTCATCTACATCACGCCGCCCAACCAGAACATTGTGGTGGAAAAGAACCGCCTGCGCCTCGTCGACCCGAGCAAGGAACCGGGCGCGCCCCAGCCGTCCGTCGATACGTTCCTGAAATCACTGGCAGTATCGAAGAAGGAATTCGCGGTCGGTATCATCCTGTCCGGCACCGGTTCGGACGGCGCAAAGGGTATGGCGAGCGTGCGCGCCCATGGTGGCATCACGATCGCGCAGGACGAACTTACTGCGAAATATTCCAGCATGCCGCTTGCCGCACTCGACAGTGGCAACGTCGACCTAGTCATGTCGCCGGAAGAAACCAGCGCTCAGATACCGAAAATCATCGCGCAGCCCCGTGATCTGAACGCATTGCGATCCTCCCCCCCTCAGTCTCGATGCGGCGTCTGAACTCATTCAGCTCTTGCAAGACCAGACCAAGGTCAATTTCCGCCACTACAAGACGGCGACGTTTCAACGCCGCGTCGAGCGCCGCATGGTGGCCACCAACACGGTGCGGCTGGAAGAATATGTGGAGGTCGCGCGCCATTCAGAAGCGGAAGTGCAACTTCTGTTTAAGGATCTGCTCATTTCCGTCACGTCGTTCTTCCATGATCCGGTGGAGTTCGACGAGCTGAAGAGCCACATTTCCGAAATCGTCAAGAACAAGTTGAAGGAGCATCTCCGGGTGTGGGTGCCTGGCACCGCAACGGGGGAAGAAGCGTATTCCATTGGCATCCTGTTTTCCGAAGCGATGAAGGAGCACCGCGCGTCGGACAATTCGAAACTGCAAATTTTTGCCACCGACATCGACGCCAACGCCACCTCGAAATAGCGCGGCGCGGTTCTTATGCCCATGCGGCACTGGAGCAAGTGCCACCCGATCTGGTTCGCAAATATTTCGAGGATGCACCGTCCGGCTACACGGTGAAGAGAAATGTTGCGCGAAAAGATGGTGTTCTCGCTTCACAACATCGCGCAAGACCCGCCGTTCGTGAAGGTCGATATGATCTCGTGCCGGAACCTGCTGATCTATTTTCAGGCCAATCTGCAAGCCGAGGTCTTCAGCCGTTTCCATTATTCCCTCGTGCCGAAAGGTCTGTTGTTTCTCGGCAAATCGAAAGCCGTCGCAGCATCGGAAGCGCTGTTCAGCCCTACCGATGGCGGCAAGCACATATTCTACCAGAGGCCATCGCAGGAACGCCGCCCCCCGCGCGAAATGGTCTATCAGCGTCCGTCACTCATCGCGAAGCCGTCACCGACGATCCCATCCGTCTCCTTGGCGGAGCTGCGTGAAGCCGAATTCAGGCTGGAATCGCTCATTTTGAAGCTGGGTACTGCGGCGGTTCTCATCGACAGCCAGATGAATATCGTCAAATCCTACGGCGATTTCCAGCGTTATGTCGGCGTCACGGCCGGCATGGTGGATACGAAGGTGACGTCGCTTATTCGTGAACCGTTCCGGCAGGACATTCAGGCTTCAGCCCCCGGCGTCATCCGCAACCAGACTGTGGCCGAGGGTTTCACGCAGACCGTTCCCGGTGGAAAGACCGGCTTCAAGGAAAAGGTGACGATCTATCCCACCAACATCGGCCATAGCGATGACACGAAGGCGCTGGCAATCTTCTAGGAATGGGAAGATCTGACCGTCGGGGCCGCCTCCGGCGACACCAGCCCGTCGACGAATGCCCTTCACAAGCAAATTTCGGAACTCGGCAATGAGCTTTCCATTGCTAACGCTGTCCGGCTGATCGGCACGATGGCCGACATCACGGACGAGAGGAACATCTTCAACGAAACGCGGGAACGGAAAGAGCAGCTCGAACTGGCAGCTGCACTTTCGGGTGTTGGGCACTGGAAGGTCGATCTGCATGACGAGACCGTTCTTTGGTCGGATCAGGTCCATGTTATCCACAGGACCACGAAAGAAAGTTACCAGCCCGATCTGGGCTCGGCGGTCAGTTTCTACCACCCGGATGATATTGACCGGGTGGACAAGCATATTTCGGCCGCCATGGAATCCGGCAACGATTTTGAACTGGAAGCCCGCATTGTCCGCAAAGATGGTGAAATCCGGGATGTTCGGTCCATTGGTACGACCGATGTCGATGAAACCGGCAAACCCTCGGCATTGTTCGGTGTGTTTCGTGACATCACCGACGAGAAGCGCAAAAAGCTCGACCTAAAGAAAACGTTGGAAGAGCTGGGCCGATCGAACGAGGAATTGAACCGCTTTTCCTACGTCTGCTCCCATGATCTGAAGGAGCCTGTGCGGATGATCGAGTCGATGGCCAATCTGCTCATCAACCCGAATTTTCATGCCGATGAGGAGAAGCAGACCGACATTCTCAAACGCATCGGCGTCAACACATCCCGCCTGCGTGGCATCATCGACAGCCTGCTTGCCTATTCCCGCATCGTGGCGAAGGTCGATCTGGAAGATGCTGATCTTTCCAAGATACTCGAAGACATTCTGGGTGACCTTTCGCTGGCCATCGAGGAGCACAATGCCAGGGCCGATGTCGGCCCGTTGCCTACCATTAAAGGTGCCCAAGTTCAGTTTATGCAGTTGTTTCAAAACCTCATTGGAAATGCGCTGAAATTTTCCGACAAGCTGAAGCCCGTGGTGAAAATCTCTGCTGTGGAAATGGAGGATGGGTGGCAGTTCATGCTGGAGGACAATGGTCCCGGTATCCCGAAGGAGTTGAGGAAGGACATCTTCAACCTGTTTAGCAGGCTTCAACGGCGCGATGAAGTTGAAGGAACCGGCCTTGGACTATCCATCGCCCAGCGTATCGTCATGCAATATGATGGAACGATCGAATGCGTCGATAGCTCGCTTGGGGGCGCGGCGTTCAAAATCTATCTCCCTCACAAGGATGGCATGTGACGTCCAAGACGCCGATTAGCCAGATCCATTCTATCGACGATTCCGATGACGAAACCTTCCTGTTGCGTTTGCTTCTTGAAAGCCAGAACGTGCAGGTCGAACTCGTTCACCACACCAACTATGGTTCACTTGAAAAAATGGTCGTCAGCAACGCTAGCAAACAACCGTTGCTGATACTGGCGGATCTCAACATGCCTGCCATGAAGGGTGATCAGGTGATAAAATCACTGCTTGAAACCCACGGGAAAGCAGGCATCTCAATCGGCATCTGCTCCGGTTCGGAAGACCCGGCCGACAAGCTGAGTGCAGAGGGCGCAGGGGCGGATTTCTTCGTCAACAAACCGCTCGATCTTAACAGTTTAACGAAGGTATGCGAGGCTTGTAGCGAGCTAGCGTTGCTTGAAGGCGCAAGTGGAACATTTGAAATCGTGCGTGCAGACTGACGCGCTCATTATTCCGGTGGCATTCCGTTTATAGGAATAAAGACACTTCTGATGGACGCGGCATCAGATTACAATTTTAGAAGGTAGGTCGCTGATGCTCGCAAACATTCTTTTGATCAACGACAACGACCACCAGCATGAACTGTTTCGCTGCTATGCCATGATGTCGGACGACATCGAGTTGAACCATGCCACTGATTTAGAAGAGGCAGCGGGCATGATTGCGAAGACCGATCTCGACCTGATATTCCTGGACGACCGCCTTCACCCTTATGGAGATTTTCGTGAAACGGTTCCCGTTGTCCGAAAGGCCGGATACAGGGAGAAAATCGTTTTAATTTCGTCAGACGTCGAGCATCCGATATTTTGGGAAGCGGACGATCACACGGTCTATGCATGTATGGACAAGTCTGACTTCAGCCTCGAAAAATTTCCGCAGCAAAGTCGTTGAGATATCCAGCTCGGGCGGTTGAACCGTTGCGGATTACCTTGGCCGACATGCGTAGAACACGAGCATTGTTCTGCAGCGTGGCCGACATGGCCCTGAGCTGTTTCGACCGCACAATCGATTCCATTAATTTTTCGGGCAAGCCAGCTGTTGTTGAGAAAACGTCGCAATTCGTATTTTGAACCAGTTCGGATATCAAAAAATGGCTAGGTCATTTTACGCAACTTCTTCACATCATTCATTTGAGCTGTGAGCGGTCTAACAAGCTAATTTGTCGGCAAAGAAATACCAATCTGTGAAGGTCCACTTTCGCCTACGCATTCAGAGTTTCCGGCTTCCGCTATCGGCCACTCGTGTAGGCTCGCGGAAATTTTTGAACGGCCAGAATGAAAAGTTTGAAGGTCGTAATTTCTAATCAAAAAAGGAATCGGCCGCGTTTGTCTTCTTTTTCCAGTGTCGGACAAAGCCGGGAACCGTCGTGGCTTAGTTCAAGATGAAATCTTGTCTCGGTGATGGTGGTCGGGTTGGTTCACGAAAGGTTCGCAAAATTGCATATGAATCCTTGAAGTCCGACTTGAACGATAGCGACCCTGACGCGTTCGAATTTCATCACGATACTAAAAGAACTACGACCAACACGAATGCTCTGTGAAAATTCGTCGAACTCGAATGACAATCAATGAAATGGATGCAGCAATGACCAAATCGAACGGCAGGGGCGGGCTTTCGCGCAGATCATTTCTACGCAGCGGTGCGGTGGCAGGCACCACACTGGGTCTGGCAAGCGGGGCGTCCGCACAGGCAGCCAAAGGTGACACGTCAGTGTCGGCTGGCGGCAGGGTGCCAATCAGTTTGACGGTCAATGGTAAGGCCCGCACCGTGTCGATCGAAGCGCGGACGACGCTGGTCGAAGTTTTGCGCGACAGTCTCGGCATGACGGGCACCAAGATCGGCTGCAATCAGGGCCAATGCGGTGCTTGCACCGTGCTGGTTGACGGGCGGCGCTTGAACTCGTGCCTCACGCTGGCTGTTACGGTTCAGGGTGCGGACGTGACCACAATCGAAGGCCTGTCCGACCCGACCGGAGACCTGCATCCGATGCAAGCCGCGTTCGCCAAACACGATGCGTTTCAGTGCGGGTATTGCACGCCGGGGCAAATTATGTCCGCCGTCGCCTGCATCGAAGAGGGCCATGCCGGCAGCGCCGACGAAATCCGCGAATACATGTCCGGCAATCTGTGCCGCTGCGCCGCTTATCCCAACATCGTCACTGCCGTGGAAGCGGTCCGCGACGGAAAGGTCTGACCATGCTGAACTTCGCATTCGAAAAGCCTGATACCCTTGCAGACGCCGTAATGGTGCTGTCTGAGAACCCCGGTTACGACGTTCTGGCCGGCGGCACCACGATAGTCGATCTGATGAAGATCGGCGTGCAGGCACCCGCCGGACTGGTCGACATCACGGCCATCGATGCCTTGGAGGGCTACACGCTGGACGGCGACACGATCCGGTTCGGAGCGCTGGCCCGCATGTCCGATGTGGGCGACGACGTAGCCTTGCGCGACATGGCACCTGTGCTGACGGAATCGCTCTGGAAGGCCGCGTCGCCCCAGCTTCGCAACGCAGCGCGGCTGGGTGGCAACATTCTGCAACGCACCCGGTGCCCGTATTTCCGTGACACCGCATATGCGTGCAACAAGCGCAAACCCGGTTCAGGCTGCGCAGCGCTGGATGGTGGCGAGACGAGCCTGCACGCCATTCTGGGAGGGTCAAACGCCTGTGTCGCCATGTATCCGGGCGACTGGGCGCAGGCTCTGGTGGCGTTCGATGCCGAAGTCGTGGTCGTCTCCAAGGCTGGCAAGCGCACGATACCGTTCGCCGATCTGCATGTGCTGCCCGCAGACGATCCGCAACGGGAAACGGTGTTGCAGCCCGGCGATATCGTCGTGGAAATCAACGTGCCGAAGTCGGTGGCACTCGCCAACTCGCACTATCTGAAGGCCCGTGACCGGGAGAGCTACGCATTCGCCACGGTGTCTGCCGCCGTTGGCCTTGAACTGGACGGTGATAGTGTGGCGGACGCCCGCATCGCGGTCGGCGGCGTGGCCTCCGTGCCGTGGCGCGCAAAGGCTGCCGAAGACACGTTGAAGGGGCAGCCGTTTTCGGAAGGTGCGGCCATCGAGGCCGGTCGCATTGCCTTTGAGGGCGCAACGCCGCTGGAAGGTTCGGCCTACAAGATACCGCTCGGTGCCTCCGTGGTGGCCGGTGCGTTGATGACAGCGCACGCTCGCGCAACGGGAAAGGGCTAGGACCATGGCCAACACACTCAACACCGAAGTTCAACGCTACGAAGCACCGCGCAAGGTCACCGGCGGGGCGCGTTACGGTGGCGATTTCATGCCGTCGGGCATGTTGCACGCCCATCTCGCCTGCTCCGAAATCGCCGTCGGCAAGCTCGTGTCCCTGGACACCGCGAAGGCCGAAGCCGAACCGGGCGTGCTGGCGGTTTACGGGCCTGGCGCACTGCCCGCGCATGAACCGGTCAAGGGCTTTTACAAGGGCGGTTACGGGACCGCATCTTTCGCCCCAATGGTGAATGACGACATCAAATATTCCGGACAACCCATAGCGCTGGTGATAGCCGACAGCGCCGCTGCCGCTCGCCGCGGGGCGGAGCTCGTAACGGCAACCTACGAGCAGGCCGATGCCCGCATCCACATGGACCCGGCGACATCCACACTCGTGGAGGGAGAGGGCATGGAGGTCACCAAGGGCGACCTGTCCGCCGGTCTCGCCGCAGCCGCGCAAACGGTGGAGGAAGAATATACGACGCCCTTCCAGCACCACAACGCGATGGAGATGTTCTCCACCACGGCTGAATGGAATGGCGACAAGCTGACGGTCTGGATCCCGAGCCAGTCCGTCCGCACCGTACGCGCCGGGGTCGCCAAGGCATGGGGCCTGTCGGAGGAGGCGGTGGAAATCGCATCTCCATTTGTGGGCGGCGCATTCGGCTCCAAGGCCGGGGTGCCACCCTATGCGATGCTGGCGATTGCCGCCGCGAAAGCTGCAGATGCGCCGGTCCGTCTGGTGGTCACGCGGCCGCAGATGTTTACCGTGGCGACGTTTCGTCCCGAAAGTCTGCAAAAGTTCCGCCTCGGCGCGACGGCGGATGGGAAGTTGACCGCGTTCGAACACATCGAGATCGCACAAACCTCGCGGTTCGACCCCGTCGTGAACCCCGGCACGCATATGACGCGGATGATGTATGCCTGCCCCAACATCCATACCGAACAGCGGCTTGCCGCATCCGACACGAATACGCCCGGCTTCATGCGTGCGCCGAATGAATTTCAGACCTATTTCGGACTGGAATCGGCAATGGACGAATTGGCGGTCAAGCTCGGCATGGACCCGGTGGAACTGCGCCGGGTTAACGATACCCGGACACATCCCGTCGAGGATGTGCCCTTCTCGTCACGGTCCCTGATGGAATGCTACGACGAAGCGGCTAAAACCTTCGGATGGTCGGACCGCAACACGAAAACCGGTTCGATGACGGACGGAGACTGGCTGGTCGGCTACGGCTGTGCCACCGCCATGTATCCGACCTCGGTGGCCCCGTCGGAAGCCCGCATCCGTATGCGCGACGACGGCACGGCGTTGGTCGAACTGGCAGCGCACGACGTCGGCACTGGTGCCTACACGATCATGGGCCAGATTGCGGCGCAGCGCCTTGGCTTGCCGGTCGACAAGGTCGAAGTCGTGATGGGCAATTCATCCCTGCCGGTGGCGCCGCTATCCGGTGGTTCCGTCACCTCGGCGTCCGCAGGTTCGGCGGTTCATGTCGCAGCACTCGGCATTGGCGAACAGGTGGCCCGCACCGTCGCTTCGCAGTCCGACAACCCGCTAGCCGGTCTCGATCCGGCCACCGTCACGCTGGACGATGGCACGCTTCGTGGCCCCGACGGCCAATCGATGTCGCTGCTTGAGGCGCTGAAGGCTACACCACGGGGAGAGGCCGAGTTTACGGGTCAATACGCGCACCCGGACCTGACGACCCAGAAGCTGCGCGCCACCTATAAAGGCGGGTTCGGCGTCGCCGGGCCCGTTACCGACAAGAAGGCGATGTTCGCATTCGGCGCGGAGTTCGTAGAGGTTCGCATCCATCGTTGGACGAAGGAAATTCGGGTGCCACGCATCCATGGTGCCTTCGCTGCCGGCAAGATCCTCAACCGCAAGACGGCGCATTCACAGCTGATGGGCGGCATGATCTGGGGCATTTCCTCCGCCTTGCACGAGGCGACCGAAGTGGACCGCAAACGGGCCCGCTTCCTCAATGCCAACATCGCCGAGTATCTCGTGCCGGTGAATGCGGACGTGAAGGAGGTCAAGGTTTCGATGATCGATGAGAGCGACGATTACGTGAACCCACTAGGGGTCAAGGGCATCGGTGAAATCGCGATTGTTGGTACGGCAGCCGCTATAGGTAACGCCATCCATCACGCAACCGGCAAACGCCTACGCAAACTGCCGTTCAAGATGGCGGATATGGTTTAGGCTCAGGACTCATTGATCCACCATATGACGGTCGCTGCGATGCAAATGGCTGAGAAGAATGTGTGGGCGCAACGGTCGTAGCGGGTGGCGATGCGACGCCAGTCTTTGAGGCGTCCAAACATTCGTTCGACGAGGTTGCGGCGACGATAGGTACGCTTGCAGTAGGTTGCCGGATTGTTGCGTCCCTTGCGCGGTGGGATGCAGGGTTCGATGCCGCGCGCCGTAATGGCGGCCCTTAACGCATCACCGTCGTACCCCTTGTCGCCGATGAGCGTTCTGGCGGATGCGGGAAGCGCCGGAAGAATGGTCGCGGCACCCTTGTAGTCGCTGACTTGGCCCTCGGTCAGCAGCATGATGATCGGTCGTCCAACCTGATCGCAGACCGCATGCAACTTCGAGTTCAGGCCGCCCTTTGTTCGCCCGATACGCCATTCTTGAAAAACATGGGAAGCACCCCCCTTTTAGCAGGCTGGCGGCTGTGCGGTGTGCTTTGAGATGGGTGGCGTCGATCATAACCTCGTCAGGCTCGCCGCCCTGTGCCGCCAGCCCAGCGAATATCCGATCAAACACACCCATCCGGCTCCAGCGCACAAAACGGTTATAGAGCGTCTTGTGCGGCCCGTAGGCACCCGGCGCATCGCGCCAACGCAGCCCGTTGCGAATGATGAAGACGATGCCCGAGACGACCTTGCGGTCATCGACCCGCGGAACACCGTGCGACATGGGAAAGAACGGTTCGATCCGGCGCATCTGCGCCACCGACAGCCAAAACAGATCACTCATAACGGCACCTCCATGCCGAAAGTGATTCACAGACCGCTCAATCCAGCAACCAATTAATGGGTCCTGAGCCTAGTCCAAGACCAAATCCAGCAGGCGATGCAGCGAGGCCGATATATCGGCCTTACCCTTCGAGGATAGATCACCCAGGCCGATATAGGCGGCACAAACGAGCTGCGGTAGCAAAGGATCCTCGATGCCGATGTCTTTCAGAAGCATGTCGATGAAGCCAATCCTCGACACGTCTATCTCGTTCAGCGCCGAAGAGACGTGCGGATCCGACAGTGCCCATGCGCGCATGGCAGGTTCGATATGTCGACCACCAAATTCCTCAGGCGCTGGTATGGCAGCCTGATCGGCAAGCACGCGAAGACGCGCTCTCTTGTCGTCTTCCGCCATGACTTCGACAATGATCTCGCCCGCGACCTTCTCTTTCCATAGTGAGAGCATGTCGCACTTAAAGGTCGGCAAATCGGCAAAGTGCCAGTAAAACGAACCTTTGGTCGACTTCAGGCTTCGAGCCAACGCTTCCGCCCGGATCGCCGTTGGCCCCTCCATTGCAAGAGCACGGAATCCGGCAGCCAACCAATCTTGCTTCGTTAATTTTTGCGCGCTCATGCGGGACCATACGGTGGCGTATTGACAATGGCAAACCCGTACACATACGGTAGCGTATGGAACATACTCTTCAACAATCATCCTCGCGCAATCGTTGGCTCCTAGGGTCAGCAGTGCTTCTCGGCCTAACCTTCCTCGTCCATCTGTTTGCCGGTGGGGCGGATGTTTACGAGCCGCTGCGCGCCTCCAATTTGGAAGCCGAGCCGAGAGCCACACTTTTCGTCGTGTGGCATGCGGTATCGTGGTTCCTGCTGCTGTTCGCCGTCGCGCCGTTCTGGTTAAGCCGTCGGTACAACGAGCCGCTCGCACTGATTGTCGGTGCAAGCCAGGCGGGATTCGCCGTTCTGTTTTTCGCCTACGGCTACGCTGAAGGCGGTTCTGTCTTCTTCCTCCCGCAATGGACCGTCTTCGCAACGGCGACCCTTCTTATTGCAATCGGTCACTGGAGGCGGGTCGCATGATCCGCAAGCTGCACTGTCTCAATAAAATGGTTCTGGGCGCATTCATATGCGCCCATCTTCACAATCACCCCACGATCATCAGCGGGTGGAAACGGATCTGGCGGTCATGGAGCAACCAAGAGTTCTCTACCGCCTGCGCGTCATCAAATTGCTGCTTTAGGCGCTCTTTGCCAGCCAGATCGTCCTCGGCATCACCAAGACCGTCAAGCGGAAATGGCCGCGTGACAAACGGGCCAAAGAGCAACTCGTTTCCGGATATGTTCTCGCGCTTTTCCTGGGCCACACACGCGCGCTATTGTTATCAAACGACTTGTTGAAAGCGAAATCGATACGACCATCTACTGGGCCGCTTTGGGCGTAAGCCAAACACCCCACGCCTGGTATTTCGGCCCGCTTTACAGGCTGAACTCACTGTCGTCTTGGGTCAGCTTTCGGTCAGAATTTTAGGCGGTTAAACTGTGAACTATCTCAATGTCATGTGATGCACACCTTTTGATGATGTCCAATTGACAAACAACCTACAAAATAATGTTCGGCCAGCGACTAAACTTCATCCTCCCACGATCATGCCGCCATTTGGGTGTAACGTTTGACCCGTTATGTAGCTGGAATCTTGGCACGCCAGAAACAGGTAGCAGCTCGCCACTTCCCACGGCTGTCCTGCACGTCCCATAGGGGTTTCGGAGCCGAACCCTTCCACCTTATCTGCTGGCATCGTTCCGGGGATGAACGGGGTCCAGATCGGGCCGGGCGCTACCGCATTGACGCGGATACCCTTGGTGACAAGCTGGGCGGACATGGAGCGGGAAAACGCGAGCGACGCGCCGCGGGTGGTCGAATAGGCAACCAGCGAGCCCATGCCTGCAAAGGCGTTGACGGATGTGGTATTGATGATCGCATCCCCTTGGGACAGGTGGTCGAGCGCCGCCTGTGTCACATAGAAATAGCCATAGACGTTCGATTTCATCGTGCGGTCGAGCGTTTCCGGCGTTAGGTCGCGCAGGTCCGCGTCGAGCCACTGCTGGGCGGCATTGTTGACGACAATATTGAGGCCGCCAAACTTCTCGACAGTTTGTTCGATCATGGAGCGCGCCATGTCCGGATCTGCGTGGTCGCCCTTCAGGAGCAGGCACTGCTCGCCTTCGGCTTCGACGATTTCTTTCGTCTTCTCCGCATCCCGGTCTTCGTCGAGATATGCGATTGCAACGTTGGCTCCTTCGCGGGCATAGAGGGCGGCAACCGCACGTCCGATGCCGCTGTCGCCACCACTTATGAAAGCGACTTTCCCCTCCAGCCGACCGGAACCGGGATAGCGTGGCGTGTAGTCCGGTGCGGGATCCATCTTGTGTTCGTCCGCTGGCATGCTGTCCTGGGACTGGGCGGGAATGTCCGGAAAATCCGACATGTTTTTCTCCGTAGGCTGTCAAATGGGTCTGCGTGTCGCAACCGGCTGCCCTGGGTGAAGGTTCCCTACCGGCGGCATATGTGTTTCGGCTTTTACAATTTCGAAAAACCGCACAGCCGAGAGACCACCATGAAAAGTACGTCCGACCTGCCTGACCCGATCGCACGCTTGCTGTTCATAGGGGACCAACGCACCGTTTGCGCTGTGGACGCGGACGGTTCGATACCACTCTTCTGCTTCCCCGATGTCGACAGCCCGACGATCTTCTCGGCGGCCCTGTCAGGCAGCGAGCAGAGCGCGTTGACCTTCCGGACGGAACCGGCCAGCGAACCGACTGGGCGGGAATTGATCGACGGCACCAACCGGCTTGTCACCAGTCTGCGGTCTGGCGATGGGAAATGGGAGATCGAGGATTTCATGGTACCGGGCAACACTTCGCTCCTGGTCCGCCAGATCACGGCCATAAGCGGGAACCTCGATATAACCATCACCGCAGCCGTCGCGCCCGATTACGAGCGCGCCACGCCGAGGTTTCGGACGCATGGTCCCCGTTCGATCTCGGTCGTGAATACGGAAACTGAAATTACCTTCAGCGCAAGCTTTGCGCTGGAAACCCACGGCACGAGCATCACCGGAACCATCACCCTTGACGAAGGCGAAAGCGCTTGGCTGGCGATGGGCGACCAACCTATCGACACGCTGGATATAGACACCTTGAGAGCTGAAGCTGATGCTTTCTGGCAGGGTTTCTCGACCCCTTCCGGCGACAGCCAGCCCCTCTCCCTTTTCATGCAGCGTCAAGTCCTGTCGGCTGGGTTGTTACATAGCGCGGAACATGGTGCCGTCGCGGCGGCAGGCACCTTTGGCTTTCCCGAAGCGGCCAACGGCGAGCGCAACTGGGACTACCGTTTCGTCTGGGTCCGCGACAGCGCGGTTGGCGCCAAAGCGATGGCACATATCGGGTTCGCAAGCCTTGCCCGCGACTGGCTGCGCTTCGTGCTGCTCAGCAATTCCAGCTGCGACCGCTCGCCTCTCAACCTCATGCTCAAGATCGACGGTGGCACCGTGGACCCGGAAACGACGCTGGACCATTTCGACGGAATGCTGGGCGCGCAACCGGTCCGGGTCGGCAACGAGGCGGGCGGGCAGTTGCAGCTCGACATTTTCGGCGAACTGGCCTTTGCGTTGCGAGCGCTCTGTGAAAGCGGTGAGCAGCCCGATGACGCCATGCTGGACCGGTTTGCGGAATTGCTCGACTGGCTGTCCGACAACTGGAACCGCCCCGACAGCAGCATCTGGGAACTGCGCGGGGATGAGAATCACTACCTGTTTTCGCGCCTCATGTGCTGGGTCGCATTCCGGGACGCGCAGGTGATCTTTGGTATATGCGACCGTAACGTGAACCCGCGCTGGGCAGAGCTGGAAACCGAGATCGCCGCCGATATCCGCGAACGGTTCTGGTGCGCGAAAACAGCCAGCTACATGCAGACGAGCGATTGCAGCGTGGTGGATGCGGCGGTGATCGCCATGCGGCTGTTCGGGTTTCTGGGGAAAAATGACGAGCGGTGGCAGCAGTCGAAGCTGGAAATCCGCAAACAGCTCGTCAAACCCGCCGGTGTGCTGCGTTACCCTCACCATGCCGACGATGGTTTCGACAGCAACGATGGCACGTTTGTTTTGTGCACCTGTTGGTGGATTGAAGTGCTGTGGATGGATGGCGAGACAGACGAAGCGCGCACGATTTTCGACGATCTGCTGCTTCGCTTTCCCGATGGTCAGATGAGCGAGGAGGTCGGCGAGGACGGACGGCTTCTCGGCAACATGCCACAGCTGTTCAGCCATGCCGGTATGATCGAAGTGGCATTGCGTATCGGCGAGACCGGCTAGAGGTTTGCCGGTCCCGCCCGAGTTCTAGCGCCGGGCGATCCGCAATTGGTCGTCGTCCGACAGCCTCCTTGTCACGCGGTTGCCGATCAGCACGCCCAGACCGATAGCCAACAATGCTCCGCCGGCAAAAAGGCCGCGCCGCATCACGTCCGCATCGACGATCATGCCGGAACTGGACGCCTCGCTATCCCAACTGCCGTGAGCGCCATAATCGCCTTCCACCGGTTCCATCAAGTTGCCAGTCGTCACCCCGGTGTCCGGCTCGTCGGAATGTTGTCCGTCCCAGCCCGCTTCGGCCATCTTGTGATCGAGGTAGTTCGGTAAGACCATTTGCCCGAACATCAACTGCGCCGCAGACCAGCCAACGATTACTTCCCGCGCGCTCGTGTCAATCGCCTGCAAAATGCCGTCGGCTGCCACTTCTGGCTGAAACACCGGCGCTGCTGGCCGAGGTGCGTGGTCCAGCTTCGAGCGTGCCCAGTCGAATTGGGGTGTGTTGACGGCTGGCAGCTGTACCAGCGAAATCGAAATGTCGCGGTATCCATCATGGATCAGTTCCGACCGGATGGACGAGGTGAACCCGTTGATCGCGTGTTTGGCAGCGCAATAGGCGGATTGCAGCGGCACCGAGCGGTAGGACAGGCCGGACCCCACGTTGACGATGGCGCCGTGGCCGTTCGGTTTCATGACGGAAAGTGCGGCTCGTGTGCCGTTCACCTGCCCCATGAAGGTCGTGTCCATGACGGCGCGAAACTCGGTATCGTCCATCGCGTCGAAGGGTCCGAAAACGGTCGCCATCGCGCAATTTACCCAAACGTCTATCGTGCCGAATGTCTCGACTATTCTGGCGCAAGCGGCATCCACGGCGCTCGCGTCGCCAACGTCACAGGAAAGCCCGAGCGTATTGACGCCATAGCGACACAAATCATCCGCTGTCCCTTCCACCCGCGCCTTGTCGCGTGCGAGAATAGCAACATCGTAGCCTTGGCGGGCGAGTTTTATCGCTGTCGCCTTACCGATACCGGCAGACCCTCCACTGATTACGGCTACCGGATTGGATTGGGACATGTGAAATCTCGAACGCTAAACGTTTGTCAGGAAGGATGCTGGACGACAATGTGGAAACCTAGAGTGAGTCTAAAAGGTTCCACCGTTTGAATGCGGCATTATTGATGCTGACCATCAGTGCGCACCTAACGGCCGGTACAAGGCAATTTGAAACAGAATCCGTTTTTAAATTTTGATTCAATGTCTGCTAGCATTTAGTCGTGCCTTGAGCGGTTTGTCAGCAAATATATCGGGGCTCCACTTCCTAGCGATGCTATCAAAGTCTGCTTACCGAATGGCCCAACTAAGCTGTAGGTTCCTTCTCAACTGGTGGCGATGAAAGCCGAACCGATAGCTTTCAGACAGTTTTTACTGAGAAATTTGCAGTGCAAACTTCTTTGGCTTTGATTCCTAGCGGCACGTCATAAGTCAGCTTTCGGATGTTCTCCAGCATCGTGCGCTAGCTCAGTTCCAGCCATCACCCGAAATAAACTGGCGACTTCGGATAGCGAATGCGCGGACGGGTGCGGGTCGCGAGGGAGAAGCCGAGCGTAAGGGGACCGACGCGACCTGCAAACATGAGCAGGACGATGACGGCTTGCCCGACCCCGTCCAGGTCTCCCGTTGCACCACGCGAGAGGCCGACGGTGCCGAAGGCAGAGGCGACTTCGAAGACCAAATCGAGGAACTCGCCATCGTGCGAGATCGAGATGATGAAGGTCGCAGCTGCCACAAACAGAATGGCGACTGCCACGAGTGCTGTAACGCGCAGCACGTCTTCCAGCGGGATGGAGCGCCCGAACGCATTTAGTTCGGTAGATCGCCGGAAGAAGGCGACCATTGCCAACAGCAGGCATATGAACGTCGTTACTTTGATACCGCCCGCCGTCGAGGTTGGCCCGCCGCCAATCAGCATGAGGGTAATCGTCATCAGTGATGTGGAATCGTGCGTCGCGCCGAAGTCGGCAGTATTGAACCCGGCAGTACGTGGCGTAACACCCTGGAACCAGGCGACGGTGAGCTTTGAGACAGGGTCGTCGTACAGGCCTAAAGTTCTCGGGTTCGACCATTCCAACACGGCAAACAGACTAACGCCGGACCCGATCAGCATGATCGTGCCGACCAACATCAGCTTCGAGTGCAAAGAAAGGGGTCTCCATCGCAACTTGTGGCGGGCAACGTCTGCAATGACGGCAAAGCCGATGCCGCCGAAAATGAACAGCAGCGGAATGACGCTGTTGATGATCGGGTCCAAAGCGTAGCGTGTGAGAGAGTCCGGATAGAGCGCAAAGCCGGCATTGTTGAACGCACTGACGGAATGGAAGACCGCGTGCCAGAACCCGCTTGCCCAACCGTGTACGGGCACAAACGTGCCCATCAGAAACAGAACGCCCAACCCTTCGCAAACCACGAACACAATGGCGATCAGGCGCACCAGCATGCCCAAATCACGCAGGGAGTTCTGCCCCAGATCTTCCCGCAACGTGATCGAACGCGGCAGCCCTATCGGTAGGCCCAGCGTGGTCATTATCAGCACGGCAAAGGACATGAGACCGAGACCGCCCAGCTGTATGAGGATTACTATAACGGCCTGCCCGAACACGGTAAAATGCGACCCCGTATCGTAGAGCACCAGCCCCGTTACCGTGACAGCGGAGGCCGAGGTGAAGATGGCTTCTCCAAACGTAAGAGGACCGGTCCGCGCAACCGGAAGCAGCAGGAACACGGCTCCGATCAGCACAAGGACCGCATAGATGATGAGAAGGGTCAGCGGCGGCGGCAGGCGCAGCACACGCTTGCCAAACCGGCGCAGCTTCCCGCGTATTGATCTTGTGCTCACGAGCAGATGTGCCGTCGATACGATGCTCTCATCGACAATGGCTTTCACCAAACTTTTGCAACTCGCTCCGTCGGCCGAGCAACAACAAAACGTCGTCTGTCTCGATGACTGGATTGGTTCCGTTCCGGTGCAGCTTTCCGCTCCGCACGATACCGAGGCATTCCAGATCGGCGGACTTCATCGCCTTATCGAGATGAAGGCCGACCATACCTCCAGGTGCATTCAGCGACACCACGGTCAGATTACCGGATGCAGTCATGTAGTCCGTCACGAACGGGTTGTGCATGGTTTGCGCGATACGGTGGCCCATGTCCTGTTCAGGATTGACGACGTGGTCGACCCCGATCTTCATCAGGATACGCCGATGGACCCGTGAGCGGGATTTGACCCAGACTTGAGACACGCCGAGCACGCGGGCGTTCATGGCACCGACGATGTTTGCCTCCAGATCTTCCCCCATGGCGATCAACACCGCATCGCATTGATCGACACCGGCGTCCCGCAAAGCCCGTTCGTCACGCGCATCGGCAATGACACATTGAGCAAGATCGTCGGCCAGTTCGTTGACCCGCTGTTCGTCGGCGTCGATGCCGATAACGTGGTGGCCAAGCGAAGCGAGACTTCGCGCCACGGTCGCGCCGAACGTACCCAAACCGATAACACTCACGGTCTCGATCAGGCTGCTAGGGGTAGATTTTTTGGCCATCGGGGCGAACACTATTGCCGGTTTGCTGCTTGCTTTAATCAATCCACAGCGCGCCGTGCGGCGCAAGTCGGCAAGCCATCAATGCTCGTTCCAGCCGGCGCTAACCGAGACAAAAATCGTCTGGAGGTAGGAGCAGCAGGAAGTAAAGAATACGGCGAACATGCCAACGAACGGATATTCTACAGTTGATCAAGACCGTTGGTCGGACAATGGTGAACGATAGAGGTGCAGACGGATTTTTTTACCATCAAAACTGATCACATGTCCGCTTCTGGCAAAATTTTTGGCCAGTCTTCAGTTTCCGCTATCGGCCAATCTTGTTGTGCAGCGCTTCTGTCCGTCGTCAGGGTATTTGGTTCAACAGGTCGCTTAACTTTGCGGAGAGATCGGTCCGTTGGTTGGGTGAGTTTAGGTGGCCAGTTTACGATATTGCACACGGCGCTGTTCGATTGTGTTGCGTTTGATACTTTCCCGTTTGAGCAGAATTGTTTGGCCACGCCCGAAGTAGACGTCAGCCGGTGTAAGGTTGCTGAGGCTCTCGTGGTATCGATGGTGATTGTAGTGCTCCACCAAGCGTTCAATGCTGGCTTTGAGATCGCCGGGGAGGAAGTAGTTCTCCAGCAGAATCTTGTTTTTGGAGAGTCTGGTGCGACCATGCTGGAAGCATGTCTCTGACATGGTCGATTTTGCCCTGAGTTTGCGGATGGTATGGTGCACCCCTAACGTGATCCATGCCCTCGGCCTGAAGCCAATCAGCAAACCTGTCGGAGACGTAACTGGCACCATTATCGAACGGCAGACGAGGTTTATGCCGGACGGCTACCTGTCTGCAGCCTGAAGCCTACAGGGCGAGCCCCAGCGTGTCGGTGACGTCTGGCGTCTTCTTCGTCGTGCACAGCTTCCACACCACAACGTGACCCGCGAGAAGCATGTCGTCGGGCTTGACCCGGGGGTCGTCAAGGATGGTCGACAGACACATCCAGCCCCAGCCCAGCACCTTGATGTACGTGAAGTCGGTTTGCCACATCTGATTGATGGCCGTGGTTTTGTCCCCATTTACAAGGAGGAACTCATCAGCGGCCTTGATGACGATTAACGCCGGGCTGGCGATGAGATCGTGAGCCTCGAGAGGTCTGTATACGCTGGCTTCTGATATCGAGCGCGCAGGAACGCCACTGGTCCGAGTGACCAGCGCGAGGGTATGCCTTGGTATCGGTAAACCGCACGGCCAGTTCCCGGGGCGACAGCTCCGTCTCTTTCAGGGCGAGCTTAACGATCTGCTCTCGAACGTCGTCGGGAATGCGGTTCCAGACGCGGGATGGATTGGGAGAACGGTCTTCCAGCCGATCCAGCCCGCCTATCAGATATCGATCATACCAGCGGTAAATCGTGGTCCTGGGAATGCCTAGCTTGTCGAGGGTTTGTTTGGCCGGGAGATGAGACCGCTCAACCAGCCGGATGACCTCAAACTTTTCGGATGCTGGGTATCTCATTCGAGGTCTCCCCCATCCGCGATCATGCTTCTTTGAGGTGAGACGGGTAGCAAACATGGACAGCACCCGTGTTTGCCCGTCGAACGCAGCTCCAGCGCCTGTTCTGCGACGACCTCCTTGAGATCGCGAGCTTGGGACCGTAGCTCTTTCACCTCCCCGGTGTTGGCCTCGCGCGCAGTGTCGCCCGCCAGACGCTTGTTCCCGTTCGGCCTTGCGCTCGGACCGGTGGCGCGCTGGCGGCCTCACCCAGGAACTCTTTCGACCAAGCGTGGTAGATGCCCTGCGAGATCCCCTCCTGCCGGCACAGTTCAGCGATGCTGTCCTCACCCCGCAGGCCTGACAGCACAATCCGGATTTTCTCCTCGGCAGCATAGCGCTTGCGGGTCTTGCGGCGGATGTCCTTCACCGTGCGATCAGCGGCATCCTGATGGCGTTCTGGCGTCTCGCTCATCGGTCACTCCTCGTGGGTGTTGATGAACCAGATCACTCCGTTAGAAAATGAGGCCGCGCTGTTCCACTGGTGCTGACGCCGGACAGTCACCCGTATCCACCTCAGCCTTCTTAACCCACTCGTTCAGCGTCTGCGGCGCACAGCCGATACTCGGGTCAAGCCCGAGCACAAGCTTTCGAGGAAATCGACAGGATCGCCGACCATCGCGACCCATGCTCACCTTCACCGTTCAAGACCATCCGGACCGCCCGTTCGCCGACCTCCGGCGCGTACCTGTTCGTTGTTTTGTTTGCCAGTGCTCCTCCCTACTCAGGAGTTGGAGCCTCGGACCTACTAAGGAGTTGGAGCTTCCGACAAACCCGGGGCTATTCAGTCACTGATATTGGTCGCAGACTAAATCCAATCGGCCGGCGCTAGAAATTGGCCTCAAGCGAACGCCTATGTCCGGTGGGGAAGATTTGAACGCAAACATCCTCAAGCGGTCGCAAAAATTCATTTAGAACGGCGGCGTCTGTAGTATTTCAGTCGTCGAACCACCGGCCTCAAACCGAGGTTTGCAAACACAATCAGAGACGTAAGCGCAATCGCATAAACGATGTAGCCTGAGCCGCAAATCAAACCGACACCTGCCGAACACCAAAGTGTTGCTGCGGTATTGACGCCTTGAATGTTGAAACCATCGCGAAAGATGATGCCCGCTCCCAGAAATCCGATACCTGACACAACTTGCGCGGCAACGCGGGTCGGATTGATGTCATCGGGGAACAGCGCTGCGAATGTAACGAACCCTGCAGCGCCGAGGGCGACCAAAGCGTTCGTTCTCAATCCGGCCATCCGGCCTCTGATCTGCCGTTCCGAGCCGATGAGGGCACCTAAAGTGACGGCGAACGTCATGTTGATCAGCGCATAGACCAACGACATGTCGATGGTGAATACTGTCCTGATCATTGCCACTTCCAATGCAAGCTGGACGATAAGGTAGCCCGCCAGTCCATTTACAGCAAATCGGAGTGCCCGATAAGGCGTCGGTGGCAGTTGTTGGCCTAGTCCCAGCCTAAGCCTTCACGGCAGTCGCCCTGGAGCGCGGAATTCCCAAAACGCACGGCGTCCGGATATGTTTGACACAGCTATGTCATGTGACCAAGCTATAGACATAAGCGACCGTTCGAGGTCGTGCAGCGTTGCAACGTCGGCGCATCAACCGGGAGAGAACACGTGAAGAAATCGATATTCGTAGGCGCGCTTGCCGCTGCCACCCTGACCACCAGCCTCATGGCATCCACCGCTGCATACGCAGCGACAGAGCTTCAGTTCTGGCACGCCTTCAGCGGTCGTTTGCAGGAATTGCTCAACGAGCAGGTCGAAGGCTTTAACAAGTCGCAGGACGAATTCGTCGTCGTCCCGACGTCCAAGGGTAATTACTCGGAAACTCTGAACGCCGGTATTGCCGCGTTCCGCGCCGGTGAGCAGCCGCACATCCTTCAGGTTTTCGAGGTTGGTACGGCGACGATGATGGGTGCCGCCGGGGCCATCAAGCCGGTCTATGAAGTCATGGATGGCTCGGGCGTCGAATGGAATGCGGATGCCTATATCGGCCCCGTGAAGGGCTATTACACGACCACCGATGGCAAGATGCTGTCGCTGCCGTACAACTCCTCGACGCCGGTTCTCTACGTCAACAACGACTTGCTTGAGAAAGCAGGGGTCGCCGCTGACGTGGACCTGTCCACTTGGGACCAGGTCGGCGAAGTGCTCGACAAGGTGAAGGCTTCCGGCACTGATTGCGGCCTCGCCACCGCTTGGCAGTCCTGGGTGCATCTGGAAAACCTGTCGGCTTGGCACAACGTGCCGTTCGCGTCGCAGGACAACGGCTTTGCCGGTACCGACACGGCGCTGGAGCTGAACGGCCCGGCACAGGTCAAGCACATCGAGACGATGGGCCAGTGGGCCAAGGACGGCAAATTCACCTATCACGGCCGCCGCAACGAGGGCGGGGCGAACTTCCGTGCCGGTGAGTGCGCGCTGTTCACCGAGTCCTCCGCCGGTTATGCAGGCGTGAAAGACGAGGCGAAGTTCGCTTTCCAGATCCGTTCGCTGCCCCATTACGAGATGGACGGCGCACCGCAGAACACCATTATCGGTGGTGCATCCCTCTGGGTGATGTCCGGCAAGCCAGACGCGGACTATAATGGCGTCGCGCAGTTCCTGAACTTCCTGTCCGGCACGGATATTCAGGCCAAATGGCATCAGGATACGGGCTATCTGCCGATCACCACAGCGGCGGCTGAAAAGACAAAGGCTGACGGCTACTACGACGCCAACCCCGGAACTGATGTTGCCGGTGGGCAGATGATGGGCAAGGAGCCGACGGCCAACTCTAAAGGCCTGCGTCTCGGTTCCTTCGACCAGATCCGCACCGTCATCGACGAAGAGCTGGAAGGCGTTTGGAAAGGCGACAAGACCGCTCAGGAAGCGCTGGACAGCGCCAAGGAGCGTGGCGACCAGTTGCTGCGCCGTTTCGAACAGGCTTCCAAGTAAGCTGAAGGTTCCGGCCCCCGCTCAAAAGGCGGGGGCCGTTTCCATTGGAAAAGCGCGTCATCTTCAAAGGCTGGGTTCTGCCGCTGCTGCTGCTCGCGCCGCAGATACTGGTGACTGCGTTCTTCTTCTTCTGGCCAGCAGGTCAGGCCGTTTATCAGTCCCTGTTCATACCGGACCCGTTCGGCCTCTCGACACAATTCGTCGGCCTCGACAACTTCCGCTACCTCTTCTCGGACCTGTATTATCTGGCGTCCTTCAAGACGACAGCGATATTTTCCGGCTTGGTCACAGCAGTCTCGATGGCGTTTGCGTTGTGGTTGGCGGTTATGGCCGACCGCATCATCAAGGGCGCTTCCACCTACCGCACGCTGCTGGTGTGGCCCTATGCCGTAGCTCCCGCCATAGCAGGCGTGTTGTGGCTCTTCATGTTCCGACCCAACGTTGGGCTTGTGGCGTGGTATCTTGATCAAGCGGGGTATGACTGGAACCATGTGCTGAACGACGGTGAAGCGATGGCGCTGGTCGTGGCGGCGTCCTCGTGGGGCCGCATCGCCTACAACTTCCTGTTCTTCCTCGCGGGCCTTCAGGCAATCCCCAAATCCGTGATCGAGGCAGCGGCGATCGACGGCGCGCACTTCTGGACGCGGTTTCGCACCATCGTCTTCCCGCTTTTGTCGCCCGTCACCTTCTTCCTGCTGGTCGTAAATGTCGTTTACGCATTCTTCGAGACGTTTGGCGTGATCGACACCATCACCCGTGGCGGACCGCAGCAATCCACCACTATACTCGTTTATAAGGTCTATGCCGACGGGTTCGTCGGGCAGGATCTGGGTTCATCGGCAGCACAGTCGGTCGTCTTGTTATTCGTCGTCGGTATCCTGACGGTGGTGCAGTTCAAGTTCGTCGAAAAGCGGGTGCATTACTGATGGCCAATGCCACCCTGCCCCTGGCAGTCGCGGAGCCGGTCGTTCCCGCTGAGCGAAACACCCGTTCAGGCATGGTGGAACGGCGCGGCTGGGGCAATGTGTTCGCCCATGCCGGGCTCATTGTCGGCATCGCCATCGTATGCTTCCCGATCTGGCTGGCTTTCGTCACCTCCACCATCACCCCCAGTGAAGTGCGCCAACCACCGATTCCGTTGCTGCCGGGCGGCGAGTTGTTGGCAAATTACGGCGAGGCGCTCTGGTCCGGTGTCAATGTGCCGGTCTGGAAGATGCTGGTAAATTCCACGATTATGGCGTTGGGCATTACGGTCGGCAAGATCGTCATCTCACTGCTATCGGCCTTCGCCATCGTCTATTTCCGCTTTCCGGGAAAGATGCTGTTCTTTTGGGCGATCTTTCTCACCCTCATGCTGCCCGTCGAGGTGCGTATCGTTCCGACCTACGAGGTGGTGGCGAATTTCGGGATGTTGAACTCCTATTCCGGCCTCATCCTGCCGCTTGTCGCCTCCGCAACGGCGACCTTCCTGTTCCGCCAGTTCTTCCTCACCGTGCCGGACGAATTGGCGGAGGCTGCAAGGGTGGACGGCGCGAGCCCGATGCGCTTTTTCATCGACATCCTGCTGCCCATGAGCCGCACCAACATCGCAGCCCTGTTCGTCATCCTCTTCATCTACGGCTGGAACCAGTATTTGTGGCCGCTGCTGGTCACGACCGATCCAGAGATGAACACCATCGTCATGGGTATTCGGCAGATGTTCCCTTCCGGCGACGATTTGGCGAACTGGCCCGTCATCATGGCAACCGCGATTCTGGCCATGCTGCCGCCCGTTTTGGTCGTGCTGTTCATGCAAAACCTGTTCATTAAAGGCCTCACGGAGACCGAGAAATAATGGCGACCGTCACGCTCAAGAACGTCCGCAAGAGTTTCGGCAAGACCGAGGTGATCTCCGGTGTCGATGCCCATGTGGAAGACGGTGAGTTCATTGTTATTGTCGGCCCGTCCGGTTGTGGAAAATCCACGTTGCTCCGTATGGTGGCCGGGCTGGAAACAGTCACGTCGGGAGACGTGTCCATCGATGGCGTCGTGGTCAACGACCGCGAACCGATGGACCGGGACATCGCCATGGTGTTCCAGAATTATGCGCTCTACCCGCATATGACTGTGCGGGCAAACATGGCCTACGGGTTGAAGATCGCAAAAATGCCCAAGCCCGAGCTTGAAGCGCGGGTGGCTGAAGCGTCCGCCATGCTGCAGCTGGAACCCTATCTCGACCGTCTGCCCCGCGAGCTTTCCGGCGGGCAGCGCCAGCGCGTTGCGATGGGCCGCGCCATCGTGCGCGAACCATCGGTTTTTCTGTTCGACGAGCCCCTGTCCAATCTCGATGCCAAGCTGCGCGTCGCCATGCGGCTCGAAATCAAGGAATTGCAGGCGCGTTTGGGAATAACCGCGCTTTACGTCACGCACGATCAGGTGGAGGCCATGACGCTGGCCGACCGTATGATCGTCATGAACGACGGGCGTGCCGAGCAGATTGGCCGCCCGCTCGATGTCTATCAGGATCCGGCAACGACGTTCGTCGCCAGTTTCATCGGGTCTCCGCCCATGAACCTGTTTGAGGTTTCGGAAATAGGCATTTCCGGCCCACCCCATGCCGTTACCGCCGGGGTACGACCTGAACACGTTCGCATTCTTTCAGACCCACCGCCCGGCAAAACTGTCGAAATGGACGGCGAAATCGCGGTCGAAACAACCATTCGATATTGCGAACCGCTCGGTGCGGAAACATTGGTCCATACGATCATGCCAAGTGGCACGATGTTGACCGCGCGCCTTTCTGCCGAAGGCGCGATACCTTCCGCAGGAAGCGCTATGCTCATCGGCTTCAAACCCACTCACTTGGTATTCTTCGATAAGGCTGGCAGGAAACTCTAACGTTCCCGCACTCCAAATTCCGAGAGATTCTAAAGCGTTACGCAGTTCCGTGCGCTAGCCAAAAGCGTGTCGAAATATCGAGACGGTCTTTCAGTGATTCGCCGCTTACCCACTGTCATCCATGTCGAGTGGGAAAATTGGACGACGCACATTTCCATACAACAACCGCTCATAGCGCATGGTGCATAAAGCACCGCAATCGCAGACGATAATTTTAGACGCGATTGGTGCAAATGCGGCGCGGAAATGCTGCATGGATTTGAGCGCCACGGTGCGTTTCGCAGCCGGGTCGATGCCGAAGGCGCGAAACTGTTGCAGATCGCGCATCTGGTCCGCAATCGACGTAACGAGTATGTCGATGCCGCCGCAGCGCACCACAGCGGTGGCTCCAAACGTGCCTTGCAGCCCGCCGATGATGGGGCCGTCCCCGGTAAACACGCCGTCGCATTTTGCCACGAGCGTGATGTCGAGCTCCAGAGGACCACCGCCGAATTGTGGGGCCATACGCCCTCCCAATGCGATGCGGGCGGTATCTCCGACTGCGATCCCATCGAGCATGGTAACGGCTGCCGGATCGACGAGGGGGCCAAAACAGGCGTTTTCAAGCCGTGCCTCGACCATGGCTGCAAGCAAGGCGGTGGCGTCGCCGTAGGCACCGGCACCGGGATTGTCGGCGTAGTCAGCTATGATCAGCGGTCCATCGTCCGAAACATGATCGGAGGCAATTTTGCAGGCGGCTTCCGGGCTGAGATAGTCGTTATGAACCTCATAACGTCGATCCCAAATATCGTCGGCGAGGCGGTCGGCGAACGCGATATGATCGTCCATCGTCCCCTGCCCGGTGACCAGAACAGTGGGCCCGACTTCCGCTATATCGGCGCTGGCAAATCCCGCATTGATGCTGACGGCGAAGACATCCGGTCTCGCTTCGAAAGCCTCCGCCGCAGCCAGCCGCTCGACCATCGGCCCGATATCAGTGCGCCCACCATTTACCTCTTCGAGCATAGGGCGCGTCACGCGGATCGTCCGGGGAGCGATGTCGCCCGCCATTGTCCGGTGGAGGATACGCCCCGCCCGAACGGCCGTTTCGCGCATGTCGATATGCGGATAGGTGCGGTAGGAGACCATGATATCGGCCAAGATCGCACATGCGCGTCGTCACATTGGCGTGAGGGTCGAGCGTGATAGCAATGGGAAGCGCGCCGGCCCGTCAGATCACGGATGCGAGCCAGCAGCGCACCTTCCCCGTCCTCATCGTCTTCCAGCACCATGGCACCATGAAGTCCGAGCAGGATGCCATCGTAGGAATCATCGTCCAGTGCTTCCAGTATCGGGGCGCAGAGCGTCTCGAATGCCGTTCGTGTGACGCGACCGCCCGGCCCTGCGACAGCGCTGATCGCATGGGTCATCTGCCAGTTATGTTCGCTGGCCACATCGATAAAACCGGCAAGTTCGGTATTGGCATGACCGCGTGCCTTGATCGCATCGGCCCCAAACCGCAGGATGCGCCGCCCGAAGGAAGCCAAATTGGTCGGTCGCACCGAAAACGTATTCGTCTCGTGCATCACCTCGGCGGTGAGCACCCGGAACCGGACATCGCAGTCTGTCCCATCGCCAGTCATCGTCTGATCAGCCTTGCAGCGGGTGATGACAGGCGACGGGGTGACCGCCGCCATGTTCCGCGAGAAGGGGCAGTTCCACACGACAAATGTCGCTTGCCCGTGGGCACCGTGCGGCGAAGGCGCATCCGGGCGGCAGGTCAAACGGGCTGGGAATTTCTCCCCCCAAAGGCTCGATTTCCCGGCGCTTGGCAGGATCGGGCGAGAAAGTGCTGTCCATCAACGTGCGGGTATAGGGGTGACGCGGCGCGTCATCCGTCGATGGCAAATGTTCCACGACCCGCCCCAGATACATCACGAGTATCTCGTCGCAAAAATATTTCACCAAGCTCAAATCGTGGCTGATAAAAACGTAGGTGAGATTGCGCGTGTCCTGCAGTTCTTCCAGCAGGCCGATGATCTGCGCCTGCACGGAAACATCCAGCGAAGCCGTTGGTTCGTCCAGCACCACCAATGCAGGCCGCAAAGCCAAAGCGCGGGCAATGCCGACACGCTGCTTCTGGCCGCCGGACAGCTGGTGCGGATAGCTCGTCGCCATTTGCGGGCTGAGGCCGACGGTTTCCAGCAGTTCGGCAGCCGTTGCAGTCGTCTCGGACGCGGACAAGTTTCTTGCCTTGAATGCAGTAGGACTCCATCACCGCTTCCTCGATCGTGTAGCGCGGGTCGATGGCGGAATACGGATCCTGAAATACCATCTGCATCCGCGCCCGCAACTTTCGCATGGCGGCGGCGGATTGAGCCAGCACGTCGAGACCGTCGAAGGTGACGTCCGCCCTGCGTGGGTTCGATAAGCCGCAGGATGAGACGGGCGAGGGTCGATTTCCCGCAACCGGATTCACCGACCACACCGACGACGCGGCCCGTGCCGACATCGAACGACACATCGTTGACCGCGTGCATAGACCGCGCCTTCTTGAACAGGCCACCACCGCTGACGAAGGCTTTCGACAGATTGCGAACCTCCAGCAACGCGCTCACGACGTAGCCTCGTCTGCAAAGTGACAGGCTGCCATACTGTTAGGACCATGCACGACCGGCGGTGGCACGGTCGCGCAAATATCCTCGGCGCGGGTGCAGCGCGGATGGAAGCGGCACCCGGAGGGATAGTTGGCCACGCTCGGCACGGTGCCTGCGAATGCCGGTCAACCGCTCGTTGGGGTCGAGCCCCTTCGGGAATGCAACCGATCAACGCCTGCGTGTAAGGATGGCGCGGGTTGGCGAAGATGGCCTCCACCGTGCCGTTCTCCACAGCTGTGCCCGCATACATCACCATCACCGTGTCGCAGGTTTGCGCGACGACGCTCATGTCGTGGGTGATGAGAACGAGGCTGAGGTCGCGCTCGCGTACCAGATCGCGCAACAGGCGAATGATCTGCGCCTGCACAGTCACGTCGAGCGCGGTTGTCGGCTCATCGGCGATCAGCAGGTCCGGGTCGGCGGCGAGCGCCATCGCAATGACGATACGCTGCTTCATGCCGCCCGACATCTGGTGCGGATAGAGGTGGTAGATCGATGCCGGTTCGGGAATGCGCAGGTCGCCGAGCAGGGCGACGGTCCGCGCTTTGGCTGCATGTTTGTCGAGGCCCAGATGCAGCAGAGCCACGGCATCGACCTGCGGTCCGATTTTCTTGAGCGGGTCAAGCGATGTCATCGGGTTCTGTGTGATGAGGCCGATGCGCCCCCCACGCAGCTTGCGGTATTGCGCTTCTGGAAGGTGGGTCACATCCTCCCCGTCGAACGTCACGCTACCCGTCGTGATCGCGCCGCTGATGAGCGGCAACAGCCCCATGACGGCCATCGCGGTGAGCGACTTGCCGGAACCCGACTCGCCGACGATACCCAAGATCTCGCCCTTGGCGACCTCAAACGTCACCCCTGCGAGCGGGTTGATAGCGCTGATCGACACGCCGAGATTTTCGACCGCGAGCATGGGCCGCGCAGCAACATGGTCGGGCGACGCTTCCAAAGCGGCACTCATGACCCCCGTAACCTTTCGCGAATATCGAGCGCCCGGATCAGCTCGTCCCCAAACAGGTTGACCATGATGACGGTAATCGCGACCACCACACCGGGGAAGATGATGACCCAGGGTGCCAGAAACAGCTGCGCCGTGCCGGAGCTCATCATCGCGCCCCAGCTCGGTGTCGGCGGTTGTGCGCCAAGACCGAAGAAGCCCAACGTCGCCTCCAGCACGATGCCGTCGCCAATGGCCAGCATGGCCACCACGATCACCGGCGCGATGGCATTGGGCATGAGGTGCTTGAGCAGGATATGAACCGGCGTTGCGCCCAGGTTGATGGTCGCCTCGATGAACGTCTCCCGCTTCAGCCGTACGATCTGCGCCCGCGTGAGGCGGGTGAACTGGGCGAGGTAGGCGATGGCGATGGCGAACATCGTGGACGTCAGGCCGGGGCCGAGGATCGCCACGAAAATGAGCGCGATGAGAATGTCGGGAAACGACCACGTCAGATCGACCACCGTCATCACCACGCGCTCGAACAGGCCGCCGAAATAGCCTGCCGCGGCTCCCAGTGTCATGCCCGCCAGCACCGATATGCCGATGGCCGTCGCGCTGACGGAAAGCGAGGTGCGCGCGCCGTAGATGACACGGGACAGCACATCGCGGCCGAATTCGTCCGTGCCCATCCAGTGCGCGAGGCTCGGGCTGGCGTTGGAATTGGCGAGGTTCTGCGCGGCAAAATCGTATGGCGTGATCCACGGCGCGAAGATGGCGGTGAGAATGAGCAGGATAAGGAAACCGCCCGCGACCATACCGAGGCCGGTCGACATGGCGCGGCCCGCGCCGGACTGCGTGAATGTTGCAAGCCGTGGCCCCGCAAGGCCTGCCATACGCACTGCCAAAGCTCTCATTTCGTCGCCTCCCTGACCCGCGGGTCCATTGCTGCCTGTGCCAGATCGCCGATCAAAGTGCCGAGCATCACCGCCAGCGCCAGCATCAGCAGGCAGCCCTGCACGACCGGATAATCACGCTGGCCGAGCGCCCGGATAAGCAGTGAACCCAAGCCGGGACGTCCGAAAACGAACTCGACTGTGACCGCGCCGCCCAAGATCCAACCAATCCGCAGCGCCAAAATGGTAACGACCGGCAGCAATGCGTGGGGGACGAGATGTTTGAACAGGATCGTGGACTTCGACAGACCCTTGGCATGCAGCAGCGTAACGAAATCCTCCCGCGCCACTTCCACCAACGCTACGCGCGTCACCCGCGCGACCAGCGCCACGCCGCCGACACCGATGGTCAGCACCGGCAGTACGAGCGCCGTCCAGTCCCGCGCGCCGGAGACCGGAAACCAGCCCAGCGTGACCGAGAAGAGCAGGATCAGCAACAACGCCAGCCAGAAGCCGGGCACGGTGGAACCCATTAAAATGAAACCGCGCACGACCTGCTGTGTCACGGGGTTCTTCGTGACCGCCGCGATAGTGCCTAGGATCATGCCGACGATGGAGGAGAACAGGAACGCCAGCGCACCGAGCCGCAGCGAGTACGGCAGATTCTGCGCGATCAGATCGACAACAGGCCGCCGCAGCACGATGGCTTGGCCGAAATCACCCTGCAACATGTTGCCGATCCAAACGGCGTATTGTGTGAACAGCGACCGGTCGAGACCGTATTTCGCCGTCAGCGCCGCCCGATCTTCAGGCGACGAGCCGACCCGGATGAGATTGTCGATCGGGTCGCCCGGCAGCAGGTGGACGATGGCGAAGATCACGATAGAAATCGAGATCGACACCGGGATGAGCATCAACAGCCTTTGACCGGCATATTTGGCGATCATCCCGGTGTCCCCCGAACCGTCCTGTCGTTATTCGGTCGGCTTCATGTCCATCACCGACTGCGAGCGAAAGCGCGGGCCGCGGATGGTTGCTGGCAACATCACTGTGGTGGTGTTGTAGGCGATGTTCGTGGTCGGCTCGTAGATCGGCGCGAACAGCGACTGCGACAGGATGTATTCGTGGTATGCGCGGAAATTGGCGATCCGTTCGGCGGAGGTTTTCGACTCCGTCATGGCCACCTTGTTCAGCTTCTCCGATTCCGGATCGTTCCACATGGAGACGTTGGGGTAGCCCAAGCGTTCGCCGGAGAAGAACCAGTCCAGAATGTCGGAATTGTTCCAGTCATAGCTCCGTACTGCGAGCTGGTGGCTGTTGCGCTTGTATTCGTCACGGATGGTGCTGGAATCGAAGACCGTGATTTCGGCTTCCATACCGATTTCCTTCAACTGCGCCTGAATGACCTGACCCAGCCGTTTGAACTCGGTGTCGTTCTCGGTGAACAGCTTGACCGCAAGCCGGTTGCCATCCTTGGCGCGCACCCCGTCGTCGGCCATCACCCAACCCGCCTCGTCCAGCAGCGCATTGGCGCGGTCGAGATCGAACGTCACATTCAGTTCGGGTTTGACGTCCGCTTCGGGAAGCGAAGAGATCAGGAAGTTCTGCGCCACTGCACCCACGCCGTTATAGACGCTGTTCAGAATGGAGGTCTGGTCAACGGCAAGCGCCGTCGCCTGACGCACCTTGATATCGTCGAACGGTGCAGCGGTCGTGTTAATAGGCATGTAGGCGATGCCGGTGCCCGGAATGGTCAGGATCGTCACGTCGCCTTCCGACTTCAGGATTTCGAGGAAGTCCGTCGGCACGCCAAGCAGCACGTCGACACCGCCGGTCTTCAGTTCGAGAAACGCCGTCGATTGGTCCGCGATTTCACGGAACGTCAGTTCCTCAAAAGCAGCCGCGCCCTGATTTTCCGACAGAGGCGATGCCCAGGCATAATCATCGTTGCGGGACAGTTTGGTTTCCAAACCGATGGCGAAACTTTCCAGCTTGAACGGGCCGGTGCCGACCGCGGCCGTGACGCCGTAGTCGGTGCCGGCTGCTTCATAGGCCGCCTGACCGGGAACGCCCATGAAGGTGCTGGCCAGATTGTAGAGCAGGTTTGGCTCCGGACGGTTCATCACGAATTTAACGGTCAGCGGGTCGATAACTTCGACGCTTCCGATGGCCTCGGCGAGGAACGCGTTCTCGGTATCGGCAAAGTCGGGAATCCAGTCTGCGATGGTCTGCGCATCGAAGGCCGAGCCGTCGTGGAAGGTCACGCCTTCCTTCAGCTTGAACGTCCAGCTCATGCCATCGGCAGCTTCTTCCCACGATGTCGCCAAATGGGGGTGGAAGGACTGGTCGGCGTCCTGCTCGACGAGGCGGTCATAGATCAGCGCGTTAGCGGTATTGAGTTTGGAGGCCCGGATCGGATCGTAGGATGTCGCGCCCAGTTCACCGGCTGGCAGAACGATCGTCGCCGTCTGCGCCAGCGCGTCGGTCGTCGTCACCGCCGTCGCGGCGGCCCATGTCATCAGGCCCAGTGTCGCGAGCGCCGTGCCGCGCATCATGCGTGTGTGAAATGTCATCTTCGGTATCCCTGTTATCGTTATTATTGGGGTTGGATTGCTGGTTCGGGCCGTTGCCCAAATTGGTTGCGGGTTTGGAAAGCGGGGTCTCGCCGGTCGATGGAACGGAGCCGCCGACATATCCGGTGAAGCCGGCATGGAGCGTCTGAATGCGCTCCAGCCGCGGTTCCACGTCTGGTCCGATTTCGAGAAACACGCTATTGACCAGCAGGTTGGCGAGCGACGCCATCAACGCATTGGACTCCCAGAACTGGCCGAACTGGGTGGGAACGACGAACATCTCGTCGCTTGCCTCCCTGCCCCAGTCGCAGAACGGGTCGGTGACGAGCGTGACCGGCACACCGGCGGCCCGGGCTTCCTGCACAAGCACCCGCGCCAGCCGCGAATAACGGCGGGCCTCGAAGACGACGAGGCAACGGTCCTGCACGTCGGACACCAGCAACTCGGAAAAATTGCCGCCGGCCAGATCGAGCAGATGAACGTCGTCGCGCAGGTAATGAAGCTGGTTGGCGAATATCTGCGCCACACCCCGTTCGGTCTGGAAACCGGCGACATAAACGCGCTGCGTTTCGGCCAGCCGTTTGGCAACGCGCGACCATTGCGGTGAATGGGCCAAGTTCATAGACCGAAACAAGACCGGCGATTTCCAGCTCCAGCCCGCGCGCCAGATGGTCCTCGCCCGCCCGTGCCCGCGCCTGCATTTCGCTCAGCCGGTCGCTGATGAGCCAGGGCTTGTCGCCTAGATCGTCGCGCAAATGCGCCTTCAGATCCTTGAAACTCTTGTAGCCAAGCGACCGGCAGAACCGCCCGACTGTCGGTTCGCTAACGCCCACCTTCTTGGCAAGGGTCGCCGCCGTATCAAAAGCCAGTCCGTTTAACTGAGCCAACATATAACTTGCGAGACTGCGATCAGCCTTTGACCCATCGCGCGCAGCTGTATCCAGACGGTCGCGGACAGGGCTGACAGGAAGATTCTCGTTCATAGCGGTAAGTGAGCAAGTTTTCTAACATCAAGTCAAGTGTCTAATGTTTTCTTGCTTTTTACCGTGTGCATAGGTTTGGTGAAACCTCACAAGTTCAAGCACCCTTCGAAACCTGAAGGTGTCGAAACGGGTCCAGCAACAATGTATGATTATCTCGTCATCGGCGGCGGCATATCCGGAGCCTCGGCAGCATTCGAACTGGCCGCGCACGGCTCTACCCTGCTTTTGGAAGCCGAAGCGCAGCCGGGCTATCACAGTACGGGGCGTTCGGCAGCGCTCTATACCCGCCATTTCGGCGGTCCCGTCGTGCGCCGCATCAACCATGCGAGCGCCGGGTTTTTCACTCATCCACCAACCGGCTTTTCAGACCATTCGCTTTTGACCCCGCGCGGCGGGCTGGTAGTAGCAGCGCCGGGTGAGGCAGATGCCTTGGCGGACCAGATGGCGCGAACGATCGAAACGTCCGGACCCGAACACGGCCTTGCAGAAGTCAATCTCGAACGGGCGCTGGAACTTGCGCCCCTGGTACGACCCGACCGGATCGACGCAGCGTTTTACGATACCGGCATTCAGGATATCGACGTAGCCGCGATGCACCAAAGTTATATACGCGCATTTAAGGCGCGCGACGGCCATCTGGCCTGCGACAGCCGGGTTGACCGGCTGGAGCGCGTAAATGGCGGTTGGCAGGTGCATTGCGGAGGGGCGCAATTCACCGCCCGCATCGTCGTCAATGCGGCGGGTGCATGGGCGGGCCAGATTGGCGAACTGGCCGGTGCCACCGACATCGGGCTCATTGCCAAGCGCCGCACCGGCATCATTCTCGATGCACCCGCCGGATTGGCGACATCCAACGCCATCCGCGCCATGCCGGTGGTCGATTACGTCAACACCGATGCCTACTGGAAGCCCGATGCGGGGCGGTTCATGGTGTCTCTTGGGGACGCGACCCCGGACGACCCGCAGGACGTTCAACCGGACGATTTCGACATCGCCGTGCTGATGGACTGGGTGGGAACCGAGACGCTGCTCGATACGAGCCGTATCGTGCGTTCATGGGCGGGTCTGCGAACCTTCGCTGCCGACGACGCACCAGTGGTCGGCTTCGACAGGCAGGCGGAAGGCTTCTTCTGGCTTTCAGGACAGGGCGGTTACGGCATCATGATGGCACCTGTGCTGGCACAGGCAACCGCCGCCCTCATCGTGGCCAACACGTGGCCCGATGCGCTGATGAAGTGCGGCGTGAGCCGTGCCGATTTGGCACCGGAACGGCTCGTGGTTGAGTAGGCTGGAAGCAGACACTCTTTTGCGGCGTTGCAGTTCTGGAATGTCCGCTTCTAATGGTTCGATCAACCAGAGCTTATGGCTACTCTTAGTCACCAATACCCGGGGCAGTTTGTAACACTAGGTGCTCCGGTGGTCTTACCCAGCAAGATCGTACAACGGCCTGTTAGAAATGTTCACCAACGTGAGGTGCAGGTCCGATACGAGTGGGGAACCACTGTTCATTTCCGCGATTTTGCCAGTTCCCGGTATAACGCGGCTGGCGTCACGCCGATCTCATCGGCAACTCTGGCCCATTCGCCCGTGCGAGGCTGACCGTAAAGATCGAGCCAAGCAGCAAGACGGTCCGTCACACGCCGCATTCGCAAAATTTCGATCCGCGCCCGGTTTGCCTGCAACTCGCGGGCGGAGCTTTCTAGAAGTTCCAAGAGGGTATCGGGGTCGTCCTTTAACACCGCCAGGAAATTGCCTCTGGGAAGCACGGCAACCTGTGATGGCTCCCGTCCGACTGCATCGCAATGATATGTACTCGCGAACAGGGACGCCTCTGCAAGAAGGCTCAATTCGCCAGCGACGTGCAGCGTTAGAACGGTCCCGTTCGCAAGTGGACGTTCCAGCGCCACGCTGCCGGAAACGACCAGAAACATGGATTGCACTTGGTCGTCCCGCCTAAACAGAGTCTGACCTTTTGCAAGCTGACGGGTAGTGGCGCCATCGAAGATGTATTGCAGCTGGGACATGATCGAGATCATACATGCCTTCGGTTTGGTTTGGTATGATGCAGCACACCTTCATTAGACGGAACACAGCTATGCGCGCGCTTTCCCAGATTACCATTGCAATCCTGATGGGCGGCACCGTTTCCGCGTTGGCCCAAATGAACCACGCAAACCATACGGCCGGAATGGCGCATGGAAGCGGTGCAATATCGAGCCCTGCGAAAGCGTCCGGATTGACCGAACCGGGACAAGGAGCGTTTGCGGCGCTATCGGAGATTGTGCGCGTGCTTGAGGCTGATCCCGAAACCGATTGGGCGGCAGTCGACATATCGGGCCTGCGTGATCACCTCGTGGATATGGATCGTCTCGTGACGGATTCCCGCGTCGTGGAAGTCGCTCTTGCGAACGGGTTGGAAATGACGGCAACCGGTGATGCCCAGACCATTGCCACATTGCAGCGCATGGTACCGGCCCACGCACGCCAGCTGGCGAACGACAAGCGTTGGGCCGTCATCGTCGAAACGGTCGACGATGGGGCGACGCTCAGGGTTACAAGTGATGACCCGGCGGTGGCTGCCCGCATTAAGGGTCTCGGTTTCTTCGGGCTGATGGCAAGTCAGGATCATCATCGCGGGCATCATCTGCTCATGGCGCGCGGAGAAGACGCCCACGTCCACTAAGACAAACACCGGCTCACGATCCTGTTACGCGTCGATCGTTGACAGCGACGACAATTGCGATACCTGTCCAGGGTATGAGTAAGAGTTTACGATATTCGGGCATTGTGCGCGTCGCGTTCGCGTTCGCGATCCTGTTCGTGTCGGCTTTCGGAACAACATCTTCTGCGTTCGCGATGGCGCCTGCTTGCGAAAACATGCCTGCCGGGACTGTCGTATCGATGGGTGCAACGCATCACACGAACACGCTCGCGTCGCACTCTGGCTCCGTCGATAATAATGAACACGGGCCCGGTGCCCACGCGCATGATGACGCCTGCTGTCAGGCCGTCTGCATGGTCGCTGTTCTTACTCTGTCTCTTGGTGATGCGAGGTATCCCGACTGGACGCCGTCTGTATCCATCCCCGAATTCGGACTGGTTTTGTCCGTCCGCACCCGCGTGGAACGACCCCCGAACGTCTGATTTCCGTTTGCCCGGCGACGTCCGGAAAGTGAGCTGCCGATCTGTCTGATCTGTCCGCAGCCCAACGCGAAACTTCAGGAATACCCGACATGAACATCCATACAATCGGCCTTGCGCCGGTGGTGTTGCTTGCCTTTCTGAGCGGCTGCACCCTCCAAGAATCCACCTTTCCCGCTGAAGTGACCGTAAATGAAAGTCCGGCGGATGCGTCCGTCGGCGTCCGGTCCGTCCGACCTGCAAGCGTCCTGGCCGGCTACACGCACCGCACGCCGGTCGAGCCGACGCCGTGGCGGGAGCGCAATGCCATACAGCCCGATTTCCCCACCCGTGAAGTGCCCGCGGGCTCCGGCGATACGGAGCCAACATCATGATCACATTTTCAATTCTACGGGCGCTGTCCGTCACCGCCGCACCGATCGTTCTGTCCGGCTGCGTCGCTATGGCAAGCACCGAAGGATACCGCCTGAACGATGCCGGGTTTGCCAATGTCTCGCACTACACCAGCAAGGCGACCGGCAAGGAGACTGTTTGGGTACAAAGCCGCGCCGAAGCGCAGGCGGTGTCAAAACGCGTGAGTGCGATGATCGGAGGCAAGACGATTGACGCCGATGTGGCGGTGCAGGTCGCGCTGTTGAACAACAAGGGTCTGCAGGCTGCTTACGCCAGCGTCGGCGAATCTGCCGCCGAGGCCTGGCAGCAATCGTTGCTCATCAATCCGGTCGTATCGCTTGGTGTGCTTGGCATAGGGGCACCGGAACTAGGGGCCTATCGCGCATTGGAAGGGCTGATCGTCAACAACATCCTGACCGTGCTGACCCGTGAGAAGCGTATGGCCGTTGCCGATGCCCGTTTCCGACAGGCGCAACTTGTTGCCGTCGAACGCACGCTGGCTCTGGCCGCAGAAACACGTATCGCCTGGATCGATGCGGTCGCGGCCTTTGAGATGGTGACGTATTTGAAGCAGGCGCGCGTTGCCGCCGATGCAGCATCCGAATTGGCCGCCGAACTCGGCAAGACCGGTGCATTCCCCAAGACAGCACAGGGCCGTGAACACGCCTTTTATGCCGAACTGACAGGGCAGGTCGCTCAGGCCAAGCTTGAAGCCCAGCTGGCTAAAGAGAAGCTGACACGGCTGATGGGCCTGTGGGGGTCGGACGTGTCCTATTATGTGCCCGACCTGCTGCCGACGATCCGCGGTCACGTCAAATCGAAGCCGAACATAGAGGCGGAAGCGCTCGACAAACGTGTCGATCTTCAGATCGCCAAGATGGAACTGGAGGCCTTGGCTCGGTCCTACCGGCTGACGGACGCGACCCGCACGCTGACCGATCTGGAGATCATCGCCGGTGTCGAGGCCGAGCGGGAGATCGAAGGCGAAATTGAGCTGGAGAACGGCGAACTTGTCGAGACCAGTGAGAAAAAGACGGTGATCACGCCCCAGATCGAGGTCGAGTTCGCCATTCCTATCTTCGACAGCGGCAAGGCACGTCTCCGCAAGGGCGAACTCGCCTATATGCGGGCGGCCAACGAGCTGGCGCAGAAAGCGGTCGATATCCGGTCCGAAGCGCGGTCGGCCTATACCGACTACCGCTCCAGCCGCGAGATCGCGCTGCACTACCGTGACCGCGTCGTGCCGCTGCGAACGCAGGTTCAGGCGGAATCCCTGCTCGAATTCAACGGCATGATCTCCAATACATTCGAGCTGCTGGCCGACGCGCGGGCGAAGATCGGCGCGTTGCAGCAATCGGTCGATGCGAAACGGCGTTTCTACGTGGCGGAAGCAAACCTGTCGGCCACCATCTACGGCGGCGGGGCCGGTGGTGGCGGGGGCGGCGGGGGTGCTGTTGTCGCGGAAGGTGGGGGAGCACCCCATTGACCAGATCGACCAGAACCCGCCTGCCTTTCGACTTTCAAACTCTTCAATCCTGACAAGGAGCGACTTTCATGACTGATATCAACAGACGCAGACTTCTCGGCATCGGTGCCGGCGCAGCGGGTGCAATGATTGCTTCCAACGCCTGGACCAAGACGACCAATATGGGCCTGCCGGATTTGGCAACCTACGATAGTGCGGCCACCCAAGCACCGACCGCACCGACGACCGGCGTTCCCTACAATCCGGTGGTCACGTTGAATGGCTGGACGCTGCCACACCGCATGAACAACGGTGTCAAGGAGTTCCACCTCGTCGCCGAACCGGTCGAGCGCGAGATGTCGAGCAACATGGTGGCGCACCTGTGGGGCTATAACGGCCAGTCCACCGGTCCGACCATCGAGGCGGTCGAGGGCGACCGGGTTCGTATCTTCGTCACCAACAAGCTGCCGGAACACACGTCCGTTCACTGGCACGGTATCCTGTTGCCGTCCGGCATGGATGGGGTCGGTGGCTTGAGCCATCCCGGCATCAAACCGGGGCAGACCTTCGTCTACGAGTTCGACCTCATCAAGAGCGGCACCTTCATGTATCACCCCCACGGGGACGAGATGGTGCAGATGGCGATGGGCATGATGGGCATGTTCGTCGTTCACCCGAAAGACCCGGCTTTCCGCCGCGTCGACCGCGACTTCCTCATCATGCTGAACGCCTTCGACATCGACCCCGGTTCCTACATGCCGAAGATCATGACGATGACGGACTTCAATCTGTGGACGTGGAACAGCCGCATTTTTCCCGATATCGATGCGCTCGTGGTCAACAAGGGTGACGATGTGCGGGTGCGCGTTGGCAACCTTACGATGACCAACCATCCGATCCACATGCACGGCTACGACTTCAAGGTATCCTGCACCGACGGCGGCTGGGTCGACCCGGCCAGCGCCTGGCCGGAAGTGTCCATTGATGTCGCCGTCGGTCAAATGCGCGCCTTCGACTTCAAGGCCGATGTTCCGGGCGACTGGGCGATCCACTGCCACAAGTCGCACCACACGATGAACGCGATGGGCCACGACGTGCAGACCGCCATCGGCGCCGACAAGACCAACGTGACGAAGAAGATACGTCTGGTCGAAAAGGGTTATATGCCTATGGGCACGACCGGTATGGCCGAGATGGCCGAAATGTCGATGCCGATACCCGACAATACCGAGCCCATGATGGGCGGCTGGGGCCCGCACGGACCGCTGGAGATGGGCGGCATGTTCTCCGTCGTGAAGGTGCGCGAAGGCATCGCATCCGGCGATTACAGCGACCCCGGCTGGTATGAAAACCCGCCCGGCACACAGGCCTACGAATGGACCGGCGAACTGCCGGACTTCGATACGGCTTCGGACGCATCGACTAAGATCACGCCAAAACCTGCGTCGATGCCAATGAACGAGGATGGTTCGATGCCCGCCATGAAGCCCGGCATGAAACACGACCACTAGGTCTGCACCATAGAAGGGAAGTGAGGCATTCCAACCACCTCGCTTCCCCTAAAAACCTGGCGAACCGGACCGCTCGGTCAGGTCGCGTTCAGGTTCATTCCTTTACTGAAATCAACGATCTATCCCACCCAAGGAGACTACCATGAAAAACTTCGCTACAACGATCGCCATCACGGCTGCACTGTTCGCCACCACCGTCGCTCACGCGACGGATTACACGACCGGCACCGTCGACAAGATCAAGAAGAACAAGGTCACGATTACCCACGGCGAGATCAAGAATCTCGACATGGACGCCATGACCATGGTGTTCGTGCCAGCCGACGACGCAATCGCCGCCAAACTGAAGGAAGGCGACAAGATCGAGTTCGTCGCCGAGCGCATCAAGGGCAAGTTGACCATTGTTGAGGTCAAGTGATCTTGCGGAGCGGTTCCATTGGAGCCGCTCCGTACCACCTCTCCAATTTACTAACGGCTGCCCAGCGGCCGCTCAAGGACCGCATCCATGACCATCACCAAACTCGCTATCGCCGCAACGCTGGCACTCGCCACCGCCACATCAGCCTTCGCCCACGCCAAGAAGAGCACGACGACCCCCGCCGAAGGGGCCACGGTCAAATCTGTGGACAAGATCGCCATTGGCTTCACCATGCCCATGCGCGTCACGTCCGTAAAACTGTTGTCGGGCGACGCCGAACTGCCGATCAAACGCGACATCGGCATGGAAGCCGTCAAGGAGTTCACCGGCGCTCCGGAAGCTCCGCTCACCCCCGGTGCCTACACAATCGAGTGGAAGGGTATGAGCCCGGACGGACACGTTATGGAAGGCGATATCGATTTCACCGTCGCGGAATAGTTGCCATTCTTTCCGGTTAAATTTCACGAACTGAATGGCGCAATGCCTGCACCGCAAACGAGGACATCACCATGATCATTCGCAACTATGCTTCCCTGCTTCCCGCTACCGCCCTTGCCATCGGCCTGATCGGCTTCGCTACTGACTTTACCGTTGGCCATGCCCATGCGGACATGAACACCAACCACACCATGAGCGTGATGAAGACACCGACCTGCGGCTGCTGCGGCGCGTGGATAGACCTTGCCCGTCGCGAGGGGTTCGAGGTCGAAGTGACCGACATGGAAGACTACGCTGCCATGAAGGAAATGGGTTCCGTTCCCGATACGATGTGGTCCTGCCACACGACGCGGATTGGCGGCTACACCGTCGAGGGGCACGTCCCGTTTGCCGCGGTGCGAAAGTTGATGAGCGAAAGGCCGGACATCATAGGCATCGCCGTTCCCGGTATGCCGGACGGATCGCCCGGCATGGGCGATGATCCGGACGCCCGCTTCGATGTGCTGGCCTTTGGTGGAGAAGCCAAACCGGACGAGATATTCTTCAAAGCGGGTCTGGACGAACAGCAGCCGGGCTGGCTGGACAAGTTGCTCGGGCGATAATCCTCCATGCTCGCGCTCGAAGGGCTGGCATCTGTCGATGGATGGACTGCCGCTGCCATCGCTGCGAAGGCTGCGTGGTATGCTGCATCGCTGCTGGCGATGGGTGGCGTGCTGTTCATCGCCGTATTCGAGCGCAATACGCAAACCGTTTGGCGTCTCACCCGAAACCTGACAGCATTTGCGGCTATGGTAATGCTGCTCTTGCTCGCCTTACGCTTCGGTATCGGTGCCGCGCGCATTTCCGGCATGGGCGCGGCGGGCATGGTCGATACGATGATGCTCGGTTTCCTGTGGGAAAGTCCGTTGGGAATATCCGCCCAGTGGCAAGCGGTTGGTGCCGCGCTGGTTCTAATGATCCTGTGGCGTGGCACGGTCGGGTTGTCACTCGCGCTTATCGGGACCGTTCTGATTGCGTTTTCCTTTATTCAGGTCGGCCATTCCTTCGGTGAACCAAAATGGGCTTTATCCACACTGCTGACCGTCCACTTGCTGACAGTAGCCTTCTGGGTCGGCGCGCTCGCTCCCCTGCGCGCCACAGCTGTTAACGAGAATGCAGCGGTGGTATTGCACCGCTTTGGAATCATCGCCAGCGGCACCGTTCCTTTGCTCATACTGGCTGGCGTCGTCTTCGCCTGGCTCGTGTCCGGATCCCTGTTCGCGCTGTTTGGCACCGCCTATGGCTGGACGTTGATCGGAAAGATCGCTGTCGTAGCGACCCTTCTTGCGCTGGCGGCGCTTAACAAATTGCGCCTCGTTCCGGCTCTGGAGGCGGGTAACCCAAGAGCCGCTGCCGCATTGCGCCGCTCGATCGCGTGGGAGGGGCTGGCCGTCGCCGTCATCCTCGTTTTGACCGCCATCCTGACCACGATCACCACGCCGCCGCTCAATCTGTAGCTGGAGTTAGGCGCGGGCCTTGTCGAGCAAGTCGATCAGCTCGATGAACTTCTCGCGCTGCTGGGCAGGATCGCCGGACTGAACAGCGTCCTCGATACAATGGTGCGCGTGGTTTTCGATCACGAGTTTTTCCACACCCTTCAGCGCTGCCCGGATCGCCGCGGTCTGTGTAAGAATATCAACGCAGTACCGGTCTTCCTCGACCATCCGGGCCACACCGCGCACCTGCCCCTCCAGCCTTCTCAGACGCTTCAATGTCTTGTCTTTGTTCTCGATCATCCCGCGATCTTAGCCGCGGTTTTGAAATGATGAAACGCAGGGGTTGGAACTTTCGTTCGTTCGCGCCATAATATACCCCATACAGGTATCTATCCGCGAGCGTTTCTTTGTCAAAATACGTCAACTTCACCGCGATGATTGTCACGTCCACCGTCGTAATGTTCGCCCTTATGTATCTGAACACCTATCAGCTCGACCACATCTTCTTCTCGCAAACGCGGATGTGGATGGCATTGTATATGGGCGGCGCGATGGCCCTGGTCATGCTTGCGTTCATGCTCGGTATGTACACGTCGAAAGCGAAGAATGTCGCCATTGTCGGCGTTGCGCTGGCGGCCCTCGTGGTAGGTGTTACATTGGTGCGTTCGCAGACAACGGTGGGCGATGTCGCGTGGATGAAAGCGATGATACCGCACCACTCTATCGCCATCCTTACCTCCGAACGCGCCAACATTTCCGACCCGAGGGTTCGCGAGCTCGCCGATGAAATTATCGCAGCCCAAAGACGTGAGATCGATGAAATGAAAGCCCTGATCGCCGATCTGGAAAAGTAACCCGCACGTTTCAGCAGACAAGCCAAAGGAGAATATGGATGATGAATGGCATAAACATGGATGGCTCGATGGGATGGATGATGGGCGGTATGGGTCTTGTCGGCCTGTTGGTGGTCATCTTTCTGATCGTCGGGATAGTGTTCTTCATCCGCCGTGCCCGCTGACTAGCGTGACCAACTCGAAAACCGCCGATATTGATTTCGCCGCCGCCGACCAGCTTTGCGTCTTCAGCCGTCGGGCTTCCAACACTTTTTATGCCGCCAAATCGAGATCGCCACTTGTAAAACGTCGCGTCGCTCAAACCGTGCTTGCGGCACAGCTCTGCTGGGTTTTCCATAGATATCGTTGAACTTTGCGCGGCAGCCGACAGCTTCGGTTCCGCTTGATGAAACGCGGGGCCGTTTGTCAGGCGGCAGGATGATCGAACGCTTGGGCTTCATCGACTGTTACGCTGCTTGGGCTACCTTCTGATTTCCGGCCAGCGACAGTTGGTCGCCGCCTCGTTCAACACAGATTGATGCCGTGAAACCTGCAGATGTCATCCGGTCATTTTACCCGTCCGGGTGGCTGGGGAACGGCAATGAGAACTGTACAGTCGGAACCGACCGCCTCGGTAAGCGGGGGCTCCCATCAAGATCTGGAGACCCTGCTGTTCGGTTCGTCCGATATGCAGGAAGGCGACGCCGTCGTGCATATCGAGCACGGGTTGGCACGGTTTCGCGGACTGTCGGAAATCGAGGTCGAGGGCGTAGCCCAGCACCTCGTCGCGCTCGAATACCGCGATGGCGGAAAGCTGATGCTGCCCGATAGCGAAGTGGCCAATATCTGGCCTTACGGCGCGTCCGCTGACAGTCTGACGCTCGACCGTCTCGACACTGACGCCTGGACGAAGCGCCGCGATGCGCTCGTGCTGGAGCTGCGAACGGCGGCCAATGAGCTGGTGCAGATAGATCAAGACCGCCGTTCTCGTCCGGCCCCAGCGGTTACGGTTTCACCGGACATGATGGGCAAGATCGAGCAAGGGTTTCCACACGAACTGACCGCCGATCAGGCGACTGCGATCAGCGACACGTTGGAAGACATGAAACGCACGCGCCCGATGGACAGGATTCTGATCGGCGATGTTGGATATGGAAAAACCGAAGTGGCCATCCGCACCGTCATCGCCGCTGTGCTGAACGGCTTTCAGGCGGTCGTCGCCGTTCCGACGACCGTGCTGTCCCGCCAGCATTTTGAGACATTGCACAAACGCCTTTCACCGCTGGGTCTGACGGTCGGCGAGATATCACGGCTGAAGACGGACGGGGAGATTGAAGCGGTGCGTGACGGCCTGGCGAGCGGCGAGATCGATGTGGTGGTCGGCACCCATGCGCTCACGACCTCCGACCTGTCGTTCAAACGGCTGGCGCTCGTGGTGATAGACGAGGAACAGAAATTCGGGGCTGATCGCAAGCACGCGCTTCATCATATGGGGCGCGGTGCACATGTGCTGACCATGACCGCAACGCCTATTCCCCGCACGCTGGCAACGGCGCAGGTCGGGTTATGCGATGTGTCCATCGTTGCCACCGCGCCAAAACAGCGCTTGCCAATCGAGACGCGGGTGACGGCCAACGATGCCGACGCCTTGATCGCGGCTATCGAGACGGAGGTGGCGCGCGATGGCCAATGCTACATCGTTTGCCCCCGTATCGCCGGGGTGGAAGAGGTCGGCACATTGCTGGAGCGCGAGCGCACATCGTTCACCTTCGAGATCGCCCATGGGCGCTTGTCGAAGGACGCTATCGAAGATGCCATGCTGCGCTTCATGTGCGGCGAGATCGACGTGTTGCTGTCGACCTCCATCATCGAAAGCGGCCTCGACAACGGGCGTGCCAACACGATGGTGGTATGGAACGCCGAGCGGTTCGGATTGTCCCAACTGCACCAGCTTCGGGGTCGTGTCGGACGCACGCATCTACCGGCGCACATGGTGTTGATGACCCGCACCAACCTCAAAGGCGACAGTGTGGCTGCAAAGCGCCTGCAGACATTCGCCGATACGAACGAACTCGGCGCTGGCTTCACTATCGCCCGTCTCGACCGCGAGGCGCGCGGCTATGGGTCTTTGATCGGCGAGGAGCAATCCGGCCACGTCTCCCAGCTTGGTATCGGCCTCTACCATCACCTGTTGAGCAATGAACTGACGGCATCGACCAAACGGGCAAACGATGCGGGTCAAAGAGGCGAAGACGGATAAGTAAGCGCCGCTCGCTGTGATCGAAGAGATGGCGGCCCCCTTGTGCGCAAGCCCCGCGGCAAGTGACGCGCGGAACCAGCGGGTGCAATTCCAGCGGCGCTACTCCATAGAGAGTTGATGAGTTTCGCCGACCGCATTTTCCATCCTTTTGAACGCCGCATCGCGCCGCTGGACTTACCGGTGCAGCCGATACCGGAGGGCAAAGGAGCCCGGGGCGCTTTGAAGCTGGTCTGGCATTTTGCTTCGATGTTCAAAACCGAACTGGCGTGGGTGGCCGTGTTGTCGATCCTGTCGGCGTCCATTGCGCTGCTGCTGGTATGGGCACTGGCTTTCATCGTCGATGGTGTGACGCAAACGGGTGGAACAGCGTTTGTCAGCGACCATTCATCCGCACTGATCGCGCTTCTGGTCATCTTCGCGCTCATCGACCCGGCCATCTCCTTCATTCGCCAGACATTCCTTGCCCAGACGGTTCAAACCCTGATGCCGGCAGCCATGCGCTGGCAGGCGCACAAAGCGGTTGAGAGGCAGGACGTCGCCTTTTTCGAAGACATGTTCGCCGGACAGGTCGCATCAAAAATCGCGCAGGTCACAAGTTCGGTGCAACGCCAGATGATGGTGGCCATGCAAACCATTCCACGGGTGGCCATCCAGTTCGGTGGCTCCTTCGTGCTGCTGGCGGTTCTCGCATGGCCACTGGCGATACCGGTTCTGGTGTGGATCATCGCCAATGCGTTGCTCGCATGGAAAGTCGTGCCGCTCTATATGGAGCGCTCGTCCAAGGTGGCGGCAGCAACGGCCAAGGCCACGGGTGCGATGACGGAGGTTTATTCCAACATCGCGATGGTCAAACTGTTCGCCGCTGAAGACAGCGAGGCCGGTGTCATCCGCCGCGTCATCGGCGATACGATCGACACGCAGCACCGTGAAAACCGTGCCTATATCGTGTCGGACAATGCGGTCGGCCTGCTCAACATCGCCCTCGTCATCGCGATCTTCGCCACCGGCCTGTGGGGCATGGCGGGCGGTTGGATCAGCGTGGGCGAATTCGTGGCGGCGGCGACCGTTTCAAAGTCGCTCGGCACCTCGTCCTACGCTTTCATTGGTCTCGGGCAGTCTGTCACCCGCGCGCTGGGCACGATCCGCGATGCAATGCCTGTCATCACTGCCACTGCAACAGTGGTGGACCGCGATAATGCAAAACCGCTAATTGTCAGCAAAGGTGCCATCGCGTTCCGCAACGTCAGCTTCAAATACGGGCCGGTAAGCGAACCGGTGCTTTCAGGTTTCGATCTCAACATTGCGCCGGGCGAGCATGTCGGGCTGGTGGGGCTGTCGGGCGCGGGAAAGTCGACGCTCGTGCAACTTCTCCTACGCCTGCGCGATGTGGACGACGGGGCGGTGAGCATCGACGGACAGGATGTGCGCTCGGTTCTGCAAGGCAGTTTGCGTGACAATATAGGCGTCGTGACCCAGGACATATCGCTGCTGCACCGCTCCATCCGCGACAACATCCGCTACGGACGGCCGGATTCGACCGACGCCGATATTCACAGAGCAGCCAACGCTGCTGAAGCGGGCGCGTTCATCGCCACTTTGGTGGATGGCAAGGGTCGTCGCGGCTTGAACGCTCACGTGGGAGAGCGCGGTGTCAAACTCTCCGGCGGCCAGCGTCAGCGCGTAACGGTCGCCCGCGTGTTGTTGAAGAACGCGCCTATTCTCGTGTTGGACGAAGCGACGTCTGCGCTGGATTCCGAAGCCGAGGCGGCCATTCAGTCCAGCTTGCGAATACTTACCGAAGGCAAAACCACAATCGCCATCGCCCACCGCCTGTCCACACTGGCTGCGATGGACCGGCTGGTGGTGATCGACAAGGGCAGGATCGTCGAGCAAGGCCATCATGATGAGCTGGTAAAATCCGGCGGACTGTATGCACGCCTATGGCAACGCCAGTCCGGCGGCTTCATTCCGGCAGAGGACGATACCGCGAACAACGGTGCCGGCTTGCTTGTGTCTTCAAACTCGACTTGCGAACACGGCACGATCGAACCCTAAGGCCAGATACGCCTTTTCCGGCACCTTAATCTGCGGCGTTTGCGATGAAGCCCGCTCTGCCAACCATTCAGCGGCACCGGCTCGCTTGCGGATGCCTCGGTCAGTCTTCGGCGCGACCCAGCCATAAACGTCCTGTTCGCGGTAGGCGGGTTTGGAGCGGCCGAAACACCATTGCATGTTGCCATAGGTTGCCGGGTCGCGCCCATCGAGGCTCAAGCGGTCGTTGATGTAGCAGGCTGTTATCCATGCTGATTGCGGGTCCGGCGTCCAGCCGATCAGTTTCTTGCTCCAATACATGCGTAAGTTGTTGTGCATGTAGCCTTCCGCCAGCCACTGACGCTGGGCCGCGTTCCACGTTTCGTCGTCAGTGCGTCCGTGCAGCAGCGTGTCAAGACCGTAGAGAACGGGGCGTTCGTCGCCAGCGTGCGCCTCAAGGGTCTTGCGGGCGGAGGACGGCAGGTTGTCATAGGCTTCGGGCACCTCCGCATGGTAGGCGAGGTAGTGGAACCACTCGCGCCAGGTCAGCAATTCATCGAGATATTTCCAGCGGGCGTTTGCCTTCACATCCGCATCGCGGACTACGCGCGCGATCCGCCGTGGCCCGATCATTCCAAAGTGGAGATAGGGCGACAGGCGCGATACGCCGGTCTCATCGGCTGAATTGTTGCGGCGGGCAGCATAGGTCACCAGATCGTCAGTGAGGAAGTCTTGCAGTCGTTCATTGCAGGCCGCTTGCGTTGCATCGAACACCGGCGAAGGCGGCAGGGAATGGTCGATGCTGCACGCCGCCACGCGGGCGTCCAGTTCCCCATCGTCGGCCATGCCGTTCGCATGGTCGTTGAAGGGTAGATCGCCCTCATAGAGATCCACGTTTGGCTCGAAATCACAGGCCGCTTCGAGGTAGTGGTCGCGTAATTCTCCGCTGGCCTTGCGAAACGCCGGTGTGGATTTCAGATTGTCCGGCAGGGCGCGGGACGGGACGAGGCGGGACGCATCGACGCCATAGACCGCGATATCGCAGGACTTGGCGAAGGCCTCCAGCTGCCAGCGCCCGACGAATGCCCATTGCTCATCGCTGACCACCGCGATTGCCTTTTCCGCAAGCCGATAGACGAGACCTTTCTCCCGCACATCGGGTCGCTCGACATAGGTGACACACCGTATGCCGCGTGCCGCACAGTCCCGTTGCAGGTCACGCGATGCGCCTAAAATGAACCGGTGCAGCCGGTCGGAGGCGTGGGGGTAGTCCGACCGCAACCCGTGATAGACCAGCACCGGCACGCCGCGCTCGTTGGCCAGCGCAATCGCTGCATCCAGCGCGGGATTGTCGTGGGCGCGCAGGGTTTGCTGCAACCAGCACATCACATAGCGGCCATCGACCCGCTCCGCCTTGCCGTTGCGTGCCGTTATGCGGCCTGCAAGATCGGTGCGGTTGAATGGGTGTTCGGTATCCATGCGATTTCCAGTTCAGCGTCAGATTTTTGCGGGTGCTGCGTCGTCTTGCACGCATTTTCCACGGTTTCTGACGCTCCGTATCGTATCCGGTCCTAACGACGCATACAGCCGGTGAGTTGCGCGTCATCTCGGGGTGCGGCGTTCGGGTCTTGCGGGCATGTAGCCGGTGACGTGGATGGAAGGCCAACGCTCAATTTGGATTGACATCTATGAGAACAAAACGTGATCATATCGGAATGCGCTCTCAGGTCGTCCCGATTCCTAGCCGTCGAAAGTTCAGCATGAGTATCCAATCCGCATACCTGTATCTCGATTTCGACAGCTTCTTTGCGACCGCCGAACAGCATTTCAATCCGAGCCTGCGCGGCAAGCCGGTCGGCGTCGTGCCACTCGACACTCTGCACACCGGGTGCATTGCGGTCAGCCGCGAGGCCAAGGCGCGGGGGGTCAAGTTCGGCGCGACGATCAAGGACGCCCGCGCTACCGTTCCCGACATGATCTTCCTCGTGGCACGGCCCGACGCCTATGTCCGGCTGCACAACCGCATTCTCGCGTCTATCGAAGGCTGCGTGCCGGTGAGCAGGGTCCGGTCCATCGACGAAGTCGTCTGCCGATTGTTGCCCGGCGAAACGAGGGAGGCTCGCATGCTGGCAATGCGTATCAAATCGACGTTGCGAAAGGACTTTAGCGAGATTCTCACGTGCTCGATAGGCGTTGCCAGCACCGAATTGCTGGCGAAGGTCGGCGCGGAAATGGACAAGCCGGACGGGTTCGTCCTGCTCGGCGACGCAGAGCTTCCCGATCGGCTGGCCAACCTTAAGCTGACCGATCTGCCGGGAGTGTCCGATGGAATCGAAGGGAGGTTGAACGCTGCCGGCATTCGCGATTTTCGGTCCCTCTGGCGGATCAGTGCCAAACATGCCCGCGCCATCTGGGGCAGCGTGGAGGGCGAACGGTTCTGGAACGGCTTGCACGGTGGCGAGACCGAACGTCCCCCAACGATCAAACGCATGATGGGGCACAGCCGGATGTTACCGCTGGATTGGCGCAGCCCGGCCAAGGTGCGCGACTGCGCGCGACAACTCGCTCTCAGCGCCGGACGACGGCTGCGGCGCACCGACTTTCATGCCACGAGACTGACAGCGTCCCTGCGCGGTGGCGGGTTGCGCACCAACAGGGGCAGCCGCAAGGACGATCAGAAATGGTCCGAAGAAATACAGATCATGCCGACGCGGGATGACCACACATTTCTCGAAGCGCTCGACGATGCCCTGTCCAACGCAACGCGGACCGTCGCCTTCAAACCACGGTCGGTGAGCGTCATGCTGCACGGGCTCGTAACCCCCGACGCGATACAAACCGACCTTTTTGCCGAGCCGCTGATGGTGGAAAGCAGCGCCAATCCTGTCAGCGTTCAGCACAGGTGGAACCGCGTCAGCACCGTGATGGACGAATTGCGCTCCGTCCACGGCCCGTCGGTGATCTCATTGGGGCCGAAGGTCGATGTTCCCGGCGGATATCTGGGGTCGAAGATCGCCTTCGGGCGCATTCCCGATCTGGCCGATTTTAGCGAAGCGCCCACAGAGGACAGCGACACCCACTTCTGCTCGTTCAGCCCTCCGATACAAGAACAGCAGGGAACCGTGAAACAGTCGGCATAAATCTCACCGTCCGGCGATATGCTTCAGGAAGTTGCTAATCTCGATCGTCCGCAGGCCGAAAATTCGTTGTCTGCCGGTCCAGACCCAGTTGCCAGGCCAAATCCACCCGTTCTGGTTCCGCGTGCAAACGGTCGAGCGCGCGCGCGTAATCTTCGGCTTCAGTTACATTTTGCACGAGCCCTTCCCCGACCAGCGCCTCCGCCTGCCGGCGCAGCGCATTGGCAGTTTCGGAGAGAGTGATTTCCGGATGATACTGCACACCCCAAAACGTGCCGTTGCCATGCCTGATTTCGGCGGCTTCGACTGGCGTGCCTTCCCCTTTGGCCAGCACGGTGCCGCCCGATGGCAGCCGGTCGACAAGCGTGGCGTGCATGGCCGGCGCGTCCCACGTTGCCGGTCTTCCGCGCAACATGGGGTGGCTCCGTCCCGGCCCGGTCGGAACGATGCGCCGGGCAAATCCCGCCTTCATACCATTGTCGCGTGGCTTGACCGCACCACCGGCAGCGACGGCCGCGATCTGCAAACCGGCGCACGACCCGAACGACGGCGTTCCCGATTGATAGACGCGCTCCATAAACGCCGCCGCTGAACGGGTTTCCGGCGTGCTTTCGTACATCTGAATGGGTGAGCCCGCGAAAATGATGCCATCGAATGCGTCGAGCGCTCTTGGTTCGTTCTCGCCACCACCGGTCACGCAACAAAAGCTCTCGGCCACGCAAGACCCGTCCAGTTGCCGCAGCGTATCAATGTAACTCTCGTGCGAGGCCTGCCCCGTATGCTCCCGGCGCGTGTCTTGCTGTTGAGGCGTTTCGCTGGCGATAACGAGAATACGAGCGGGCAACCGGAGGTCCTGACTGATTTTACGACAACGATGATGGATGAATTGGTTAGGAAACTGCAGTCGTGTGACAGCGCTAATCGAGACTGTCCCTACCGCATCTGCGAACACCGAGTTGGGGCGGGCCGCCAGCTATCGCGCGAAACAGAGTTTCATACCGAGGATTATTTTGAAATCGGACTGAGCGGTAATGTGGATATTGGATAGGCTTCAAGTCTTATCTAACAACGTGGACTGAGCATGGGGCCCGCCGTACCACGCGCGCAGCAGTCGAACCCAGCATATAATCTGTAGTGCCCGGGGTCGACGAGCCCATGATAACGAGGTCGATTTTGTTGTCTCCTGCATAGCGTGCTATCTCGACACCCGGCTTGCCCGTAATGACTTTTGTCTGGATGTCAGCGGCATCGCCCTTAGCGGTATCGAGCCGTTCCAGCACACGTTGGCTCAGGTGATTTTCGGATTTGACGGTTACGAACTCGGCAGTAAATCCGCTTATTTTCTCCAGCACCGTCAGAAGCGTAATATGCCCTCCTGCTGACAACAGTGATCTTGCAATGGTCAGTTTTCGCTGCACCATCTCATGATGATCGATTGCAACGGGTATGAGTATCTTGGCGTACATTCCATATTTCCTTGTAACGAGGATTGGTAATCGAAGGACTGGTTTAAAATACGAGGAGCGCAGCCATGACAAAAGCTGCCAAAAACAGCGTCTCAGCCAGCAGAAGCGCAGCAGCCGGTTTGCCGACTTTCAAGATTTCCTGTGGTCGTGTTTTGAGACCAACGGCAGCGATTGCGATCAAAAGCAGCCAGGCTGACCCCGACTGTGCGGCTTCAGTAATGATGGATGGCAGCGTTACGAGTGAATTGAGCGTTGCAAGGGCCACGAAAGCCAGCACGAAACCCGGCACAAGCGGAGGGCGTTCCCTATCGTCGGTGGCCCTGATACGACCGCGAGTGGCACGACCCCGAATGACAAGGGCGGCGATGATGACGACAGGGGCCAGCATCGACACGCGCAGAAGTTTGACGAGGGTTGCCGTTTCGCCCGCCTCTTCCGAAATCGAGAATCCGGCACCGACGACCTGTGCGACGTCGTGAATGGTGGCTCCGATGAAGATGCCAGCCGTCTTATCGTCGAACTGCATAAGCCCGATCAAAGCGGGGTAGAGGATCATCGCAACGGTCGAGAGGATCGTGACGCCAACGACAGTGAACACCAGCCGGTCTTCGGACTTATCGTCCTTCGGTAAAATTGCGGCAATGGCGAGCGCCGCCGAGGCGCCGCATATGGCAACCGCACCGGCAGATAGAAAAGCAAACCGGTGCCGGAACCCGAAAAGTCTTGCTGAAGCCAGGCCAAATCCAATGGTGGCAATAACTGCGCAAATGATCATCGTAACGATGGACCAACCGAGATCCTCAACCATCGTGAAGCTGACACGCAAACCCAGCAGCGCAACGCCAAGACGCAGCACCGCGCGCGCGCCAAAGGCAATTCCGGAGCCACAATTCACGTCCTGCGCCAGAAAATTGAGAGCGATGCCAAACAACAGCGCCAGCAACATTGCCGGCGCACCATAATGTTCGGAGACGAATTGGCTTGCCAGCGCGACGATGACAGCCACCATAAGGCCGGGCACCAGTCCTCGCCATTCTGCAAATCGATCAGCCACCGAGGTTTCCGAAGGGCCGCGTTTGTCCGCTTCGGACGGTTCAGCCTGCACGGGTTAGTTCTTCTGCCAAATCAAGATGGACGCTGGAAACGAGCAGCCCATCTGCTGTGGCAATGGCAAGCGCATCAAGCCGTCGGGTTCCCGGCAGGCGAGCGCCTGGCAGGTCGGTAATGCTGGTCAACAGTGTTTCGAGCCTTTCAGCGAAAGCCGTGCCGCCGTCATTTTGCGGGCGAATGGCAACAAGGGTCTGCCCGACGCTCGGCGGCGCTCCATTGGCTTCAAAGAAGGACGTCGCTTCGCTGCTCAAAGAACTGTCGGTGAACACCGCCGACAGAACCTCGACCATCAAGGCAAGGGCGGTTCCCTTGGCATCTCCAATCGGAAGCATCGTTCCAGCCAGAGCGGCAGAGGGTTCCGTTGTGGGATTGCCATCGCTGTCCAGCGCCCAGCCCTCGGGTATGGTTGCGCCGGTCTTATGGGCGTTCATCACCTTGCCGCGCGCCACTTTTGAAAGCGAAAGATCGATGACCAACGGGTTATTTCCTGCCCTTGGAACGGCAAATGCTATTGGGTTCGTTCCAAAGATTGCCACGCTGCTGCCCCATGGCGCGATAGCCTTGGGCGTGTTGGCGAACATGAGCCCGATCAATCCGGCACGGGCAATCCGGTCGACCTGTATGGAAAGCGCGCCGCAATGGTGGGAGTTTGTAATACCCATCACTGCAATGCCTAATTCGGATGCGACGGGCAGGCCAGCATCAAGCGCTACGTCGAGAGCGGGGAACGCGAACCCGTGATCGGCGTCAATTCGCAGCGATGCCGGTTGCAGGGCTCGAACAGTAACCTTGGCATTCCCGTTGATTTTTCCGCTGCGCAGTTGGGCAACATAATCACCAAGCCGGGAGAAGCCGTGCCCCACCTGCCCTTCCGCCTCGGCTGCCACCAATGCGGTCGCCACCGAAGCAGCAACATCCGCATTAAGGCCTGAAGCGGTCAGCGCGCGACGAATGAGACCGGTTGCATCCGGCAAGCTGATCCGGCGTGCATCTGCCATCGTGAAGCCAATCGTGAATGAGAATGAGAGCAGTAGGTGGTCCGCCCATTGGGAGGACCACCTTCATGCGTGTTAGGCGCTGCGGTAAAGTTTGGTCATCGAGAACTCGCGATGGCCCAAAGCCTCGGCTGCCGTGTTGCGCCCATTGGCCGTACGGCGGATCATCTCGATCAAGGCATCGCCTGCCTCGTCAATCGTCTGCTCACGGCGCAGAATGCCGGACACATCGACATCGACGTGTTCGGCCATGGTGCGCACAGTACGCGGGTTAGCCGTGATCTTGATAACCGGCACAATCGGGTTGCCGACCACATTGCCCTGTCCGGTCGGGAATGTGTGGATCACGGCCCCACCGGCTGCCATCAGTGTCACGCATTCGGCGGCCGCTGAAGAGCTGTCCATGAAATACAAACCGTTGCCTTTTCCGGGGGCTTCAGCCGGTTCCAGAATGTCGATATAGGTCGACGTACGGCCGATCTTTTCAAGGTTGCCGAGCGCCTTTTCCTCGATGGTAGTAAGACCGCCTTCGATGTTGCCCTTGGTCGGCTGGCTGTCGGAAAGATCGTCGGTCTGGTGAGCGAAGATGACGTCGTCCTGATACGCTTTCCACATCTTGTACCAGCGTTCACCAACTTCCGGGGTCGCTGCGCGTTTCTGGCAAATATGCTCTGCCCCGGTGATTTCGGATGTCTCACCGAAGAAGCCGGTAATGCCTTCCGGTAGCAGCTTGTCATACATGTTGCCGACGGTCGGACAGGAACCGAGACCGGTGGTCGTGTCGCTCTCACCGCATTTCGTGGACACCCAGAGTTCGGAGATCGAGCATTCCTCGCGCTGCATTTCGGTTGCCTGATGTACGAAATCCTTGGCGGCCCACGAGGCGGCACGAATGGTCTCGAAGTCACCCTTCTGTTCGATGGAAAATTCAGCGACCGGCTTTCCGGTCAATCGAATGCCGTCTGCGATGCGTTTGGTCCAACCCGGCTCGATACCGATCACAACGACAGCGGCGACATTTGCGTTCGCTCCGGTGCCGATAATCGTGCGGAAATGGACGTCGAGGTCTTCACCGAATTGCAGTCGACCGTAAGCGTGTGGGATTGCCATCGTGCCTTTGACATTGTTGGCAACCGCCTCGCAGGCAGCATTCGATATGTCGTCGACCGGCAAAATGAGTACGTGGTTGCGAACGCCGACGCGGCCATTCTCGCGCCGGTAGCCCTGAACGGTAATGTTTGAATATTTGGAGGCCATGATGTGGTTTCCTACCAGCGTTTCGTTTTGCAATTATGGGTGTGAACATGCGCGCCTTTGGCGATGTCGGCGGTGAACTTGCCGATGTCCTCGCCGTATTTGATGGCGGTATCGCCCGACTTCACGTCCTTGAGCGCGATCTTGTGTCCAATGGGCACATCTGCGCCAGCGGTCAGGCGGAAGGTCGAGTTGTCATGGGTGATGCAGCACAGCATCTCCGTTCCTGCAGTCAGTCCCTCGACAACGACAACTCCAACATTGTCGGCTTCCTCATGCACGAGAAGCTGCGGTATTTCATTCGGAATAGGTTTGGCTGTTGCGGCCATGGCGTATCTCCAATCAGGAAGGTTTGAGAATAATTTTCGGGCTTCCGGTCAAGCCCGCACGAATGTCGTTGAAAGCGCGGGCACCTTCGCTCAAGGGGCGGGTTTCATACCAGTCGAGAGAGCCGAGGCGGCCGTCGAACAGGGCGGCACACGTATCGCGAAAGTCCTGCGCGGTGTAGGTGTAGGTGCCGATGAAGGCAATTTCCTGTAAGGTGAGACGCCGGATGTCGAGGCCGGCAGAGCCACCCCCCAGCCCGATATGCAAGATTGCACCACCAGGCCGGGTCGCCGCCGACGCGGTGGCGCGGGTGGTATCATAGCCTACACCATCAACTGTCAGGTCGAAAAGCCGGTCACCGATCTTGTCAGGGTGCAAAACACCGTAGGCACCATTGTCGGCCAGATATGCGCGGCGGAGCGGGTTGGGTTCTACCAGCGTGACGTCAGCAACACCCTGTGCCCGCAAGCTAAGTGCAGCGCCAACACCGATAGCCCCGCCACCGATCACAAGCGCGCTTCGAGACGCGTTGCCGGGAAGCATGGCGCGCCCGAGACGGGCTGCATGCCAACCGCAGGCAATAGGCTCGGCAAGGGCTGCCTGTTCGAAGGACGTTGCGTCGGAAACTTTTACCAGGTTGCCCCCGGGCATGGCCACGAACTGCGCAAAGGCACCTTCGCGCGGCTGCATGGAAATAATCTGGCGATTGTCGCAAAGGTTATTCCGACCGGACAGGCAGGCGGGGCATTCCCCACACGTGACCAGCGGATTGATGGTTACGCGCTCGCCATCCCGTTTTCCGCCGACAATCGTGCCCGCGCCTTCATGGCCAAGAATAAGCGGTGCAGGACGACGGTTATCGTGTCCAAGAAACGCATGCATGTCGGACCCGCAGATACCGACACTGTCGATCCGGACGAGATGAAGGTCTGTTCCAGTCTCAGGATCCGGCACGTCCCGGTAATCAAGCGTTTCTGGTTTAGTATAGACAAGTGCCTTCATTTCGCGGTGAAGCCTCCGTCAACCATCAGAACCTGGCCGGTAACATAGGCGCAGCCGTCCGAGCAGAGGAACAGAAGAGGGCCGTCAATGTCTTCGAGATATCCGTTTCGTCCAATACAGGTTTGCGCCGCATTGGCAGCGGCACGGGCAGGATCGTTGAAGACCGCTTCTGTCAGTTCGGTCTGAAAAAACCCCGGCCCGATCGCATTGACGCAAATTCCGTCTTTCGACCACGCTTCCGCCATCGCGCGGGTCAGTTGAGCTATGCCGCCCTTGGACGCCCCGTAGGATACGCCACCGGGAAACGCTCGTGTCGATTGGAGCGAAGCGAATGTTACGATGCGACCCCAGCCGCTTTCGGCCATTGCGGGCACGAGATGCTGTGACAGGAAAAACGGCGCGGCGAGGTTCAGATTCAGCGTCGCATCCCAGTTCGCAATGCTGACATCACCCGCCACTTCCCGCGTATTGATACCGGCGGCATGAATGAGGATATCCGGCGCACCAAAGAGTTCGGCGGCTTGCTCAGCCAGCGATGCCAAGCCGTCCCGATCTGCCAAATCGAATGGTAGAGCTGCAATCTTACCTTTGGCCGCCAACTGACGGGATTGCGCTTGCAAGTCTTCCAGCGCGTCCGTTCGCCGGGCAACCGCAACGACTTTCGCGCCAGCCTGAGACAAGACAAGCGCAGCGCGCCGCCCGAGCCCGGAGCTTGCGCCTGTCACGCAGGCCACATGACCCGTCAAATCTGGATGATAGCCTTGCGGCACTGCTTACTCCTGCGCCGTGAGGTCGAAGGTTTCGCCAGGAAAATATTTCGCCAACCGCACGTCTGCGGTACGCGCGTGACCTTCCATTCCTTCAAGCCGGGAAATGCGAGCGGTTGCTTCGGCAACCGGTTTTGCACCGTCCCGGGTCGAGCGCTGCCATGTGACGATTTTCATATATTTGTGGACTGAAAGCCCGCCCGTATAGGACGCGGCGCCGGATGTTGGCAGCACATGGTTGGTGCCCGACGCCTTGTCGCCGAAAGCGACAGTCGTCTCTTCGCCAAGGAACAGCGATCCGTAGCAGGACAGCCGCCCAAGCCACCAGTCGAGATCATCCGCCTGCACCGTCAAATGTTCCGGCGCATATTCGTCCGATGTTGTCGCCATCTCCTCACGGTCGGCACACACGATGACTTCGGCATAATCGCGCCATGCTGCAAATGCGTTGTCGCGGTTTGTATCGGGCAAGGCCGCTATGAGGTCTGGAACGAGGCGCATGACCTCTTCCGCCAGAGGCTGATCATCCGTCACAAGCCAGACTGGCGAGTTGTAACCATGCTCCGCCTGCCCCACGAGATCGACGGCAACGACCATGGGGTCTGCTGTCTTGTCCGCTAGGATCAGGCTGTCGGTCGGTCCGGCAATCATGTCGATGCCGACGCGGCCGAACAGCATCCGCTTGGCTTCGGCCACGAACTGGTTGCCGGGGCCTACGAGAATGTTTGCCTTGGGGAGGCCAAACAGGCCGAACGTCATGGCAGCAACGCCTTGAACACCGCCCATGGCAAGGATTTTATCCGCACCACAGATGTGGGCCGCATAAATGATCGCTGGCGGCACGCCTTGGCCCGGGCGAGGCGGCGAACAGGCGACGATATGCTTGCAACCGGCAACCTTGGCCGTGGTCACCGTCATGATTGCACTGGCAATGTGGCTGTATCGGCCACCCGGCACATAACAACCCGCAGCATGGACCGGCACGCACTTCTGACCAGCCGTGACGCCCGGCGTCACTTCCACGTCAAATTCGAGCATGCTTGCCTTCTGAGCCTCGGCGAACTTTTTCACGTTGGCGTGGGAGAATCGGATATCCGCCTTCAGCTTTTCCGGCACTTGCTCAACGGCTGCCGCAATGTCTGCTTCGCTCAACAGGACAGGCCCATCGTAACGGTCGAATTTGGCTGCATATTCCAGCGCCTTCGCATCGCCGCCCGCCTCGATGCTATCGAGGATATCGCGCACGATCGCTTTCGTTTCAGACGCATCGCTTTGGGATGTCAGCGTTGCCTTTTTTAGGTAGTGTGGGGCCATCTGCATGCGGTCCTATTTGTAGTTATCTGGGAGAAGCGCCGTAGAGATCGCCGGAACGTAAGCGATGAACAGCGTTACGATCATCATGAAGATCACGAACGGCACGGCGCGCGCCGCGATCTTCAATATAGACTCGCCCGTTATTCCCGACACCACGAACAGGTTGAGCCCGAGCGGCGGCGTTATGAACCCCACCCCGAGCGCGGTGATCATCATGATGCAGAACTGAATTTCGTTCATCTCAATCTGCTGGGCGAGCGGGAACAGTATCGGTGCGAGGATGACGATGTTCGGGGTCGTCTCCATCACGCAGCCCGCAGCGATCAGGATGAGGATCATCATCAGGATCAGCACCCACGGCTGGTCGCTGACGGACGTCGCTGCTGCCACGAAACCTTGCGGCACACCAAGAATGGCAAGTGCCTGCGCGAGAGGCAACGAAAAGGCGATGATCGGCAAAATGACCCCGTTCACCTTGGCCGAACTGACCAGCATTGCGGGAAAATCCGAGAACTTGAGCGTGCCCAGAATAAAGCCAATCGCAATCGTCACCATGACCGCAACAGCACCCGCTTCCGTCGGTGTCATACGACCCGAGAAAATGCCGTAGAATATAATGCCCGGCACCAGAAAGGCGTACCAGCCGGACGCAATGGCATTGCCAAGATTGCGGGCCCATTCACCAAACGTCATCAACCCACCGCCTTCATAGGCGTGACGGCGGTTGACGAGCGTGTTGGTGATCAGAATTGCCAGCAGAACCAATGTGCCGGGGATAACAGCGGCCAGGAACAGGATCGAGACATTCACACCGAGCACCAGACCGATGATAATATAAGCGATTGAAGGGGGGATCAGAATGCCCGTACAGGCACCGGCGGCAACCAGCGCACAGGCATAGGGGCGCGGGTATCCGGATTCGACCAGCCGGTCTATCGTCATACGGCCCACGGCGGCAGCGCCGGCCGCATCGGAACCGGAGATTGCTGCAAACATACCGCACACCAAAACGGTGGCAGACCCGAAGCCGCCCTTGGCCCAGCAGGTAATGGCCTCCGCCACATCGAGAAACTTCTTCGAGAGTCCCGTTCGCACCAGCACGTCACCGGTTAGAATGAACAGCGGCACTGCGGTCAGCGCGAAATGGTCGATGCCGTGAAACAGGCTTTCGCCGACGAGGCTCAGGGGCAGCGCGCCGGAAATCATCAGCATGAGAATGGCGGCCGATCCGATAGCTGCCCATACCGGTACGGCCAGTGCGATGAGAAGCACGAAAACAGCTATTGGGATATAGAAGTCGGCCCCAAGTTCAATCGTCGCTTCCTGCATTTGTTGCCAAAGCATGGTGTGGTTCCCCCTAGTCGAACAGCGTATCGCCCTCGTAGACGGGACGACCGCCTCGAAGGTCGGCGACGTCGTGGATCATCGACTGAACCAGCCGCAGCGTGATCAGCGCGAATCCGAACGGCACGGCGAAGAGAAAGAAAACCTGGCTCACGCGCAGTCCATGCGTCACCGAACCGAATTTCCACGAGATGTGAACGGCTTCCCATGACCAGTAGAGCGCAACGAGTGCCACGATGAACATGACGATATCGCCCAAGATGTAGAGCAGCGTTTTCGCAGTCTTCGGCACGTAGTTCATGATCACATCGATGCGGATATGCCCACGCTCTTTCACTGCTGAGGCAGCACCCACCCAAGCCAGATAGATGAAGGAATAGCGTACGATCTCTTCCCCCCAGATCGAGGAATACGAGAACACTTCGCGCCGGATCACCTCGATGAACATGGTGCCAACAAGCATCACGTAGAAAATCAAAAGCAACCAGCGCTCGGCATTACGGTCCAGTGATGAAATGAATTTTGACATGGTTCCCCCCGCAGAGCACAGGGGCTGTCTCCCCGTACCGATAGGTCTGTCTTCATGTGTACAAAGGCGAACGGGCCGGTGGCAAAAACCACCGGCCCGCCTGATCAGGCGTCGTTGACGTAATAACGTCCCTGCGTACCCGCTGCTTCTTCCAGCTTGGCGAAGGTTTCCATAGAGCCTGCAAGATCGACCTTGAACTGGTCCCACTCGCTGCGCTGATAGCCGCCTGCCTCTTTCCACTCGCCAAGCTGATCGTCGCTCAGCGTGTGGAACTCGACACCGGCCTTCGTGAGTTCAGCCATAGCGTAAGCCCGTGCCGCCGGAACCTTGGCAAGGTTCTGCGCGCTGGTAATTTCACCGGCAGCCTCGATCCCCGCCTGCACATCTTCCGGCAAGCTGTTGAACCATTCGAGGTTGACCGAATAGACCTGACTGTCAGGCACGGCTTGCGTGAATGTGACGTGGCTGAGAATTTCGCCAAAGCCAAAGACATGCAGTGCCCCGACCGATGGGTCGAGCGCATCGGCCACACCCTGACGGATAGCTGATGGCGTTTCACCCCATGCAACGGGCGTCGGGTTTGCACCAACCATCTTGTAATATTGCTGCAACATTGCAGACCCGGGCACCCGGAATTTTACGCCACTCATATCGGATGGCGTGAGAATTGCCGTTCCACCCTGACGCACAGCAACGACACGGGGGTCGATCACGATATAGTAGAGCGCCTTGAAACCGGCAGCAGCGATTTTGGGATCGACTTCCGATTTCCACGCCTCGGAACTGACGAGGTTGGTGAAGCGCTGGTTCGAACCGCAGAAATACGGCAGGTTGATCAGATCGACCGCGCTTGCAAACGGTGCGAAGTTTGCCAGCGAATGCTGTGCGCACTGGATCGTGCCGCCCTGCACCGCCTGAACGAGCGCGCCACCGGCACCAAGCTGACCACCCGGCGCAAGCTTCACGTAAACCTTGCCGTTCGTCAGGTTCTGGATGTTTTCCTTCAAATCCAACTGCATGATCGGATAGCTGCGATCAGCGCTCAAAACATAAGCCGTTGCCAGCGTCATGGTGTGCTCGGCAGCAGCTTCCCGTTCACGCTCTTCGGCAGCCATTTGCGCAACGGCCGGGCCGGACCACAGAACGCCGGCAGCACCGGCAACCATTGCAGCGGTAAACCCGCCTGCACCCAGCTTCAAAAAATTACGGCGCTCGGCAGAAGCCAGCTCCTTGGATACGTTAGACATGGTATTCCTCCCTGTGAGATGCCGCTAGAGCGGGTCATCTCTTCGTTTTTCTCTGGTTTCACGCTGTAAGATACCGACAGTGAAACTGACCGCCGAAGCGAGCAGCAGAAGCATCTCTGCAACATTGCCAACCATTGGACCCGACCCCATAGCCGCAATAACGACATTAAGGGTGAACAGTACGAGCAGCGTGAGCGCGACTATGAATGGCATTTCAGTTCTCCCAGCCGCCCAATGAGGCGACTAAATATTAATGTAAGCGCTTACATCGCATCGTGGCAAGCATTTTTTCGCAGAAGGGTCATTTTCGTCCCTCGCCTCGGTAGCTATTGAAGGTCCGATGAAACCACCGAAAAGCCAGGATGAAACAACAATGCCCGGCGGTGCAGAACGTCCGGACATCTCGACCCTTGCGGATGTAGCAGCACGTGCAGGCGTATCGACCGCGACTGTATCGCGTTGCCTGAACGCGCCGGAACGTGTTCAGAACCAAACCCGCGAGCGTGTATTGCAGGCGGTTCGGGATCTGGGATACTCGCCCAACTTTGGCGCGCGCGCCCTCGCCGCCAAGCGAACCAACACGGTTGGCGCTGTAATACCCACTATGGACAATGCAATTTTCGCCCGGGGAATTCAGGCATTTCAGGAAGAATTGGGACGCCACGGCAAGACATTGCTGATCGCCAGTTCGGGCTATCGTGAGGATGTGGAAGAGGACCAGATCCGAACCCTCGTCGCCCGCGGTGCGGAAGCCCTCTTGCTCATCGGGTATCACCGGAAAGATGGCGTGTATGCGATGCTGGAGAAACGTGGGGTCCCGGCATTGATCACCTGGGCTCACCAAGCTGAAGCACCGCAATCGTCTGTCGGCTTTGACAACATGGGCGCCATGGCCGGTTTGGCCCGTCTTGCGATCCGTCAGGGGCACGAAAGGATCGGGTTTATATCAGCGCCGGTTGCCGACAACGATCGGGCTGGAGACAGGGTGGCAGGCGCGAGGCTTGCAATGGAAGAGGCTGGCCTCGACGCTAACGGGTTGATTTTGGTCGAGACGCCCTACGGTATCGAGACGGGTGATGCCGCATTTCGCCAGATCATGGCTGCAAAAGCGCCGCCGACGTTGGTTCTGTGTGGCAACGATGTTCTCGCGGTGGGCGCGCTAAAAGCGGCAAGGGCGATGGGACTTGCCGTGCCGCAGGATGTTTCAATTACAGGGTTTGACGATATCGAACTCGCAATTCTCGCAGAGCCTGCCCTGACGACTGTACACGTGCCCCACCGCGCCATGGGAAAACGTGCGGCAGCACTGATAGTCGAGATGTCCACTGGTCCCCACGCAAAGCAAAGTGTGGAATTAAAAACCGAGATCGTCATACGGGACTCACTGGGCCCGGTTTCGTCCCAGGCTCCAACAACATGAATGCGCACACGGCCTTTACGATTGGTGGTGTAGCACGCCTTGTCAGCACAGCATATTACGGCAGCTGGCCGAGCTTAATTCCGCGCGGCCTGCGCGTTCACAAGCGCTTCGTATAGATTCGGCAAGCTTGTCGGCTTGCTGCACACGCCCGCTTTTGGGAACCGTTGGAAAATGTCCCTACGATCTGCATTGCCTGTATGAAAGACAAACGGAACGCCCTGTTCAGCGAGGATTTCCGCTGCTGGAAACACTTCGTCCCGGCCCAGCATGACGTCCAAAAGAGCCAGGTCGAATGTCTCGGAATCGAGGCCCGCCAGCAGGTCACTCAGATTGGCAAACGGACCGACGACCTGCCCGCCTAAATCCTCGATAATCATCTCCAGATCGAGGGCAATCATCGCCTCATCTTCGGCAATGAGAACCGCCTTACCGGAAAGGTCCGGCCGGGCGTGGCTGTGAGTTGAATTGGTCATGCCGCACTTCCAGCGGGTACAGAAAACTGCAAGATCATCCTGATGCCTTTCGGGTTCCAGTCCGTGTCCAATTTCCCGCCCATTTGACGCACGGAATACGAAACGAGCTTCGATCCAAAACCGTCCTTTGCGGCACTCTCGATAGTCACAGGACCGCCGCTTTCCGACCAGACGAGGGTTGCCATTTCGCGGTCCTGCTTCCAGCTAACGGTCACGACACCGCTTTCATTGGAGAGCGCACCGTATTTGACGGAGTTCGTAGCCCATTCGTGCAGGATGAGACCCATTGGTGTGATAGCATCATGCGGCACCGTTAAAGCATTGCCTTCGAGCAGAACTGAATCGTTCGCCCGGTACGGTTCCAGAACGGTGTCGACCAGAGAATGCAACTCGGCACCGGTCGGCCCTGTTTGATAGTCGCCTTCCGCTTCCCACTGTCCGCGGGTCAGTTCGTGCGACCTACCCAGAGCTGCTATGCGCGCGCGCACATCCGCAACCAGTTCGGGTATCGTATCGGCCTCCTTGGCCGAAAGCGACAACATGGCGGGGACGATCGCAAACAGGTTCTTCACCCGGTGGTTGATTTCGCGAAGAAGGAACTCACGACCCTCGATCGCAGTGCGCTCGGCTGTAATATCGAAGTTCACGCCCGTCACGCGACCCGTGCCCTTCGGATCCTTGCTCAGGCGACCGGCCCCCTGAAGCCAGCGGGTACCGAGAGAATTGTTGACCCGGAATTTTGCCTTGAACGCGGTGCCCTCATTTATGGTTTTCTGAAGCGCGTTTTCAACGTCATCGCGGTCGTCTTCATCGATCATCTTCATAAAGTTCTCGACAGTCAGAACCTCGTGGGATTCCAATTCCCACACGCGGCGCATCATGTCGTCAATCTCGGTGATGTTTGTATCGACATCGAATTGCCAGACACCCATCTCACCAGCTTCCAGCGCCAGTTGCAGTTTTTCAGTTTCATGACGCAGGTCGTCTTCCGCTTTTACAAGCCGGGTTACGTCGTTGAACGTGAGCGTTGCGCCCAACACGTCATCTCCTGCACGGTAAGGGAGGATACGCATGGCGAAGGTTTTCAACCCGTCCTTCGAATGTACCACCCGTTCCACCGGTTCGGCACCGCTTGTCACCGACAGCGCATCCGATATTGCCCGATCGTCCGCAATCAGGCTGGCAACTTCATCCAGTGATCGACCGTAATCCCCGTCCTTCAATGGGAAGACGTCTACAATCGGGTGCGTGAAACTCTTCACCTTCGCCTCGGCGTCGATCACCACCAGAGCGATATCGGTGGATTCCACGAAGTTCGACATGTCCGTGTTGGCTTGCGACAGCTGGTCGATCTTGTGCTTCATCTCGTCGTTGAGCGTGGACAGTTCCTCGTTTGCCGACTGAAGCTCCTCGTTCATGGACATCATCTCTTCGTTGGATGATTTTAGTTCCTCATTGGCGGTTTCCAGTTCCTCGACGGTAGAACGCAGGCGAAACCGGGTTTCGCGCAGTTCTTCTTCGAGGTCGTGGAAACGATCGTCCGAAACACCCTCCTCAAGGAAATCACCCGCAACTTCGATCTGAAACGTGCCCACTTCGACGAAAACCGTAAGATAGGTTCCATCCGGCAACGGATCGACCGCAAGGTCGATTGTCTGCGATCCCATTTCCGAAACGACGGTGACATTACGCGCAGCCACACGGCGCTTCAGTTCAATCGCTTTCCTGAACAACGGACCGAAGGCTTCCGCCAGGCCGGGTCGTGCCAATGCCACAGCGTGCATGACCGCACTACCTGTTGGAAAATCCAGAAACTTCGCCAGCTTCCCATTCGACGTAAGGATGTTGCCCTGCTCGTCCGTCACGATCGTCGCGTGGGCGTAGCGTTCGAGAATGCGTTCTGCCGCCAGTGTGCTTCGCGCACCGGATTTGACCGCGTCGGTCTGGCGCGCAAGCGGAGTGACGGGTACGACATGCCGTTGGTTTCGTATGGCCGGGAAATTCACAGGGTAAGACGCTTCGCCGGGTCTGCGGCGGTATATGCGCGACTTTTGATCGATTGGTTCAAACAGCTTGTCGTTGTGCCCTATCCCTTCGGACGGACCCAAAAACAGCACACCATCCGATTTGAGCGCATAATACATCAACGGGATGAATTGATTTTGGATCGTGTCGTTCATGTAGATCAGCATGTTGCGGCACGACACGAGGTCAAGGCGCGAAAAGGGCGGATCCTTGATGACCGAGTGGGCCGAGAACTGTACCATGTCGCGCAAACGTGGTGTGACCTGAAAACGACCCTCCAGACCGATAAGATACTTCTCTCGCAGTTCTTCAGGGATATCCTTTAGCGATGTAAGAGGGTACCGGGCTTCCCTCGCTATCTCCAGCATTTGCGGATCGATATCCGTCGCGAATATTTGGATTTGCGGATGCTTGTTCAGCTTTTCCGCAGCCGATGCGAACAGGATTGCCAGTGTGTAAGCCTCTTCTCCGGAAGAGCAGCCTGGAACCCATATGCGGATAGGAACTTGCCCGCTATGCGCCTCGACGATGGGCAGGATCACCTGTTTGAGCAGCGTGTCAAACATTCCGGGGTCGCGGAAGAAACTCGTCACATTGATCAGCAGATCCTGAAAAAGCGCCGCGCATTCACGCTCATCTGTGCTGATCCGGCGTAGATATTCGCCCGGATTTGGAATGGCCAAAACCTGCATTCTGCGTTCGATGCGCCTGACCATTGTCGGCGTTTTGTAGCCGGAAAAATCGTGCCCCGTCGCTTCGCGCAGCGTCGAACAGATATCTTCCAGATGCTCCGTAACGGAGACGTGAGAGACACCGCTGTTCGTGTTCGACAGGCGCCTCTCAAAATACCCCTTCACCTTGCCGCAGATAGCGGTTGGCGGCAGCACGAAATCCACCAAACCGGTGGAAATCGCCGCAACCGGCATACCATCGTAGCCAGCCGTGTTCGGCTGTTGCGCAACGACGATACCGCCGAGTTCCTTAACCGCCCGCAAGCCGGTCGAACCGTCCGCGCCCGTGCCCGAAAGCACGACACATGCACAATTCGCCTCCTGATCCTTGCCCAGCGATATGAAAAACTCATCGATCGGACGCCGCAGCCCGCGCGGTTCTGAAAACGGGGAGAGGTTCAGCCTGCCGTTGTCGATGTAAAGTCGTGCCCCGGGCGGAATGACATAGACATGTTCTGCCTCCACCAACTCACCGCCACTAATCTGGGTGACCGTCAGCGCCGTCCGTCGACCGATCAGTTCGGCCATCATGGATTCGTGGTTGGGATCGAGATGTTGAACCAATACGAAGGCCATGCCGCACGGTTCGATGACCGCACCGAGCATGTCGTTGACCGCTTCCAGGCCGCCCGCCGATGCACCGATCCCGATAATAGGGCAAACAGTTTCGTCCGACATCGATCTGCCCTCTGTTCGTTGGTTTGAACATTCGACCCTAAGACGCGTTTGAACACGTAATCACACCAAAGGCGAACGTCGAATACGCTGGCCGAAATGGCTGTTACCGGTATCCGTACGGAAGCATCTTTGTCCGGCGCGGCAAATCCCGCCCTGCAGGGTAGTCGCACAAACGAAAATGGCGGGGAATATCCCCGCCATTTCCTTCAATTCATAACGCTGTTTCCAGCGCCACGGTCGTCAGACCGATGATTACGCGAGTTCGATCTTCGCGACGGCTGTCTTGCCGCTGCGGGAATCGATTTCGGTGTCAAAACGAACTTTCTGTCCTTCGGACAGGCCGGTGATGCCGGAGCGTTCCAGCGCTGTTGCGTGAACGAACACGTCCTGCGCGCCGCCTTCCGGCTCGATGAAGCCGAAGCCTTTTTGGTCGTTGTAGAATTTTACTGTTCCGTTGGTCATATTATAGGGCCTTTCGCCACTTGATGTCTTTTAAGTCAGGCTCGAACCCGTCTAACTTGCCTTCGATGTCGTGAATACGGCCCACATTGAAATGCGAAACCGGGATAGTTTGCAGTGCTTTCAGTTCGAACTTCACGCGATAAGCCCAAAGTGTGTGCGAAGCAAGTTCGACGTGTCGAAACCTTCGCAGACAATGCCGATAGCCTGATCGGGCGCGGGCAGAACCGGCCCCTATGATCCTCTCAAGCCTGCATTGTCCTGAACAAACCGGACTTGCAGGGGTGGAAATCGCGAGGAGGTATTGGCGGCTTTCATGGTCCATGCCTCACCGGCGGCAATAGGGTGCGCGCCGGTCAGCGTTCCGGTCGTGATGATGTCGCCTGCCCTCAAAGGTGCCGCGCCGCTGCGGGCCAATTCTTCCACCAGCCAGCGCAAGGCCGCAAGCGGCCCGCCGTGTGCATTGGCCCCCACACCATTGGCAAACAGTGCGTCGTTGCACAAAAGTTCCACCCCCAGCAATTCGAGCGCTTCGGGTTCGACAAAGGCTGCAAGGCCCGCGGTATCATCGCGGCGAAACGGGATGTGTTCCCCAATGACCAGACCACCGTGCAAACCGTATCCGGCAACTGCTTCCGTGCCGGTGAAACTCCAATCGGGATAGACCGATTGCACGATTTCGATACCGAATGCGGCCCAATCCACGCAAGCTGTCAGCTGGGCGTCGTTCATTCCGGCAGCCGGCGCAGAGCAAAGTCCGAGCACGATTTCCGGCTCCAGCCGCGGCTCGGCAAGACCTTCGATTGGATACACCATTCCGCCGGTTACATGATGGCACGTGCGATCATACATCCAGCCCCAGACAGGCCCGGCAATACCGAAGGATGCCGCCAGTTCGGCATTCGTAAAACCGATCTTGCGTCCGACGGTTCGAGCACCGGAACTCACCCGCGCGGCGCGAACGCGGTCTGCAACCGCGTATGCCTCTTCCATGCTCAACTGAGCTGGCCGCGCGTCCGCATGGAGGGAACGGCCTGTGCCAAACACACCGGTCAAGGCGTCCGCGAAGGCGGGTAATGCAGCAGAGTGAGACGAAGCGTCGGAAAATGGATGCATGGTGGGAACTCCGCTGGCTGCGGGTGGGTCTTCGTGTGTAGCGCTCGGTCCAAAATCTAGCGCTGGCAAAAACCACCTGCAAGTTATCTCCACAAGGACCACGCGCAACCAGATCACGCCGCCGACGCCGTCGCCGCCAAACGTTCGAACAGCATGGCTACGGCTTCCGCGCCGGGGTCGGTATGGCCGGTCAGTTGTGCAGCGTTGATATAGGTTGCACGCCCGGCATTCGCCTTGCCCAGTGTCGCCGTATGGTCGGCACCCTTGCGGGCGGCAATGGTCGCTGCGGGCAAGCCGTCCGGCAAGGCTTCGAGAGCCGGTTGAAGGGCGTCGATGATGGTGCGGTCGCCCGGCTTTGCGCCGCCAATTTCCTGCATCCGCGCAAGCCCCGCCTTCAACGCATCCCGCACGGACAGGCCGCTGGCCGACGCATCGCCTGCTGCGGCAAAGAAAATGGCAAGAAGCACACCGGACGAGCCGCCCATCGTCTGGCTCAATTCCTGACCGATAGCCCGGTACAGCTGCGTATGGTCGGCAAGCGGAAGCCGGTCCAGCGCGTCGATCAACGCCTTTGCGGCTCCCGCCAGGGTGGAGCCGGTGTCCCCGTCGCCGGATTTCGCATCCAGCGCATTCAACCCGGCCTCGGCGGCCATCAGCATCCGGCAACAGCGGGTTATGAACTGCGCCGTCTTGTCATGGCGCGAAGCGACCGGCGCAATGGGAGCCAATCCGTCGGGCAGTGGCAGAACTTCGCTCGCCACCAGTGCGTTCACACCGGGCCACGCCGATGGCGAAACAGGGGTGAACAACAGGTCCAGATCATCCGTGCCGTATGGAAAAACGGATACTGAAAAACCGTGCATGTCGAGCGAGGTCATCAGTGCTGCAGGACCAATGATATGGCTGCGATTCCCGGCAATATCGCTTTTCGTCAGTTCTCCCGTCAGAATATCCATTTCGACAGCCGGGGTTCCCCGAAATTGTTGACAAGCGCCACATGCGGGCGCGCCTCCATCAAAGCTGCCAGTTTGGACGCCACCGCTTCTATTTCCTGTGCCGCATCGACAAAGTCGATTTGTTCGATCCCCGCTTCCCCGTGGATACCCAGACCAAGCTCCGCCTTACCCTGTCCGATACGGTCCTCTTTGGGCGAGCCGGGCACGGTGCACGTATCCAGCGACATGCCGATAGTCTTCGTGTCAGTGGCAACCCGCTCCGCAGCCGCCGTCACGGTTGCAAGGTCCGCCCCTCTTTCGGCAAGCGCGCCCGCAATCTTTTGAACGAACAAGGCGCCGGCAACGCCGCGCGCCTGTGGCAGATCCGGTAAGGCGATATCATCACCCACCATCACAATGGCAACATCGAGGCCGTAGGCGCGGGCGCGTTCTGCGGCGAGGCTGAAATTGAGCCGGTCGCCGGTATAGTTCTTCACCACAAGCAGACAGCCTACCGGACCGGTGACGGCCAAAGTGCCCGCAAGAACAGCGACGACGGAGTGCAAGGCGAAAACGTCGTCACACACGGCATCGGTGACGATATCGGCACGCTTGTTGGCGAACTGCCTTATGCCACGGCTCCTGTTGTGTGCAGCCGTGCCCCATCGTGATCGAAATAGATGGGCGGCTGCGGTTCGGTCATTACGGTATCACCGGTATGGAGCGGCGTATGCGCATCCGTTACCGTGATGATGTCATGTTGTTTGTAAGACAAGTGAAGCCGCGTCTGGTCACCGAGCCGCTCGACACGGGTAACGGTACTTTCCTTGCCCTTAACTTGCACGATCTGTTCCGGACGCAGGCCGATCGTGTGGCTTTTGCAGGCGCATTGGCAAACAGGTCGGCTGGCAGCCCGTTGATGCGGGGCTGGCCCAGACGGCTGGCGGAATAGATGCTGACCGGGTTTTCGTAGATAGCGCGCGGGCTGCCGAACTGCACCAGCGCACCGTAGTCCATCACATCCACATGGGTCGCCATCGTCATGGCCTCGATCTGGTCGTGGGTCACGTATAATAACGTCGCGCCGAATTCTGCCTGAATTTTCTTCAACTCGATGCGCAGATCGGAGCGCAGCTTGGCGTCGAGGGAACTTAGCGGTTTTCCCATCAGGTAGATCGCCGGATTGCGCACCAGCACCCTGCCTATGGACACGCGCTGCATCTCGCCACCGGATGAGGCAGTGGCCTTGTTGTCCAGCTTGTGGCTGATCTGAAGCACTTCAGCGACCTCGCAGACCATGCGTTTCATGTCAGCTTCGGGCGTTTTCAACAGCGGCGATTTCAGGAAAATTCGAGGTTCTGCCGCACTGTCAGGTGCGGATAGAGCGAGTATTGCTGGAACACCATCGCGACGTTGCGCTGGGCCGGTGCATGTCCACGCATGGACTGTCCGCCGATGAAGATGTCACCGGCATAGGGCGTGTCCAACCCCGACACCATGCGCAGCGTCGTCGTCTTTCCCGCGCCCGTTGGCCCGAGCGCACCACGAATGAACCGTCCGGAATAGTGAGCGACACATTGTCAAGGGCCGTTAAGCCGCCGAACGATTTGGTGACACTTTCAAGACGGACCTCAGCCACGCGACTACACTCCCTCATTACCGGCCGACAAAAGCGCGGTGCCCGACTTCTCATCGAACAGCGTGATCGTCCGCTCGTCGAAAGCAAGGCCCGTCTCACCGACTGCTACGGCCACGTCCGCATCGACACGCGCCTTGACCATGCCATTGGCGGTTTCCAGCGTGACGATCTGCGTCGTGCCCAGATATTCAACCGCCCGCACCGTGCCGATCAGCGTGACGAGAAACGAGTAGCTGTAGAGAACCAGAGCAAACGGCTGCATCAGCATGAAGACGCCGAGCGCTATCAGGATCGTCTCCACCATCTCCCACGGGCCGCGACGCATCCGCAGCAGGCCGTTCATGAACATACTCATTTGCGAACCGCCCCGAATGTGATGCCGCGCAGCAGGTTTTTGCGCAGCGGGATGGTGAAGACCATGACCGGAACCAGAAAGATCGTGGCGCCCGCCGCGACAGCGGGCCAGTCCTGCCTACCGATGCCGATGATGGTGGAATGAAAGGCGGTGCCGTTTGCGCCGTGCCGGATGTCAGCAGCACTGCGAAGGCATATTCGTTCCAGGCGAAGATCAGGCAGAAGATCGCCGTCGATGCAATGCCCGTCGCCGCTTGGGGCAACACCACCTTCACGAAGGCCTGAAACCGGGTGTATCCGTCGATAGCGCCGCCTCCTCGTATTCAATGGGTATTTCGTCGATGAAGCCGTAGATGAGCCAGACGGACAGGGACAGATTCACGTAGCCTTCGGCCGTCGGCTGGAAGTCGATCTAGGGCGGATAGGCGATGGAGTTGGTGGACGATTTGAAGCCGATAGCAACGATCCACACGAACAGCAGCAGCGTGATGATCGCGTAGCCGATGACCAGAATGCCCGCCATCCACTTTTGCGCGGCTCTGGGCACGTTGACGGAAGTGCTGATCAGGATTTCACCTTGTTGAGCCCCTTTACGTAAATGGACTCGAGACCGAAGACGGTGACGAACACGGGGCCAGCGCCTGATCGGCTATCACGGGAAAGCTGGACGGGTCGGCACCCGTTACGGATGAAACCGCATAGTTGAACGGGCCGATTTGCGGCTGGTAGAGAAACGTCCGGAAACTGCCGACAACGGCAGGCGGCACAATCATTGGCAACACAATGATCGTGGTCCAAAGGTCGTTGCCCTTGAACTTCTTGTTAATGAGATAGGCCAATGTGAAGCCGATCAGCACCTGCAACACGATGGTTCAGATCAGAAAGTGCGCAGTGACCTGCATTGTGGCCCAGGTGTCGGCATCACCTAAAAAGGCGCTGGTAGTTGCTGATGCCGACATATTCGACATCGTTGTTGGGGTGGTTCACGCGAAAGTTGGTGAACGACAGCTGGATCGTCCACAGCAGCGGGAAAATATTGATTGCAAGCAGTAGGATGTTCGTTGGCGCCACAAATGTCCACGCGATGGAACGGTCGGACAGGGCGCGCACCGTGTTGATGACGCTGGACGACGCAGGCTCGGACCTTAAATTGGGTGTGTTCATGAGGTCCTCGCGCGAAGGGCTACAAGCGGGACCGGACGCCCTATTAGAATGGCGTCCGGTCCCGCAATCCCGCTCTCGTGATCGGGAGGAAGATCACGAAAGCAGGCGTGAGAACATCGGTCGCGCACGCGGGTGGCCTCCGCAGACCGGGGGTAATCGGTCTATTTGATGCCATCGTCCTCAAACACTTCGTCCCAGTCTTTCACCAGACCGTCGAACGCTTCCTTCGCGGTGCCATTACCGGCCACCACATAGTTGTGGACACCCGCCTGCATGGGCAGCAGCAGGGAGGCGTAGGACGGTTCGGCCCGGAAATCCTTCACGATTGCCATCGAGTCGAGGAAGGTCTGCGCGTAGGGTTGGCTAACGGCAAAGTCCGGTGCCTCGACGACCGAGCGCATGGCGGATGCACCCCCCACGTCCCACCATTTCTGTTGGATCGCTGGCTTGGCGAACCATTTGATATATTTCAGCGCCGCGTCCTTAACCTCGGAATTGGCGACCCCCGAAATGCCCTGCCCGCCAAGCTGGGCGGTGTGCAGCAATCGTAAAGCTCCTTATAGAACTCCAGCCCCGCGACTGCATCATTCCAGTTGACGAAGCCTTCGATATCGTAGGGCTTGTCAGGATTGGTGTACTGCATTCCGTAATTATAGAGCGCGTTCGTCACGCCCATCGTGATGCCTTCAGAGCCGCGTTCGGTATAGGTGGCAGCGCCATAGACTGTGCTGCCATCGATCTCGCGGCCTTGGAAGAACTCGCCGATATCCTTCAACTCGACCAGCGCATTGGCCGGATCCCATGCGGCCCAGCACAACGTCAAGTCTTCCGCCTTGGTCGATGTAGCAGTGAATGCGGACACGCCGGTGAGCAATGCAGCCGCTGCGGTTGCGTTCTTGATTATCGAAGTCAACGCGTGAGTCTCCCAGGCAGGCATTCCGGCCAAACCCGAAACACGTCCGCGCCCGCGCCCGCGAGCAGGTCAATGCAGCGATTGAAAAAGTCGGGTTCGTGCGCAATTCAGCGGCGGTCAATCTTGCCAAGGGCCGTTATTATCGTTTGCGCTTTCTACTGCCCGACGATGGCGACCAGTATTTGGCGCAGATCATCGAACAGGTACGCGCAACGCAGGACATCGCCCGGCAGGATCTTACGATCATCGATTGCGTGCAGATCGACATGCGCGACCCCCACCTGATCGCCCGCTATCTGATCGGCCTTGAACCATCCGAGCTTGACGGCCTGGCCATCATGGCTCCCACATCGCCGCAAGTACGGGATGCGACGACCCGTCTCAACGGTCGTGGCATCCGCACGGTGCAGTTTCTGGCAGGCCAAAAGGATCACAGCGCACAGGACTTCATGGGTACCGATAATCTCGCGGTCGCGCGAACGGCAGCGCGTATCGTCGCCAGCTTTCGCCGCGGGAACGCCGGTCTGGTTCTGGTGATCGCAGAAACGATGCGGTCGCTCGCGTCCATCGAACGCAGGCTTGGGTTCGACGAGGTGCCGGGGGGCACATTTTCCCGAACTGAACGCCCTTCCCTCACTGGAAATCCGGGGGGCAAATGGACGGCCTGGACGAAATCATCGGCAATTTCATGGCGCAGCGAAACGATATGGTGGCTGTTTATGCGCTGGGTTCGGAGGCGCGCTTGGCAATGACGGCCGTCTCGCGGCATTCGCAGGCCAACACGAAAACCCTTGTGGCCCATGAGCGCACTCCGATTCACGGAACTGGCTTTGCGCGAGGGTTCACTGGATGCGGCTATCGCGCAGGAGAAAATCCACAACGAAGTCCTGTTCTGCGAAAACCTGTAGGCTGCCCGTACCGCCGCCCGTAAAATTTACGCCCGTGCAGCGGTCTTGAACGACATCAGCCGCCCCTCGCCTTCATGCCACAGCGACAGCCCGATACAGCCGATGCTTTCCCGCACCGTCAGGCGGGAGATGTCAGCCAGTTTCGGCTCGGCCTTCAGGCATTCGCGCAACCGGTATCCGGGCACGCGGCTGTTGAGATGATGAATATGGTGCAGCGCGATGTCGCCGGTCAGCCAATTCATCCAGGTAGGCAATACATAATGGGACGACCCATGCAGCGCCGCCGTTTGCAGGTGCCAGTCTTCCGGCTGCGCCCAGTGGGTGTGCTCGAACTGGTGCTGAACGAAGAATAGCCATGCGCCCACCCATGACGTGACGCAGGCCACCGGCAACAGAGAAATGGCAGTTGTTCCGAAGCCGAAGATCAACGACAATCCGCCGTACAGTGCAAGCAGAGCGACATTCAACGCCATGATGGATCGCCAGGATTCAGCTGGCGTCAGCGGCTGGCCCCATGGGGACCGCAACAGCAGAATGAAGTACACGGGTGGGCCGATCACATGCAGAATGAGCGGGTGCCGGTAGATGCGATACCACCGCTTTGCGCCGGGTGTCAGCGCCTCGTATTCACGCACCGTAAACGTGTCCACATCCCCGATACCGCGCCGTCCCAGATCACCGGCGCTGGCGTGGTGCAGTGCATGGGTGCGTTTCCAGAACCCGTATGGCGTGAAGGTGAAGACCGATAGAAAACGCCCGACCGCATCGTTCAGCCGCTTGTTGGAAAAAAACGAGCCATGCCCGCAATCGTGCTGGAAAGTGAACAGCCGCACCAGCAGCATGCCCGCCGGTACGGCCAGCACGACCGCACCCCAATAACCGGCCTGAACAGCCAGCAGAATGACGAGGCAGGTTGCGAAATAAAGCCCAAGCGTCAGCGTCAACTGCCCCCATGCCCGGCTGTCGATCGCGTCGCGATACGCCATGCAGTGGCGCGCTAGCGAGCGGATAGTGTCGTCGGGCTTGGCAAGACTCGTTACGGACAATGTGGCTTCTCCAAAGACGGGAGCGGTATGGCGTCGATCATGAAAGACCGAGGCGCGAACATTTCAACGCTCCTTTTGCACCATAGTGGCGTCCATAGCCACAGGGCGCGCGTACCTGCGGCATTAACGTGCGCGGGAAACTACCCGCGCCGTTCTGACAGACTGTCCGCGATGCGGCGTGTTGCAGGGTTGCGGTCATCGGCAGGCCAGCCCTCGCGCTGCTTTTGCCGGTCGCCATCGTGTTCGTCCGTCTGGTCGTGGAACAGCACCATTCGCGTCGGATACGGCATGTCGATGCCATTCTGGTCAAGCGCCGTGTAGCAGGACTGGATCACACGGCCCCAAACGTGCACGACGTCGGAGCGGGTCGATTTCGTCCACCAGCGCAGCCGGATATCGTTGCCGCTTTCGGCCATGTTCCACGGAATTGTTTCCGGCGGCGGGTCGGTCAGAACCCCTTCGCATGAAGCGGCGGCTTCCTCGATGATCTTGCGCGCCTTGTCCCAATCGTCGTTACAGCCGATCTGGATGTCGTATTGGGAGCGCACCCTATCGAACGCGGTGTTCACCACGACCTTGTCGGAATAGATGTCGGAATTGGGAATGACGACCCGCTTGCCGTCATAGGTCTTGATCATCGTCGCGCGGGTTTCGATCTTCTCGACCGTGCCCTCGTAGCCGGACGATACGATCTGGTCTCCCACCTCGAACGGTTGGCGCAGCAGGATCAAGATGCCCGCCAGCATGTTCTGCAAAATGTCCTTAAAGGCGAAGCCGATAGCAACAGACCCGATGCCGAGACCGGCAAACAAGTCGCCGGGCGTGATCGTGGGCGCAACGATGGTGATGGCCAACATCACACCCGCTATGATGATCGCCCACTTTATGAGAGTGGACCCGACTTCGCCGAGATTGTCCCGTTCACGCTTCTTCGCGCTGCGTCGAATGAGAGCCGCCGCACCGTGGGCGGCCAGCCAGAAGATGACCAGCACCACCAGTGCCACGCCGATATTGGGCAGGATGGCGAAGAACCCGTCGACCCAGGCGTCTATCTTCTCGAAGATATTGCCGACATCGGCATCGACGCTGGAAAGCCCTTCCTCAGCGGTGATTTCATCATCCGCCGGGGCTTGTTCTTCGTTTTCCATGTCGGGCACCGGATTCTATTCGAACTTGAACACTACGAAGGATGGTATCGTTCCAGACTGCCGTCATTTTCTCCAACGTGGACCCCTACTGGATCTTCCCTTCGATCGTGAAGACGATTCCGGTCGGTTCGAAATCGATCTTTGACGTGCCGTTGAAATAGCGGCCTGTGATTTGATCCAGAATAGTCGAGCCAAAGCCACGGGCGGTGGGCGGTGTGACAGGTGGTCCTTCAATTTCGTTCCAGCTCAGCCGGAACATACCGTCCTTGCTATGGGACCATGTGATATCCACACGACCGGTATTACCGGAAAGCGCACCGTGTTTGGCCGCATTGGTTGCCAGTTCGTGCAAAGCGAGCGACAGACCAAGGACCTGCTGCGATTGCAGCATGATGCTTGCACCATGCATGGTGATCCGACCGGCATCGTTGTGCGGACGCAACACACCCTCCGCAACGTCGCGGATGCTGGCGTCATGATTGTTGACCTTTGTCAGCACATCCTGCGCGTCGCCCAGCGCGTTCAGTCGGCCTGCAATGGCGTTGCGTTCCGGATCGAGCCCATCGACGCGGCGAAGGCTCTGGCTGACGATGACCTGAGCAATGGACAGCATATTCTTCATGCGGTGGGCCAGTTCCGCATTCATCACATCGCGCTCCGCTTCGGAGCGTAAACGCTCGATTGCAGCATCGGCGCGGTCGAAGATGGATTGCATGAAGGCAACCTGGCTGTCGGTCCAGCGTCTCGTGTTGACATCGTTCACGAACAGGACGGCTTTCAAACGCTCTCCCTGCATGAGAGGGAGATTGACGAGGGAACGAGCGCCGATAGCTTCCAGTGGCCCGCTGTCCTCAACTCGGCTCATCGTCACGTACATCCCGGATGACGACGGCCTTGCCCTTCCGCAAACTGTCGCCAAAACTGCCGAAATCGCTGATCTTCAGAATGCCGACAAGGCTTTCCGCGTCATCCAATGTCCAGTCGGCTCGAATATCAACTTCGTCTCCTGCCGGTTCGACATATCCGAACCCGGCGCGGATTGCGTAAAGCGTTGTGCCGATGACCTTGGATGCAAGCCGATGTATCACGTCCGCATCGTTGAGGCCGCGCACCTCGTCTGAAAATTGCAGACGCGCATCCTGCATGCGCGTTTCCTCGCGCTGTTGCGTCACTTCGGTCACGATCCCTGAAAGACGCGCAACGCGGCCATCGCCGTCGCGCTGTACTGACGATTGTGAATGGACCCAGCGCGGATACGGGTGCGGAGACACGACACGGTAAGTGGTGGAAAGATCTTTACCCTCGGCGATTGCAGTTGCCAGCGCCGCTTTCACATTTGCTACGTCTTCCTCAACCACACCGTTGAAGAATGTCTCTGCCGAAGTGCCCTGCCGGGCTTCAGCGACGGACACGCTATGCAAGACCGCCGCGACAGGGTCGGCAACGATCGTGTTGTCGAGAAGGTCGTAATCAAAAATGCCCACCGCCCCTGACTTGCGCAGGGCGAGCGCGGCGCGGTTCTCCATTTCGCTCAATGCGCCATTGCCGAAGTCTGTCCAGCGTTCTGTCACGGAAAACCTTGACGAAACCTTCGATCACGCCCTTGCCCTGAACGGCGTCGCCCTCGCTATCGGTTGCAGACAGCAGGGGCATCATCAGGCCGCTGCCCCAGAATTTCTGGCCGCTTTTGCGAACATGCCAGCGCTCGTCCTCGGCCCTGCCATTTTCAAGCGCGCCCGCCATCTCGACTTCCGGGCGCGATTGCGCTCTGTCTTCCTTTGTAAAGAAGATGTCGGCGTGCTGTCCGATTGCTTCTTCCTCGGTCCATTCCAGAACCTGTTCCGCACCCTCGTTCCAGCTTGTGATGATACCGTCCACATCGAGGGTCACGATGGCGAAATCGACGATCGATCGAAGGATGAGCTCGTTGAGAGTAATGGTTTTCTTATCGGGTGGCGATGCGCTCATGATCGGTCACAAACCTTCGGTCTCTCCGGACCGCTTCTGCGACCGGCTGGAATGGCGAAGATGCCCCCATCAATTCCATTAACCGATACAGACTAATCGCGCGCCCGACAACAAGAGCAGAGGCGCAGCGGACCTCCCAACCCGCCGCGCCGCTCTTATACCAAATCGTCGATGGCAGCCCATTCTCCGTCGTCCTCGAACCAGACGCCGTCAATGTTGGTCAAAACGTCCACGCCGAACGCCGTGCTGGTTGCTGTCACGCTGCCATTGGCGTTTGCCGAAAAGCCGAAGTCGGCACGGGAACCGGCATAATTGATCTGGTTGTAACCACCGCCTTGCCCGTCGATCCGGTCGCTGCCGCCGGAGCCGAAAATGGTGTCGCGACCGCCACCAGCGAAGATGATGTCATCGCCCGCTGTGCCATCGAGAAAATCGTCACCGGCAGTCCCCCGGATCGTGCCGGTGCCGCCATCATCATCACCTTCGCCGCCATCGTCATCGTATCGTCATCGTCATCCGGCAGCACGTCGTCCAGTGCCTTCCAGACACCTTCACCCTTAAACCAGAAGCCGCCAATGTTGGTAAGCGTGTCGGTCCCGTTCGGCTTCGTTACAGTAACCGTGCCATCGGTATCGCGTGCGAACGTGTAGTCGGTAGAGGCACCATCATAGTCGATCTGGTTGTAGCCGGTGTCACCGCCATCGATCCGGTCGTTGCCAGCCGAACCGTTCAGCACGTCGCGCCCGCCCTTCATGTCGATGATATCGTCACGGGACGTGCCGTTGAGAAAATCCACCCCGTTGGTGCCGTTGATCGTGTTCGGCCCACCGCCCGGCTCGGAGATGACGAGATCTTCAAGTGGTATCCACGCCTGTTCGCCGTTGAACCAGAAGCCGCCGATGTTGGAGATAATGTCTGTACCGTTGGGCTTCACCACTGTGACCGTGCCGTCCTCGTTGGCGGCAAACGTGTAGTCGCGCGAAAAGCCATCATAGTCGATCTGGTTGTAACCCGCATCGCCCCCGTCGATCCGGTCGTTGCCCGCCGAGCCGATCAGTACATCGCGCCCGCCGCGCATGTCGATGATGTCATTGCCGGCGGTGCCGTCGATCACATCCGCCTGCGCCGTGCCGAAGATGGTTGGTGTGCCAGGATCGGTTGGGTCTGTCGGATCAGTTGGATCGATCGGGTCTGTGGATCGGATGGGTCCGTTGGGTCACCGGGGTCCGTCACCTCACCATCGAACACCATCGTCTGACGTGCAAAGCCCGGACCGGACCAATCGAGGTCCAGCGTCGCTTCGCCCCCGCTTTCGAAATAGAACACGTCGATCGCGTGTTCGCCTGCTGCCAGCGTCAGCGATACCGTTTGAAGCACGTCGGCATGGCGGAAATCGTTGTCGATGACCTGTTGGCCATCGATGACGAGCCGCGAACCGTCGTCGCTGGTCAGGAAGAAGGTGTAGGTACCCGCCGTTTCGACCTCGAAGGCACCGGTATATTTGGCGGCGAAATTATCGGTAGGCCCGCCTTCCCAAAAGCTGCCGCGCGTCAGATTTTCCGACAATTCGCTTACCGTTTCGGTGAACACCGGCCTGTTGTTGAAATTGATCTGGTCAAGCTGCGTCTGGGCGTTCGTGATCTCGAAATACTCGGCTTCAAGCACCCCGTTCGTGCGTTCCACAGGGCCATTGGGATCGGTAATTTCCAGCCGCTTCACAGTGCCACGCACCACATCGAGCGCGTAGATGTATCCGTCCGGCCCCTGCTTGAAGTGAACCGCGCTCAGGCCACCCGGTGTCTGGTAGAGAAACTCCACATCGCGCCGGTCGTTGGTATCGACGGCATAGACCTCACCCTGCGTGAAGTCGGCGAAGATGTATTTGTCCTGCAGCGCTTCGGGATACAGGTCCGAATTAATGACGTCGTCCGCACCCACGATGGACTGGACCTGAAAGCCCGGCTCCGAATTGGAATGGGCAAAGGCACGATAGGCGGCGGTGATGTCGATTTCGCCGCTTTCCACTTTGGCATAAAAGGCCTGCGCTTCGGGCAAATCGCGGTAGCCCGGTGTCTTCTGCAACTGCCCGTTGTCACCGCCTTCGTAAAACGGCCAGCCGAAGTTTGCGCCCGCGCCGGAGATGTTAATCTCCTCATAGGAGTTCCAGCCCGTGTCGGTCAGGATCAGCTTTCCCTCCTGATCGAAACTCATGGAGAACGGGTTGCGAAGGCCCAGCTGGAACACTTTGGAAGCGTTGTCATCGAGCGATGCGCCCGCTTGCACGAACGGATTGTCGGCCAACCCCTGCCCCGTCAGTGGGTCCACGCGCAGCACCTTGCCGGACAGGCTGTCGACGTCTTGAACGCTCACGGTGCGCGGGTCGGTTGCGTTGAACGACGTGCCATCGCCCGTTGAGATGTAGAGCGCGCCATCGGGGCCAAATTCCAGCGCCCCACCGGCGTGGGAACGGGAATCCACCTTCAGATAGTCTTGAACGTAGTCGCCGTTACCGTCCACATCCGAAGCCTCGATGCCGAGGTTGGACGTGCTGTCGATCTGCCCGTTACCGGAAATATCGGACAGCGATTGCCCGGCGGCACCGACGATCACCACGCCGCTGTTCGGCACGACCGTGAGGTAATCGTTCGCGGCGTCCGCCGTGTAGCGCACCACATGGGCATAGCGGTTGCCGCCGCCGTCCTCACCCGCGTTCCCGCCCCGACCTTCGCTTTCCGGCGGGTCCACCACCATGAAGGCATAGAGATACGGCTCGGTCGGGAAATCCGGGTGGAAGGCGATGTCGAGCAGGCCACGGTCCTGAATGTTGTTTACCGTCGCCGTCAGGTCGATGAAATCGGCCTTGAATGCGTTTGTCTGCGTGTCGAAGACGCGGATCATCCCGCCTTTTTCAGCCACATAGAGCAGGCTTGAATCCTGCGGCCCGAACTCCATGGCCAGCGGCTGGCGCAGGCCGTCGATGAAGTCGATCTGCTCCACATTGTAGTCCGAAACCAACGGTGGGTTGACCGGGTCTGTGACCGGGTTCTCATCGTCGAGAATGTCGATGCGGGTGGTGCGCGGCGCGGCGAGGAAGCCGCTATCCACGTTGATGATGGAGAACGTGAATGTCTCGGTCTGCTCCGCGCGGTTGTCGTTTAGAATGTCGATTTCGACCAGCGCGCGAGCCTGCCCCGGCGCGAATGTCACCGTCCCGTTTTGGGCCAGATAGTCCACGCCAGCGGTCGCCGTGTCCGGTGTCACGCCGTATTGGACCGTTGCGGTTCCCGTAAGATCGCCGGTGCGAACGATAGGCACAAGGACGCTGCCGTCCCGTTCTCCGACGCTTAGTTCCACAGATTCCAGTGCAATCGTTCCGCTCATCTCCGGCTCCACTCCGCTTACCGGCATGGCACTGTCCCGTTATGAAACAGTTTTACCGGTTATCGAGAGAAGCGTTGCAGGCACCGTGCCAACCAGCGGCGTGAGGCTAGACGAGATCTGCCAATGTCGTGCGGTCGAGTTCGGAGCGCATGCTCATATCGGCCCGGCGCAGTGCAGCGTCGAGGCGCGTGTCCAAGCGATTGGCAATGCCGCAATCGTGACCCTGGTCCGAGCCGTGTTCTGTCGTTTCGCGCGGCGGGGTGAGCGCGGTGTGGATATCGGCCAGCGTGATCGCCACCGGCTTGCGCGCCAGCAGCCACCCCCCCGAACGCCCCCGTGTGGATGTAACGAGATCGGCCCGCCGCAACACACCGAGAATGCGCCGCACGACGACCGGGTTCGTGCCTGCACAAGCCGCCAGTTCCTCACTCGTCATCGGCGCGCCATCACCGGCGGCGATATGGCCGAGCGTGTGCAGAGCGACACTGAGTTGGGAGTTGGGTTTCAATCGATCACTTTCCGGTCGGTCCACGCATTTCGCGTATTGTAATTTTCTAAGTTACAATATAACCATTACGCACCCTCAATCCAATACCGGATAAGTTTCATGCGCGCACCCCTGTCCACCGCCTTTGCTGCCCTCCTGCTCGCCGGCGTCGCAACGACCGCGCTTCATGCCGAAGAAAAGCGGGAACTCGGCGCCCACGAGCATGGCCATGTCGAGTTGCAGATCGCCATTGATGGCAACGACGTGACGATGACGCTCGAAGCGCCGGGTTCCGACATTGTCGGCTTCGAACACGCAGCCGAAACCGACGGGCAGAAAGCCGCCGTTGAAGCGGCGGTAACGCAGCTATCAGACCCTGCCGCGCTTTTCACCATGACGGAAGCCGCCGGTTGTTCCGTTGCTTCATCGGATGCCGAACTGCATCAGGAAGGCGACCACAACGCCTTTGAAGCATCCTACACATTCGCCTGCACGGATATCGCTGCTCTGACCGGCCTGACAACGAACCTGTTCACGCTCTACCCGTCCATTGAGGAAATTGAGGTCGAGTACGCGACACCTGCCGGACAGGGTTCGGCCGAGCTGGAAGCTGACGATCCGTCGATCATCTTTCCGGCCGCCAGCTAAGGCGCCATGACAATGGAAACGATGGCGCGTCCGGAGGCCGCATTGAGCAAGGCCTCCGATGCGCCAACGCTTTCGATAAGCGATGTCTCGTTCGCCTATGGCGCGTCCGGCTTTACCATGCAGGTCGATACCTTCGGGATAGTGCCAGGCCAAAGCGTGTTTTTGCGCGGCCCATCCGGCTCTGGCAAAACGACATTCCTGTCGCTGGCGACCGGTTTGCTTGCCGCACAATCGGGAGAAATCGCGATTGGCGGAACGCCTATGCCCACCAGACCGGCAGCCCGCGATGCGTTGCGGGCGGACAGGGTTGGAATCATCCACCAGCAGTTCAACTTGCTTCCCTATCTCGACACGCTCTCCAACGTGCTGCTCCCACTCGCCTTTGGGCGGACGGTCGGGCGTGATGCGGAATCGGCTGCCCGCGATATGCTGGACCGTCTGGGCCTGCCGGAATTGTTGTGGAAAGCACCCGCCCGCACCCTTTCCGTCGGCCAGCAGCAGCGCGTCGCCATTGCCCGTGCGCTAATTGGAAAGCCCGCGCTCATCGTCGCCGACGAGCCCACCAGCGCGCTGGATGTGGAAACGAGGGACGCCTTCATCGACGTGCTGTTCGCGCAGGTGGAAGCCGCCGGGTCCGCCTTGCTGATGGTTAGCCACGACCCGGCCATCGGTGCCCGTTTCGACCATGCCTATGACCTGCGTGACATTGCACGGGTAACGCACTGATGCGTTTGCGGCTGCTCTCCAATCTCGTGTTCGGCTCCCTCTGGTCTCGGCGGCTCGCCGTGTTGTTCGTGGTGCTAGCGGTGGCGGTTTCCACGGTGCTTTATCTCTCGGTCGAGCGCCTGCGGATCGGCGCGTGGCAAAGTTTCAACTCAACCGTTTCCGGCACCGACCTCATCGTCGGCGCACGGTCCGGTTCGGTGCAACTGATGCTTTATTCGGTGTTCCGCATCGGTAACGCCACCAACAACATCACCATGCAATCCGCCCGCGATATTGCCGCCCTGCCGGACGTGGCGTGGACGGTTCCGCTGAGCCTGGGCGACAGCCACCGGGGTTTCCGCGTCGTGGGCACCAGCGCTGACTATTTCGAGCGTTATCGCTATGGCCGCGACCGGCCACTGGAAGTGGTGCAAGGCGCTGCCTTTGGCGATCTGTTCGATGTGGTGCTCGGCTCTGAAGTCGCGCGCGCCTTGGGCTACAAAATTGGCGACCGGGTTGTCATCGCCCACGGGCTCGGCAGGGCCGGTCTCGTCGCCCATGACGATCTGCCCTTCGCCGTCTCCGGTATCCTCAAACCCACCGGCACGCCCGTCGACCGCTCCTTGCACGTTTCACTGGAGGCCATCACGGCCATCCACGTCGACTGGTCGAGCGGTGCCCGCGCCCGCAACACGACCCCGGCCGACGTTCTTCGCGCCCGCGCTGCAGCGGGCGGGCTGGAAACCGATGCCGTCACCGCCCTGCTGGTCGGCATGGAGAACCGCCTCGCCGTTTTCCGCACCGCACGGGCGATCAACGAATATTCCGAAGAACCTCTGCTTGCCGTCCTGCCCGGCGTGGCGTTGCAGGAATTGTGGGCGGTCATCGGCACAGCGGAACGGGCCTTGGGCGCGATTGCCGTCATGGTGGTTCTAACCGCCATCGTCGGCCTTGTGGCGACCATTCTGGCAACGCTCGAACAGCGCCGCCGTGAAATCGCCATCCTGCGTTCGCTCGGCGCGAGGCCACTGGTCATATCCGGGCTGCTGGTGGCAGAATCCGGCCTCGTTACGCTGGCCGGACTGTTGACCGGCCTGATCGTGATGACCCTCGCCACGCCGCTCGTTGCTCCGTGGTTGCGGTCGGAATACGGGCTTGATCTGCCGGTCGGCATGTCGGGGCGGGATGCTTTGGTTTTGCTTTCCATTCTGGTGGCCGGATTACTTGCCGCACTCTTGCCCGCATGGCGTGCTTATCGCATGAGCCTTGGCGAAGGGCTTGGGGCGACGGCGTGACAGGCCTCTTCACGAATATAGGTGTTTCATGCGCTCCATTCTGACACGTGTTGCCTTGCTTGCCGTCATGGCCGCACTCGGCTGGTCCCTTGTCGCCATCGGTGGCGCACCGGCGCGGAAGCTGGCAGCGATAACCACCACTACGGCAGGGGCAGGGGCAGGGCCGCCGACCAGTCCAATGCCTTGCGCCAGTTGCAATGGGCGGACCTGTTGCCGGACGACATCCCGGTTTTCCGACCACCCACGCCGCTGTTCGAGACCACTGAAAACCAGCGCGATGGGTCCGTATCCGGCAATGTCATGTGGAGCGAAACAGGCCAGAAGATCACGGCTTCTCCCTTTGGCGATGCCGACATGCCCCGCGCGGAACTGAACGGTCAGCGCATTTCCCTGGCTGGCTACATGACGCCGCTCAACGTGGAAGACGGCATGACACGCACCTTCCTGCTCGTGCCTTACGTGGGTGCCTGCATCCACGTTCCCGCCCCGCCACCTAACCAGATCGTCTTGGTGGAAGCGCCGGAGCCGGTGCAGGTGCTGGCCATGTGGGAACCGTTCAAGGCCGTTGGCAATTTGCGGGTGGAAACGATTGATACGGGGCTTGGCCGAAGTCGGCTACACGATGGCGCTGGAACGGATCGACCCCTACGACGACACGGGCGAAGCGCTCGAAGGTGTTCGAAGCGCGAATGACGGTGATTGATCTTTTGCCGGCCTGGTTGCAGGGCTGGATGGCGGTACCGTTCGACGCGTTGCACACCCCGCTTTCCGCCATCGTCCTGTTCGCCTTCGGCGCGGTGCATGTGTTGCTGCCGGGGCACGGCAAGATCCTGCTGGCTGCTCGCCATTTGGCGTCAAAGACACCTATGGACAATGGCCCGGTGTCAACGCGGGCCGAGAGCTTGGCGGTGCCGGTGCTGGACGCATTCGCCTTTGCCGGTGCCCGTGCGCTGGTCGCGTTCGCACTGGTTATCTGCGCGATCTATGCTGCCACCGCATTCGGCGTCGCCGTGCCGTTGAGCGCGCTGCGCGTGCTTGCCGGTTGCGCACTCATCGCGATCGGTCTGCATTTGCTGTTGCACACGGTCACACGAAACAAGCAGACCGTCGCTCTCCCCGGTGCGGGCGTGTCGGATGAGGCGGATATCGCGGTGCATCCCCTACCATTGCGCCAACTCAACCGCTCGCTGGTTTTGCTGGCCATTACACCCGAACCCGTAGCGCTCGCCATCGCTTCCTTCGGCATCGCGCAGTTCGACGTGCCCGCTTCCGCACTCGGCATCCTGTGTCTGGCGCTGGGCATGGGCACGACTTTGAGCATTACCACCTTGTTTGCAGGACAGCGCTCCCGCTTTACCGCTCACTTCTTTTCGTGGAGCGGGCTGGCGATCGGCCTCATTCTGGCCGCGACCGGTGCAATCGTCATCGCGGACGCTCTGTAAAAGCCGCCAAATGAGCAAGACACCTGAAAAGCCCGCCAAACGCCGGTGGCGCGATGCGCCCAACCCTGCATCGACATCTGCAAAAATCCCGGCGGCATCTGCAAAGGGTGCGGCATGACCAAACGGAAAAGAAGACGTGGAAACGCTTGTCCGGCAAAGCGGAACGGCGGCCGTTCCTCGAAACCATCATGGCCCGACTGGCAAGCATGGACAAAAAACGCCTCGGTCGCTGGCAGATGGTCTATCGGCGTAAATGCGCCAGAAAGAATGTCCCCTGCCCACTGGATAAAATCGACCAAAAGATTGGTGAGCCTCAAACCTGAACATTCGGGATGGACACCGCACGGCCCATGCCCCAATGGGTCCACCATCACACGACTTGGGAGGTTGTTTCGTGGTCCAGTTCGCACCCTCGGCGCGCCTTCGGGAATCGCCGTTCTACCGTTCCGCATTGGCCGAAGGCATGGTCGGTGCCAGCGTCTATAATTCCATGATCCTGCCGACGTCCTTCGGCGATTACGATGCCGAATACTGGCGGTTGATGAACGGAGTGTCCCAATGGGACGTGGGCGCCGAACGACAGGTGCAGCTGAAAGGGCCGGACGCGGCCCGCCTGGCGCAAATCCTCACCGTGCGCGACCTGTCGAAATGCAAGGTCGGTCAGGGCCGCTATGCCCCGATCTGCGATGCACGCGGCGCGCTTATCAACGACCCGATCAGCCTGAAACTAGCCGACGACATGTTCTGGTTCTCCATTGCCGACAGCGATATCCGCCTGATGGCCGACACCATCGCCGCCGAGCGCGGACTGGATGTAGAGGTTATGGAGCCGGACGTTTCACCCATGGCCCTGCAAGGCCCAAAGGCGGAAGACGTGGTCGCCCATGTTTTCGGTGACTGGGTGCGCGACCTCAAATATTTCTGGTTTTCCGAATGTGAGATCGAAGGCATTCCCGTCGCCGTGCAGCGCTCCGGCTGGTCCAAACAGGGCGGGTTTGAAATCTACCTGCGCGACCACCGGTTTGGCGACCGGCTGTGGCAGATCTTCAAGGAAGCCGGCAAGGCATGGGACATCGGCCCCGGCGCACCTGCCACGGCGGAACGCATCGAGGGCGGGCTGATTTCGGTCGGCGGCGACAGCGATCTTTCGACCAACCCCTACGAGGTGCGGTTGGGCGCCTATGTGGACCTGCATGTGCCGGACGATACGATCGGCATTCAGGCGCTGCGCCGTATCCATGCGGAAGGGCCGAAACGCCATCAGCTCGGCATCGTGCTGGAAGGCGATACCCGCGCACCGTTCGGCTACAACTGGCATACGATCATGCGCGACGGCGAGCGCGTGGGAGACATGACCAACTGTCTCTGGTCGCCACGGCTGAAGGCCAATGTCGCCTATGGGCTGGTCAGCACTGATTGCCGGGCGGGGGATGCCGTGGAAGTGCTCCGCACCGAAGGTGCCGTCGCCGGGCGTCTGTGCGATATTCCTTTTGACTAAACGGAGCGCATAACGCCATGATGACCCTGCCCGATCTGGACCTGACGAACCTCGCGCTCACAGCTGAAGGCGACATTGCCATCGTCAGCCTGAACCGTGCCGCCAAGCGCAACGCGCTGAATGCCGACACGATTGAGGAGCTGATCGCTGTCTTCTCCGCCCTGCCACGGGCCGGTGCGCGCGCCGTCGTGCTGCGCGGCGAGGGGGACCACTTTTCCGCCGGTCTCGACCTTGTCGAACACCACCGCGAACAGCGCACGGCTGCCGATTTCATGCAGGTCTGCCTGCGCTGGCACGAAGCGTTCAACAAGATGGAATATGGCGGCGTGCCGATAATTGCTGCGCTGAAAGGTGCAACGGTCGGTGGCGGGTTGGAACTGGCCTCCGCCGCCCACATTCGCGTTGCCGATGAGACCGCGTATTTCGCTTTGCCGGAAGGCCAGCGCGGCCTGTTCACCGGCGGTGGGGCGACCATCCGTGTGTCCGAACTCGTGGGCCGTGCGCGGATGATCGACATGATGCTGACCGGCCGCATTTATCGTGCGCGGGAAGGCATGGAGGTCGGGCTTTGCCAGTATGTGGAAGACGACTGCGAAACCAAAGCGATGGACCTTGCGCGGGCGATCGTCGAAGTGCCGCCGCTGTCCAACTTCGCCATCTGTTCCGCAATTTCCCACAGCCGCAATATGTCGGCGATGGATGCAGCCTACATGGAGGCGTTCGTCGCAGGCGTGGTGAACACCCAGCCCGCGGCTGGCGAACGCCTGGCCGCCTTTGCCGACAAGAGCGGCGCACGCATCAAGCCGAGCAGCTAAGCGTCTGCCTGTTCCAGATAGGCCGTAATTGCCGCCAGCGTGCCCTCGTTCCAAACCAGTCGGAGCCAGCGGTCGAAACTGTCTGCAAACCGTGGCGCATCGGCTAGATCACCATAGATCGTATCCTGCGCGAGCCAAACGCGCGGATCGTCCTTCGCAGCCAGCGCTGCAGGCACCAGCGTCGCCCAGAGCGGGTCGTTAGCCTCGATCACACTGCCATCTTCCCGCGTGCCTTCACACATGCGCGCCCAAAGCGCTTCGACCAGTGCGAGCCCTTCAATGGGTGCGCCGGACGCGAGCGCATCGCGAATGACGGGATGAAGAAAACCGCTATGGCGCGCGGACCCATCGAAGGCCACACGCCGCACCGTGTCGTGTATCTCAGGGTTCGCAAAACGCCGTTCGATGAGGTCGGTATAGGCCAGCGGTGTCATGCCCGGAACGGCGGCCACGTGGGGCGCAATTTCCTCGGTCTCGACCTTGCGGAACAAGCCACGGATGGCGGGCGTCGCCATCGCCTCTGCGATGGTGTGGATTGACAGCAATTCCGCCGGGTTGGCGATGATCTGGTGCCCGCATTCAGCTGTCGCAGTTTCATCGCCTCGAAGGCGTGAACGTCATCGGTGAACAGTCGCGCCCACTTTGTCCCAGTCGGGACGTCCGGCACAGAACCTGTCTTCCATCACCCATTGGCGAAAGCGTCTCGTGTGTGACCGGAACGGCATCGTCGATCCCGAACGATTGTGCCAACGCCAGCTCGGCGGCACCCGTGGCGGGCACGATGCAGTCCACCATGCAGTTCGGGAAGGTGACGTGTTCGCCAATCCATTTCGCAAGATCGGGGTCTGACAATTCCGCCAGTCCGATTATCGTGTGGCGCAGAATGTCGCCGTTGCCCTGAAGGTTATCGCAACTCAGGCACGTAAATGGCCCTTTGCCCCCGTCACGGCGCAGTTTCAAGGCTGCAACGATCGCCCCGAATGCCGTTTTAGGTGTATCAAAGTGGGCAACGTCATGGACGATATCGGGATGCTCAGCATCAAGCGTGCCATCGACGGTGCGATAGTAGCCCCCCTCCGTCACCGTCAGCGATACGATGCGGATCGCCGTTTCCGCCATGTGGGCGATGAGCGGCGCGTTGTTGTCGGCCACCGGAATGTAACCGATCATCGAGCCGGTGATCTCCGCTGATTTCCCGTCGGGATCGAGCTGGATGAGCGTCGTCAGGCAGTCCTGCGCCAGCATCTTTTCCCGCTGCACCGCATCCCCTGGGCGAACGCCGGCGCCTAAAATGGCCCAGTCTTGGGCGATCCCCGTATTCATCAGCCGGTGCAAATACCAAGCCTGATGGGCACGGTGAAAATTGCCCAGCCCGATATGGACAATGCCAGCGGACAGGCCGGACCGGTCGTATTGGGGCCCGCGCACATTAGCAGGCAGGTTGGAGAGAGCAGCGAGTTCGAGTTTCATCAGCTCATCCACTGCCCGCCATCGACATTGTATGTCTGCGCCACGATGTAATCGGCTTCGCTGGACGCGAGGAAAACGGCCATACCGGAAAGGTCGGCAGGCACCGCGAACCGGCCTGCCGGAACACCGGCGGCGACCTCCGCCTTCTTCTGGCCCGGCGGCTTGCCTTCCAGCTTGGCGAACATGGAATCCACATGGTCCCAATGATCCCCGTCCACCACGCCGGGCGCGATGGCGTTGACGTTGATACCGTGGGCGATCAGGTCGAGACCGGCCGATTGGGTCATGGAAATAACGGCAGCCTTGGTGGAACAATAGACCAGCACGAGGGCTTCGCCGCGCCGTCCGGCCTGGCTTGCCATATTGATGATCTTGCCGTGGTTCCCGGGTTCACGGGGCCCCTGCGCAATCATTTGTTTCGCAGCCGCCTGCATGGTGAACAGGCTGCCGGCAACGTTGACGGCATAGAGCCGCTCGTAGCTTGCGCGTGTAATATCGGCGGTGCGTGACGCATCGAAAAGCGCGGCGTTGTTGATGAGGATATCCAACGTGCCCGCATGACCGACGACCGCTTCGATAGCCCCGTCGATGCTGGCCTGATCGCACACGTCGAGATGCACAGCATACGCTGCGTCTCCGAGCGCATCCGCTGTTGCCTGCGCGGCGTTGAGATCGATATCGGCGATAGCGACCCTCGCCCCTTCGGCGATATACGCCTCCGCGAAACCACGCCCGATGCCCCGTGCCGCCCCCGTAATGAGAGCGGATTTTCCGTCGAGGCGGTTCATCAGATCCGCAGACCCTGCGCGTCGAACTTGTGGATTTTTGTCTGATCGGGCGTGAGATAGACGATATCGCCATGCTTCACCGCCACGTCGCCCTCGGCCCGCACGGTCATCGGATCACACCCCTCGATACCGTGGATGTGGATGAACGTGTCGGAGCCCAGATGCTCGGCCACACCGACCGTGCCCTGCCAAGCGGCATCGGTAGGGGCCGTCGAGACCGCGATGTGTTCGGGCCGAAATCCGATGGTCGTCGCATTGTGCGCGGCGGCCTTGGACCCCTCCAGCAAATTCATCTTCGGCGATCCGATAAAACCGGCCACAAACCTGTTCTGCGGTGTGTGATACAGTTCCAGCGGTGTGCCGACCTGTTCGATAATACCCTTTTGCAACACGACGATCCGGTCCGCCATCGTCATGGCTTCCACCTGATCGTGGGTGACGTAGATCATGGTGGTCTTCAGCTTCTTGTGCAGCTCGCCGATTTCCATCCGCATGCCGACGCGCAAGGCGGCGTCCAGGTTCGACAAGGGTTCGTCGAACAGGAACGCCGCCGGTTCGCGCACGATAGCCCGCCCGATGGCGACGCGCTGGCGCTGACCACCGGAAAGCTGCCCCGGCTTGCGGTCGAGATAATCGGTCAGGTTGAGAGCGCTGGCGGCTGCCTCGATACGCCGGTCCTGCTCGGCCTGCTCGATCTTCGCCATCCGCATGGGGAAGGCGATATTCTTGCGAACCGTCATATGCGGATAGAGCGCGTAGGACTGGAACACCATGGCGAGCCCGCGCTGGGACGGGCCGACCTGCGAGACATCCTTGCCGTCGATGACGATCGCGCCGGAGGTCGTATCCTCCAACCCCGCGATCATCCGCAACAGGGTGGACTTACCGCAACCGGACGGGCCGACGAAAACGATGAACTCGCCGTCGCGGATTTCAAGGTCCGCGCCGGGAATGACTTCGGTGGCACCAAAACTCTTGGAGACCTTCTTGAGTGTGATCTGTCCCATTGAAAGGCTCCTTATTTGACCGCGCCGAAGGTCAAGCCCCGCACGAGTTGTTTCTGGCTGAACCAGCCGAGGATCAGGATCGGCAAAATGGCCATCGTGGATGCCGCCGACAGTTTGGCGTAAAACAGGCCTTCGGGACTGGAATAGCTGGCGATGAATGCCGTCAAAGGTGCAGCTTTTGCAGCCGTCAGGTTCAACGTCCAGAACGCCTCGTTCCATGCCAAAATGAAGTTGAGCAATAGCGTTGAGGCGATGCCCGGAATGGCCATCGGCGTCAGCACGTAGAGAATTTCCGAGCGCAGGGACGCCCCGTCCATTCGCGCAGCTTCCAGTATCTCGCCGGGGATTTCGCGGAAATAGGTGTAGAGCATCCACACGATAATCGGCAGGTTGATCAGCATGATGATGATCGTCAGCCCAAGCACGCTGTCGAGCAGGCCGAGCTGGATGAAGATCAGATAGATCGGATACAGCACGCCGACGGCGGGCAGCATCTTGGTGGACAGCATCCACAGCAGAATGTCTTTCGTGCGCCGGGACGGCACGAAGGCCATGGACCACGCTGCCGGTATGGCAATGATGATGCCGAGGATGGTGGAACCACCCGCGATGAAGATGGAGTTCCAGAGGAACCGCGCATAATTCGAGCGCTCCATCACGACGCCGTAGTTTTCTGTCGTCCAGTCGAAAAACAGAAACGATGGAGGGAAGGCGATTGCCTCGGCTTCCGTCTTGAAGCTGGTCAGGATCGTCCACAGGATCGGAAAGAAGATCAGCAGTCCGATCGTCCATGCGGCGGCGGTGTTGATGATCTTGCGGTTGGTTGTAACTGAACGGGCCATGGTTTTTCCTTACGCGTCCAGGTTCTTGCCGACGATCCGCATCAGGAACAGCGCAATGATGTTGGCGAGGATGACAGCGTAGATGCCCCCGGCAGACCCGAGCCCGATATTCTGGCTCTCCAGAACCCGCTGGAAGATCAGATAAGACAAGGTCTTGGTGCCGAACGCGCCCCCCGTCGTTACGAATATCTCCGCGAAGATCGACAGCAGGAAAATGGTCTGGATCAGCACCACGATGGTGATTGCCCGCGCCAGATGGGGCAGGATGATGAAGAAAAAGCGTTGTAGCGGTTTGGCACCGTCCATTTCGGAGGCTTCCAGTTGCTCTCCGTCCAGCGACTGCACGGCGGTTAGCAGAATGAGCGTGGCGAACGGCAACCACTGCCAGCTGACGATGAGAATAATGGACTCGATGGAGGCCTGCGACAGCCATTCCACCGGCTGCGCCCCGAATGCGCGCCAGATATGGGCGAACAGGCCGTTGACCGAGTCCAGGAACATATTCTTCCACACCAGCGCCGAAACGGTGGGCATGACGAAGAAAGGCGCGATGACCAGAATCCGGACGACACCCTGTCCCCACATGGGTTGGTCGAGCAGCAAGGCGAGCAGAATGCCAAGCACCATGGTGATGATGAGCACGCTGCCGACGATGATGAGGGTGGCCTGAACGCTAGGCCAGAACGCGCTCGAACTGACAAAGCGGACGTAATTGTCAAAACCCGCGAAGCCGAGATCGCCGCCACGCAGGGGTAGATAATTCCGGAAGGAAAACCACAGCGTCATAACGAGCGGAACGAGCATCCAGCCAAGCAGCAGGATGACGGCGGGCGCCATCATCAGGCGAGCTGCGGACCGTGAGTTCTGAGTTGCCATCGGATGCGCCTCCCAACGCATGAACCGTGCGGACTGAACGACCGAGACCTTTCGGCGTCCCTTAAGAAAAAGGGCCGCGCGATACGCGGCCCTTTCCATATTGCCTGGGCTTACTTGTAGCCTGCAGCTTCCATTGCGTCGTTCGTGATGGCCTGCGCCTTGGCCAGTGCCTCGTCGATCGTCTGCTGACCGGCATAGGCTGCGGAGAATTCCTGGCTCACATCGGTAGCGATACCGGCGAATTCAGGAATGGCTGCAAACTGAATGCCAACATACGGGCTTGGCTTGACGGTGGAGTTGTTCGGATCAGCCGCAAGGATCGAGTCCAGCGTCATCTTTGCGAACGGAACGTCCTTATAGTTGGCGTTCTCGTAAAGCGACGTGCGCGCTCCGGGAGGAACGTTGGCCCAACCTTCGTTCTCGGCGACGAGATCGATGTAGCCGGTGCCGGTTGCCCATTCGATGAACTGCTTGGCAGCCGCTTCGTTCTGGGTGCCGGCAGGAATGGCCAAAGCCCAAGCCCACAACCAGTTGGAACGCTTGCCGAGGCCGTTGTCGGGCGCCAGAGCGAAGCCGACTTTATCGGCCACGGTGGAATCAGTCGGGTTGGTCACGAAGGACGCTGCAACCGTTGCATCGATCCACATGCCGCATTTGCCCTGCTGGAACAGCGACAGGTTCTCGTTGAAACCATTGGTGGCGTAACCGGCAGGGCCGGATTCATCCATGATGGTCTTGAACGTGGTCAGCGTGTTCTTCCACTCTTCAGTGTCGAACTGAGCGTTCCAGTCCTCGTCGAACCAGCGTGCGCCGAACGAGTTGGACATGGCTGTGATGACGGCTCCGCCTTCACCCCAACCGGCCTTGCCGCGCAGGCAGATACCGTTGATTTCGTTGTCCCGATCGGTCATCGCGGCAGCGGCTTTCTGGATGAACTCCCAGGTCGGGGCTTCAGGCATTTCCATGCCGGCCTTCTCCATCAGGTCCGTGCGGTACATGACCATCGAGGACTCACCGTAGAACGGAGCCGCATAGAGTGTGCCGTCATAGGAAAGGCCACCGGCCATGGCTGGCAGGATGTCGGCTGCGTTGTATTCCTCGGAGAGATCGGCAAGCGAAACGAGCCAGCCGTTCTTTGCCCAGATCGGGGTTTCGTACATGCCGATCGTCATGATGTCGAAAGCACCGCCCTTGGTGGTGATGTCCGTCGTCACGCGCTGGCGCAGCACGTTTTCTTCCAGCGTCACCCACTCGACCTTGTGGCCGGTCTTCTCGGTGAAATCGTCGGTGTATTTCTGCATGCGGATCATGTCGCCGTTGTTCACGGTGGCAATGGTCAGCGTTTTGGAATGGCCATCAGCGTAAGCTGTGCCAACAGTCATGGTGATGCCGGCTGCGGTTGCCAGCAGTGTTTTGATAATAGACATAAGCGTCCTCCCTTTTACACGCGTTCATTTCTAGCGTAAGCCATGCGGCTACGTCAATACCGAATTGCATCGATTGCATATCTGACAGGCAGGAATGCTTAGAGACCGGGCAGCAATCAAGCCGACTGGCGGACTTTCAGCTCGCCGTCGAACAGCTTAACGAATTGTTCATTCTGACTTTTTTGCGCGTGTATCGATCCGACCAATCGTGAGACCGCAGCACGGCCAATACCGTCCACATTTTGCGCGACAGTCGTCAGGCTAGGGGTCAGATACGGGCAAATCGGGTAATCGTCGTGGCCCATGATCCGCAAACCACCGGTCCGTTGTGCCCCCGGCTCCAGCCCGTGAGAGGCGGCGCAGCGCAGTGCGCCGATGGCCACGCGATCATTGGCGCACAGGATGGACGCGTCCAACAAGCGCCCCGCTGAGAATTCCCGGTCGAGAACAGCTTGCCCGTGCGCCTCGTAGTGCCAATCCTCTTGAATCGCTTCGGAACCGATAATTCTCGGCTCATGCTCCAGCTCCGTCATCTTTGCGATATACGCACGCTCCCGCTCCATGGCGTTGAAGTTGACGCGCGGCATGGCGAGGAAGTGCGGCGGCGCGCCCACCCGGCACAGATATTCCGTCGCCAAACCGGTGCTTTGCGCGTGGTTCGTGCCCACAAAATCGACTTTAGGCATGGTGGCCGGGCGGGAATCGACCAGCACGAACGGCAAACGCGCGTGCAATCGACTGTGCGCCTTCATGTCGCTCTGGTTGCCCAACGGTGCCACGAGCGCCCCGTCGACGTTCATCGACATAAACGTTTCAGCCGCCCGCGCCTCGATGAGCGGGTCGGAATGGGAGCATTGGGTAATGACCGTGAACCCCTCATCCATCGCCGCCCGTTCGATCGCCTCCAGCAGCTTGGTGAAGAACAGATCGTTCAGGTAGGGGATGATCACGCCGATCATCCCCGTCGATTTCCGGTTCATTCGCGTGGCAAAGAAGTTGGGAACGTATTCCACCTGCTCCAGCCCTTTGGCGATACGGTCACGCGACGAGCGGCTGACCCGGTCCGGGTCCTGAAAATAACGCGACAGGGTGGGCCGCGAGACGCCGATCGTCACGGCCAGCTCCTCCATCGTGTCGATGCGTCTCTTGCTTTGATGGAAGGAGGTGGGGACCGGCATTCTACCTCGTTTACAAAAATGCGTCGGAGACCAACAGTATCGTTACATGCGTAAACAATTTTGTATCACTTACCAGGCGTGTGAAAATCCGATTTGTCGGATCATGCAACTCTGTGCGGCGGCACGATAGATTTGCCATGCGCCTTTTTCTCATACAACGCCAGATCGGCCCGCAGAAGTAGGTCGGACGCTGAACGGCATCCAGGGTCACGGTCGGCCATGCCGATGCTCACACCGATGGAAATGGTGTGCCCGTCGATCAGGAAGGCCCGTGCCACGGCATCGTTCATCCTGTCCGCAACCGCCGTACTGTTCGTCGAGTCGCTGTTATCGAGCAGCACAGCGAACTCGTCGCCGCCGATCCGGTAAAGCGTCGACCCGTCGCGCAGCACGTTTCGCAGCCTTTTGGCGACGGCCACCAGCAGGCTGTCACCCTTGGCATGGCCGTAGGTGTCGTTGACCGGTTTGAACCGGTCGAGGTCGAGATACATCAGCACGAAGCGCGCATCGCTTTCGAGCAGCTTGCCGAGCGTCCGGTTGAACTTGGAGCGGTTGGGAAGCCCGGTCAGGCTATCGTGGTCGGCGGCGTGCTTGATGAGATCCGTCGTGCGCTTCCTTTCGGTCACGTCGATGATCATGCCCTCGTAGCCCGCCGGTTGCCCGTCCGGGTCAAAAATCATCCACGCCGATTCAGACACCCAGACCCGCTTGCGCGTCAGGTGACAGTTTATTTCGGATACAAAGTCGGTGACGCGCAGATCGACATTCAGCTTGTCGCGAAACACGTCGCGCCGGCCCGGTTCCACATACCAGTCTTTCAGGTCATTCCCCATCGACTGCATCATGTCGGCTTCGCAGGAATAGCCGTGCATCTCCACGAGAGCCGGGTTGATGCGGACCGGGTGGCCATCCGCATTGCAACGGTAGATACCGACAGCGGCATTTTCAAACAGGGCTGCATAAGCGTCGTCGGATTCCTTACGAAGCTCCTCCGCCTTATGGCGGGCGGTTTGGTCGGTGAACGTTCGCACGAAACCGCCGGACGGGTGTGGCGTGGTGCGCACGTCCAGCCAGCGCCCGCTCTTGGTCTTGCGGGTGTAGGTGTGCGCCTCGTCCAGCTTGTGCCCTCCGATGATGAAGGTGTTGATGCTGGATTCCATATATTCCTGGCTGATCGCGCCCACCTTCACCTGATACGCCAGCACATCGCGGAACGATGGCGGGCTGGACGCGAATGCAGCCGGTAGGTCGATGAGTTCGGCGGCGCGCTGGCTCAATATCGGCACATTGAGATCGCCGTCGACGACCAGAATGCCCTGATCCATATGATCGAGCGTCGTGCGAAGCAGATCCGCGGCCGCTTCGTTGTCGATCGCCGTCTCGCGTGTGGATGGCGCTGTGACGGGGTTTTCAACGATCCGGTTTTCACCCGCGCGCCCGATTGCCAACAACGCATCTGCAAAAGTGGAAGGACGCCCCAGATGGTAGCCCTGTCCGCAATGGACCCCCAGGCTCACCAAAGTCGTCAGCTGGCAGTCGGTCTCAATTCCTTCCGCCACCACTTGAGCGCAGGTTTCGTTGGCAAACCCCATCATGGCCGCTGCGAGGGAGCGGCGGATAGGGTCGGTGTCGATCGATGATGTCAGCGCGATGTCGAGTTTGATGATGTCCGGGTTCAGTTTCACGAGCTGCTGAAGGCCGGAAAACCCCGCGCCCACATCGTCCAGCGCCAACCGCGTGCCGTGGGAGCGGATGGAGGAAAGCTGCTCCAGCAAAACGGCTTCGTCGCCGATATCGGTATGCTCGGTCAGTTCCAGCACCGTGCGACAGCACGGTGTGCCGTCCAGCGCCTGCGCCACCAGCCCGGATTCAACAGCCGCCGCGGAAGCGTTGATCGACAGATAGACGGGGTCCGGCACGCTCGAAAAAACATCGACCGCCCGGTGGATGATCGCCATTTCCAATTCGACGCCCATGCCGACACGGTCCGCATCCGCAAACCAGACATCCGGCGACCGGTAGGGCGTTCCATGAAAGCGCGTCAGCACTTCGAGACCTTCGACCGTGCCGGTATTGAGATTATAGATCGGCTGAAAAGCGAGATCGAACTCTTCGCGCGCTATGATACCGCGCAGCAATGCGGACACGGCGTCAACACCTTGTGTGCGGGCGGCGCGGGTCGTTTGCTTGTTCGAAGTCAGCTTGTGTAGGTCGCTGGCCGGCATTCACATGCCTCCAAAGCACATGCTGTTTCTATCCAATCCGGCGCTTACCGGACGGGGAAAATGTCCCACGATAAAAGAACCAAACCCTTAATGGCCTGTGCGAAGCATGTGCTCTAGGCTTCTTGCCTACCCGGGCCGCTCTGGCGAAATATCATCCGACCGGCCTGTCGGAAAACCCGGCGAGATCAGGTCTTCTGCCAGCGTGCGGTAGCCGTCCAGCCGCGACGGTTTCACACGATAGGCGTCCGCACCCAGTTGCTCGGCGCGCAATTTGTCGAGGGGGTTCGTGGAACCGGAGAGCATGACCACCACACAATTTTCACGTTCCGAACAGGTATTCCACGCGTGGAGAACATCGAAGCCGTCGAAGCCCGGCATGCTGATATCGAGAAGCGCGAGGTCCGGTTTGACGTTCCGGAACCGGTCGGCCGCTTCGCGGCTATCGTTGACGACATCGATGGCAACAGCGGCGTTTGCCGATTGCAGACTGGTGACGATCATCGTGGAGTCGAATGTATCGTCATCGACAACGAGAATGGACTTCATCGTGCAGCCTGCATCTGATCGAGAGCATGGATGAGTTGCGGGTCATCATCAGCAAACAGAAATTTCCTGATCATTATACAGATCCCTCCAGCCGTTTGCAGACACCTTGGCCGACGAACGGAAATTGAAACGTGTGTGTTCGTTACAAGCCTAGACGCTGAAGCTGGTGTGGAGGTGTCCAAACAAACTGAACGCGGCGCTCAGGCACCGCTCGTCAGTTCTTCATGTCGGGAAACCACGATGTATCGAGATTGCCATACCGATCCTCGAAACCGATCCGTTCGGCCATCAGTTCAGGCTTGAGCAGGCGTATCGTGCCCCCTTCCCGCTCGATGAGACCGCTATCTTCCATGCGCCGCACGGATTTGCTGACATACGTGTGGGTCAAACCCAGCACATCACCGATTTCATGTTGGTTGAGCGGCATGCGGAATGTGTCGGTCATCGCCTTGTTGGTAATCCGCAACCGGGCAAGGATATCGAGAAAGAAGAAGCTGAGACGCTCTTCCGCGCTCATCCGCCCAAGCACGCGCATCATGTCCACCATGCAGGCCAGTTCGCGGTTGGCCAGCGTCAGCAACAGCGCGGACATGCGTGGCGAATTTTCCAGAATGATGTCGAGTTTGCGTTTGGGGAACGGGCACAGGCACGTGTCCTCAGCAGCACGCAGACTTGTCGTGGCCTTGCTGAACGCGAGGTCGGGAAAACCGACGATATCGCCCGGCACCAGCACCCGCACGATCTGCCTCCGACCGTCAGGAAGGTCGGTGTAGATGTAGAGCCAGCCTTTTTTGACCGCGAAGAGATACTCGTTCTTGTCGCCCTCGGTGATGATCTCGGCGTGGCGCGGATAATTGCGCTCCTCCTCTTCAAGAGAAGCGATGTAGCCAGCGTCGTCGTCCGATAATTCGGCGTAATAGCTCAACTTTTCGATAAGACAGCTGTTGGACATGACTTGGGGTTCGATGCGGGGCGGTTGGAGGACTGTTGTGCAGCACATTGATAGGTCATGCCAGTGGGCTCTGAGCGGCCGCAATCCGCACGAGCGCGCGAATTGTGCGCAGCCCGGCTTTACGCCATGCTTTGCCACCCGAACCTGATGCAGCCTTTCCGATGATACCGTTAAAACCCGTCCCATTGACCGCAGCCGCCTTCGCGCCCTTCGGCACTGTCATCGAAACCCCGGGCGCGGATGCGTTTGCCATCAACAACGGTCAGTGCATCCGCCACAACGCGCTCGCCACCACCGACGTGGCAAGCGAGGGCGGCACCGCAATCATCAGCATCTTTTCCGGGCAACCCTACTCCCTGCCGTTGACTGTCCCTATGGTGGAGCGCCACCCGCTTGGCAGTCAGGCCTTCTATCCACTGGGTCACCACCCGTGGCTGGTTCTGGCCTGCGTGGATAACAACGGTCGCCCGGTTGACCCACACGTTTTTCTGGCCGGCCCGGATCAGGGTATCAGTTTCAACCGCAATGTCTGGCACGGGGTTCTGACGCCACTACACGAAGCCAGCAACTTTCTGGTGGTCGACCGGGCGGGCCCCGGTAACAACCTCGAAGAATATCATTTTGAGATCGGCGACCGGATCGTTATCGACCTGTAGGCAATGATCGCTCAAGCGGCAGGGGAAAGCGCACCATGTATTACGATTTTGCGATCATGTGGGACTGGCTGGCCTTTGCTGTGCGGTGGTTGCACATCATCACCGCTATGGCGTGGATCGGTGCCAGCTTCTATTTCATCGCCCTCGACCTGATGCTGAAACCGGCGGACGATATGCCGGAAGGGGCGTCTGGCGAAGAATGGGAAGTCCACGGCGGCGGCTTTTATCACACAACGAAATACATGGTCGCCCCCGCCCGCCTGCCGGAACATCTCACCTGGCACAAATGGCAAAGCTACATGACATGGCTGTCCGGTGCCGCCCTGTTGATGATCGTCTATTGGGCAGGGGCGGAGCTGTTCCTGATCGACCGCACTGTCGCCGACCTCGCCATCTGGCAGGCCATCCTCATTTCCGCCGGTTCGCTGACGATCGGCTGGGTGATCTACGACTTCCTGTGCAAGAGCCGGTATATAGGGGACAGCCAGAACGGGCTGATGCTGCTGCTGTTCGTGCTACTGGTGGCGATGGCGTGGGGCTACACGCAGGTCTTCACGGGCCGCGCCGCGCTGCTGCACCTGGGCGCATTCACGGCCACCATCATGACCGCCAACGTGTTCTTCATCATCATGCCAAACCAGCGCATCGTGGTGGCGGACCTGAAGGCGGGGCGCATACCGGACCCGAAATACGGCGTCATCGCCAAGCAGCGGTCCATGCACAACAACTACCTGACGCTGCCCGTCCTGTTCCTGATGCTGTCGAACCATTACCCGCTTGCTTTCGCGACGGAATACAACTGGGTCATCGCCTCGCTGGTGTTCCTGATGGGCGTCACCATACGTCATTACTTCAACACCATGCACAAAACCGGTGAAGGCCCAAAATGGACGTGGCTCGCCACCGTTTTGTTGTTCGTCATCGCCGCGTGGCTGTCCACAAACCCATCCTTTCAGACAGGGGAAGCCGAAGCTGCTGTGTCCCAGCGCACGGAACGCTTCATGCAGGTGCCGGAATTCCAGCAGGCCAGCATCGCCGTTCAGGGCCGCTGTGCCATGTGCCATGCGGTCGAGCCCACTTGGGACGGCATGGTCGTAGCGCCCAAAGGAGTGCTGCTGCAGACCGACGAGCAGATCGCCCGCTACGCGCGCGAAATTTATCTGCAAGCCGGACGCAGCCACGCCATGCCACCGGGCAATGTGTCCAACATCACGCCGGAAGAACGGGCGCAGATCGTCGCCTGGTACGAAGCCGCGATCCGCTAAAACTGCCGACCGTTCACGGCGTCGCCAGTTCGATCGCGATGCCCTGCCCGACGCCGATACACATGGTCGCCAGCGCCCTTTTGCCGCCGTTCAGGCTTATCTCCAGCGCCGCACTGCCCGTGATGCGCGCTCCCGACGCGCCGAGCGGGTGGCCGAGCGCAATGGCACCGCCATTCGGGTTGACGCGGGGGTCAAACGGATCGACGCTGAGCCGGTGCAGCACGGGAATAGCCTGCGCAGCGAACGCCTCGTTCAACTCGATGACGGAATAGTCGGTCATCTTCGTGCCGGTCCGTGCCATCAGCTTTTCCGTCGCCGGTGCCGGCCCCATGCCCATGATGCGCGGTTCCACACCCGCCGTCGCGCCAGCCACGATACGCGCCAGCGGTGTCAGGCCATATCGTTTCACGGTCGCCTCACTGGCAATCAACAACGCGGCGGCTCCATCATTCACGCCGGACGCATTGCCCGCTGTGACGGTGCCGCCTGCCCGAAACGGCGTCGGCAGCCGCGCCAGTTTCTCGACGCTCATTCCAGACCTCGGATGCTCGTCAGTATCCACCACCACATCCTCACCCTTCCGCTGCACCAGCGTGACGGACACGATTTCCCGCGCCAGACGGCCGGATTGCTGGGCACGAATGGCCTTTTCCTGACTACCAACGGCGAAAATGTCCTGCGCCTCCCGCGAAACACCTTCCTGTTCGGCCACGTTTTCCGCCGTCTCCGGCATGGAATCCGTGCCGTAAAGCTGTTTCATCAGCGGATTGACGAAGCGCCAGCCGATCGTCGTGTCGTGAATTTCCGTCTCGCGTGAATAGGCGCTCGTGGCCTTCGGCATCACGAACGGTGCCCGCGACATGGATTCCACGCCACCCGCAATGCCATATTCGATAGCGCCGGTCTGGATCGCCCGCGCGATGTACAAAACCGCGTCCATGCCCGAACCGCACAGCCGGTTCAGCGTCACACCCGGCACGGTGTCGGGCGTGCCAGCCAATAGCGCGCTTATGCGCGCCACATTGCGGTTGTCCTCCCCGGCCTGGTTGGCGCAGCCATAGGCAACCTCGCCACATTCGGCCCAGTCCAGATCATGCCGCTCCCGCAACGCGGCCAACGGCACCGCGCCCAGATCGTCCGTTCGAACACTGGCGAGCGACCCGCCGAAGCGACCGATCGGTGTGCGGACAAAATCGCAAATAAACGCCTGTTGCATGAAACTTCCTTTGATCGGTAACGCTGACGCAACGCTACAGCACGGGTTTCACCGATCAAGCCGCATGCCCGTTTGACGTTGCGCCGCGCCACGGGCACACGATTGCGCAGCACCCTTCTCTTTGATTTGACTCGATGACCACCACCTCCACAGACGTTCTGTTCCAGCCCTACACACTTAAGAACCTGACGATGCAGAACCGCATCGTCATGGCTCCCATGACCCGCTCGTTCTCCCCCGGCGGCGTGCCGAAGGACAACGTGGCCGACTATTACCGCCGCCGCGCGGCGGGCGACGTGGGGCTCATCATATCCGAGGGCACGGTCGTGGACCGCCCGGCCTCGAAGAACGAGGAAGCCATTCCCTTCTTCCACGGCGATGCGCTCAACGGCTGGAAGCAGGTCATCGACGGTGTCCACGAAGCCGGTGGCATGATGGGGCCGCAGATCTGGCACACGGGGTCCACCAAGAACCCGACGAGCAAATGGGAGCCGGACGCTCCGGTCGAAAGCCCCTCCGGCCTGATCGGCCCCGACATGCCCCGCGGCAACGCGATGAGCGAAGAGGACGTCGCCGACACGATCGACGCCTTCGCCAAAGCAGGGCTGGAAGCGAAGACCCTCGGTTTTGATGTGGCCGAGATCCACGGTGCCCACGGCTATCTCATCGACCAGTTTTTCTGGAGCGGCACCAATCTGCGCGACGACAAATGGGGCGGCGCGACGTTGCCGGAGCGCGCTCGGTTTGCAGCCGAGATTATCCGCTCCATGCGCGCAGCGATTGGGCCTGACTTTCCCATTATCCTGCGTGTCAGCCAGTGGAAGCAGCAGGACTACAAGACACGGCTGGCCACCACACCCGATGAACTGACGGCCTGGCTTGCCCCGCTCGTGGAAGCCGGTGCGGACATGCTACACTGTTCCCAACGCCGCTTCTGGGAACCGGAATTTCCCGAACTTGATGGCGAACACGGGCTGAACTTCGCCGGTTGGGCCAAGAAACTGACCGGCGCGCCCACCATCAGCGTCGGTTCGGTCGGACTGGACGGGGACTTCTTCGGCGCATTCGGCGGGCGCAATTCCGGACCGGCAGGGCTGGAAAAACTCATCGAGCGGATGGAGCGCAACGAGTTCGACATGATCGCCGTCGGTCGCGCATTGCTGAACGACCCGAACTGGGTGCGGAAGGTGCGCGGCGACGACACCGAACCGTTCAAACCGTTCGAGGCCGCATCCATGCGGAAACTCTATTGAGCGCATCACCGGCGGGAGCAAAGCGATGAAACTCGAACAGGCCATGCGCGAACGCCGCTCCATCCGTGGCTTTACGGACCAGCCGGTCTCGCAGGAACTGATGGAAGAGGTCATCGCGCTGGCCAACCGCGCGCCCTCCTCCATGAACACACAACCCTGGCACCTGCACGTGTTGGCGGGCGAGCCGCTGGAGCGGGTGCGCGAGGGCAACACCGAGCGGATGCTCGGCGGCGTCACGCCGGAACGGGATATTGAGGACTATGCCGCTTATGAAGGCGAGCACCGCAAGCGGCAGATCGAGATTGCCGTGCAGCTGTTCGAGGCCATGGGCATCGAGCGCCATGACGCCGAGCGGCGGCAGGACTGGGTGATGCGCGGCTTCCGCCAGTTCGATGCGCCCGTCTCGGTGGTCGTGTGTTTCGACCGCGACCTGCTCGACAATACCATCGCGCATTTCGATACCGGCGCCATGACATACGGTCTGGTGCTGGCGGCGTGGAGCAAGGGACTGGGCGCCGTCATCAACGGGCAAGGCATCATGCAAAGCCCGGTGGTGCGCGAAGTGGCCAACATCCCCGACGATCAGATCATCCTTACTTGCGTGGCGCTCGGCTGGCCGGACGAGGAGTTCGTCGCCAATTCCGTTATCTCCCGTCGTCGCCCGACGGAGCATGTGACGCGGTTTCTCGGGTTCGATGAATAGAACGGTATGACGGTTCTGGTCACAGGCGCTGCGGGTTTTATCGGCTTCCACACAGCTGCTGCCCTGTTGGCACGCGGTGAGACTGTCATCGGCCTCGACAATCTCAACGACTATTACGATGTGGGCCTGAAGCGGGACCGGCTGGCGCAGATCGCGGACCACACCAATTTTACCTTCGCGGAAATCGACCTGAAATCACAGCAAGGCGTGGACGCGCTGTTCGCCAAACACACGCCGCGAACCGTAGTCAACCTCGCTGCACAGGCGGGGGTGCGCTATTCCATCGAAAATCCGCGCGCCTATATCGACAGCAACATCGTGGGCTTCACCAACACCCTTGAAGCCTGCCGCCATACGGGCGTCGAACACCTCGTTTTCGCCTCGTCCAGTTCCGTCTATGGCGCGAACACGACGATGCCATTTTCCGAGCACCACACTGTCGATCACCCGCTCAGCCTGTATGCCGCCAGCAAGAAATCCAACGAGTTGATGGCGCACACCTACGCCCATCTCTACGGCCTACCCTGCACCGGCCTGCGCTTCTTCACCGTCTATGGCCCGTGGGGAAGGCCCGATATGTCGCCCTTTATCTTCACGCGAAAGATCATGGCGGGCGAGCCAATCGAGGTATTCAACCACGGCAAGCACAGCCGCGATTTCACCTATATCGACGACATCGTGGATGGCGTGCTGCGTGTGGCGGACACGGTTGCCGCGCCCAATCCGGCTTGGGATTCGAACGCGCCCGACCCTGCCACTTCGACCGCGCCGTATAGGCTCTACAATATCGGCAACAACAAGCCGGTGGAATTGATGCACTTCATCGGCTGTCTCGAAACGGCCATCGGGCGCAAGGCTCAAATCGAGTTCAAGCCGCTCCAGCCCGGCGACGTGCCCGCAACTTTCGCCGACATCGATGCGCTGGCCCAAGCCACGGGTTTTGCGCCCAGCACTTCAATCGAGGAAGGGGTGGAAGCCTTTGTGGCTTGGTACAAAGGCTATTACGGCAAGAACTGAACAACCGTCAGCCCTTACCTTTCCAAGGCACCAACACACGCTCCGCCCAGCGCATCAGCATATCGATGCCGAAGCCGATCACACCGATCAGAATAATCCCCATAATGACGATATCGGTGTTCTGAAACTTCGACGCTGTCATGATCATCATGCCTGCGCCCTGCTCGGCGGCCACCAGTTCGGCAGCAACCACCGTGCCCCAGCACACCCCCATCGCCACCCGTGCGCCGGTAAAAATTTCCGGCAGAGAATTGGGAACGATGACATGGCGCATGATCTGCCATTTGCTCGCACCCAGCGAATAGGCGGCGTGAACTTTCGAGATGTTGACCCCCGATACGCCGGAGCGCGCGGCGATGGCCATGATCCACAGCGCGGCCAGAAACAGCAGGATGATCTTGCCTGTCTCGCCGATACCGGCCCAGATGATGACGAGCGGTATCAGCGCCAGCGGCGGCACGGGCCGCATGAACTCGACGATCGGGTCGAACCAGCCGCGGAACCAGTTGGAAAGCCCCATCGCATAACCGAGCGGAATGCCGACCAGCGCGCCGAGCACGAAGCCGACCACAACGCGGAACAGGGAATAGCCGAGATGTTCCAGCAGCGAAAAATTGCGGAATCCCTCCGTCATGATCTGCCCCGTGCGCGACCAGACTTCCTCCGGTGCGGGCAGGTAAAGCGGCTCCATCTGCCAGCCCTTGGCGGGCGTGAAGTTCGGCGTGCCTTTGTCGGATAGCGTCACGGAGCCGTTGGCGGTCGCGACCGTCTGCCCCGGCGCAATAGGCTGCCCGTCTATGGCCACCACCGCGGCACCGGCGCTCTTCTTGATGTCATCGTTGCCATCGACACGCACCAACCCGCTGCGCCATTGTGCGATGCCGATTACATCGTCCTTGGCGAACCCGTCGCCGGGCGCAACTTCTGGCAGCTCCGGCCTGTCACCGCGCGGATGTACCACGACCGTGACATTGGCATCGTCCGACATCCCGTCAGCCTGCGCCGTGTATGTAAAACTCGTTGTGCCGAGAAAAGGCCCCGGCGCATGCAGGAAGGATGGCAGCAGGCTGGAGCCCGTGAACACGCCCCACATGAGGAAGATCGTGGCGATGGAAATGATACCCGCTGCACGGTTCGGGCGCACCGCGCTTTCATCACCGAAGGTCACGGTTTTCAGAGATGTGTAGTCGGAGATCTTGCCCTGTATCAGCCGTGTGACGACGAAGGCGCTGACTGCGAAAATGGCGACGTAGATGAGCAGGAAGAAGACGCCGGTCATGTCGCGTCCTCCGTGGTGCCCATGATTTCCTCTTCCATATCCCAGATCATGTTCAGGATTTCCTCCCGTTTGGGGCCGAAATCCGGATGCTTCTTCACCTCGCGCAAGTCCGCATCAACACCCAGTTCCGCAAACGGCAGACGGTATTCCTTGTGGATGCGTCCCGGGCGGGGGGCCATTACGATCAGGCGTTCGCCAAGCAGCAAGGCCTCTTCGACGGAGTGAGTGATGAGAATGATGGTCTTGCCCGTCTCCTTCCACAATTTCAGAACGAGGCTTTGCATCTTCTCCCGCGTCAGCGCATCGAGCGCGCCGAGCGGTTCGTCCATTAAAATGACATCGGGATCGTTCGCAAGGCAGCGGGCTAGAGCCACGCGCTGCTGCATCCCGCCGGACAATTCGTAAACCGCTTTTTCCTTGAAATCCTGCAACCCCACCACATCGAGCAGCCGGTTGACGATCTTGGATTTCTCGCTCTTTCCCATGCCCTTCATCGAAGGCCCGAAGCCGACATTTTCCCGCACCGACATCCACTCGAACAGCGCGCCCTGCTGAAACACCATGCCGCGCTCGGCATCCGGTCCTTTGATCTCATGCCCGTTCAGTGTCATCGCGCCGCCGGTGGGTGCGAGAAAGCCTGCCACGATGTTCAGCAACGTGGTCTTGCCACAACCGGAAGGGCCGAGAACACTGAGCAGTTCACCGGCTTTCAGATCGATGGAAACATTCTGCAACGCCTGCACGTGCCCGCCGCCCGGCAGGTCGAACCGCATCGAAAGATCGTCTATCAAAAGTCCGCTCATGTCCCCCGACCTTCCATTTCCGCCAGGCAAACCGCACGGAAATCATTGAGCATTGGATTGCCCCACACTCTATGGGAAAATGGCGCGGCCCGTGAAGGCCGCGCCATCGAAGTCTTACATGCCTTTGGCGGCTTCCAAAGGTCCGGTGTTCACCGTGCCCGAGTAGTCTTCGAGCGCCGAGTCGATGGAACCGGCTTCCACGAAGACGTCCGCGACGCCTTTCATGAACGGTGCGGCGTTGCCGCCGAACCATGCTGCGGAAAGCTGCTCGTCGATTGTCGGAAACTCGAAGGTCGACATGGACTTGCGAGCCGCTTCGACATCCATACCGGATTCTTTGGCAATGACGGCCAGCATCTCGTCGCTTTTGTTGGCGGCCCATTCGGCGTTGGCATCAGCCGTCACCTTGACGAACTTTGCGACGGTGTCGCCGTTTTCCGCGATATAGGCAGCCGGTGCGGACGTCACGTCGAAGACGAGAATGCCGAGTTCCTGCTTTTCAGCGCCGGTCAGCAACGTGTTGCCATATTCCTTCATGCGGGCAAGGCCACCGCCCCAACCGCATGCAAAGTCGACGGAACCCTGACCGAGGGCGGCGGCGCCTTCAGGTGGTGCCATATCGACAACCTGCAGGCTGCTGACATCGACGCCGAAATGGTTCATCTGGCGCAGGAAGCCGTAATGAGCGGCTGTGCCCAACGGCACGGCGACCTTCTTACCAGCCAGTTCGCCGACGCTGTCCTTGTCCATCTCGAGAGCGGCTGCAAAGACGCAGTTGTCGTTTTCGGAGTAGCTCACCGCCACATCCACGATCTGAATGTCCTGACCGCCGGATGCTGCAACCACAAACGGGGGCACACCTTGGGACACGGAAAGCTGCACATCGCCGGAGGCCATTGCAGCCGACATGGCGGTGCCGGTGTCGAAGGATACCCAATTCACCTTCTTGCCCAGCGCTTCGTCATAGGTGCCGGCCGCTTTGGCGGCAAGGAAAGGCATGGGCCATTCGAGGAAGTAACCGACGGTGATTTCGCCGTGTGCATCGGCGAATGCCGCCTGCCCGGAAAGGGCCAGCACGGCGCCGGTCAATAGTCCGGTTATGGTTTTCTTGATCATGAAAGTCTCCCTGTGCGCGGTGTTGTTTAAATCGTCATGCGGAACCGCGCGTTCGCGAATGCGACGTTACGGCGCAAAACTTCGCCCCGTCAATGCTTTTACGATTTCGGCACTTAAAGTCCCAAAATAGAAAAAATCTACAGAATGACCTTGTACCTTCGAGCCGATTTGCAGGAAAAGAAAATGGGTAGCCAAAGATCATCGGTGGGACTTTTCGGATCAGGATACACCTTCGCCGACAAAGGCTTTTTCCACGACGTAATGGCCGGGTCTGGAATTGGCGCCCTCCTCCAGACCCGCCGCTTCGCAAATGGCCGCCATGTCCTCGTTGAGACCCAGCGATCCGCAGATCATCACCCGATCGTCCGAGCCAAGCGGCATTATGCCGAGGTTTTCGAGCCGCGCGGGATCGCGAAAGAGGTCTGTCACGCGGCCCATCACAGGCGACTCTTCGCGGGTCGTCGTCGGCAGGTAGCGCAGCTCGGAACACGCCTCCTCTCCCACCAGCGGGTCCGCCTTTACCGCGTCGACCAGATGCGCCCCGTAGCCCAATTCGGCGACTGTACGGGTCGTGTGGGTCAACACGATTTCATCGTAGGCTTCATACAGATCCGGGTCGCGGATCAGCGAGGCGAAAGGCGCGATACCGGTGCCGGTGGCCACCAGAAAGCATCGTTTGCCGGGCAGCAGAGCATCCAGCACAAGTGTGCCGACTGGCTTGGGGCGCACGATCACGTGGTCGCCAGGCTGAATGAGTTGAAGTTTCGACGTCAATGGCCCGTCCGGCACCTTGATCGAATAGAATTCCAGTTCCTCGTCCCATGAAGGCGATGCGATGGAATAGGCCCGCAACAACGGTTTGCCGGGCTTGCCGTCCTTCGGTGGTTGCTCCAGCCCGATCATCAGAAACTCGCCGGAGCGAAACCGCAGCGTGCGCGGACGGGTGACGCGGAACGAGAAGAGCTGGTCCGTCCAATGGGTAACGGATGTCACCGTCTGGGCATCGGGATGGGGCGGGGTGATGGGAGCGGCGTCTATAACGTCAAGGTTCATCAGGGGAGGAAATGTCATATCGTTCATGGTGTTAAGCAGCGTTCTGCGGCGCGTGCCGCATCAGCCTGTCCTGATAGGTGTGCGGGATACGGCTCGCGGCGTCCACCCATTGCGCCTGCGGCATCCGCTCGGCCTGCGCGTCGGGAATTTCCACATCGTCGAAACCGGTATTGATGGCAAAGGGAAACTGGTCCGCCAGCACGTTGCCGTTGGCGCGCAAATGGCCTTCATAACCCCGTTCCCGCAACCGCCGGGCGATGGAAAAGCCGCGCCCGTCGTGGGACGTGGGGAACGCGATGCGGTAGGCGACAGCATCGAGCGGCAGACTGTTCGGGTCGGTATCGGACGGCACGTCGAAGGACGATCCGTCCGCATTTTCCAGCGGCTGGAAGCTGAAATTGTCCACGCTCCGTTCGAACGTACCGTCCCGTTTGATAATCGTCATGCCGCCACCCGCGCGTTTTCCGGATAGAGTGCCGCCTTGAACGGCGCGGCACCCAACCTGCGATAAGCGTCGATAAACGGCTCCTTCAGCGCTTCGGCGCAGATCGAGATAGGCGGCAAGCAACCGCTCCAGCGCGGGCACGAGATCGTCCGCTGCAAAGCCCGGCCCGGCCCGTTCGCCGATGGCGAATGTCTCCGTGCCATCCCCGCCCAGCGTGATCTGGTAATTTTCCACACCCGCCCGGTCGAGGCCGAGAATCCCGATGTGGCCGACGTGATGGTGCCCGCAGGCATTGATGCAGCCGGAAATCTTGATCTTCATATTACCGATTTCGGCTTCCAGCCCCAGTTCGTCGAACCGTGTGGCGATTTCCTGCGCGATGGGAATGGAGCGGGCCGTTGCCAGCGCGCAATAATCCATGCCCGGGCAGGCGATGATATCCGACAGCAGCCCAATATTGGCGCTCGCCAGATCAGCTTTTTGAAGCATGGCAAACACGACCGGCAGATCGGCTTTCGCCACATGAGGCAACACGAGATTCTGCTCGTGGGACACGCGGATTTCGTCGTGGCCATACTGTTCGGCGATATTGGCAACGGCGCGCATCTGTTCCGCCGTCGCATCGCCGGGCGTTCCGCCGACGGGTTTGAGCGAAATCGTGACGATGGCGTAGTCGGAATTTGCGTGTTCCGCGACGTTCGTTTTCACGAAACCGCGCAGGGCTCTTGTCGCCGGTAAATGCCGTTTCGTAGGACGTGAAAGTCCCGTTTACCCAGGTGCGGAACGGCAAACGCAGCCTCGATACCGGTCACCAATGCGTCGGAAGGAGCGGCGAAACGCTCTTTCTGCCACGCGAAAGCCGCTTCGACTTCCGCGTGGATTTCATCCAGCCCTTCCTCGTGGACCAGGATCTTTATGCGCGCCTTGTATTTGTTATCGCGTCGCCCGGCAGATTATAGACGTGCAAAATCGCTTCCAGATAGGGCAGCAGATCGGCTACGGGCAGATGATCGCGGATCACTTTGCCCTCCATCGGCGTCCGGCCCAGACCACCGCCGACGATGACCTCGTAACCCGGCTCTCCGGCTTCGTTCCGCACCATCCGCAGCCCGATGTCGTGAGCCTTCGTCACGGCCCGGTCGTTGGGCGAACCGGTGACGGCGACCTTGAATTTGCGCGGCAGTGACTGGAATTCGGGATGGTCGGTGGACCATTGGCGGATCAGCTCTGCCGTCGGGCGTGGGTCGGCGATCTCGTCAGCAGCAGCACCGGCGAAATGGTCGGCGGTGACGTTGCGGATCGTATTGCCGGAAGTCTGAATGGCGTGCATTCCCACATCAGCCAGCGCGTCGAGCATGTCCGGCACATCGGCCAGTTTCGGCCAGTTATACTGGATGTTCTGCCGCGTGGTGAAATGGCCGTAACCCTTGTCCCACTTCTCGGCCAGCAGCGCGAGCTGCCGCATCTTGGTGCTGTCGAGCGAGCCGTAGGGAATGGCAACCCGCAGCATATAGGCGTGCAGTTGCAGGTAGAGACCGTTCATCAGACTGCAGCGGCTTGAACTCATCCTCGGTCAGCGACCCGTCGATGCGCTTCTCGCACCTGGCCCGCGAAACTGGCGGACACGTTCGCGCACGAAATTTTCGTCGAACTCATCGTAGCGATACATTACGCGGCCTCCTCTTGCTTGCCGTGATGATAATTGGACGGACCTTTGGTGCGGAAGATCTCGCGGAAATGAACCGGTTCGGGACGACCGTCATCGCCCACTTTCACGTCCGCCAGATAAGCTCCGACGATGCGGTTGGTCTGTTTCGCGGCGACCGCCAACAGAGCGTCAGCCCGGTCGGCATTGTGGACGACGGCAGCGTCCCCGTGGTCGCGCGACCATTGGTGGTCGACGGTGAAATAGACCGCGTCCCCCTCCATCAAATCGTTGGCGGTCACGATTTTCGGCGGAAACGGACGGCGCAGGCTTTTGTCGGTCATGCTGTTTGCTCCAGCTTCGTTTCCAGGCGAGCAGCGATTGCGGGCAGTTCGACCTGCGCCATCCGGCGCGGTGTCAAACCGAGGAAAAGAACGGCGGGGCCGGTAATACCGGCAGCTTCAAGGTCGGCCACCAAAGTGCCGACCGACGACAGCACGACCCGCTGGTCTATGCGCGATACATTCTCGATCACCGTCACCGGAGTCGATGCGTCCGCACCGTGCATCAGCAGACGCCCGGACAGGAACGTGGCGGCGCGCAGGCCCATATAGATGGCGGCAGTCGCGCCATCTTTGGCCAGCGAACGCCAGTCCTGCTCGGCAAAACCATCGACGTCACGGCCAGTCAAAAAGTGAAGTTGCGAATTGCGCCCGCGCCGTGTCAGCGACGTGCCGATAGCTGCGGCGGCAGCCGATGCGGACGTGATACCGGGCACGATTTCCCAAGTGAGACCGGCTTCTTCCAGAACGTCAATTTCCTCATCCAGCCGACCGAAGATGGCAGCATCGCCGGATTTCAGCCGCGCGACCTTTGCGCCCTTCGCGGCGTGTTCAACGATCAGCGCGTTGATGTCGTCCTGTCTCCAGGATGGGCCGTAGCCCTGCTTGCCGACGGATACGACAATCGCTTCCCGCCGCGCCAGTTCGAGGATTTCGGGCGAAACGAGACGATCGTGCAGCACGACATCGGCCTGGTGCAGCATCCGGCGCGCTTTCAAGGTCAGTAGTTCAGGATCGCCCGGCCCTGTGCCGATGAGGGCGACGGACCCGGCTGTCTTGCCACCGGATTGCACGTCATCGAACATGGTTTCCAGCGCGGGCAGAACCGCCTCCTCACCGCTGTCGGCCATAGCCCTCGGCCCGGCATCGAAGAAGAACCGCGCCCAGAAATCACGCCGTGCGCGCGGTCCACGCAGGGTGGCGGCCTTACTGCGAAAGGTGCTGGCAATGCGCGCCAGCGGGCCGGTGGAGACGGGCAGCAGCTCCTCCACACTCGCCTTGATCTTGCGGGCCAGCACGGGCGCAGTGCCTTCCGTGCCGATGGCGACGACAACCGGGTCGCGGTCCACGATGGCAGGCGTAAGAAATTCGCTCGCTTCCAGATTGTCCACAATGTTGGTGATCGCCCCTGCCTGTCGGCCCAGTGCCACGGCGCGGGCGTCTTCGGCAGGGTCGTCATTGGCCCCATACACGAGGCGGGCGCAGAGCGTGTCGCCATCCGCGATGGGGCGCTCGGTGATACACGATACGCCCTTCCGCGACCCAGCGCAGAACGTCATCGCACGGATCCATCCCGTAAACGGCGATACGCGCTTCGGTTTTGAGCAGCAGCTTGATCTTCGCAGCCGCGTGATCCCCCGCGCCGGAAAAGACGACGCGGCGACCGGCCAGCTTCAGAAAGATCGGATACGTTTGCATCGCAACAGGCCCACCTTTGGAACAAGGTTCCATTATGAGCGTAGATAGGCCCGCAGAATTGGCGCACCATTGCGTTTATCGCGGCACGTGGAGAATGGAATTGCGCCAAACAACCGTTTGGCAGGCGTCACCCCATCGTGAGACGCGGCAACCACAATACGATGGCGGGAAACGCGACCAGCGTTGCGATTGTAATGCCGTCCGCAATGAAGAATGGCGTCACGCCCTTGAAGACGTCCTGCACGGAAATATCCGGTCGCACACCTGCGACCACAAAACAGTTCAACCCAATGGGCGGTGTGATCAGACAGAACTCCGCCATTTTCACCACCAGTATCCCGAACCAGATGGCGCAGAGCGTGCCGTTCATGCCGAAGGCGCTGTCGGCGGCGGAAACGTCCATGCCGCCGTTGAGCGCCATGACAGCGGGGAATACCACCGGCAATGTCAGCAGCAGCATGCCGATAGCGTCCATGAACATGCCGAGCACCGCGTAGGCCAGCAGGATAAACACCAATGTCAGCATGGGCGATTGTTCGAGACCGGCAATCCATTCGGCAAAGGATGATGGCAGATCGGCAAAGCCGAGAAAGCGCACATAGACCAGCACGCCCCAGATGATCGTAAAAATCATCACCGACAGTTTGGCCGTTTCCAGCAGGGCCGATTTCAACTGCGGCCAGCGCATCCCGCGATACAGCGCCACAAGGAACACGATGAACGCCCCGATGGCCCCGCCCTCGGTCGGTGTGCCGAATGCATCACCACCAAACGGGTTATAGACGAAGAAGATGATGATCGCGACGACCATGAAAATCGGTAGGGCCGCTGGCAAACAAGCGAACCGCTGACGCCACGTATAGCCCCTGATCGGCGGGCCGAAATTCTTGATCACCAACGCCATACCAATGATGAGCGCAGCGTAGATCAAGGCCGACACCATGCCGGGGATGAAGCCCGCCAGCAGCAGCAGCCCCACGTCCTGCTCCACGATGATGGCGTAGATAACGAGAATGGCCGAGGGTGGAATGAGGGACGCCAGCGTGCCGCCCGCCGCCACTACGCCGGCCGCAAATTTCTTGTCGTAGCCGAGCGCCAGCATTTCAGGAATCGCGATGCGCGCAAACACTGCCGCCGTTGCGACCGACGCGCCGGACACGGCGGCGAAACCGGCTGTGGCGAACACTGTGGCCACCCCCATGCCACCGGGCACCCAGCCGACCCAGCGCTTGGCGGCTTCGAAAAGCGCGGTGGTCAGCCCCGCATAGTAAGCGAGATATCCGATGAGAATGAAGGTCGGGATGAGTGACAGTGCCTGACTGGCGACCTTGGAATGGGGCACCTGCCCCGCTGTCTTAGCAGCGATGGTGAAAGCCCACATGAACTCATCGGGGTCGTAGCCTTTCTTGGCCCAGAAAATCCAGATCAGCCCGACAATGCCTGCCATCGCGGCGGCGAAGGCGACACGCATTCCCAGAACGACCATGACGAGCATGAAGCCTGAAACGGCGATGCCGATGTCGATCGGTTCCATCTAGGCCTGCCTTGGCTGGCGGTCGCCATCGTCGAAACCGGAAACGGTAGCCGCTTCCCGCGCGGCTTGGGTGGCGGCGTCCTCGACCAGAGGCACGGCGACAGGTGTCTCTGTGCCGGAAATCAATGCGCGCACATAGCCCCAGATTTGCAACACCAACCGCAGGCACAAAACGCCGAACGCGATGGGAGCGAGTAGCTTGGCGGGCCAGAGCGGAATAGCGATATCCATCGTGGAATCCCGGCTCCACCAAGGCGAGCCGAAATCAAACGAGCGGTCGAAGTGGGACCACGAGCCATACACCAGCACCAGCATGATGAGCAGAATGACTGTGGTCGTCACCAACTCCGCCAACCATAACGCGCGGCCCCGCAACTGGCCGACTAAAATGTCCATGCGAATGTGGCCGCCCTCGCGCTGGGCGTAGGACACACCCATGAAGGCGATTAGCGGCATGGCGATCTCGATCCAGTCCACATAGCCGGAAAGCGGACGGTTGAAGAAGTTGCGCCCTGAAACCGAAACCACTGCCAGCAGCACCAGCGCGAACACGGCCAGCCCCGAGACCAGCGCCAACCAGCCCTCGAGGCGAAACAGCGCCCTGTCCGCACGGGACAGGGCGCTGTCATCGACCAATACAGATGCGGATCCGGCCATGTCAGGTGGCCTCTCGCGAGCGGCCTACTGGTTGTCTGCAATCGCCTTGACCGTCAGGTCATACAGTTCCTGCGCGGGCAGACCCTTGGCGGCGTTATCCTCGATCCACTTGGCGGCAATGGGTGAAGCAGCCTTTTCCTTGAAGGCAGCGATTTCCTCATCGGAGAACGTCACCTGCTCGATGCCCTTCTCGTCCATTTTCGGACCCCATGCGCCCATCGTGTTGGTTTCGTAATTCTCGACATAATGGTCGAGCGCAGGACCAACGGACGACATCAGCGCCTCGCGGTGTTCGTCGGACAAGGCGGCCAGCGCATCACTGTTGACCACGACCGGGCAGTTGACCGTTCCGGGGTTGAGGTTTGTGGTCCACCACGCACCACCCTCGACGGTGCCAAAGGACATATGGGCATGGGGCGCAAAGGCGACACCCTTCACGACACCGGAATCCAGCGCCTGACGGGCTTCGGTCGCTGTCACCGATGTCGGCACACCGCCCACAGCTTCCATAGCCTGCCCGATCCCGCCTGTTGCGCGCACGCTAAAACCTTCAAAATCGGCCAGCGTCTTCGGCGCATCACCCACGCCAACAATGTTGTACTGCGGCATGGGCGACGGCATCAGCAGCGTCGCATTCCAGCGTGCCAGATCAGCGACCACGGCAGGGTGCTGGTAGATCGCTTCGGAAACCTTGCGTTCCTGATCCAGCGTCGAGACGCCGAGGAACGGCAGTTCCATAACAGTGATGGTCGGGTTCTTGTCGCGGTGATAACCGGCGCAGAACTGGGCCATCTCGAAGGCACCGATTGAAATGCCGTCAAGGTTCTCGCGGTTTTTCGACAGGCCGCCGTAGGAAATGTTGATGGTGAAATCGCCACCGGTCTTTTCGCTCACCAGCTCGGCCAGCTTTTCCACATGCTCTGTGAAGGCACGGCGCTTGCCCCAAACGGAAGCGTTCCACTCCACGGCGAGCGCTTCGGCGGCGACGCCGAAAGCCAGTGTGGAGCCGATTGCGATGGTCAAGAATGATTTTTTCATGATGTCCTCCCAGACGCCGCCCTGTTGGCGGTTACGATAGATCTGGCGCGAGGCTAGCATGGTCTGACGTTCGGGCAACCCTTTGCCGAAAACCTTCACGGACGGGTAACCCTGATATGCTAATATTGTTATAGATTGACGGAACGATTGTGAGTGGTCAGAATTGGTAACGCGTAATGAAACACATCAGACACATCGATTCAGGGCACAGTGCCTATGAAACTTCCGGGGATCAAAGCTTGACTGGCGAGAGTGGATCAAAGCGCACCATATTGATTGTCGAAGACGATCCGTTCATCGCAATGGACATGGAATACGCGTTTGAAGAAGCCGGTTATGTCGTCGTCGGTCCGGTCGAGGACGTGGCAAGCGCGTTGAAGGCTCTTGCCGAAAATGATGTCGATCTCGCATGCCTGGATTATAATTTGGGCAATGAGACGTCCATGCCGATTGCGGAAATTCTGGGCGAGAAGAACATACCTTTCGTTTTCGCGACTGGACATCCCGGCGCAATTGCGGACGATCTTGGCATTGAAGCCAACCGCGTGTTGGCCAAGCCTGTCGAGCCAAGAACCGTGTTGCAGGCTCTGGTAAACGAGAACCGCGTTTAGCAACCCGCGTCTCTGTTGAAATCGTTTACAGGCTCTAGAAAGTTGCCAACCCGTCCCGATTAAGCGTGATACGATAGATCGACGTCGTGCCGGTTATAAACAGCTGACTGCCACCCCGCCCGCCGAAGCAGACATTCGAGACGATTTCCGGCACGAACACTTTGCCAAGCAGGCGTCCGTCCGGCGCGATGCAATGGACACCGTCCGCCGCGCTAGACCAGATATTACCGTCCGTATCGAGCCGGAATCCGTCGGAAACACCCGCATCGACAGTGTGGAACACACCGTTGTCGCTGCACGCACCATCATCCGCCACCGCAAACGACCGCATGTGCTGGGTCGCATCGGCTGAAAACATCGTGCCTGTATCGGCCACATACAGCGTCTTCTCGTCAGCCGAAAATGCCAGCCCGTTGGGGCACTGCATGCTTGTGATAACCGCGCGAATAACGCCCGTGTCGGGATCGACACGATAGACATGGCACGGCTGTTCCTGCTTCGCGCGAAACCCTTCGTAATTCGTGCCGATGCCGTAATGCGGGTCGGAAAACCAGATCGTGCCGTCGCTCTTCACCACCACATCGTTGGGTGAGTTCAGCCGCTTGCCGTCGTGACGGTCGGCAATCACGGTAATGGTGCCGTCGAACTCCGTGCGTGTCACCCTGCGGGTGCCGTGTTCGCAGGAAACCAGACGCCCCTGCCTGTCCCGCGTGTGACCATTGGAAAAATTGGACGGCTGGCGGAACGTCGAAATGCCGGTTTCGGCATTCCAGCGCATGATGCGGTTGTTGGGAATGTCGGAAAACAGCAGGCAATCCGCATCGCCGAACCACACCGGCCCTTCCACCCAGTCGAACCCTGTCGCCAGCTTCTTCACCGGTGCGTTGAACATCACGTAGGTGTCGAAGACGGGGTCGTGGCTTTCGTAAAAGGGAGTGTCGGACATGATGGCGGCTTCCGGCGATGTTTCGCCAAGGCGTAGCAAAAGAACGCCGTTCGGCCTAGGAGGGCCGCACACACTTTTGGAGCCGGAACCGCCATGACAAACGCCCTGTTCGACCTCAGCGGTAAGACCGCGCTCGTCACCGGTTCCGGCCAGGGCATCGGGTTTGCGCTCGCCAAAGGGCTGGCGGATGCGGGCGCGCATATCGTGTTGAACGGGCGCGATGTGGCCAAGCTGGAAAAAGCCGCTGAAGCCTTTGCCAACCCGCCGGTTCTGCTACCCTTCGATGTGACCGACCACGCCGCTGCAAAGGCTGCCGTCGACAAGTATGAACATGACAACGGCCCCATCGACATCCTCGTCAACAATGCAGGCATGCAGCACCGCGGACGGCTGGACGAGTTCGACGCCGCAGCTTTTGAGAAGCTGCTGGCAACCAACATTTCCAGCGTCTTCAACGTGGGGCAGGCCTGCGCGAGGCATATGATCGGGCGCGGTGCGGGCAAGATCATCAACATCGCCTCGGTGCAGAGCGCGCTCGCCCGCCCCGGCATCGCCCCCTACACGGCAACCAAGGGCGCGGTGGTCAACCTCACCAAGGGCATGGCGACCGACTGGGCCCGCCTCGGCTTGCAATGCAACGCCATCGCGCCCGGTTATTTCGAGACGGAGTTGACGCAATCCCTTGTGGACGATGCGGAGTTCTCCGCATGGCTCGCCAATCGCACACCTGCAGGGCGCTGGGGCAAGGTGGAGGAGCTGGTCGGTGCATGCGTCTTTCTCGCCTCCCCGTCCGCCAGCTTTGTCAACGGCCACACGCTGTATGTGGACGGCGGCATCACGGCATCTTTGTGATGAACGGCTCTCCACGCCTGCTTGTGGTCATGGGCGTCACGTCGTGCGGAAAGTCCACCGTTGGTCGTAAAATTGCCGATGCTTTGGAAGCCCGTTACATCGAGGGCGACGACCTGCACCCGCAGGCCAATGTGGATAAGATGAGCGCAGGCAAACCGCTCACAGATGACGACCGCTGGCCCTGGCTCGATATACTGGGACGCAAGATGGCAGACAGCAACGGCACGGTCGTCGCGTCCTGTTCGTCCCTGAAACGAGCCTACCGCTTCCGCATAACGGTGATGGCGGGAGATCCCGTGGTCTTCGTTTATCTGCAAGGCTCCCGCGATCTGATCGCCAAGCGGATGGCGGCGCGCAAAAATCATTTCATGCCTCAAAGCCTGCTCGACAGCCAGTTCGCCGCGCTGGAGGAGCCGGGCGAGGACGAACTGCACATCACAGTGTCGATTGATCAGGACGAGGATGCTGTGGTGGCATCGGCGCTTGAAGGTTTACGCCCAGCGTAAACCTTTCAGAAGGCCAAGTGGCCGACCGGCACCTATGTGCCGCCCCCCGGAGCGTTGGCTGAAGGCCTTCGCGTGAGAGCCAATCAAATCCCGGTTGAGCCAAAACCTCCCGTAGAGCGCGCCGTATCATCGAGCGTATCGACCGTTTCCACCGTCACCTGCACCACGGGCGCGATGACGAGCTGCGCGATCCGCATGCCCCGCTCCACCACGAACGGCGCATCGCCGAGGTTGATGAGCGGCACATGCACCTCGCCACGATAATCCGCGTCGATCGTGCCTGGCGCGTTTAGCACCGTGATGCCGTGCTTGACGGCCAGACCCGAGCGGGGCCGCACCTGCCCCTCGTAATTGTCCGGCAGCGCGATGGCGAGGCCGGTGGGCACGAGCGCCCGCGCGCCCGGCTCCAAAGTTAGCGGTTCATCGACAGCCGCTGGAAGGTCGAGACCCGCACTGCCGGCAGTCTCATAGGACGGCAGCGCCAGCCCTTCCCCATGCACGAGGCGGCGAATGCGCAGAACCGTCACGACACGTCCGCCCCAAGACCGCGCATGAGGTCGGGAAATTCGCGGAAAGATGTGGCGATCATAGTGGCATCGTCCACCGTCACCGGCTTCTGCGACGCCATCCCCATAACGAGAAACGCCATCGCAATACGGTGGTCGAGATGGGTCTCAACCGTCCCACCGCCTGGCACCGCACCACCTGTCACGGTCAACGTGTCTTCCCCCTCGACACATGCCACGCCGTTCGCTTCCAGCCCCCGCGCGGTCGCCGCCAGCCGGTCGCATTCCTTCACCCGCAGTTCATCCAGCCCGAGCATGACGGTCTCGCCCTCGGCAAAGGCGGCTGCAACCGCCAACACCGGATACTCGTCGATCATCGACGGCGCACGGTCGGCGGGAACGGTAATCCCCCGCAACGTGGAATGGCGCCCGGTGATCGTGCCGATCTCCTCGCCCCCGGTCATCCGCCGGTCGGTGATCGCAAGGTCCGCACCCATCTCCCGCAAAGTGAGCATCAGACCGGTGCGCGTTTCGTTGAGCAGCACGTCTGAGACCGTTACCTCCGACCCCGGCACGATCAGTCCTGCCACGATGGCGAAGGCCGCCGAAGACGGATCGCCGGGAACGGTGATATCCTGCGGCGCAAGATCCGGCTGCCCCTGTAGCGTGATTGTGCGAACACCGTCCGCGTCGGTTTCCACATGGATGTCCGCCCCGAACCCCGCCAGCATCCGCTCCGTGTGGTCCCGCGTGAACACAGGCTCGATCACGGTCGTGGTGCCCGCAATGTTCAGCCCTGCCAGCAGAACGGCGGACTTTACCTGCGCGGACGCCACCGGCACCGTGTAAGTGACGGGAATGGCCAGCGGCGCTCCGTGCAGCGTCAGCGGCAGCCTGTCGCCCTCCGCAGCGTCCACCTGACAGCCCGTCAGCCGCAACGGGTCCAACACCCGCCCCATCGGACGCGATGACAGCGAGGCGTCGCCTGTAAACGTCACCGCAAAATCATACGGTGCGACCAGCCCCATCGTCAGCCGCGAACCGGTGCCCGCATTGCCGAAATCCAACGGCTCTTCAGGTGCCAGCAACGCCCCGTTGCCCACACCGTCCACGGTCCATGACTCGCCGGATTTTTCGATCGTGGCCCCCAGCGCCCGCATGGCGGCGGCCGTGGCCATCACGTCGTCGCCCTCCAGCAGATTACGCACCGTGGTGCGGCCGTTGGCGACCGTGCCCAGAATAAGCGAGCGGTGGGAAATCGACTTGTCGCCGGGAACGCGCACGCTCCCTTGCAGCGGGGTGCCGGGTGTCGCCGTCATCGGGACCGGGTTCTGATTGTTGTGGCCCATGCTGGCTCCGCTTGAAAGTTTTGGCGCGCGCGCCATATGGGCTGCGTTCTAGGGCGCGAAAGGCGCGCTGTCACACCCCGTTGCACCACTTGCGAACGAGTGAGTCACAAGCCTTTGACTTGCTCACGCGCGGTCGCTAGGACCACCCATCATTCTGCGCCTCTGTTTTGCGGCGCCCCCAGCATTTTATGAGGTTCCCCTTGGCCAAGCCAGAACTCGGCGAAAAGCGCGTTTGCCCCGAATGCGGCGCGAAATACTACGACCTGAACCGCGACCCGATCCTGTGCCCGAAATGCGGCACCGCTTTCGAGGTCGCCGCGACAACGGCCAAGGCGAAGCCAGAGAAGGAAAAGGAAGTCAAAGCCAAAGCAGTCGTCGAAGATGATGAGGACGAGGCCGAAACGGAAGGCCCCGAAATCATCTCCCTCGACGACGCCGAAGACGATGACGGCGACACCGTGGATGGCGATGACGACGAGGATGTGCCCGACGATATTCCCGACGTTGAAGTCGACGATGACGACGACGAGGAAACCGACGGTCCTTTCCTGGAAGACGACGATGAGGACGATGACAACCTCAACGACATCATCCCGCGCAAGAGCGACGACAAGGAAGAAGGCTAGGGAATAGCATTTCGTCTGAAGGATGCAGGGCGTTGCTTGAAACCCTGCACTATTCCTGACGTGGCACGGTTCCCGCAGCGCAAGCCATCAAAGACGCTTGCACTGCGCCGCCACCCCGCCTAGAACGCCCATCGAACCGGACCCCGCGTCCGCTTCGGTCGATCGATGGTCGAAGGAGACAGTCTCCCAGCCACCGGTCCATACCCTCCAAGCCGGAACCCCAACCGGCTTACCAGATGGGGCTATAGCTCAGTTGGGAGAGCGCTTGCATG